>NZ_JAWZSR010000006.1:0-193685 GCF_033949965.1 Gracilibacillus pellucidus | reverse complement strand
ATACAAAATAACCTCCTAAGTTTTTTAAATTAGAGAGACTTTTGCATATTTACCACTGGACAACATGAGCAACACATACCTAATGCTCCTTTCATTTACAACCAATTAAGCATATCAAAATTATTAACATGCTACAAGTATACTTATTTTCGAATACACTCCTTTCTTATTGAACTAAACTGCTCCGTTAGTTTAAGATCACCGATTCACAATTCATAATCCAATTGTAGCACAAATAGTGTATAAGTCCTCCTCACTAGGAAACCTAATGGACACATTACAAAGTATTTTTACACCAACCAACAAAATTCCTGCAAAGAACCTATAATAAATTAAGATATTATAAATAAACCTACAAAAGTACCGAATAATATGAATGAATTTATGTAAAGGAGGCGAATTTCTATGGACCAAAGTCAACTACAAGAATGTATTACTGAATGTGAAAGTGCACTATCTCATTTAAATAATGCTATGAGTAAAGCACACGAACAAACTAAAGAAAAAATGCAACATGCTTCTAAAGATTTAGAAGAGTGCATTGCTGAATGTCGTGAACTACTGTAATACAAAAACCCCCTCAACTTTTTAGAGATGAGAGGGGGTTCCTTATTACATGAAGGACAAAAACCAAACAGCATGATTTTGCTCGTCAGCTGCAGCGCGTCTGAAAGTTTCTTTGACATATGCGTCTGTCGTTTTGTCTGCCAAATCTAAATAAAAATCCACTGTTTCTTGTTCATCGTTAAAAGCAAAGTGTACTCCATCACGGTAATTATTAGGACATTTTTCAGTAATCGAATAAGTAGGCTTCTTGCCAGTAATATTGGCATAGATGCTTGAGAACTTTTATAAATGCTTTTTCTCATCGTTTATTATTTCAAAAATTCTATTTAACTGACTTTGATTAGGTATCATTTTCGCAAGTTGTTCATAACATGATATGGCACTAAATTCTCCATTAATTGCTTTTTGAAGATCATTAATAAAAACGTCTTGGCTTGTAATACGGTAATGATATGGATCATTTATATATTGGTAATGTGAATACATAGGACCTCTCCTTATAAAGTAGTATCTATGTATTTATATGAACACCTCATAGGTGAATGTGCTTAGTACATCTAACTATGCTTTCAATTTTTCTTCTTCAAAATAATCCTCCAATATAACAAGCACCTTCTTCCGAATTGCGAGATTAAAATAGCTTCTTCTTATTTATATATTTGTATAAATTTTATTACTTTACTCATACTAATAAAGCAGTTTCCTTTCCTTCCTGCTAAATCTTTTATCCAATCACTAATAGTGGTGGGTTCTTTTTAAATGCAAATTAGATAAATTGCAATAGACGGCCTAACTAATATGTAGGCCGTCTTGAATATTGCTTATTGCTGACCTTGGTTTCCTATGTTTGTAGCATTAGAAAGGACTTTTTGAATTTGTTTTCCTTGCCCCTGTCCGTTATTCATCATATTATACGCTGCTACACCTATACCAATTGAACCAAGTACGGATAACCACTGAATAGTTCTCATGACAATACCTCCTTATTATACGTTGGCTTTTGTAGCCATTAATATTTTGTGAAGAAGGTATGAAAAAATGTCTGGAAACATTGCACTAAGACGTCAAAAATAACATTTAATTAATACGATAAAATTAAGCAAAGCAATAAAAAATAAACATGTTTTAAATTATTATATGATTATTTTTTTAAAGACCTGTCGTGAGAAACTGAACTTAACTGAATACCTCTATTACATGGTTGTAATCAAGTGTTAATTGACACGCCTTCTTCCGCAGCTATTGCATCTGCTTTTGTAGCATGCATAGTTCCAAACGGATGATTAGGCGGAGCATAGATCGAATACAATTTTAAAGGGATATTGCCTGCATTGGTTAAATTATGCCACGTTCCTGCGGGTATAATGATTGCAGAATCATCATAGATAAATCGTTCAAAGTCTAAATTATTTTTGTTACTCCCCATACGAATAATTCCTTGCCCTTGTTCGATTCGTAAGAATTGATCAACATCAGAGTGCATTTCTAAACCAATATCTTTCCCAACATCAATACTCATTAAAGTAACTTGTAAATTATCTCCAGTCCACACTGCAGTACGATATGTGTTGTTTTGTTTGGTTGCCTCATTAATATTTATGACAAATGGATTTGGTCCATAATCTGTTAAATAATTAGAACTATCACCCGTGTATGATCGATATTCATTACATCTATTTGTATTTGCGTGTTCTATTATCATATTTTGGTAACTCTCTTGAATAGGTCGTATTCCATGATGGTAAATAGGTATATTGGTATAATAGGGTATTTGGTATTGCCATGGATATATATTAGGAGTATAGTACACTTTTTCTCAATCCTTTCTCCTGTTTTATATATTTATCTTATGCACTTGTTAAGGCGATGTACTTAATTAACACAAAATAAACTGCAGAATTAGAATTATTGTAAAGTTATAAAAAATCACCCAAGAAGATATACAGAAGCTAATAGAAAAGGTAGATGAGTTATTAGATAAAGAAGAGTAAAGAAAGGCACCTACCGATTGAGTAGGTGCTTTTTCAGTGACCAAAAAGTGACCAACTAATGAAAAATAGTGACTTTTGATTAGATTTCGTGACTCAACTTGACACAATAAGTTATAATAAACACTGTTATTTCAACCTTTTGAAAGTGTGTGATTATAGATGGAAGCAAATTTTATTTATCTAGATAATAGTGCCACAACAAAACCAAGTGATCAAGTGTTGGAGAGCTTTACGAAAGCATCTGCACAATATTTTGGTAATGCATCATCCATTCATGGTATTGGTATGGATGCAGACCGATTATTACGTAAATCAAGAGAACAAGCAGCATCATTACTACAAGTAAGTCCGAATGAAATTGTTTTTACCTCAGGTGGAACAGAAGGAAATAATATCGCGATAAAAGGGATTGCGTTAGAACATCAAAATAGAGGGAAACATATTATTACATCGACTATAGAACATCCATCAGTGCTTGAAGCGTGTCAGGGGTTAGAAGCGTTAGGCTTTGATGTAACATACTTAGATGTAGATGAGTCTGGATTAGTAGATGTATCTAGTGTTAAGGCAGCGATGAGAGACGATACTATTTTAGTCTCTATTATGCACGTAAACAATGAGATTGGTTCTGTTCAACCAATTAAACAAATAGGAGAGATTGTAGCAAATTATCCTAAGGCCTTTTTCCATGTGGATCATGTGCAAGGGTTTGGTAAATTACCGCTGAACCTTGATGAATGCCATATCGATTTATGCACAATATCTGGACATAAGATTCATGGCTTAAAGGGAACAGGAATCCTTTTTGTAAAGCATAATGTTAAATTATTCTCCTTAGCACATGGTGGGGGGCAGGAAAGAAAAATTCGCTCAGGTACAGAAAATGTGGCTGGTATTGTAGCGCTTGTAAAGGCTATGCGTCTTGCGCTGGAAAGTCAAGATGAAGTAAATGCCAAATTGACTTCGTTAAAACATATACTAATGGAACAACTGCAATCGACGGAAGGTATTGTGATCAATACACCTGAACAAAGCGCACCACATATCATTAATTTCTCCGCGCCAGGCTTGAAACCGGAAGTGGTTATCCATGCACTTGAAGAGTTTGGTATTTATATTTCTACCAAATCAGCTTGTTCATCTAAAAGTGCCGATGAAAGTGCCGTATTAATTGCTTGTGGTAAAGAAAGAGCAGTTGCAATTTCTGGTTTACGTGTTAGTATGTCAAAGGAAACAACAAGAGAAGAAATCGAATACTTTAGTCAACAGCTACAAGAAGTGACTGAAAAATTAAGAGAAGTAATGAGGTAGATAAGATGGAATACGATCATATAGTAATTAGATATGGTGAATTAACATTAAAAGGTCGTAACAGAAAGATATTCACCACACAACTAGCGAAAAATGTACGTCAAGCGTTAAAAGATTTTCCTGCAATAAAGGTAGAAAAATTACGCGATCGCATGTATATCGTTCTTAATGGAGAAGATCCAGATGCGATAATGGAAAGATGCCGTAAGATTTTTGGTATTCAAAGCATGAGTGTAGCGCTTAAGGTAGAAAATGATGTAGAAGTGATTAAGGAAAGTGCTTTGAAGCTTTTAACAGAAGCAGAAAATGTTCGTACTTTTAAAGTCTCAACAAAACGTTCTAATAAAGAATTTCCGCTTGACTCACAACAATTTAATCAAGTATTAGGAGGCCATCTATTAGCGAATACAGATGATTTCACCGTTGATGTACATCACCCTGATCTAGAAGTTAGCGTAGATCTTCGTGATGAAGCAACGTATATTACAACGAAAAAAATATTTGGAGCAGCAGGCCTTCCTGTAGGCTCATCTGGTAGAGCGTTATTGCTTTTATCAGGTGGGATTGACAGTCCTGTTGCAGGGTTTATGACGATGAAGCGTGGAGTGCAATTGGAAGCTATTCATTTTCATTCCCCACCATATACAAGTGAAAGAGCAAAAGAAAAGGTGTTAGATTTAGCAGAAAAATTATCGTTCTACGGTAATTCTGTTCGTGTGCATGTTGTGCCATTTACTGCGCTTCAACAAAAGATTCATCGTGAAATCCCGAATGGCTATTCTATGACAGTAATGCGTAGAATGATGATGCGCATTAGTGAAGCAGTAGCGAAAAAAGAAGGGATTTTGTCACTGGTTACAGGTGAAAGTCTCGGTCAAGTTGCAAGCCAGACGATGGAAAGCATGCACGCTATTAATGCAGTAACTAACTATCCTGTTATTAGACCGCTAGTAGCGATGAATAAAGATGAGATCATTAGAATATCAAAAGAGATTGATATGTATGAGATATCTATTCGTCCGTTTGAGGATTGCTGTACAGTTTTTGTTCCGAAACAACCAAAAACCAAACCAAAACTAGAAAAAGTAGAGCAATTTGAAGCGAATATGGAATTTGAACAAGATATTCAAGATATTTTAGATAATATCGAAACCGTTGTTGTGGAAGCAAAAGACAAGCAAGATGAGGATATGGACGATTTACTTTAATAGTTGGATGAGTTAACAACAACTACCAGTTAAAATCTTGCATGATTTCCCCTCCAAAAGACCATGATAGTAATGTAGTTAAGAGGAGGTGAAATCAGATGGCGAATAACAACAGCTCAAACAATTTAGTAGTACCTGGAGTAAGCCAGGCTTTAGATCAAATGAAATATGAAATAGCACAAGAATTCGGTGTAAGTTTAGGTGCTGATACAACTTCTCGTGCAAATGGTTCAGTAGGTGGCGAGATTACAAAACGTCTTGTACAAATGGCTGAACAACAATTAAATGGACAATCTAAATAATGATAACAAAGGGTAGTGCAGATGCACTGCCCTTTTAGATTATCACGATGAATTCCCCGCTGATTAAAGTCTTATCTAAAAGCATTCATTTTGCGCATCTCATTACTTTTTGCTATCTTTAAAACATAACTACAGAGACATAGAATAGGTTTGGTGATAGAATGGGGACTATTTATTACGGTGGGACTATTTATACAATGAAAGAAGTAGAGGAAACCGTTGAAGCAGTATTTGTTGAAGACGGCATTATTCAAGACATAGGAGAGCGTGAAGCATTAATTAATACTTATATGGATAGAATTGATAAAGAATATAACCTTGAAGGTGCAATAATGTATCCTGGCTTTGTGGATAGCCATTTACATATTATCGGGCATGGTGAAAAGCTGTTACGCATTGACCTATCTACAATGAAATCTGCTGAGGAAGTATTAGAAGCTTTAGCACGTAAAGTAGTAGAGTTGGAAGAAGATGAATGGCTAATTGCTGATGGCTGGAATGAAAATCAGTGGAATGATCCACGAATCATTCATAAAAGTGAATTAGATGCCATTACAGAGAAGCATCCTATTATGCTGACGAGAATTTGTCGTCATGCCATCATTGTTAACTCAAAAGCATTAGAATTAGCAAATATTACTGTAGCGACCGAAGACCCACAAGGCGGTAAAATCGTAAGAGATGAAACTGGTGAATCGACCGGTTACTTACTTGACCAAGCGCAGGAAATCGTAAAAGGAATTATTCCACCTATTTCAGAGACAAGATTACAACAAACAGTAAAAGTCGCAGTTGAAGACTTACTAAGCTTAGGTTTAGTGGGTGGTCATAGTGAAGATTTAGCTTATTATGGTGGATTTGATAGAACATTACGAGCATATCATCAAGTGTTGCCTGCCACCTATAAATTTAGGGCGCACTTATTAGTACATCATCTTGTGTTTGAGGATATGTTAGCACAAGGGTTAAGATATGGTGATGGTGGAGAGTATACGACATTAGGAGCAATGAAACTATTCTCAGATGGCGCACTTGGTGGACGTACTGCATGGCTTAGTGAAGCATATGCAGATGATCCTAATAATTATGGGATAAACATTCATACAACGGAATACTTAGAGAAGCTTTTTCAACAGGCGAGGAAATATCAGCACCCTATTGCTGTTCATGCAATTGGTGATCAAGCGGTAGAAGAAATTGTTCGTTGTATCAATAAATATCCATTAAATAACGGGTTGCGAGATCGTATTATACATGCTCAAATTATGAATGAAATATTATTAGAAAAATTAACAAAATCAACTGCTATGATTGATGTTCAGCCATCATTTGTTGCTTCTGATTTTCCTTGGGTGAAAGAACGCCTAGGTGAAGCGAGAGCAAATCAATCTTATCCATGGAAGACGTATTTAGATAGAGGAATTGTTTGTGCAGGTGGCTCAGATGCCCCGATTGAAGAAGTAAATCCGTTGCTCGGTATTCAAGCTGCTGTGACAAGACGTTCCAATATTGATGGACAAGTATATGGTGAAGAGCAAAGACTTTCTGTATTTGAAGCGATTGGTCTATATACAAAAGGTAGTGCAGCCATCATTAATCACGAAGATGACCGTGGCTTGATAAAAAATGGTTTCGTAGCTGACTTTACTATTTTAGATCAAGATCTATTCCAACATGACCCAGACCTATTTCATGAAGTAAACGTAAAAGCAACTATAGTAGATGGACAAGTAATGTACGAAAGAAAATAACACATAAGGTGTCTCACGGACACAACTCAAAGAAAAAGCAAAGTTATGTCTATGAGAAAGCATCTCACGGACACAACTCGAAGAAAAGGCAAAGTTATGTCTATGAGAAAGCATCTCACGGACATAACTCGGAGAAAAGGCAAAGTTATGTCTATGAGAAAGCATCTCACGGACACAACTCGGAGAAAAAGCAAAGTTATGTCTATGAGAAAGCATCTCAAGAACATAACTTTGCAAATTTATCACGGTTCAAACGTCCGTAAAACCCCCACTTCAAGGTTCGAGTAAAACGGGGAAGCTAAGTGGGGGATAAACGGACGCTAACTCCCTGATAAGTTTCGCTACCAACCAGTGGGAGTCAAAAACTCCCACTGGTTGAAGTCTCACTTTATAAAAATGTTCGCTGTACGCGGTCCCAAAATGAATTATTTTTTAATTTGACGGTTTTGATTCGTTTATCACTTAACTGAACAGTGATAGTTTGGATATTCTTGACTGAGTATGCTTCATTGTCCAGTCCAATAATAGGATAATCATTTCCATCTTGAACGACTTCAAGTCGGAGGGTGCGATCCTCATTTAATACAAAGGACGAGCCGAGTGTTCGGTATTGATTATTATTCATGGAAGCGAGCTCTGTTACTTGAAAACAAGCTATCTTCGGGTCGATGACAGCTCCGGAGGCAGATTTATTGTATCCGGTTGTTCCTGTTGGTGTTGCAACAATTAGTCCGTCACCACGAAACCGTTCGAAGTGTTTATCATCTATAAAAACATCAATGACAACGGTTTTAATCACAGCCGATCGAATAGTGGTCTCGTTTAAACAATGGAAAGTTGCTTGATCATTAATCGTTACATCGGTTACAGGGAAACGACGAACTTCTAAATGTTCGTTCTTCATTGAATGAACCATTTGATCGTATTGGTCAATGTTAAAATCACAATATAGATAAGATTTATTTGTTTCAGCAATTCCTACATATAAGCAATCTTGACGGAACTTTGTATTTCGCACAGCTTGGAGAAAATCTCCATCGCCACCAACACTAATAATAATATTTGCATCTTTTGCATCTTCAACAATGTGGAAGCCCTCTTCCATTACATATGCAAACAACGGTTTCAATTTCTTAATAAGCTTCTCATCATTTTTGTAATAAAAATATAAGTTTCGTCGATTATCCATTTTACCCCTCCTTAACAAATTGTATCCACTTACATCTTAGCATGTTGCAAATCAATCGTAAAATAGCCCTTAATTTTCATTTCATGATTATTCTAACGTTTAGTCGTAAATAATAGAGAAGAGGTGAGCGTATGCTGATAATCCTACTTCTAATTTTGCTTCTTCTATTGTTACTTATATTTCTTATTATCTTGTTTTTCATAGCAAAGATTCATTTATTGATTAATTGGCAATGGGACGAAGAAAATAAAAGTTTATATATGGAAACAAGTATATTGCATATAACTGTGTACCGAAAAGAAATCGACTTCATGACTCTTGAGGTTACATCTTTACTTGATGGTAATGTTGACAAAACGAAAGCTCTATTATCACCAATGTGTACATTATTAAAAAAAGCTAATATAGAGAAGGTTGAAGCAAAAGCTGATGTAGCAACAGAAGAACCTGATAGGACAGCTTACGTATATGTGATGCTAAAATCGTTGGCGGATAGCATTACAGCAATGACCGGTAATCATGAAAATGTTCAAATAAACGTATCGGCAAATTTTAGTGAAGAAACGTTCGAATCAGTAGGTGAGTGCATGATATCGTTCAAATTGAGCAAAACTATAAAAGAATTAATCGAAATAAACCGAATAAGAAAGGGGTAATGTTAAATGGCAAATGATAATCAAGATACCCATCCATTAGAAGGATTTATGCATTTGACAATGGATAATTTAAAACAGTTAATAGAAGTAGATACAGCGGTTGGTCAACCGATAAATGTACCAGATGGCAGTATGATTATTCCACTGTCGAAGGTAAAGTATGGATTTGCAGCGGCTGGTAGTGAATTTATGCCTAAGGGCGGCCAAGGTCAAGATCAAGACCAGGGACAAGATGAAAATCAATCTGAGTCGATTATTCCATTTGGCGGTGGGAGTGGTGGTGGTGTGTCGATAACGCCAGCAGCATTTATTGTCGCTGGAAGAGATGGTGTGGAACTCATTTCACTGAATGATACATCAAGAAGTTATCAAAAATTAATCGAGAAAAGCCCAGAAGTAATTGACCAAGTATTATCTATGTTAAAACAAAAAAAGGAAGATAATAATATATAGTGCTTCTCAGTAGACAATTCGAATTCACTGCCTTCATAATAAGTAGGCAGTGATTCATTTTGTATATTGATGGAGGGAGTAATGATATGTCATTTAATATAGAGAAAGCTTTTGAACATTTAGATCAATTATCAGCTACTATAGAAGAAACAGAAAATGAAACATATTTGGATAGTTTAATTTATTCATTGCGAGCGGTTCAAACCGATGAAGAATTAGAATTTCCGACAAAAGAAGCGGAAGATCATCATCAATCATTAAAAAAATATTTCCGAGATGAAGAGGCTACAGCTGAATCGATTCGTAAAGTGATTCAATTAGCACTCATCAAAGGAATGAAAGGATCTACACAACATCAGCACATTGTCACACCAGATTCTGTTGCGATGTTTATGGGATACTTTATTCAAAAATTAATGCCTGAGAAGAAGGAATTCCGCTTATTTGACCCAGCTAGTGGTGCAGCAAATCTATTAACAGCCGTGATTAATCAAGTAGAGGCGGAAATTAGTGGTTATGGAAGCGAAATTGACCCAACACTTATTCAACTTGCGGTAGAAAGTGCAAACCTTCAGCAACAAGAAGTGGAGTTCTTCCACCAAGATAGCTTAACTTCTTTATTATTAGACCCTGTTGACGCTGTAATTGCCGACTTACCAGTGGGTTATTATCCAGATGATCAACAAGCAGAAAACTTTGAATTGAACGCTGATGAAGGACATGCATATGCGCATCATTTATTCATTGAGCAAAGTATGAAATATACAAAAGAGGCGGGATACTTACTATTTTTAATCCCTAATTTTCTTTTCACTAGTGACCAAAGTGATAAGCTACAAAAATTCTTGCGAAATAATGCGCATATATTAGCGCTTATGCAACTACCATTATCGATGTTCTCCTCAGAGCAACATGCTAAAAGTATATTAGTATTACAAAAGCAAGGACAAGATACAAAACCGCCGAAACAAACGTTAATGGCTCAATTACCGTCATTCAAAGATGTTCATGCTACACATAATACATTACGCAAAATTGATAGTTGGTTTAAATCAGAAAAATAAGAAAAATCTGAAAATAAAAATATTGCTTAGGAAACGTTACCATTTTAACATTCCGGTTGCAAACTTATTCTGACGGTGTTTAAATGGATATGTGAATATTTGTATAGTTTTAAAAACTTAGTCAGGATAAGCAAACGAAAGAATGAAAGGATTGAACATCTTGCAGAAAATTTTATCAGTAAATGCCGGAAGCTCTTCATTAAAATTTCAATTAATTGAAATGCCGGAAGAAAACGTATTATCAAAAGGACTTATTGAACGTATTGGAATTGCCGATTCTGTTTTTAATATTGAATTTGGCGAGAAAGAAAGCGAAGAAACATTAGATATACCTGATCACGCAGTAGCAGTTAAGCTATTACTTGATAAATTAACATCATTTGGTGTTATTAAAAGTTTAGATGAAATCGATGGTGTTGGTCACCGTGTTGTACATGGTGGAGAGAAATTTAATGATTCTGTTCTTATTACTGATAAGGTAATTGAGGAAATCGAAGAAGTATCAGAATTAGCACCACTTCATAATCCAGCAAACTTAACAGGTATTCGTGCTTTCCGCGAAGTGTTACCAAATGTACCTGCAGTTGCTGTATTTGACACGGCATTCCACCAAACAATGCCAGATCAATCTTATTTATACAGCCTACCATATGAATATTATGAAAAATATGGTATTCGTAAATATGGATTCCACGGTACATCACATAAATATGTTGCAGAACGTGCAGCTGATTTAATGGGAGTACCATTAGATCAATTACGCCTATTGTCTTGTCACTTAGGTAACGGTGCAAGTATCGCAGCTATTGAAAATGGAAAGTCTATTGATACTTCAATGGGATTCACACCGTTAGCAGGTGTTACAATGGGGACAAGATCCGGAAACATTGACCCAGCATTAATTCCATACATAATGGAAAAGACTGGCAAAAACGCAACAGAAGTAATGGATGTATTGAACAAGGAAAGTGGTATGCTAGCTTTATCTGGCTTCTCTAGTGATTTACGAGATATTCAAGATAAAGCAGATGCAGGCGATGAGCGTGCAGAGCTTGCACTTCAAGTATTTGCAGAAAGAATTCACAAATACATTGGTTCTTATGCAGCAAGAATGCATGGTGTAGATGCGATTATCTTTACTGCAGGTGTTGGAGAAAACAGTATTACTGTCCGTGAACGTGTGTTGGAAGGTTTAGAATTTATGGGCGTATACTGGGACAAGAGCTTGAACAATGTTCGTGGAAAAGAAGCGTTTGTTAACTATCCACACTCACCTGTAAAAGTTATTGTTATCCCAACAAATGAAGAAGTAATGATCGCAAGAGATACAGTTAGATTGTCCAACTAATTAGAGTGTCTCTGAGCAATAATGAAATAATGGTAATTACATCCAACCTTTTCAAAATCAGGAAAAGGTTGGCTTTTTTGTATACTTATAAATCCATCCGATTATTTAATTACCATATATTTCATATAATGGTAGGCATTAAAACCTTGTTAGCTGATTTGACAAAATAGCTTGAAAATTTGAAAGATTTCAGTTATAGTATTATTTGATTATGATACATAATCTTTACAAAGATTTAAAAAAGGGGGAATTTAAGTGTTTAAATCAAAACGCTTATTATTGTTGTTATCTCTTCTATTCGCGATAACGGTAGTGCTAGCTGCTTGTGCTGGTGATGGTGAGCCAGCTGAAGATACAACAGACGAGAATGATTCAACAGAAGATGGTGGTGGAGAGGGTGCTGGTTCCGGTGACAATGATTTAGTAATTGCAGTACCTTCTGACGTAGTATCGCTTTCACCACAAGGTGAAAATGATACACCATCTACAAATGTACGTACGAATATTTATGAAACATTAACTAACTTAGATGAGAATCAAGAGATTATTCCTGGTTTGGCATCTTCTTGGGATAATGTGGATGATACAACGTGGGAATTTCAGTTAGAAGAGGGAGTTACATTCCATGATGGATCAGATTTCAATGCTGAAGCAGTTAAGAAGAGCTTCGATCGTATGATGGATGAAAAAGTTGCTTCTCCATACCAGTTTTTAGTAGAACAAGTGGAGAGTGTTGAAGTAGTTGATGATTACACAGTTCGCTTTAATTTAGAGTATCCATATGCACCATTATTATCAAACTTAGCACACGGTGGTACAGGTATTATTAGTCCAGATGCGATCGATGCTGATTATGAGCAAATGGAAGACGGTGGCGATCCAGATGCATATATTAACCAAAACCCAAGTGGTACAGGTCCATTTGAATTAGATGAATGGGTTCCAGGTGAAAAAGTAACAATAGCACCATTTGATGGATACTGGGGGGAAAATGCTAAATTAGATTCTGTAACGTTTAAAGTTGTATCTGAGCAAAGTTCACGTGTTGCTGAATTAGAGACAGGTGTATCAGATGTAGCGGATCAAATCGGACCTAATAACCTTGAGCGTGTAGACGGACTTCCAGAAGCGAGTCTATTACAAGAACCAAGTGTTTCTGTCTCTTATATTGGTTTTAATACACAAAAAGAACCTTTCGATGACGAAAGAGTACGTCAAGCACTTTCTATGGCGGTTGATAAAGATCAAATTATTGATGGTGTTATGAATGGTGTTGGACTTCCGGCAATCGGACCTATTGCACCACCAGTATTTGGTTATGATGCAGATATTGAAGGGTTGCCATATGATGTAGAAAAAGCAAAAGAATTGCTTGCAGAAGCAGGCTATGAAGATGGTTTCGAAACGACTATTTGGACAAATGATAATGAGCAACGTGTTGATACAGCAGTTACGTTACAATCACAACTTGCTGAGATTGGCGTAGATGTTAAAGTGGAAGAATTAGAGTGGGGTGCATATTTAGATGGTACTGCTAACGGTGAACATGATATGTTCATCCTTGGTTGGACTACTGTAACAGCTGATGCTGATTATGGTCTGTATCCATTATTCCACAGCTCTCAACATGGTGATCCAGGTAACCGTTCATTCATAGCGGATGACGAGTTAGATAAGTTACTTGATGATGGTCGTCGTGAAACAGACGCAGCGAAACGCCAAGAAATTTATACAGAAGCTCAAGAAAGACTTGTTGAGCTTGCACCAGCAATGTATACACACCACCAAGAGTACTTATTAGGAGTAAAAGACTCTGTAAAAGACTTTAGCGTGGACCCAAATGGTGTTTACCAAATTAAATCTGCTTATATCGAAGAATAATAAAAGAAAAAGGGAGCCAGTTTATTACTTGGCTTCCTTTTTCTTTTTTACCCATAAACTATATCAATTTTGGCGTGCGCAAAAATGAGAAGAGATCGAGTTATATAATTTAATTGGTTGGGATAAGAGAGAGCAAGAGCGGTTATTAGCGTACGAATTAAACATTCTTTATGGTCTAGCTTTCGTAGTGTCCTCCTTCGTCTTGATCGGACTCCTAGAACAACGATTCACAGACATAAGTCCTCTTATTTATGTGGCATACCTTTCTGTTAATGCTTTAATCTATCTATTGCTTGTTCTACTTAGAAATCGTAAAAGTAAAATAGGGAGTGTAGCAAAACGGCGACAAATAAATGCTTCGATGATAAGTAGGAATTTGCATTATGATAAGAGTTATATGAAATTGAATAGTATACAACTGCTAATGACAAGTATAATGGCTATTTTTGTACCGGCAATCATTTGGAATACATATCAGCAAAGCAGTGTGACAAATTTAGGAGGAGTAGTAAATGATAATTTAATGGCAATGCTTCTGATTTTGTTACTTATTAGTTACGGATTAGCATTGTTGACTGTAACAGAAACAATTACTAATTTCTTAACGGTAAGGCGTAACGAGCTACAAACATTAATGACGATTGGATGGAATAAACGAGACATATGGTTTAAATGTAAGAGAAATATCCTTATGGAGTTTTCCGGCAATGTTCATCGGGTATTTAGCAGGAATCGCCATAGCGATAACTTATTTCTTCTTTACCTGGGAGATAGTAGTGTTCGGATTATTAACGTTTGCTGTATTGGCGATTGTTACATTACTTTATACGGCATGGATTACATCACGAGAGTTAGAACGATTATTTAAACGGACACTATCTTCCTGATAAGTTTCACTTGAGAGAAAAAAGCTTTGACAACGATATGTTATCAAAGCTTTTTTCTTATTGTTCAGCAGCGATTTTTTCGATATGATGACATGCTGCGTGATGTCCTTCTACTGCGTTGTCTGTATGACGCAATGTAGGAGCTTCTTTTTTACATAGCTCTGTCGCGAATGGACATCTTGTATGGAACCTACATCCTTGTGGTGGATTAATAGGGGAGGGAACATCTCCTTTTAAGATAATACGCTCCTTCTTCACTTCAGGATCTGGTGTTGGAATCGAAGATAGTAATGCTTTCGTATATGGATGCTGAGGGTTTTCGAATAATGATTTCTTATCAGCAATTTCTACGATCTTACCTAAATACATAACGATAATTCGGTCTGAAATATGACGAACAACACCTAAATCATGTGCAATGAATAAAAAGGTTAGCTTGAACTCTTTTTGTAATTTTTTAAGCAAATTAAGTACTTGTGCTTGAACAGATACGTCTAATGCAGATACTGCTTCGTCACAAATAATTAATTTAGGATCAACAGATAATGCGCGTGCAATACCAATACGTTGTCTTTGGCCACCTGAGAATTCATGTGGGTAACGGTCGATTTGGTCTGCATTTAAACCAACTGTTTCTAAAAGCTCAATTGCTCTAGCACGTCTTTGATCTGTTGGTACAGCGTTTTGGATTGCCATAGCCTCGATTAGAATTTGCGCGACTGTTTGTCTTGGATTCAATGAAGCATATGGATCCTGAAAAATGACCTGCAAGTCTTTACGTTTCTTTCTCATTTCACTTTTGCTTAACGAGAGTAAGTCAACGCCATCAAATTCGATAGCACCTGAAGTTGGTTCGTCTAAGCGAAGAATCGCTCGTCCTGTAGTAGATTTACCACAGCCAGATTCACCAACAACACTTAATGTTTCTCCTTCAAAGATATCAAAGGAAATATCATCTACAGCTTTTACATGGTTGACTGTTCTTCCTAGGAAACCACCCTTAATAGGGAAGTGCTGTTTTAAATTATTCACTTTCAGTAGTTCTTTTTGACTCACGTACATTCACCTCCGGATCTCCATCCCAACGATCAGTATAAATCCAACAACGGATTTCACTGCCATCTTCGTTTGCATCTAATGTCGGTAATTCTTGTGCACAAAGGTCTGTTGCGAACGGGCAACGAGGTGCAAAGCGACAGCCGACAGGCATATCTTTAGGACTTGGTACATTACCTTTAATAGGCTCTAATTCATCAACATCTGTATCATGTCTCGGGATTGAGTTAAGCAATCCGACTGTATATGGATGTTTCGGGGATTTAAAGATAGATTTCACATCTTGGAATTCGACTACTTTCCCACCATACATAACCGCTACATAATCACATGTTTCAGCTACTACACCCATATCATGGGTAATCATAATAACAGACATTCCTAGATCTTTTTGTAAGTCTTTAATTAATTCTAAAATCTGTGCTTGAATCGTCACGTCTAATGCAGTTGTAGGCTCATCAGCAATCAGTAATTCTGGATTACATGCTAATGCCATTGCGATCATTACACGCTGTCTCATACCGCCAGATAACTCGTGTGGATATTGTTTGACACGTTGCTCTGGTGAAGGGATACCAACTAAACTTAATAATTCAATAGCTTTTGTTGTACCAACCTTTTTGTCTAGACCTTGATGGACTTTTAATGTTTCGCGAATTTGTTGTCCGATTGTATAAACGGGATTTAATGAAGTCATTGGTTCTTGGAAGATCATTGAAATCTCGTTACCGCGAATATTACGAATTTCTCTCTCTGACATTTTAGTAAGGTCTTTACCTTTAAAGTTAATTTCACCACCGACAATTTTACCTGGTTTTTCAAGTAGTTGAAGAATCGACATTGCTGTAATACTTTTTCCTGAACCAGATTCTCCAACAATTCCGATAGTTTTTCCTTTTGGAAGTTTGAAGGATACACCATCGACTGCTTTTACTTCAAAATCTTCTAACAAGAAAGATGTCCGTAAATCATTTATATCTAAGATAATTTCTTCACTCATATCGTTCACCTCTTTCTATATGGGATTAATCCATATCAATTCGCTTGTTTAAGAATTTATAAGATATATCGACGAGTAAGTTTACGAAAACGAAGACAACCGAAATGATAAGTACAGACGCCTGTACTACAGGGAAGTCTCTTGCAAGAATTCGATCGACAATTAGTTTACCCATACCATTAATAGCAAAAACGGACTCTGTTAATACTGCACCTGCTAGTAAACTACCAAACTGTAAACCGATAACTGTTACAACTGGTATAAGAGCGTTTTTTAGTGCGTGTCTATAAATAACGACACGTTCTTTTAATCCTTTAGCTCGTGCTGTTCGGATGTAATCTTGTGAAATGACATCAAGCATACTTGATCTAGTCATACGGGCGATAACAGCAGCTCCCATTGAGCCAAGTGTAATAACTGGTAAGATGATTTGTTCTGGCGATCCCCAACCAGTTGGTGGTAACCACCCTAGATTAATAGAGAACCATTGCATCAGCATTAAACCGAACCAGAAGTTAGGCATAGAAAGTCCAAATAATGCGACGATCATAATAGCTACATCTGAAATCGAATATTGTCTCACAGCTGAGATAATACCAGCTATTAATCCGAGAAAAATACTGAATATTGTACTATATACCGCTAACTCAAAGGTGACCCAAAATTTAGGCCATAATTCCGTGCTTACTGGTAAACTAGTTCTCCATGAGTTACCAAAGTCAAATGTGATAACGTTTTTTAAGAATGTAAAATATTGTACAGGAATAGGATCATTTAGTCCTAATCGATCTTCGATTTGCTCAATTGTTTCCTTAGGAGCACCCTCACCAGCCATAATTTGCGCTGGGTTACCAGGAGTAAGGTGCATAAGTGAGAATACAAGAATTGTTACACCTAAGAGAACAGGAATCAATTGAATGACACGTCTGACGATAAATTGAAACATTAGCGCACCTTCTTCCTTTATTTTTTATTCTGCTTTGGATCTAATGCGTCTCGTAGACCATCACCAAAAATATTGAATGCGAGTACAATTAACATGATTACTAAGCCTGGAAATAATGCGATATGTCCTGCATCCCACATATAATCTTTTCCATCACTAAGTAAAGCACCTAATTCAGGAGATGGTGGTTGTTCCCCCATACCTAGAAATGAAAGTCCACTCGCTGTGATAACAGCATTTGCTACAAACAAACTTAATTGCACGATAATTGGTGATAGAATATTCGGAAAAATGTGTTTGAAAATAATTCTTAGGTCTGATGCACCTAAAGCTCTCATTGCATCAATATATTCTAGGTTTTTCGTTCCTAGTGTTGAACCTCGCACTATTCGTGCAAAAGTTGGGATTGCAAATATAGCAATCGCAAAGATGACAGTGGAGCGGCTAGGTTCTAAAATACTAACTAGTGCTAATGCTAGTAATATACCTGGAAAAGCTAGTAATATATCCATCAAACGCATGATGATAGTATCTATTTTTCCACCATAGTACCCAGAGGTGATACCTAGAACAATACCTGCAATACCACCTAACACAGTCGCTGCAAAACCAATCCACATTGTGATTCCAAGTCCATGTATTACTCGTGTAAAGATATCCCTACCGTGGTGATCTGTACCAAACCAATGATCTAGTGACGGACCTTGTAATTTGACAGAATAATCAATCGCTCTAGGATCTAAAGGTGTTAGATATGGTCCAAAGATTGCAATTATAATAAGTAGAAGAATTAAATATCCTCCAACTAGAGCACTTTTGTTTTTTCTAAATTCTTTCATTGTTCTTACCCAAGGACCTTCAGCCTTGGCAGGTTTATTACGTTTCTGATTAATTTGTTCTGCGTTCAAATTGTTACCCCCTTTTATCAAAATCTATCCCCAATTATTATATAGGAAAGCTTGTTTAATGTAAGTAAGCCGTTAAATAATCTAACAAGACATCCCTTGTATATTACAATTGAATCAATCGACCTATTTTTCAGACGAAATAAATTTGTCAAAAATAGTCGTTAATTATCAATTGTAAAAATGCACGATTATTACTATATCATATAAATCAAAATATATTAATAAATTTTTAAAAGTAAAAATATTTTAAGTTTTCAGGTAATTTAATGAAGTACAAGGATTATTGATGAAAGCTAAACATAACAAATGAAAGAGCGCTAATATTAGCACTCTTTCATTTAACTTGTTTAAGCATTAATTTCTAACAATTAAAACATCGCATTTAGCATAGCGTGTGATACTTTCTGATACACTACCTATTAAAAATCTTTCTACTGCATTCAATCCAGTTGCACCACAGATAATTAAGTCTGCTTCAAAGTTTTTTGCAAGATCCTTTGGGATTTTTATTTTAGGTGAACCGATTTCTACATGTGTTGTAACATTTGTAATGCCTCTATCATGTGCTTTTTGTTTATATTCATCTAATAATGCTTGTGCGTAATTTTCGGAACGATTAGCGAGTGATTGGTCATACACCTCTGGAGCGACAGTTGTAATCGTCCTCGTATCAATTACATGTGCTAACAACATTTTTGCGTTATTGCGAAGGACAACTTCCACTGCTTTCTTAAATGCTAACTCTGATGCATCAGAGCCATCGACTGCCACCAGTACTCGATCATATTCAAAACTCATACTAACCTCTCCCTTCAATACTTCTCTTTCATTATAACATGTATGCGCTTTCTTGTTAAGGAAGAATAGTAAATTCCTTCTCACTAATAAATACCACCAGAAATGTAAAATAAAATACATTTTCACTATATAATAATAGAAAAAATACGAACGATCATGTAACATATATGATGAGAATATAATAAATGATCGTATGCTCGGAAATTTCCTACTTGATGTTGTGGGTAGTGAAGGTAAGGAGGAAGTGAAGATGGGACATGCCTTTATTACGGCTGGGACCAAGGGATTGGGTTTGAAAGTTACAGAAGCGTTCCTAAAAGAAGGACATACGGTTTCAATTACATACTATCAAGATAAACAACGGGCACAAGATATAGCGAAAAAATTTCCTGCTTCATCAATTGAAATAATGCAAGCGGATGTATGTAGTAAAGAAAATTTGACGAATGCAGTAAAACAAGCAGAAAAAAGGTTCGGTTCAATTGATTATGTCATTAATAATGCTGGACCATTTATATTTGAAAGAAAAAAATTAATCGATCATACAGAAGAAGAGTGGAACCAAATGATGCGTGGTAATCTGGATGCAGTGTTTCATTTACTGAAATTAACAATACCTAATATGCGAAAACAACATTTTGGTCGGATTGTCAATTATGGATTCCAAAATGCTGGTGGAGCTGCTGGTTGGATTAATCGGGCAGCATTTTCAGCAGCAAAAGTTGGTTTAGTATCTTTGACGAAAACCATTGCATATGAAGAAGCAGAATATGGTATTACTGCTAATATGGTTTGTCCAGGAGATATTGTAGGGGAAATGAAAGAATCTTCTATTGAAGATAGTAGACAAAAGCAAGATTCTTATACGCCAATCGGTCGCTCTGGAACAGGAGAAGATATCGCAAGAACTGTTATGTTTTTCTGTCAGGATGATGCGGATATGGTAACGGGAACAGTTGTTGATGTAACAGGTGGGTTAGATGTTATACATCAGCATCGATAAATTTTTTATAAATAGTAAAAAAAGTGAAACTTCGTTTCGTTTTGATCGTATGTAAGTATATAAGAGTTTTACTTTGTTACTATCGAATGAGTAATAGCTAGGCTAAGCTTATATGTAAGATTACTTAGGAGGAGATAAATATGTTTCAATTTTTCAAAAGAGTCAAAACTGTTGTGAGTTCTGAATTAAATTCTATGTTAGACAGGGCAGAAGATCCGGTGAAAATGCTTGACCAATTCATGCGTGATATGGAATCAGATATCCGCGAAGTGGAGTCAGCTGTCGCTAAGCAAATTGCGAATGAAAAAATGTTAAAAAGAAAATCTGATGATGCGCAAGCTATCGTTGATAAGCGTTTAGCACAAGCAGAAAAAGCGATTGAAGCAGGTAATGAAGATCTTGCTCGTCGTGCTCTAGCTGATAAAAATGAACAAGAGCAAACAGCGGTATCATTACGAGAATCTTGGGAGCGTGCTAAGCAGGATGCAGATCAGCTTCGCGAGAAATTAGATGAAATGAAGAAAGAATATCAGCAAATGCAATTGAAGAAAGATTCCTTGAAAGCAAGAGCAGAATCTGCTAAAACTCGTACAAAGATGAATCGTACTATGTCATCAATTGGTAACGATGCTTCTAAACAAGGGTTCCAACGTATGGAGGAAAAAGTTCTTCAATTTGAAGCAGAAGCAGATACAAGTGATGATCTTTCGGCTGCAAGCAGATCATTAGATGATGAATTAGATGCATTATCAAGCCATGATGTCGATGATGAGCTAGCTGCATTGAAAAAGAAATTAGGTAAAGAATAATAAGTAAAGAGGATTCCGACAATGGTGTTGGAATCCTCTTTTTAGTATGGATTTTAATAAAACGAAAATAGTTGGAAAGTAAATCGGATATTCAATATACTGTATGTAGAAAGATAAATATATGGAGAAGAAGGAGTGGATTGGAAGATGAAAGTATCGTTTCACGGACAAGCATGTGTCAAAATCCAAACAGAGAATCACACTATTTTAATTGATCCGTTTATCACGGGTAACGGATTAAGTGATTTAAAGTCGGGGCAACAAAATCCTGATGTTATTCTTTTAACGCATGGACACAATGATCATGTGGGAGATACAATCAGTATTGCTGAACGTACGAATTGTCTAGTGGTTGCCCCGAATGAATTAGCAAGTTACTTAGCGTCAAGGGGATTAAATACACATCCAATGCATATCGGTGGTTCTCATACTTTTGCGTTTGGTAGGGTGAAGTTTACTCCAGCATTTCACGGATCGATGTTCGAAGATGAAGAGGGGAATCGAATTTACGGTGGGATGCCAGCCGGAATTCTATTTTTTGCGGAAGGGAAGACTGTCTATCATGCAGGAGATACAGCGCTTTTCTCTGATTTGAAATTAATTGGCGAACTGAACAATATTGATCTTGCTTTCTTACCAATTGGTGATAATTTCACAATGGGACCTGAAGATGCGTTGATCGCAGCAGACTGGGTTAATGCTAAACAAGTTGTACCGATGCATTATAATACCTTCCCATTAATCGAACAAGATGGAGAAGCATTTTGTCAAAATGTCAAAACAGGTGAAGGTCTACATTTAGAACCAGGAGAATCTGTAGAACTATAATAAAAGGGGTTGGAGTCCTCTTTTATTCACAGTAGTTCATACCTCCACTTCAAACTTCAAGTTCAATAAGGAAGCCTAAGTGGAGGGTGAATGAACGCTACTTTTCTGATAAGTTCTACTTTATTATGAAAGAATAATACAGATTATAAAAGAAGTAATAAAACAGCCTAAAGGATAAGTTGATTCATAAAGCCTAAAAACATAATGTTTTAAGAAAAAATTGAATATTGAAAAGAACAACTGTATAATAAAAAGAGAGAAAAAATATTAGTACAGATGAAAGAATGGTGAGCAACGATTGGCGACAAAACATGAACAAATTTTATCCTTTATTGAATCTCTAAAAGTAGGTAGTAAAATATCTGTAAGGCAAATTGCCAAAGAGCTTAATGTAAGTGAAGGGACAGCTTATCGTGCTATTAAAGAAGCGGAAAACAATGGATTAGTTAGCACTATCGAGCGTGTTGGAACCATTCGAATCGAGCGCAAACAAAAAGAAAACTTTGAAAATTTAACTTTTGCTGAAATTGTAAGCATTGTCGATGGACAAGTGCTTGGCGGGAGAGATGGTTTGTATAAGACGTTGAACAAATTTGTCATTGGTGCGATGAAGCTAGATGCGATGATGCGTTATACGGAGAAGGATTCACTACTAATAGTGGGAAACCGTACGGAAGCACATCAATTAGCATTAAAAGAAGGTGCAGCAGTATTAATAACTGGTGGATTCGATACGGATGATGAAACAAAACAATTAGCAGATCAAAAACAATTACCGATTATTTCTACGAGTTATGACACGTTTACAGTTGCAGCAATGATCAATAGAGCTATTTATGATCAATTGATCAAAAAAGAAATTGTCTTAGTCGGCGATATTTATACGAAGATAGAAGATACATTTTTTTTAAAAACGAGAGATCAAGTAGCTAAATGGTATGAATGGGAAGAGAAAACAACGCATAGTCGTTATCCAGTTGTCGATGATAAAAATAAAGTGGTTGGAATGGTTACGTCTAAGGATGTAATAGGTCGAAAAATGGATATGCATATTGATAAAGTAATGACGAAAAACCCATTGACTGTAATGAAAGAAACATCGTTAGCATATGCTGCCCATATGATGGTATGGGAAGGTATTGAGATAATGCCTGTAGTAGATTCACATCATCAGTTAGAAGGGTTAATTTCTCGTCAGGATGTATTAAAGGCTCTTCAACATATTCAAAAACAACCACAAGTAGGAGAAACAATTGATGACATTGTTTCTAATAGTTTTGAAGATCCGCAACAAGAACAGCAAAGTGCTGCTTTTCAAGCGAAGATTACACCGCAAATGACTAGTCAACTCGGAACACTTTCTTATGGTGTTTTAGTATCATTTGTCATTGAATCTGCACGCAGAATGTTACGAGATCAGAAGAAAGGAGATCTTGTAGTCGAGAATATAACCGTTTATTTCTTAAAGCCTATTCAATTAGATACAACAGTTACTTTCCAACCTAAAATGATTGATGTCGGTAGGAAATCCGCGAAGATTGATGTGGAAGTTTTTCATGATAAGAAGGTAGTTGGGAAAGCTTTACTAATGGCGCAGTTAATTGAACGATAAGTAAAAACCACTCCAAGAAGATTAAAGGAGTGGTTAATTTGTTAAGAGCGTCCTACTTCTACTCTTTTTTGATATTCCTTTTTATAATGGGAAAGTCGTTTGTAACCTGCATAACCTTGCATAATACCAAAGAACAGAAAAATAATAGTAATAAATAATGATAGCTGTGTTTCGTAAAATAAGTATTGATTGATTCCGAAAAAACTAATAAAAACGCCAAGAGCAATACGGGCTTTTGCGTTTTTAATCTCTTTTTTCAGTGGTTCAGGCTCATTAGCGATCATTATTTTATAGTAAAGATACATAAAAATCGATATAATAATGACAACTGGAAAAATAATCATGATATAATCCTCCATTTAAAAGGTATCTGCTAGATTAAAATACCTTTTTATTGTATCGTGAGTATATCAGAAATGCTAGGAAAAAATAACAGATGATGAAAAAGGAGTTTACATATGACAGAAGCAACGCAAATTCTAGAAAAGATAAAACAATATCAATCAATTATTATTCATCGTCATGTACGACCGGATCCAGATGCGTTTGGATCTCAAAATGGTCTGGCAGAAATCATTAAAGCAAGCTTTCCTGACAAAGAGGTCTATGTGGTTGGGGAAGATGATAGCTCGCTATCATTCTTGGCAACAATGGATCAAGTCAAGGATGAGCAATTTACTGAATCACTTGTCATTGTGTGTGATACAGCTAATCAGGAACGGATTGATGATGATAGATACAAATTAGCGAAAGAAGTAATCAAAATTGATCACCACCCCGTAGTCGATCCGTATGGAGTAGTTCAGTGGGTGGATGTACAGTCAAGTTCTACAAGTGAAATGATTTATCATTTTTATATGAAAGAAAAAGAACAAGGCTTACAAATGACAGATAGAGCTGCCTTCTTACTATACAGCGGAATTGTCGGAGATACTGGACGCTTTCTTTTTCCAAGTACAAAGGAACGAACATTCCGTTATGCAGCTGAACTAGTTGGATACGATTTTGACCGAACTGCGATGTATGAAGAAATGTATAAAACAAGTCTTAATATAGCTAGGTTGAAGGGCTATATTTTGCAAAATATTCGTGTTTCCCCACAAGGTGTGAGTTATGTTAAGTTGACGAAGGAAGTGATGGATCAATTTGATGTGAAGCCATCTGAGACTGGCGCAGTTGTTGGTGTCCTTGGAGACGTGGAAGGGATAAAAGCATGGGCAATTTTCGTAGAGGAAGAAACGGTTATTCGTGTTCGGATTCGTTCGAAGGGACCTGTTATTAACCAAGTAGCCGCAAAATATGAAGGTGGCGGACACCCACTTGCTTCAGGAGCAAAGATTCATCAATGGGAAGATGTAGAGAACGTAATAGCAGATTTAGAAGAAGTCTGTAAGTAGCTCTGTTTTCTCATTCCCGAAACAGTCATACTTATTAGATTGCGAGAAGAGAAATCATACACTTGATGAACAGGAGAAGTGAACGCTGATTCATGTATGTTACTTGATGAGATGTACTCACTTGACCTGTTCATTTAACACGTGAATATGAATTAATGCGATTGCTTCTCTGTTATTAAGGCTCTGCTTTCTTTAGCTCGATAGCTAGTTGGATTGTTTCTGATATAATGATTCTTTTGACTTCAGCTTGGAAACGAAAATCATCAATATTGATCGTTTTATTTTCGATGGTGGATATAAGTAACCCTACCGAATTAGCTAACTCATCAACACTTTTACCAATAGCTTCAGTGGCTTCTGCTCGAATTGCTTCTTCTAATTGATGTATCATAATCCGATCATTTTCTAAATGAAGTTCTTCCAAATTTAATAAATCGATGGAAATCTCTGATACTTGTATACCTTTTTTCGCTTGTTCATCAAGTGCTTCATGATTTTGTTGTAAATTTTCATAGGTTTGTTTTAAATCTTGTAGTTCGCCTCGTAAGGTAATGTTTTCTTCAATCCAATTTTCTTGTAATTGTCCGAACATATAAATGAAAATAAGGTAGCCGATAATAGTTCCCGATGCGACACCTGCTAGGAATCGTTGCCATTCTGGGCGTTTATGATAGGGAGGGATGTGCATCATTCTATCTCCTCTTGAATAATCCATTCAATAATTAAAAGAGCTGTATTGGCCCCACCCATTGCAGTAATGATGAGTACGATTTGTTTAACTAAATCAATAGTAGATCCTTCTAATATGCCTCGTTCAAAATTATAAATGGCGTCAAACGTACCACCAATAGCAGCAACAATTGCCCATATTCGAAGGTTTTTGGCAATTCGATTGATTTGGGTGAAGGGCGGGTCACCGGTAAGAAAAGCACCAATGCTACCGATTAATGAACCACCGATCATGACGCCGAGAGCAATAAAGAAGCATTGAATGATTGTCACTATAAATCGCTCCTCCATTTTTAGCCCTCCTTGAAAAAGTAGTTATTACAATATATGTGCGCTTGTCCGCTATATGTTTAAAAAGTGTAAAACTGCTTTTGTGAGGGAAATCTGTTATCTTAAATAGACGAGAAGGTTCTTTTCATGTGCACGTAATGGAAAAGGAGAAAGGAAAGTATATGGTTAAAAGCCTTTTAATAGCTTAGTAGACGGAGTTTAACAAGCCATCAATCTAGAAATGATTAGTTGCAATATCGTAGGATTTCACATATAATATTAGTATTTTCAAGACGGAACAGAACGTTTGCTCGTATGTAGGGGGTGGAAGTATGTCAGGTTTTGCTGCGTTACAAGTTAAGAGTGGTTATTCCTTTATGAATAGTACGATTCAAATAGCACCGTTAATACAAAAAGCAAAAGACTACGGTTATCAGCATCTTGCATTAACGGATGAAGGAACAATGTATGGAGCGATTTCTTTTTATCAAGCATGCAAGAATGCGGGAATTAATCCGATTATTGGTTTGAAGTTTCAAGTGGAAATTAATGATCAAGTTACAGATATCATTAGTTTAGCGAAAAATAAGCTTGGTTATCAGCACCTTTTGCAAATAAGCACAGATATTCAGCATGATAAAAAAATAACACTTTCTATGTTAGGATCATTTGATCATGCGTTGATAACAATAGTACCTGCCGAGCAATGGCAATTAAGCGAGATAGCGTCTAATTTACAAGTAATCAATGATCAGACACGACTTCAACAGCTTTTTTTAGGAATAAATGAACAAATGATTACCTATCGTCAGCAGCTAGAACCTCTTCCAATTCGTAAGGTGGCGTTATCTGATGTCCGATATTTAAATGTGCAAGATATGACAGCGTTCAGCAGTCTGCAAGCAATTGCCCAAGGTATCAAATGGAACAGTTCTATGCTAGAAAATGTGCAAGGTACCCATCTACAAGCACCAGAGGAACTGGAGAGCGCTTTTTATGCTTGGCCAGAGTTGCTAACAGAGGCGAACAATTTAGCGAACATGTGCCAAATAGAATTACAGTTAGGAAAGACGCTTTTGCCAAAATTCCCTGTACCAAATGAGATGCATGCAGATCGCTATTTAGAAGAGATGTGTCATCGCTCTCTAGAGCTTAAATATGAAGTGGTGACAACGGAGATTAAAGAGCGCCTAAATTATGAATTAGATGTTATCCAATCAATGGGATTTAGTGATTACTTCTTGATAGTTTGGGATTTTGTTCAATATGCAAAGGATAATCAGATAATGGTTGGACCTGGTCGTGGTTCTGCAGCAGGTTCACTTGTTGCTTATTTGTTAGGCATAACAGATGTGGATCCTATTCAGTACAATTTGTTATTCGAGCGATTTTTAAACCCGGAACGAGTTAGTATGCCGGATATTGATATTGATTTTTCAGATGAGAAAAGGGATCAAGTTATCCAATATGTAGTGGAGAAATATGGTTCGGACCATGTGGCACAAATTATCACTTTTGGTACATTTGCGGCTAGATCGCTGTTACGTGAGCTTTTTAAAGTATTGGACATTCATGACAATGATCAAGCATATATTTTAAAATCTTTGCCCAAAGATAGTAATAGTACGATTGCGGCCTTATTAAAGCAGTCACCAGACTTAACTGAATATGTAAAGCAGTCAGAGCAATTGAAGCGACTTTTTAAAATTGCTAATCAGTTAGAAGGATTGCCGAGACATGCTTCGACACACGCTGCAGGTGTCATCATTAGTGAAGATCGTCTAACGGAACATGTAGCAACATTGCCTGCACATAGTGGCATTGAATTAACGCAATATCCAATGAAGGATTTAGAGAAAATTGGTTTGTTGAAAATGGATTTCCTTGGGCTGCGTAATCTTACGTTAATTGAGAAGATTCTGAAGCAAATTGAGTTTCATTATAAAATATCCATTTCCTTAGAAAATATTCCATTTGATGATGTGAACACCTTTCATCTGTTACAAAAGGGCGAAACAAATGGTGTGTTTCAGTTAGAATCGCAAGGAATGCAGAATGTACTAAAAGAACTCAAACCGACTAATTTTGAAGATATTGTGGCAGTAAATGCTTTATATCGTCCAGGGCCAATGGAGTTTATTCCAACTTACATTGAAAGAAAACATCAGAAAAGGCCAATTCCTTCTGTGCACCCAGATGTGGATGCCATTTTACAAACAACGTATGGTGTCCTTCTATATCAAGAACAGATTATCCAAACCGTCCATCAGATGGCAGGCTTTACGTATGGAGAAGCGGATATTCTAAGAAGAGCGGTAAGTAAGAAGGATAAACAGTTGCTGATGGATAATAAGCAAAAGTTTATTCATGGTAGTTTGCAGAATGGTTATACTAAAAAGACGGCTGAGGAAGTGTTTGATTGGATTGTTCGTTTTAGTAACTATGGATTTAATAGAAGCCATGCTGTTGCATATAGTGTGATTGCATATCAATTAGCTTATTTAAAAGCTAATTACCCATTAGCATTCTTTGTAGAAATGTTAAGCATGCATACAGGTAATACGGAAAAAATTCAACTGTATCTACGTGAAGCAAAGGGGCGAGGTATTACCATTTTGCCACCATCTATTAACGAAAGTATTGGTAAGTTTAAGATTGAAAAAGGTGGAATTAGGCTTGGATTAACATTGATCAAAGGGATCGGGTATCAAGTTGTACAGCCAATAATAGATGCTCGTAAAAATCAACTATTTAGAAATTTATTTGATTTTTGTTTGAAAGTGCCTATGAAGCAAATTAATCGGTCCGTGATGGAAGCCCTCATTTTAGCTGGAACATTTGATGAATTACATGATAACCGTGCAACACTTTTAGCTAGTCTCGATGAAGCGATTGAGCAGGGAGAACTGTTCAAGGAATTTGATGATCAGCTTCAGTTATTAGAAGGTGACCTTGCATTGGATGTTTCTTATACGGAGACCGAACCATTACCAGCTATCAAACAATTAATGATGGAAAAAGAAGTGATTGGTTTTTATGTTTCTAGACACCCATTAGCACAAGTGCGAGATAACATTAGACAATACGGCTATATCCAAATACAGCAAGCATACTCTTTGAACCACCGAATGATTAAAATGGCAGTCGTTGTACAAGGATTAAAAGTAATCCGAACTAAAAAAGGCGAGTCAATGGCTTTTGCTACTCTTTCGGATGAATCTGGTGAACTAGATGCTGTCTTGTTTCCGCAAGTGTATAGACAAGTAAATCACTGGTTAGAAGAGGATGGGTTTGTATTTGTAGAAGGAAAACTAGAGGAACGAAATGGCAAGAAACAACTAATTATAAATGTAATAGAACCATATCAACTAGAAGAAAAGCAACTTACGACAGATAGTGTGTACATTAAAATAGCTGAAAAGAGCGATGCATTACTTGAGAAAATAGAAGAGTTAGCAACCAAATATCCCGGTGCTTCAACCATTTATTTATATCAAGAGGAGCCTCGACAACTATTTAAATTATCCAGCAGATATAATGTAGATACAGTATGGAATGTCGTAAAAGAGCTGAAACAATATTTTGGTGATGATAATGTAGTCGTTAAACATGAATAGATGGCATGTTTTCATATTTAATCGTGGTGTGAACGGGTGCTAACTTCGGTCAATCATAAGCTGGATGAACAACGTCTGAAGAAGAGTGAAAAGAAAAATACGGTCACTCATTCTGCATTCCTGTATGGATTCAGGGGATATATTTTTTTTCATTCGCAGCCATAAACTATTCGTGTTATCTTTATTACGATTTACCCCCGCTTTACATCATTATTTGATCTGATATAATGTAATAGTTAATTGGTCTGACCACTCTTATGATAGTAGCAGGAGGAAATTAATGTCAGAGCGCATAAAAGTGTATCAGCAAGTATTAAATGAAATTCAACGTCTTATTAAAGAAGACGGATATATTCCTGGAGATAAGTTGCCTTCAGAACGGCAACTTTCTGTGCAATTAAATACAGCCCGCTCCTCTGTTCGCGAAGCTTTGCGAGCTATTGAATTATTAGGAATTATTGAAACAAGACAGGGAGAGGGCACATATTTAAGAGACTATCAGACATATCAGGCAGTACAATTACTAGCGTCATTTGTTTTGCAAAATACACATGTTTTAGAAGAGTTGCAACAAGCGAAACAAGTGTTAGAAAATCATGTATTGCAGTCAGCTAGGTTAACAGAAGAACAATTAGAGCAGATTAAAGAAGTTTTAAGGGATCCAAGTTTATCGAATGAAGAAAAGCATCATCGCTTTTTTGTCCTTTTTTTCGAAGCTAATAATAATCAGCTTTTGTTGCAAGTGTGGCGACTCATGCAAGATTTCTCAGATAATATGGATCAAACGATCTATCCCGAACAATATTATTATGATGCAATTAAAAAATACAATGAAACAATCGAATAAGCATATAAAGGTTTGAATACATTGTAGTGTAATGAAGAAGGAGGAATCTTCCTTGTTGAATTTGTTTGGAAACAGGAAAAAATATGCATCCATACCTGCAGAGCATGGTAAGAAAGATGTGCCACAAGGGTTAATGAAAAAATGTGATGGATGTAAGAAAATATTTTATCAAAAAGATTTAGTAAAACATTTAAATGTTTGTCCGGAATGTGGACATCACCATCGAATTTCGGCCCATCAACGTATAGCAAGTTTATTTGATGAGGGAACATTTACAGAATGGGATGAGGATTTAGTATCAGAAAATCCGTTGAACTTCCCCGAATATGAGGAAAAAGTAGAGAAGGACCGCAATAAAACTGGTCTAAACGAAGCTGTAGTGACTGGTGAAGGTCAAATTCATGGTAGAAAAGCTGCAGTTGCTATCATGGATGCTAGTTTTAGGATGGGTAGTATGGGCTCTGTCGTTGGTGAAAAAATTGCTAGAGCAATCGAACGTGCACGTGTTCAACAAATACCTATTATTATTTTTACTGCCTCTGGTGGAGCGCGAATGCAAGAAGGTATACTTAGCTTAATGCAAATGGCGAAAACATCAATGGCTATTCAACGTCTTCATAAAGAAAATGGCTTGTTTATTTCGATAATGACGAATCCTACAACTGGTGGAGTATCGGCAAGTTTTGCTTCAATTGGGGATTATAATTTCGCTGAACCAGGAGCATTAATTGGTTTTGCTGGAAGAAGAATTATTGAACAAACTATTCGAGAAAAGTTACCGAAAGATTTTCAAACAGCTGAATTCCAATTAAATAATGGACAAGTTGATAAAATCATTCCTCGTGAAGAAATGCGTGATACGTTAGGTACGATACTAGAGATTCATGGTTGTGGAGGTGAGTCAGTTGAAACACGTGCTTGAGTTTGAAAAACCGGTAGTTGAATTACGAGATAAGATTGAAGAACTTAAAGCAATAACGAAAGATAGTGATATTGATTTGTCAGATGAAATAAAAAAAATGGAAGACCGTTTAGCAAGGCTAGAAAATGATATTTACGGTCAATTAAAGCCTTGGGATCGTGTGCAGATCGCTCGTCATCCAGAACGTCCAACATCATTGGATTATATTGAGCAATTATTTACTAATTTTATTGAATTTCATGGAGACCGTTTCTTTGGAGACGACGAAGCGATGGTAGCAGGTATTGCCAAGTATAAAGATAAGCCCGTAACAATTATTGGACATCAACGAGGTAAAAATACGAAAGATAAGATAAAACGTAATTTCGGTATGCCACATCCAGAAGGGTATCGCAAAGCTTTACGTCATATGAAACAAGCAGAAAAATTCAACCGACCAATTATTACGTTTATTGATACAACAGGCGCTTATCCAGGGAAAGCGGCAGAAGAACGTGGCCAAAGTGAAGCTATCGCGAAAAATTTAATGGAGATGTCTGGTATTAGTGTACCAATTATCTGTGTTGTTATCGGTGAAGGTGGTAGTGGTGGTGCGTTAGGCATCGGTGTTGGTGACAGAATTCATATGCTAGAAAATTCTACGTATTCTGTTATTTCCCCAGAGGGAGCTGCTGCTCTTTTATGGAAAGACTCTACTCAAGCAGAAAGAGCTGCTCAATCATTAAAAATTACAGCACCAGATTTAAAAGAATTAGGTGTTATTGATGAAGTAATCGCGGAACCATTAGGTGGGGCACACCGCGACCTTGTCACACAAACATTAAGTATCAGTAAAGTGTTAGATGAATCACTATCAGAATTAGAAGCGGAATCAGAAGCTTCTTTACTAGATAAGCGTTGGGACAAATATAAAAAAATCGGCGAAATCCAATCAACATTGGAAACAGTCGAATTATAGGGTGAAAACCTCTCCGTAGGATGGGGAGGTTTTTGCTTTGTATAGAATAATTAACCTTGTTTGTAATAGAGTTTGCGACAAAAAGAAGGAAAGCTAGGGGGTGGCAGCAAATAAATCACGGTGTATACGGATGCTAACTTTCCGAGCGAGCAATCCATCAGTAAGAATTTAACACACACATCATAAAAGGCAGTAAGTAAGAACGTTTGTTTTAAAGTGTAATCAATGAACACTTTATTTAGTAATTTTTTATGTGGAAAAGAAGTTAAATAAGAAAATTTGTCGATAAAAATTTAAAAAACTTTCATTGTTAATCGAAATGCGCTAAAATTATCTTGTTTAGGGATGAGTTTCACATTTGTTTCATGTATAATTTGATTTAGGAATCCTATATAGTTTAAAAGATAGAACAAATGGGAAAAAATGTTGTAGGACAATTTATTTTGGTAATGAGGTGGTTTATGTGAAAAAAATTGGTGTATTAACAAGTGGTGGCGATGCACCGGGAATGAATGCAGCCGTTCGTGCAGTTGTTCGTAATGCAATCTTTCATGGATTAGACGTATATGGCGTTTATAATGGATATGAAGGTTTAATGGAAGGTAATATTGAGAAAATGGAACTAGGTTCTGTTGGAGATATTATTCAACGAGGTGGAACAATGCTTTATTCTGCTCGTTCAGAAGAATTCAAAACGGATGAAGGTCAGCAAAAAGCCATTGAGCAAATGAACAAACTTGGTATAGAAGGACTCATTGTAATAGGTGGAGATGGGTCATTTCATGGTGCCGAAAAATTAACGAAAAAAGGTTTTCCTTGTATAGGTGTACCTGGAACAATCGACAATGATATTCCTGGAACAGATTATACCATTGGATTTGATACAGCATTAAACACAATTGTAGATGCAGTAGATAAAATTCGCGATACAGCAACATCTCATGAACGTACATATGTTATTGAAGTAATGGGAAGAGATGCTGGAGATTTAGCACTATGGGCTGGTCTTGCTAATGGTGCGGAGAGTGTCATTATTCCAGAGAAAGAAGAAAGTTTTGAAAGTGTAGTAGGAAAGTTAAAACGTGGACAAGAACGTGGTAAAAAACATAGTATCATTATCCTTGCAGAGGGTGTTGGTAGTGGTTTTGAATACGGTCAGCGCATTGAAGAGGAAACAAGTATGGATACGCGTGTAACAGTCCTTGGTCATATTCAACGTGGAGGATCACCTTCAGGTTATGACCGTGTTTTAGCAAGTCGTTTAGGTGCTAAAGCAGTTGATTTATTAATGGATGGAGTCGGCGGACGCATGGTAGGTGTGCAAAACAATGTTGTCGTTGACCATGACATAATTGAAGTGTTGAGGCAAAAACATTCGGTAGATATGAGTATGTATAAATTATCGAACCAGCTTTCTATTTAATAGAAAAATGAATATATTAATTGGTGAAACCTTTAAGGAGGAAGTAATAATGAGAAGAACAAAAATTGTATGTACAATTGGTCCAGCATCAGAATCAGAAGAAAAATTAGAACAATTAATGAATGCAGGTATGAACGTAGCTCGCTTGAATTTCTCACACGGTGACTTCGACGAGCATGGTGCACGAATTAACAATATCCGTAGTGCGGCAGACAAAGTAGGGAAAACAGTTGCTATTCTTTTAGATACAAAAGGTCCTGAAATCCGTACTGGTGTTTTAAAAGACGGTCAAGCTGAGATTGTAAAAGGAAACACTGTATATGTTTCTATGGAAGAAATCGAAGGAAGTGCAGAGCGTATCGCTGTTACTTACCCTGAGCTTATTGATGATGTAGAAGTAGGTTCTAAACTGTTATTAGATGATGGTTTAATTGCTCTTGAAGTAACAGAAATCTTGAAAGATAAAAATGAATTAAAAACAGTAGCATTAAACAGTGGTTTATTAAAAAATAAAAAAGGTGTAAACGTACCGAATGTAAGTGTAAATCTTCCGGGTATGACAGAAAAAGATGCAGCTGATATTAAATTTGGTATCGAGCAAGGTGTTGATTTTATCGCACCATCATTCGTTCGTCGCGCATCAGATGTACTAGAAGTTAGAGGATTATTAGAAGAACATAATGCAACACACATTCAAATTATCCCTAAAATCGAAAACCAAGAAGGTGTCGATAATTTAGATGCAATTATTCAAGTAAGTGATGGTTTAATGGTTGCACGTGGTGACTTAGGAGTAGAAATTCCACCAGAAGATGTACCATTAGTACAAAAAGAAATGATCAGAAAATGTAACAATGCTGGTAAACCAGTTATCACAGCTACACAAATGTTAGACTCTATGCAACGTAATCCACGTCCAACAAGAGCAGAGGCTTCAGACGTTGCCAACGCAATCTTCGATGGAACAGATGCAATCATGCTTTCTGGTGAAACAGCAGCTGGTGATTATCCAGTAGAAGCAGTTCAAACAATGAGCAATATTGCGAAAAAAGCAGAAACAGGAATTGATCACAAAGCAGTACTTGACCTTCGCTCTAAAGCTTCAGATATGAATATTACAGACGCGATTAGTCAATCTGTTAATCACTCAGCAATGAACTTAAATGTAGATGCCATTTTAACACCTACAGTAAGTGGCTTCACTGCTCGTATGATCTCTAAATATCGTCCAGAAGCACCAATCGTTGCGGTTACGTTCAATGAACGAGTAAGCAGAAGCTTGGCACTAGTATGGGGTGTAGAGACAATTGTTGGTGAGTTAGGTGAAACAACGGATGATGTACTAGAAGGTGCGATTGAAGAAGGAATTAAGACAGATCACTTCAAACGTGGTGACCGTGTCATTATAACTGCTGGTGTTCCTGTTGGTGAAAGTGGTACTACTAACTTAATGAAAATTCATGTGATTGGTGATGTTTTGGCGAAAGGTCAAGGTGTTGGCAAAGGTAGTGCATATGGCCAAGCTGTTGTTTGTAAAGATGCAGAAGAAGCAAAGTTAAAAGTAAAACAAGGTGATATCATCGTAACTTATGGAACAGATAAAGAGATGATCCCATCTATTGAAAAAGCTGGCGGCTTAATTACAGAAGAAGGTGGCTTAACTTCTCATGCTGCAGTTGTCGGATTAAGTTTAGGCATTCCGGTAATTGTAGGAGTAGAAAAAGCTACTGAACTAATTACAGATGGTAAAGATATTACAATTGACGCACAAAAAGGTGATATCTACGCTGGTCACGCAAGCGTACTTTAATTAAACAGATGCTAGAGAAGAAGCTCGTCTTCTTCTCTATTTTCATATATACGAGGTGATAAATATGTTTCGATGGTTACTATTATTTATCTTAATTGTTCCTGCACTTGAGATAGGTGTTTTCGTATGGGCAGGCGGTTATATCGGACCTTGGTGGCTCATTTTATTAATTATTGCTACAGGAGTATTAGGAGCATGGTTAGCTAAGCAACAAGGTATTGAAACGTTAAGAAAAGCCCGTGAATCGATGGCGAGAGGCTATCCACCACAGGAAGAAATCTTTGATGGTATTTGTATTTTAATTGGTGGCATTGTTTTATTAACACCAGGATTTATTACGGATGCCATTGGCTTTTGTTTACTCATTCCATTTACACGCAGACCTTTTAAAAATATGTTTCATAATATTGCGAGAAAATGGATACAAAGCGGTCGATTTACGATTTATCGACGCTAATTTGATTATGTTTGATATATCGCCAGATGAGATGGAATAGCTGGGCTTCGCTACATGCTTTGATGATAAAGAGTGTGAGAGGCCCAAGCCATATACCTTTTACACCAAAAAGTTGAAATCCTAAATAAATAGCGAGGATGGTTAAAATCGGGTGTATACCTAAAGCGTTTGAGACGATTTTTGGCTCAAGAATTTCCTTTTGAATAAGCACAAATAAATAGAGTGAGAATAGGCAAATAGCTAAAGTTGTTTCCCCTGTCATAAATAAATATAAGCTCCAAGGAACAAAGATAATGCCTGTACCGATAATTGGTATTAGATCTACTAATGCCATTAATAGAGCAATAGTTAAGCTATGTTTAACTTGAAAAATGGTTAATCCAACTAAGATAATACAAAATGTAATGGAGATAAGAATGAGTTGGGCACGTAAGTATTTCATAAATTTTGTTTTTAACTGAGTAATGATTGTTTGTCCAAGATGAACATATGAATTTGGTATCTTTTTTATCGTATATTGATAAAACTTGTCCCAATCTTTACATATAAAAAAAGTACAAAGAAGAGAAAATATAATAATGGTAATGGACTCCGGTAAGCTAGCCACTTGTGCTCCGATCCAATTCAACGTAATTTCTAATAAATAGGCAAGTTTGTCGGCTAAGCTAATACTAATTTCTGCTAATTGCTCCTCTACTAATAAATGTTGTTCATCGGGTAAACTGTGGATATATTGATTGACCTTTTGTAAAAATGGTTGTACCCAATGATTAAACTGCTGTAAGACTTGTTCTGTTACAAATCGAAAATTATCGGGTAATTGCTTCGTTAAATAAATAATCCCCTGTAATATCTCAAATCCTATATAGAAAATAGTTATGAGCGTTCCTACAATGGCAAACAATAGTGCGAGAACACAACTCCAAACATAAGGAATTTTTAGATGTTTATGCATAAGTCGAATGATTGGGTATAAGATAAGTGCTATTATACATGCTAAAAAAAGTGGAAATAGAAACTGAACAATAAGGTAAATAATCAATATAAAAAGAGAGACAATACCTAGTAAATATAAGATTCTGCCTGTCATTTGCTTAGTTAACATAGTGGAAGCTCCTTTTTCTTAAAAAATGAACATATTTGTGATACGATTAACGATGGCAATGAAAGAGTGGAGGGCATTAAATGTTTAGTAGTTCAACGATTTTTTTATTAATATTATTCCTATTAGGATACATTGCAAAAAATCAAGCGATCATGGTGGCAGTCTATATCCTATTTGGTATGAAATTATTAAAGCTTGATGACAAGCTGTTTCCCTATATACATGAGAAAGGTATTGGTTGGGGAGTTATTATTATTACTATTGCTGTATTAATACCGATCGCTACCGGTGAAATTGGATTTAAGGATCTTTTACAAAGTGTGAAATCTTATCATGCATGGGTGGCACTTGCCGCTGGAATCTTTGTTGCGATAGTTGCAAAATATGGACTATCACTATTAGCGAACGATCCACAAATTACAACCGCACTTATCATCGGTACTATTATCGCAATCGTCGTCTTTCAAGGTGTAGCAGTAGGTCCTTTGATTGGTGCCGGAATAGCATATGTGATTATTAAAACGCTCGAAAAACTGCCATTTATTAATTAGTTGTTATATCGCTATGGGAAAATAATACGTGTTCCACTTTTCATGGAATGCGTATTTTTATTATTATCACGATTTGAGCGGACACTAGCTACCTAACAAGTTTCGCTAATAATCAGTCGGAGTCTGATATCATAGATTGCGTACGTTGCATATTAGCAATAGTACAACTTATGTTTAATTGTCAGAATTTATGAACTTTTAAATCGTTTTCATTTACTATCTTTTTCTATTTGTTTATAATAAATATGGGGATGTTCAAAAGCACAATTTTTTTATCGCCTTTTACGATAAAAGTAAAAGCAATTTTAGATAAGAAAAGGAGAGGGATGTTATGTCGACGACGAAAGGACTTGAAGGGGTAGTAGCGGCAGAGTCTAAGGTTAGTTCCATTATTGATGACAGGCTTACTTATGTTGGTTATGCAATCGATGATTTGGCCGAGTATGCTAGCTTTGAAGAAGTAGTCTTTTTATTATGGAATAAAAGGTTACCAAATCAAGCAGAACTTGCTGAATTAGAAAATGAGCTATTTGAGAATATGACATTACCAAATGGGGTAATAGAACACTTTCAGTCATACGATATACATAATATTCACCCGATGGCAGCTTTAAGGACAGCGATTTCACTGTTGGGCTTATATGATCCTGAAGCAGATGAAATGACAGAAGAAGCGAGTAGACGTAAAGCAATTAACTTGCAAGCAAAGGTTGCCTCCATAGTAAGCGCTTTTTCCCGTGTTCGACAAGGAAATGAGGTTGTGCAGCCAAAAAAAGGTTTAAGCTATGCAGCGAATTTCTTATATATGCTTAATGGCGAAGAACCAAGTGAATTAGAAGTGGAAGCGATTAATAAGGCGTTAGTACTTCATGCAGATCATGAATTAAATGCGTCAACATTTACTGCTCGTGTATGTGTAGCGACACTATCTGACATGTATTCGGGTATTACATCAGCTATAGGTGCATTAAAAGGTCCACTACATGGTGGGGCAAATGAACGTGTAATGAAGATGTTATTAGAAATCGAAGAAATAGAAAATGCGATTCCGTATGTAAAGGAAAAGATGACGAACAAAGAAAAAATTATGGGAATGGGGCACCGAGTATATCGTACTGGAGATCCTAGGGCCAAACATTTGAAGAGAATGTCAAAAGAATTAACAGAAAAACATGGGATGGAAAAGTGGTATGAAATGTCTGTTCAGATTGAAGAATACATGAAAGCGGAAAAAGGTTTGCCCGCTAATGTTGATTTCTACTCCGCTTCAGTGTACCATTGTTTAGGGATAGAGCATGATCTTTATACACCAATTTTTGCTGTGAGTCGTTTTTCAGGATGGATTGCTCATATACTAGAACAGTATGAGAATAACCGTTTAATTAGACCACGTGCAGATTATGTAGGTCCGCATCACCAAGTGTATGTGGATATCAGTCAGCGATAATCTTTTTCCTTGTGAAAATGATATAAATATTATAAATCTAGGAGGAATATGAATTATGGGTGAAAAAATTTCTGTAGAAAATGGTGTGGTACAAACACCTAATAAACCAGTCATTCCTTTTATCGAAGGTGACGGAACTGGTCCAGATATTTGGGCAGCGGCTAGTAGAGTACTAGAAGCAGCTGTTGAGAAAGCTTATAATGGCGAAAAAGGTATTGAATGGAAAGAAGTTTTAGCTGGTGAAAAAGCATTCAACCAAACAGGTGAATGGTTACCAGAAGAAACTCTTGATGCTATTCGTGAATATAAAATTGCGATTAAAGGACCTCTTACAACGCCGATTGGTGGAGGTATTCGATCTTTAAATGTTGCACTTCGTCAAAAACTAGATTTATTTACATGTCTACGTCCTGTACGTTGGTTTGAAGGAGTACCTTCTCCTGTTAAACGTCCAGAAGATACAGATATGGTTATCTTCCGTGAAAACACTGAAGATATTTATGCTGGTATTGAGTGGCAAGAAGGTTCAGATGAAGTCAAGAAAGTAATTGATTTCCTTCAATCAGAAATGGGTGTAACAAATATTCGTTTCCCTGAAACTTCAGGTATCGGTGTAAAACCAGTATCTCACGAAGGTACAAGTCGCTTAGTGAGAGCAGCGATTGATTATGCGATTAAAGAAGGACGTAAGAGTGTTACACTAGTACATAAAGGTAACATCATGAAATTTACGGAGGGTGCCTTCAAAAACTGGGGTTACGAACTAGCAGAAAAAGAATACGGAGATAAAGTATTTACATGGGCTGAATACGATAAAATTGTTGAAGACAGTGGACGTGAAGCTGCTGATAAAGCACAAGCTGATGCGGAAGCGGCTGGACGCATCATTGTAAAAGATGCTATTGCGGATATTTTCCTACAACAAATTCTTACTCGTCCAAAAGAATTCGATGTTGTCGCAACAATGAACTTGAATGGTGATTACGTTTCTGATGCATTAGCTGCGCAAGTTGGTGGTATTGGAATTGCGCCAGGGGCAAATATTAACTATGAATCTGGTCATGCTATTTTCGAAGCGACACATGGTACAGCACCTAAATATGCTGGTCTTGATAAAGTAAATCCATCTTCTGTTATTTTATCTGGTGTATTAATGCTTGAGCATCTAGGGTGGAAAGAAGCAGCAGATTTAATTACTCAATCAATGGACAAAACAATTGGTTCAAAAGTAGTAACTTATGACTTTGCTCGTCTAATGGATGGAGCAACAGAAGTAAAATCATCAGAATTCGCTGATGAATTAATTAAAAATATGTAATAAGGTGAGTGTTCGTCTATCTCTTCTAAGAGCTTGTTTGTTACAACTTGAATCTTGAAGTAGGAGAAATGACGGATGTTTACACCATGATAAAGAAAAAGCACCGGATTTTCAATCCGGTGCTTTTTAGTTAATCATTATTCATTTGTAACATCTGCTACTTTCACTAATAATTTTCCGATATTTGTACCTTTAAATAAATCTAAGAAAGTATCTGGGATATTTTCGAATCCTTCTTTAATGGTTTCTTGATAGCTTAGTTTTCCTTCTGTTAACCATTGTGCAAGTGCTGCTGATCCTTCTGGGAAACGCTCAGCATAATTACCTAATGTAAAGCCTTGCATTAGTGCACTTTTCTTCACAAGAGTTGTTTGGATACGTGGGCCGACATCTTCACCTTTTAAATTGTAACTCGAAATCGCTCCACAGATAGGAATACGTGCAAATCTATTTAGTTGCGTGTGTACAGCATCAGAAATTTCTCCACCTACATTATCAAAGTACACATCCACTCCATTTGGACATGCTGCTGCTAAAGCATCAACCATATTTGTCGTCGTTTTATAGTTAATTGCTTCATCAAATCCTAATTCTTCTTTCAAATACTGTACTTTTTCATCTGAACCAGCAATACCAACGACACGTGCACCTTTGATACGTGCAATTTGACCAACTGCAGAGCCAACAGCACCAGCTGCACCAGAGATTACGACCGTTTCCCCTTCTTGAGGCTTACCAATTTCAAGTAAACCAAAGTAAGCAGTTAAACCTGTCATGCCTAGAATACCTAAATGGGTAGAAAGTGGTGCAATTTCCTTATCAATCTTTCTAATTTCTGTTTCCTTAGCAGTGTAATGTGTTTGCCAGCCATAGCTACCAATTACAACGTCACCCTTAGTAAATTTGTCTGACTGTGATTCCACAACTTCGGCAACAACACCACCTGTAATAACTTCGTTCAACTCATATGGTGCCACATATGATGGAGCATCAACCATCCGTCCGCGCATATATGGATCAACAGAAACATATAACGACCGAACTAATATTTCCCCTTGCTCAGGCTGTTTTACATCTGATTCCACAAATTTAAAAGTTTGTTTTGTCGGTGTTCCAGTAGGGCGGTTAGCCAACAAGATTTGTTGATTTATCATTGTCAATTTAGTTTCCTCCAGTTTTTTTAACTATTTCTTACTTAATTAAACTTAACAAAAAATAAGCACTAGTTAAAACAAAGTGCTTATTCTATGTCGAGATAATAGATTAATGAATATTAGTTTTTTTGAAATTACCACCTTTTACTTCCGCTACTTCATAGACAGTAACAAAGGCTGACTCATCAATTTCTTGAATGATTTCTTTTATTTTCCTTTCTTCTAAGCGGTTGACAATACAAGTGATTTCTCTAAATTGTTCCTTCGTATATCCGCCTTGGACGATGTTATATGTGGCACTTCGTCCGAGACGATCACGAATCGTTTCAACCATTAATTCAGGCTTATCAGTAATAATTTTGAATGTTTTTGAACCGCTAAGTCCTTCCTCGACTATATGAATCACTTTAGAGGCAATGAAATAGGCAATTCCTGATAGAATAGCACCTTGAAAGCCAAATACAGTCGATACGACGATAAACACAAACAAATTAAGGAATAAAATTAAATCACTTGTTCCAAATGGTAATTTTCTTGCTAAAAGGACTGCTAACATATCAATTCCATCAAGTGCACCACCGTTACGGAGTGCTAGACCCATACCAAATCCGATAATAATACCACCAACGACTGTTACTAATAATGTGTCTCCTTCAACGATTGGTGGAATATGATGCATTAAACTTGTTCCAACTGCTAGTGCCACAATACCGATAACTGAATGAATAGCAAAGCTTCTCCCGATTTGTTTGTAACCTAAGTAAATAAAAGGTAGATTAAGAATCGCGATGAGAATACCTAATTGAAGTCCTGTCCATTGTGAACCTACAATACTAAGACCAGTAACTCCGCCGTCAGACACGTTATTCGGGATTAATACGGCTTCTAAGCCATAAGCAGTAATAAATCCACCAAGCACAATAATGAAAACTCTCATTATTTTTAACGTAAGACTTGTTTTCTTTTGTTGTTCGTTATGTTCCATGTTGATTGTCCCCTCTTCAGTTGATCTATGTAATAAATATTACGTCTGATTATCTGATAGAGCAAGTGTTAAGGTATAGAACATGGGTGAATATTTTAAGTGGAATTAACAATTGTAAAGAAAAATTTACAAGTAATTTCTATTTTTATCGTATAAATCTATTCACATTAAGAGCACGTCCATGTATGATTAAATTAAGATAGATAATAAAGATGGGGTGCTCTGTAATGGAAGAGAAAGTGTTAATTGTGGATGATGAACAGTCTATTGCAACGTTATTACAATATAATATTGAAAAATCAGGCTTCAAAACAGATACTGCCTTTGATGGAATTGAAGGGTTAACTAAAGCATCTACAGGTGAATTTGATTTAATTATTTTAGATTTAATGTTGCCAGGTATGGAAGGAACAGAAGTCTGTAAGGCTTTAAGACAGAAACAAATCGACACACCTATTTTGATGTTAACAGCTAAAGATGATGAGTTTGATAAAGTGCTTGGACTTGAATTAGGTGCGGATGATTATTTAACAAAACCTTTTAGCCCGAAAGAAGTTGTAGCACGAATCAAGGCGATTTTACGTAGAACGAAAGTAAGAGAAGGAGCAAGCGATCAACCATTTATTAAAATTTCAGATTTACTTATTTATCCTCAACAGTATGAAGCAACTATTAAAGGAGAATCTCTAAGTTTTACGCGTAAAGAATTTGAATTGTTACACTATCTTTCTAAACATAAAGGGAAAGTACTTTCTCGTGATCAACTATTAAGTGCTGTTTGGAACTATGATTTTGTCGGTGATACGAGAATTGTAGATGTACATGTAAGCCATTTGCGTGAAAAAATTGAACCGGATACGAAACATCCCGTATATATTAAAACGATTAGAGGGCTCGGCTATAAAATGGAGGAACCATTTTAATGGACTCTAAGGGACGAGTGAATTTGTTTTACCGCTACATTTTAATGATGGCATCGGTTTTTGTGTTGATCGGCATCATTGTTTTACCATTAGTTGAAGAGGAAGAACTGTTCTTTGTGTTAATTGCACTTATAATAGGTTTCTTTGTTTTAATAGTGTTGATTTATCATATGTTTGAGAATTATGTTAGACCGATTAGATCCTCTATTAATGTGGCAAATGAACTTGTTAAAGGAAACTATAATGCACGTACATATGTAAAACCACAGGGAGAAGCGCAGCAGCTGAGTAACGCGATTAATGTGTTGGCACGAAACTTGCAAGAAATGTCCATTCAAGAAAAAATGCAAGGAAGCCAATGGAAAACCGTATTGAATAATATGGAAAGTGGTTTAATGCTGATCGATGAAAGAGGCTATGTCCATTTAATTAATCGTAAATTTCTTCAAATGTTTGATAAAAAATCTACTGATTATATCGGCTTTCTCTACTACGAAGTTTTAACAGATGAAACGATTCATAAAGTGGTTCAGGAGACCTTTTTGTATGAGGAAAAAATAACAGGAAGTATTACGACATCGATTAATGGTGAAACACATTATATCGAAGTAGTTGGTGCGCCTGTTATTAATGATCTGAAAGATTTGAAAGGTGCTGTACTAGTCTTTCATGATATATCTGATTTGAAACGAGTAGAAGAGATGCGGAAAGATTTTGTTGCAAATGTTTCTCATGAGTTAAAAACACCTATTACCTCTATACGTGGTTTTTCTGAAACATTGCTAGAAGATGAAAATGCGGATGTAGAGATTCAAAGGCAATTTTTGACGATTATTTTGAAAGAAAGTACCCGGCTACAATCATTAGTACATGATTTATTAGAACTGTCGAAAATAGAAAAAGCGGAAATGCAATTATCTACAAAATTGATAGAAGTCAATGATTGGTTGCAAAGTAGTTTGACATTGATTGAAGAGCAAGTAAGTAAAAAATCACTCCATTTTTACAAGGCAATTGACCCGGATATCAGCTTTTATGGAGATCCAGATCGGCTTCAACAGGTTGTACTTAATTTAATGTACAATGCGATTAATTATACACCTGAGGAAGGAAGTATTTATCTTCGGATTTATGAAACAGAAGATAACATCATAATTGAGGTAGAAGATACGGGCATGGGAATACCAGAAGAAGCGAAACAACGTATCTTTGAAAGATTTTATCGTGTTGACCGTGCGCGTAGTCGTAATACAGGCGGAACCGGTTTAGGCCTTGCAATCGTTAAACATATACTAGAAGCACACCAAGCTTCGATAAATGTTACAAGTGAAGTTGGTAATGGATCTTGCTTTACTGTCAAAATACCGAAAAAGTGGTAAGAGGGCAATTCCGTTCTTTCACCACTTTTTTTGTTACTTCTTTGAAACCTTTTTGAAACCTCTTACGTATGAAATGAACATATGGTAAAGTGAAAAAGGTTGTAAAAAAAGAAGGGGGAGCTTTGATGACGTTAAAACAAATTTATACTTGGCTTGGAATAGTTGTAGCAGTCATTATATTAGGGTTATTCGCGGCAACAAGCTGGTATACTGTTGATGAATCAGAGCAAGCAGTATTAATCACATTAGGAAAAGCAGAGGAAGGGACAACAGAATCTGGCCTTCATTTTAAGTTGCCATGGCCAATCCAATCGGTTGAAAAGTTATCGAAGGAAACATTTAGCTTGAATTTCGGTTATGATCCAGAGCAGGAAGAAGAGGCAGATGTAGTACGGATGATAACTGGGGACGAAAATATTTTGCAGGCAGACTTAGTTGTACAATGGAGAATAGTGGATTCTGCACAATATTTATTCAACACAGATGATCCACAACAAGTACTATACAATGCAACATCTGCTTCGTTGAGAAGTGTAATTGGCTCTTCTACCATTGATGAAGCTTTAACGGACGGGAAAGCAGAAATAGAAAATGAAGTATTGGATTTATTGGTAACGCTTATGGAGGAATATAAAGTCGGTATTGCGATTCAAGATGTGAAATTACAAGAAGTTGATTTACCTAATGAAGAAATACGTCAGGCATTTATGAAAGTAACAGACGCTCGAGAAACAATGAATACGAAGGAAAACGAAGCCAATAAATACCGTAATGAAGTGTATGAAGAAGCACAAGGGGAGAAAGATGCAATTATTTCGAGGGCAGAAGGTGATAAGATTAAAAGAATCGAAACTGCGCGAGGAAATGTTGCGGCATTCAATGCATTATACGATGCTTATGAAAACAACCCTGATGTGACTAGACAACGATTAGTGTTAGAAACACTTGATCAAGTGTTGCCTAATGCGAATATTTATATTATGAATGATGATGGTAACACAATGAAATATTTATCATTAGGTGATAATAAGGAGCAACCACTACCACCAATCGATTCTTCTGATAATGAGGATGAGCAGGAAACAGCGGATGATAGTGAGGAGGAAGAAAACAATGACTGATCAAAACAATGTCTATGAAATGAATAAAATGACACCAAAGCAAATTAGAAGATTGGTAAAAATCGGTCTAGCTATATTACTTACTATCGTCGCTATCATTGTTTTTGCTAGTAGTATGTATGTGGTAAAAGAAGGAGAATACAAAGTAGTTCGTCAATTCGGTGAAGTGGTTGATATTAAAGATGAACCAGGATTAAAATTCCGTATTCCGATGTTACAATCTGTTACAACATTACCAAAGAAAAAACTAGTCTATGATGTAATGGAACGAGAGATTAACACATTAGATAAAAAACGAATGATTATTGATAACTATGCGATTTGGCAGATTACGGACCCGTCATCAATGATCGCTAATGCTCGAACAGAGATTGGGGCAGAGTCAAGAATGGGAGAATTTATTTTTTCTGTTATCCGTTCTGAACTAGGAGCGATGAATTACGATGAAATTATAAATGAAGAAGGTGGCACAAGAGGTGACCTGAGCGAAACAGTGACAGAGCGTGTGAACGTGTTGCTAGAGCGTGATAATTATGGTATCCAAGTAGATGATATTCGGATTAAACGAACAGATTTACCGGAGGAAAATGAACAATCTGTCTTTAATCGAATGATCTCAGAACGTGAATCACAGGCGCAACAATACCTTTCACAAGGTGAAGCCGAAAAAAGTAGAATTACAGCAAATGCAGATCGAGATGTAACAGAAATGTTATCAAAGGCAAATGCTGAAGCAGAAGAAATTAGAGCTGAAGGAGAACAAGAAGCGGCAGAAATGTACAACGAAGCATTCTCCCAAGACGAAGAATTTTATCAGATCTACCGAACACTTGAATCATACAAACAAACAATTGATGATGAAACCACGATCATCCTCCCGCAAGGATCGCCATATACCGACTTATTGTTAGGGTATTTTGAGTGATGGAGATATAAGGAAGAGAGCATGGTGTAACTAAAAAGAACAAGTAGAAACATCCGAACAACCGACGTTCGGATGTTTTTTGTGAACAATTTCGGCCTTGTGTAATATGGACCATACTTATGAAGTCTAAAAGCGAGAGCTTCCGTCGCTTCATGGTAGCTACTTGATGAAATGCGCTCACTCATTCTACTTCTAGTGAGTGGTAAGCACTCGCTACGGCAGAAGGCTTGCTTTCCGCAGGCTTGTCTTCAACTAACTTTTCAACAAGAACGGTTGAAAAGTGGATTTTCAGACTGCGCTTTTCCTGCAGGAGTCTGCGCATTCTGCCTTCGCTTTTATTATTTTCTTTATTAAATGAGAGAGGAGTATGCTGGTTATATGTCCGATGATTTAACCTTTTTTGGAAATAAGCCTTCGTATTTCCACTCACAAACAGTAGGACGCATCATATAGCGGAGACAAAACACGAAGACTCCTGCGGGAATAGTACGAGCTGAAGATCCATTTTTATGAAGTGATCTTCTTCATAAAAATTAGCTGAAGCCGTACCCTGCGGCATAGAAAACACTACGAAAGCGTTCTTTGCTTGAGTAGATGTTGCACTTGTGCCCAGAGGGTGAAAGCGTAGTGTTTTTCCGCAGCGAATTGCCAGTACTCATCATCATTAGAATGGGAGAAAGTGTTGCCCACAGGAGACTATCGCTTTTAGACTGCGATATCTCATAACGAATCTTTTCATATCTGTCGGTAATCATGGTAAAATATAAACAACGTATTGAATCACAAAGGAGACCGGTAATATGACGAATAAACTGATTTTAATCGATGGAAACAGTATCGCCTATCGCGCGTTTTTTGCGTTACCATTGTTAAATAATGATAAAGGGGTATACACAAATGCTGTTTACGGCTTTACAACCATGTTACTCCGCATTTTAGAAGAGGAACAGCCCACACATATGTTAGTAGCATTCGATGCAGGGAAAACAACATTCCGTCATCAAACATATAAAGAGTATAAAGGTGGACGAGAGAAAACACCTTCAGAACTACGCGAGCAGTTTCCACTATTAAGAGAATTGTTGGATGCATTCAGTATTAAGCATTACCAATTAGAAAAATATGAAGCAGACGATATTATCGGAACAATTGCGAAACAAGCAAATGAAAAAGATTGGCAAGTGAAAGTGATTTCAGGTGATAAAGACTTATTACAGTTAATATCAGATAAAGTAGATGTTCGCCTTACTAAAAAAGGGATAAGCGACGTAATGACGTATACACCAGAAGTATTACAAGACGACATGGAAGTAACACCAGAACAGGTGATTGACTTAAAAGCTTTAATGGGTGATAAGTCAGATAATATCCCAGGTGTTCCAGGAGTAGGTCAAAAAACAGCTGCGAAACTGATCAAACAGTTTACTACCATTGAAAATTTATATGACCACCTTGATGAAGTATCAGGTAAAAAACTGAAAGAAAAGTTAGAAGACAATAAAGAAGCTGCATTTATGAGTAAAGAGCTCGTAACAATTAATAGACAATCCCCAATTGAGATTACGGCAGATGATACGGTATATGAAGGCTATACCGACCAACAGGTAAAAGAGATCTTTTTAGATTTAGGTTTTCAATCATTATTGAAGCGAATTGATGGTGAAGCGGAAGAAGAGAAACAAGAAGCTTTAGAGGATATTACATATGATACTGTACAAGAGATAACGGCAGATATCTTTACCGGTGAAGATGTATTGGATATCGAAATACTTGATGAAAATTATCACACAGAGAACATGATTGGTGCCGCTATCGTAAACGGAAAAGGGAAATATTTCATTCCTATTGATGTACTGAAAAACTCTACAGTTTTTAAGCAATGGGCAGAAGATGAATCGAAGAAAAAGTATGTATTTGATGCCAAAAAAACAACGGTGTTACTAAATCGTTTGTCTATTTCCATTAAAGGCATTGTCTTTGATATGGTACTAGCATCTTATTTAATTAATCCATCGGAAAATAATCACGACATTCCAGCAATAAGTCATCGATTTGGACACACGAATGTCCGTTTTGACGAAGAAGTGTATGGTAAAGGCGCGAAAAAAGGATTACCAGAAGACCAAACTGTTTGGCAAAATCACATTGTACGCAAAACAAATATGATTTTTGTGTTACATGATCAGATGAAAAACTCATTAGATGAATATAAACAATTAGAATTGCTCCTTGATCTTGAGCTACCATTGGCACTTGTTCTAGGCGAAATGGAAGCAACGGGTGTCAAAGTAGATAGACAGCGATTAATGGATATGGGTAAAGAATTAAAAGCGAGTCTTGATACATTAGAAAAAGATATATACGAACTTGCTGGAGAAGAATTTAATATTAATTCACCGAAGCAGTTAGGTCCAATCCTTTTTGAAAAACTTGAATTACCAGTTATTAAGAAAACGAAGACAGGTTATTCTACGGCAGCTGACGTACTAGAACAGTTACAAGGTAAGCATGCTATCATTGATAAGCTGCTGATTTACCGTCAATTGAAAAAGTTAGACTCTACTTATATTGCAGGACTATTAAAAGTTATTCATGAAGATACAAGCAAAATTCATACTCGATTTAATCAAGCACTAACCCAAACAGGCAGATTAAGTTCCATTGACCCTAACTTACAGAACATACCAATTCGTATTGAAGAAGGGCGTAAGATTCGACAAGCATTTATTCCTTCGGTTGAAGGGTGGAAGATGATTGCAGCAGATTATTCTCAAATTGAATTACGTGTACTCGCGCATATTGCTGGTGATGATAAATTGCAAGCAGCATTTAAACAAGATAAAGATATTCACACACAAACAGCAATGGACGTATTTCATGTGACAGAAGATGAAGTAACAGCTAATATGCGCCGCCAAGCAAAAGCAGTAAACTTTGGTATTGTTTATGGTATTAGTGATTATGGTTTATCTCAAAGTTTAGGTATTACAAGAAAAGAGGCAAAATCATTTATTGACCGTTATCTAGAAAGCTATCCTGGTGTGAAGGAATACATGGATGAAATCGTGCAAAACGCAAAACAAACAGGATATGTGACAACGATTATGAACAGAAGAAGATATCTGCCTGATATTACAAGCAGAAACTTTAATCAGCGTAGTTTTGCAGAGCGAACAGCGATGAATACACCAATTCAAGGAAGTGCTGCAGATATTATTAAATTGGCGATGATTGAATTGGATAAACAATTGAAACAAGGAAATTATCAAGCAAATATGCTACTACAAGTACATGATGAGTTGATATTAGAAGTACCAGAAGAAGAAATGGAGAAAGTCTCTAACTTGTTAGTAGATGTAATGGAGAACGCGATTGAACTAAGTGTCCCACTAAAAGTAGATGTGGAATCTGGAGACACTTGGTATGATGCGAAGTAAGGAGATATACGAATGCCTGAATTACCAGAAGTAGAAACAATAAGACAAACATTGAAGCAATTAGTTATCGGTAAAACGATTCAATCAACAGATGTCCATTGGCCAAAGATTATTCAAGAGCCAGATGATGTAGAGCATTTTATGACATTAATAAAAGGCCAAACCATTCATGATATACGAAGAAAAGGAAAATTTATTTTATTTGATTTAGATGAACATGTGCTAGTTTCGCATTTGAGAATGGAAGGGAAATATGGCGTATATAACAGGGAGGAAGAAGTACTGCCACATACACATGTCATCTTCCATTTTACGGATGGGACAGAATTACGTTATCGCGACGTGAGAAAATTTGGAACGATGCATTTACAAGAGAAAGGGTCTGAATTAAACAAGAAACCACTTTCGCTTGTGGCCAAAGATCCATTAGAGCCAGATTTTTCGGTACAAGCATTTAAAGAAAAAGTACAAAAAAGTGAACGTAATATAAAAAACATTTTGTTAGATCAATCAGTCATTGCAGGTCTAGGAAACATTTATGTAGATGAGACATTATTTTTAGCTGGTATTCATCCATTGACAAAAGGAATTAGTATAACGGATGAACAAGTAATTCAAATGAAAGAGGCAGCAGTTGTTACATTGCAAGATGCTGTCAAACAAGGTGGAACAACGATACGTTCCTATGTTAATTCACAAGGTCAAATAGGTATGTTTCAACAGCAACTGCATGTATATGGACAAAATGACAAAGCTTGTACAAAATGTGAGGATACTATCGTAAAGATAAAAGTGAGTGGTAGAGGGACACATTATTGTCCTACATGTCAATCGGTTTAATCAACTCACACCTTCTTCTATTACTCCATATAATACAGAAACAGCTGTTAGAAGGAGTAGTGTAAGAAGATGATGTTAACATTCATTATAATAGCTATAAGTATTGATAGCTTTTTAGTAGCATTTACGTATGGATTAAGAGGTATTAATTTGCCCATTAAAGAATTAGCAAAAATTTCTGTAACAGTAGGGTTGTTCTTTGCGATTTCCATGTTAGCTGGTACTATTTTGACGTCGTTTATCTCTGTTCGAGCGACAGAGATAGTTGGTGGGTTAATATTAGCGCTTGTGGGTTCCTTTATTTTGCTTTCGTTATTACATGAAAAGAAGAAGAAGACACCTTTGTTAATTAACATTTTAAAAAAACCAGCATCAGCTGATATTGATAAGTCTGGGCAAATTAATGGAGTAGAACCTTATTTAATTGGTATCGCCTTATCATTAGACTCTTTTGGAGCGGGTATTGGTGTATACATGTTGGGTGCTTCACCAGTTTGGACGCCGTTATATGTTATTGTAATGACGGCATTGTTCCTTATCTCAGGTGTGTACGCGGGTAAATATTTTGCCAATATCAAAGCATTAAAGAAAATGTCTTTTATCCCAGGTTTTATGTTGATAATCATTGGAATCTGGAAAATTATATCCGTATAATATTGATACCCTCAGCAGTAGTGAAAACTGCTGAGGGGTTCTTATGAGTAGACAAGCATATGATAAAGAGGTGAGGTAAATGATTATTGGTTTAACAGGTAATATTGCGACAGGAAAGTCAACTATTAGTAATTTATTGAAGGAACAATATCAACTCCCTGTAATTGATGCAGATATTGTGGCCAGACAAGTGGTGGAGCCTGGTGAGCATGCGTTAGAGGAAATTAAAGATACATTTGGTGAAGAACTAATACTAGAAGATGGGACGTTAAACCGTAAGCAATTAGGAGCCATTATTTTTCAAGATGAAGCAAAGCGTGCACAATTAAATAAGATTGTACACCCAGCTATAAGAGAAAGAATGCAAAGAGAAAAGGAAGAGCTCGTGCAAGCTGGGCATCCATTTGTTGTGATGGATATTCCGCTTTTGTTTGAGAATAATCTTACTTATTTAGTAGACAAGACAATCGTTGTTTATACAAGCCCAACTATTCAACTACAAAGGTTAATGAAACGTAATCAATTAACAGAACAAGAGGCAACGGACCGCATGAATAGCCAAATGGATATGGAGAAAAAACGACAACTAGCAGATGCAATCATTGATAATAGTGGGACAATTGCACAATCCGAACAACAATTAAGCGCAATTCTCAAGATGTGGAATATGTTGTAGAGTGGTGGCAAAATGTAGATAAAAGTGTTTATGAACAAAAGTGAAGCAAAACAGGTGAAAAAATGTAGATAAACACGTTTATGAACAAAAAGGAAGCAAAATAGATAACAAAATGTAGATAAAATAATCTATTTACAAAGAGTAAAGAAGGCCCATTTGCGAAATAAAAATCTAACCGGAATTACATAGCAAATTGGTAATAATAGATAAAGTCTGAAATGCAACAAGTTATGTCTTGTCAAACGAAAGAAAACCATATATAATCTTTTTGCGCATAGTACGCAGTAAAAACATCAAGATAAGTAAGGGAACATAACTTTTGGATAATGAAAGATTCATGAATGCTTAAAGGGTTAGGACCTCTTTGGACTAACTTTCCCCCGTGGCAATCATCCATTATTATTCAGAAGATTTTTACAGTAAAGGGGGAAGTTATATATGGATACAATGGGAAGACATGTTATAGCAGAACTTTGGGAATGTAATATTGATAAATTAAATGATATCGAGCAATTAGAGAAAACTTTTGTAAATGCAGCATTAAAAGCAGGTGCAGAGGTGAGGGAAGTTGCTTTTCATAAATTCGCTCCATTTGGTGTAAGTGGTGTTGTTATTATTTCTGAGTCTCATTTAACCATCCATAGTTTTCCGGAGCATGGATATGCAAGTATTGATGTATATACTTGTGGTGATATTATTGATCCAAATGTTGCGGTAACATTTATTGAAGAGGCGTTAGAAGCGAAGTCAACTGAAAAAGTGGAAGTGCCTCGTGGAATGGGCGCTATTCAATTAAAAACTATACAAGCACAGTAAGCGAAAAGAAAATAATGAATGATAGACCCGTTTCGAACAAGAGGAAGCGGGTTTTTACGTTAACTAAGACACCCCACTATTCTGTTTTCGGATCCTGATATAATGAAACGAGCATTTCAATAGGGATTAATCGTTTTCTTTTTCAAAACATGTTACAATAAAAATAAAGAAAATAGATGATGGGGTGGAGTTTATGTCATTTCGGAATACGATGAACAAGTTATTTAATAACCATTCAGAAACAAGAGATAAGCATTGGGATGCAGCATTACAAACACACTATTTTAAGACAACAAAAGATAAAGCATTTGATAAATTAGAACCATTATTTAAAAATATGAAAGAATGCGAAATTGTTGGTATTTCAAAAGATCACGGTGAAATTAGTTTTAACTATAAAGCGGGTCGAAAAGTGTTTGTTATCATGACGGTTATCATGGTAAGACCGTATCGCACTGCTATTGATATTTCTGCAACGACAGAATCGGCCATTCCATTTGATTTAGGCTATAGTCATAAGCTAATCCCGAAAATTTATGATAAAATAAAGAAAGAATTAGACTATATTGGAACGACTGAATAAAGGATGAGATAGATTGCGATGTCCAAACTGTAATTATAAAAACACCAAAGTGTTAGATTCTCGACCAATCGAGGAAGGACGATCGATTAGAAGAAGAAGAGAATGTGAAGAATGTGATTTTCGTTTTACAACATTTGAACGTATTGAAGAAGTACCTTTAATTGTTGTGAAAAAAGAAGGCACAAGAGAAGAGTATAGCCGTGATAAGTTAATGCGCGGCTTGATTCGTGCGTGTGAAAAACGACCAGTTGCTCTTGAGCAATTAGAAAATATTGCACTTGAAATCGAAAAAGAGCTACGTAATCGAGGTACATCTGAAGTAAAAAGTGATGATATTGGTGAAATGGTAATGGATCGGTTAGCAGAAGTGGACGAGGTAGCATACGTTAGGTTTGCTTCAGTATATCGACAATTTAAAGATATAAGTGTGTTTTTAGATGAATTGAAGGATTTAATTCATCATGATAATAAGGATAAGAAAGAGTAATAACTAGGAAGGAGCTATCGATATGGAACTTGGCGACATTGGAAAGATACTACCATCAGAATTATATGTAGTTGACATATCACAAGAGCTACCATTATCCTATACAAACGCCTTAACACATCTTTACCAACCACTTATTGGTATTGATGCACTATCCTTATATCATACACTTTATACCGAATCAACCTTTGCATCTAGTTACCAAACCCACCATATGTTAATGAATTATATTGGTTTGCCATTAGATCGGATTTACCGAGCAAGAAGAAAGCTTGAAGCAATAGGACTTTTGCAAACATATGAGAAAGAAAATGAAAATCATAAAGCCTATCATTATCTGCTTCATCCACCACATTCTCCAGCAAGCTTTTTTGAAAATGATTTTTTAAGCCATTTATTATACCATCAACTTGGTAGTGACAAGTTTAAAAAAATAAAAGCAAAATTTGTGAAACAAGAAGAGAATCAACTGGCAGCGAAAGAGACGACGGCTAAATTTGAAGAAGTATTTCAACTAGTAGATAAAAAAATAAGTCCGAATCCATCGCCAAAAGAGCAATATGCAATAGATGTACCAGTGGAACAAAAGGTTGATTTTGCGTGGTTGGAGCAAATGTTAAAACAACGAATGTTACCAGTGGAGTCTATTTTAACACCACAAGTACGGAAATTAATTAATCAAATGTATGTCGCTTATGATTTGACGAACCAAGATGTGGAGAAGGCGTTGCTTTGGTCTATAACGGATGAAAGTAGGTTGCAAACGGAAGAGTTTAAAAATGCTTGTATGGATTTGATTAGTGGTAATAAAAAACAAGTGCCTTTACAAACGGCATCAGAGAGACAAAAAATGCCAACGGAACCTCCTAACAATCAGCAAACAAATAAATCAAAAGAAGAACAATTTGTTGAGATGTTAGAACATATTTCTCCAAGACAGTTATTAGAGGATTTAGCAGATGGAAATCAAGCTTCCCAGCAAGACTTGAAAGTAATTAGTGATGTTATGACATCGCAAGGCTTAAATCCAGGAGTGATGAATGTACTTATACATTATGTACTGCTCAAAACGGATATGAAGCTATCGAAAAGTTATTTAGAAAAGATCGCAAGTCACTGGGCTAGAAAAAATGTTAAAACAGTAAGACAAGCGATGACACTTGCGAAATCGGAAAATAAAAAGTATCAGCAATGGTCAACCAATGCTAAAAACAATCAGCGTTTTACGTACAAAAATAATACGAAAAAAGATATTGTCCCAGAATGGTACAAAAAGCAAAAACAAGAGGGACAAGAACAACCGAAAAAGGAACAAACAACAGAAGAGAAAGAACGTCTCCGCAAAGAAGCGGACGAAATGCTTGCTCAATATTTAAAACAGCAAGCGAATCAAGAATAGGGTGATAAGCATGGAACCAATTCAATCAGCGATGAAAAAGTGGATGAATGACAATCAAAAAATGAAAAATAGCTTTACCGAACAACGTAATAAAGTATTAAATGATCCAGAAATAAAAAAACAACTAAGTGAGCATGTCGAAATCGATGAACAAGACATTAATCGTAACTTGATGAAGCTGTATGAGTATCAGCAGGCATCTCAAAATTGTGCGGATTGTCCTCACTTAGAAGGATGTATTAATATTTTAAAAGGTTATACACCACATTTAGAAATTGAAGGGAAATCTATTTCCTTACGATATGAAAAATGTAAAAATAAAGCACATGAAGAAGCACAGCTTGAGAAAGAGTCATTAGTTCGTAGCTTGCATATACCGAAGCAGATTAAAGAAGCAGATTTAGCTAATATGGATCGTCATTCTCCTGAACGCATCGAAATAATGAGGCAAATCATTGAATTCGTGCAAGATTATGCAAAAGGAAGTTTTCAGCGTGGTCTATATATTCATGGTCCGTTCGGTACAGGTAAATCATTTATTCTTGGTGTGGTTGCGAATGAATTGAAAAAACATTATATTCAATCAGATATCATTTATATGCCAGAATTTGTTCGTGAAATGAAAGCATCGATTGGAAATGATAGCTTACAATCAAAAATAGAAAGTTTTAAAAAGGTACCAGTATTAATGTTTGATGATATTGGTGCAGAATCTATTTCACCGTGGTTCCGTGATGAAGTTCTTGGTGCGATTTTGCAGTATCGAATGATGGAGGAACTTCCTATCTTCTTCACCTCTAATTACAATTTAAGTCAATTAGAGATGCATTTATCTACGTCAAACAGAGGAGACGTGGAGACTATTAAAGCAGGAAGAATTATTGAGCGAATCAAGCAATTAAGTAAGCCAATGGAACTTACAAACCGCTATCGTACAGATGAATAAAGGTGACTTCTGTCTAATCATAAGACAGAGGTTATTTTTTTATAGTTTCACCCATATAATATACCAGTTTGATGCTGGTGAGGGTGATGATATGTGATAGAAGTTTTTTTTGAAGAGGTTAATGAAGCGGAGGTATTTTACTATTTAGCTAAACAAGATAACGATTGGAACGTTATAAGAAAGCGAATAACGAAAAATCTTGTACAGCTAGAGCCAAACATAGATATGACATGGGATGAAGTGAAGGAATGTGTTGCACCACTTCTAAGTAGACTTTTTATTCAATGTCGTGAACCATTGATGATTCAACAGATATTGAAAAAGAAGTATCATTTCTCAAATAAAGAGGAGATCGAAAGAATTACTTCGATTGCCAAGTCGTTATTAGAGAAGGATGAGTCTATCTATGAAGATCGAATCCATCAGCATGAGTTACGTGACACATTGACGATGATCTTTTCTTTACAAATTGATACAGCTTATATTCAATTCGATTCTATCGTCCATTTCCGCATTCATCATTATATGGATCAACTAACAGAAATGGTTGGACTAGCTATCGATGAATTCAAACGGGAAGAAGAATACCAAGATTTTATTCATTCGATAAGAGAATTTATCAAACGGAAAAATCCAGTAGTTGATGAGTTACATGTTATACAAGGGGAAACGTTTCAAATTTATCGAGAGAATGGGGAATTGTATACAATAGATGATTTGCGTAAAGTAAAGGAGAGATTCCCATTATTTATATTTGGCTTAGAGCAAGAAGAGTGGGATATATCACCGCTTATTATGCTAGCTCCTAATCATATTTTTATGTATGGAGAGGACCAGACGGAATCAAGGACTCATACGATTTTGACTATTTTTCAAGAAAGATGTTCCTTTTATCCAATGGACTATTTTCCTTTTTGTTCTGTGGACGAAAAAGAATCTTGATTTTTCTTTGGACAATCGTTATAATTAATCGCATAACATTATTTGATGCTAGGACGAGGACAAGATAGTTTGTATGGCATATTGATCAGAGAGGGAAGACTTGGCTGAGAGCTTCCTATATGACCGCAGATTATTACCACCTCTGAGCACTACTAAGGAACGTAATTTTACTAGTAATTAGTGGCGATTTATCATCGTTATTGATTTTCAATGAGCTGCACAATATGTGCGGAAAATTGGGTGGAACCACGGGTATTAACGCTCGTCCCTTTACGAAACAGTAGGGGGACGGGCGTTTTTTAACGTTTGGAAATAAATGTCTGTTCCCTAGCAACATATTTACCATAAAAGGAGTGTAGCAAAATGAGTAGTATTCACATTACGTTCCCGGATGGAACAATGAAACCATTTGATAATGGTACTACAGGTGAAGAGATTGCAGCATCTATTTCACCAGGATTGAAAAAACAAGCCGTAGCAGTGAAGGTAGACGGTACATTGTATGATTTACGTACACCACTTGAGCAAGATGGTGCGATTGAAATCATCACACTAAAAACAGCTGAAGGGCTAGATATTTTACGACACTCTACAGCACACTTAATGGCACAAGCGATTAAACGTCTGTATGATAATGTAAAATTAGGTGTGGGACCAACTATTGAGGATGGCTTTTATTATGATATCGATATGGAGGAAACCATTACTCCAGAAGATCTTCCACGTATCGAAAAAGAAATGAAGCGTATCGTTGACGAGAATATAGAAATTGTCCGTAAAGAAGTAACGCGTAATGAAGCAAAAGCAATTTTTGAAGAAATGGGCGATAACCTTAAATTAGAATTGCTTGAAGCAATTCCTGAAGATGAGACAGTAACCATTTATGAACAAGGTGAGTTCTTAGATCTTTGTCGCGGGGTACACGTACCACAAACAAGTAAAATTAAGGTCTTTAAATTGTTAAGCATTTCTGGTGCTTATTGGCGTGGCGATAGTAACAACAAAATGTTACAACGTATTTACGGAACAGCTTTTGAAAAACAAGGCCAACTTGACGAATATTTACGATTACGTGAAGAGGCAAAAGAACGTGATCATCGTAAATTAGGGAAAGAGTTAGGAATTTTCACTATCTCTCAAAAAATTGGACAAGGGTTACCAGTATGGTTACCAAAAGGCGCAACAGTTCGTCGTACAATCGAACGTTACATCGTTGATCTGGAGGAACGTCTTGGCTATGACCACGTGTATACACCCGTTTTAGGTAGTAAAGAATTGTATGTAACAAGTGGACATTGGGAGCATTATAGTGAAGATAATTTTCCGCCAATGAAAATGGATAATGAAGAATTAATTTTGCGACCGATGAACTGTCCGCATCATATGATGATTTATAAAAATGAATTACACTCTTACCGTGAATTACCACTCCGTATTGCAGAACTTGGTACAATGCACCGTCACGAAATGTCAGGTGCATTAGCAGGATTGCAACGTGTTCGTGCAATGACATTAAATGATGCACATATTTTCGCTCGTCCTGATCAACTGAAAGAAGAATTTATTCGAGTAGTAGAGCTAGTTGAAAATGTCTATAAAGATTTCGGTATTGATGATTACTACTTCCGTCTATCTTATCGTGATCCAGAAGACACAGAGAAGTATATTGATAATGATGAGATGTGGGAAAAAGCGCAAAGCTTGTTAAAAGAAACAATGGATGACATGAATCTTGAATACGTAGAGGCAGAAGGCGAAGCTGCATTCTATGGTCCGAAACTAGACGTACAAGTAAAAACGGCTTTAGGTAAAGATGAGACGTTATCTACTGTTCAATTAGATTTCCATTTACCTGAACAATTTGATTTAACGTATGTTGGAGAAGATGGTCAAGATCATCGTCCTGTTGTTATTCACCGTGGCGTTGTATCAACAATGGAGCGTTTTGTTGCCTTTTTGATCGAAGAATACAAAGGAGCTTTCCCAACATGGCTAGCACCAGTTCAGGCGCGAGTAATCCCTGTTTCAGCTGAAGTACATGCTGATTATGCGAAAAAAGTGGAAGAAGAATTGCGCAAAGCTGGTGTTCGTGTGGAAGTGGATCATCGTGATGAGAAGATTGGTTATAAGATTCGCGAAGCACAAACAGAAAAATTACCATTCGCTTTAATTGTTGGTGATAAAGAAGTAGAGGACAATGCGGTGAATGTTCGTCGTTACGGAGAGCAAAATTCAGAAACAATTGAATTAGATGCATTTAAAGCATTGATTACAGACGAGATTGCCAATAAGGCTATGCGTAAGTAAGCAAGATAAAAATGGTCCAAATCATGAAAGATTTGGGCCATTTTCTTTTGGGAAAAATTTCGCGAAACTATTTTAATAAATATCTAATTAGATTATAATCTAATTAGAGGTGATGAAAATGTCTGATATAAAACAAAGATTTTTCAAAGATAACCAATTAATGAAAATTCCGAAAAAGGAGAAAGATAAGCGTTTGTTATTTGATTATCTCCTTACTTGTTTTGATGAAAAGAAGCTATATACGGAAAAACAAGTAAACGACATTCTGAAAAAAGTGTATCTTGATTATGCTATTTTAAGACGCTATCTTGTTGACTATCGATACTTGTCAAGAGCAGATGATGGAAGTAGTTATCGTGTGATAGTCGCAGAAAAAAAGGTTGATAACGATCATTGAAAAATATGGAAAATTATCTACTAGCAAGGGTAGTATCTATTAGTTGACGTTCATTAGTCAGCGTGGTAGCTTCAATAGGAATATTAGAAACTGTATAGGTTCATAGTGGAGGTACGACAATGGAAATAAAAAAAGCAAATATAGAAGATGCTCCTCTTATACATGAATTGATGATCAAGGCGTTTGCAAATATATTGCCGCCATCCAATGCGCTAGAAGAAACAGTTGAATATGTCACAGATGCGATCAAAACAGGCGAAGAAGCTTTGATCGGTTATATAGCGGATCAACCGATTGGTATGGTGCGATTTGTGATGAAGGAGAATAGTCTTTATTTCTTTCGATTGTCGATTCTGCCAGAGCATCAAGCTAAAGGTCTAGCAAAAGAATTGTTAGCGAAGCTGGAAGAGTATGCAAAAAAACGACAGACACCAAAAATTACTTGTCATGTGAGAAAAGCTTTAGCGAAAAATGTTCATTTGTATCATTCATTAGGCTACGATATGGTTGAAGAGTTTACCGTGACAAAGCCTGATGGCATAGTGTTAGAAGTAGCAGCGATGGAAAAATCTCTCTCATAATATTTTTAGCTTAGTTAATCTTGGTAACCTACAAGGAAGCTGAATTTCAGGTATGGAAGTCTCGCTTTATATGGTAGTATTATTAAAGGTAGTATATGGAAAAGAGGGAAAACAATGAATCTAGAAACAAACAGGTTACTATTTCGTCACTATACCGATCAAGATTTTCCGTTTTTACTGTCTTTATTAACCAATCCGGATGTTGTTCGTTTTATCGGTAGGGGAAAACCGCGAAATGAACAGGAAGGAATCGATTTTTTGCAATGGATATACGATACGTATCGTGTAGCAGAGTACATTGGATTAATGGTAGTCATAGATAAGGAGCGAAATATACCTATTGGCCATGCAGGATTAGTCCCTCAAACAATTAATGGTAGGAAAGAGATAGAAGTAGGATACTGGATTGCAAGAAAGTATTGGGGGAATGGTTACGCAACGGAGGCAGCTACTGCATTGGTGGAATTTGTTAGAGAAAGGTTTCGTTACAACAAACTTATAGCGTTGATTCAACCAGGTAACACAGCTTCTATACAGGTTGCTAAAAATGCAGGGATGTATTTTGGTGAAAAAGTAAACTTAAATGGTCAAGAAGTACATATCTATCAAATTTTACAGTCAGAGAAACGAGGAACTAAATAATGATATATCACGGTATTGTAGCGATTATTATCTTACTTTATTAGGAGGTGGATTGTGTGAAGGAATTAAAACGAATAGTTAATAATATTTCTGAGGATGAAGCGAAAAGCCTTTTATTTAACATGTTACTATGGATTAAAATGGCGGAAGAAACTGACCAAATCTCTGACCAAGAACTAGCAGGTGATCTAAAAAAAGTATACACCGATTTTCTAGCATATAAAAAGAAACAAGAAAAGGGATGTGATCATCCAGATGTCCAAACGATACATATTGTTTTCGGAGCTTCGATTGCAGGAAGTATGCAGATGGCATTAAAGAAAATGAATAGACAAAAATCTGAAAAGGTTATCAAGTTGGCTGATTTCTTTGCGATTGGTCCTGTTTGGAAGCTACATACAGAGGAAGGACAGTTATATAGACAACAATGGTTAGAGAAGCATATTAACCTAGATGAAGAAGATACAGAACGGTTGTTACCTGAATTTAATCGAACGATGAATACAATTGCTGCGATTGATGAGCAAACGCCCATCGTTATTTGGCTAGGGGAGAATCCGCATGAACAAACAGCACTTCGATATGCGCTTTTTTTATTAAAAGAAAAAGCAAATGATATTTATCTTATCAATACTTCCCATTTATACCAAAGACTTTTTAGTAGGGAAGAATTAGTTTGTACAATAAGACATTCTGGTGAAATAGACCATCATCAGATAGCCTATATCTATCAACAAGTAAGTAGCATGGAACGAATAACGCAAGTAGAACGAAAACGATTAATCAATGAATGGGAAACATTAGCAAATCATGAAGGTCTACTTAGAATATGGGAAAATGAGCGTGTGAGAAATGTAGAACAATCCTATTATGACAACGGTATCATAGAAACGATGAAGGATATACACAGCAAACAAAGCAATAGAGAGTTTGTTAAAGCTGCTAGAGTAATTGGTGAAGTGCTCGGTAATGCTGAACATTACCTTGATGACGTATATTTGGAATATCGTTTGCGACAGTTAATCATCGATAGAGTACTAGAAATAGAAGGTGTACCAAATGCAATGCGCTATTATAGTGTGAAACTTCGTGACTAATGGTAATAAGGGGGTAAAACATGTTTTCTTCACAGAGAATATCATTAAGAAAAGTCGATCGAACAGATGCGGAAAAATATCATATTTGGAGAAACGATATGGAGGTGATGTCTTATACTAATCTTTCGTTGGACCAATATACAATAGAAGATACGCAACATTTTGTAGAAAGCGTATTAATGGATGCAAGTTCATCCAAGAGCTATATGATTGTCGATAATGAAGAGAATCTTTCGATTGGTATTACGTCACTAATACATATAGATGGTAAAAATAGAAATGCTGAATGTATTATTGATATCGGAGAAAAGCAATATTGGGGAAATGGCTATGGAAAAGAAGCGTTAAGTTTACTGCTTGATTTTGCTTTTAACGAATTAAATTTACATCGTATTTCATTAAACGTTTTTTCATTCAATAAAAGAGCCATTCATGTCTATCAATCATTAGGTTTCATTCAAGAAGGAACAAGTCGTCAAGCCCTATTTAGAAATGGTCAATGGCACGACATCATACAAATGGGGATACTCCAAGCAGAATGGAGCAATAATTAGGAGGGATGATAGTGGAATCAAAGGATAAGGTTTATTTTAGTAAAGAGTTTGTTGAGGTTGATGGTCATCGAACCGGTTTATTTATAGAATCGACTGATTTTGCTAATCCCGTTCTTTTGTTCTTGCATGGTGGACCAGGATATCCTGAATATGCTTTGATTAAAAATGCTGGTCTAAGATGGGAGGAAGAATTCACTGTTTGTTACTTGGAACAGCGTGGAACGGGTATCTCCTATAATGCATCAACACAAGGCGAATTAACGTTAGAACAAATGATAGCGGATACTATTTCAGTAGTCGAATATGTAAAGCAAAAATATAATAAAGAAAAAGTTTACCTAATGGGGCACTCTTGGGGTTCATTGTTAGGGAGTATTATTGCAAGTCGTTATCCTCATTTGTTTCATGCCTACATCGGTGTTGGTCAGTTTGGAAGATTTTTTGAATCGAACAGAGATACGTATCAATTTCTATTAGAGACAGCTATTAACAACGGAGATGATAAAGCAGAAAAGGATATAAGGTCTGTCACATTTGATGAAGGGTTTTACCAAAATAAAGAGTATCGCAGGATTTTGAATCGTTATGTAGATAAGTATGGTGGTGGCGTTAAAAGAGCTGGCTATACACAATGGCAAGGAATGAAGGAATTGCTATCTTGTAAAAAATATACGTTGAAAGAACGTTTAAATATCGTAAAGGGAGTTTTCACTAGTTATCAAGCATTGGTCGAAACAATGAATCAAGCGGATGCAACGTTATTAGCTTCGGAATTTGAAATACCAGTCTATATTATGAATGGAAAGCATGATTATCAGACATCTTTCAATGAAGCAAAACGATTTTACGAAAAACTGAAAGCACCACTAAAACGATTTTACACATTTGAAAAAAGTGCCCATTCCCCTTTCATAGATGAGGAAGAAAAGTTTATACAAATTATCAAGCATGACATTATTCATACAAATGGAAAATAAGGAGGTTAAGCTGATGTTGATAAGAGAAGCAACGCTAAAAGATGTTTCCGCTCTCGTTCCCCTTCTGTCACAGCTCGGCTATCCAACTACAGTTGAACAGTTTGAGTCAAGGTTTCGTGCTATTCTGAACGAACTGACTTATCAGACATTAGTAGCGGAATGTAATAATCGTATTATTGGAATGATTGGAACTAGACGATGTTTATTTTTTGAAGCAGATGGAACCTATTCACAAATTGTTATGTTGGTAGTCGAGGAAAAAATGCGTAGAAAAGGTATAGGAAGAGAATTAATTTATGAAGTGGAAAAGAGAGCAAAGTTAAACAATGATAAATTAATCACGTTAAATAGTGGCAACAAGAAAGCTAGAAAAGTCGCTCATCAATTTTATTTGAATTTGGGGTTTGAAGTTCAAAGTGTGGGATTCAGTAAAAACATTATTTAAAAGCATCATCATAAGACATAACTAGTTTGAAACATAGCTGCTGTTAAGGCAAACTAAGTGTAATTAGTAAAAAAACTCCACAGTTGATTTGTTAATAAACATGAAATAAAACTAAAATGAAGCTATGTGAATATTTATCACGATGCACGAGTCCGTAAAACCCCCACTTCAAGGTTCGAGTGAAATAAAGAAGCTAAGTGGGAGATAAACGGACGCTAACGCCCTGATAAGTTTCGCTAACAATCAGTGGGAGTCAAAAACTCCCACTGATTGAAGTCTCACTTTATACAAATAATTTAGTCTAATGGAAAATATGTTTTATCCTTTTCTTTTTGTTAGTAATCATTGTCAAGTAAAATAATGTTAAGAATTGAAAATATAGTTGACAAATTATCTAAAATGTTAGAAAATTATAAGAAATTTAATAATTGTGAAAAATCGCGAGATAAATAGCTCTCATATATTATTAGTAATAATAAATAATTGTTAATTTTATAGTTTGTTAGACGCTCAAAACAAACTGATGATATGTTAGCACGTATCTAGCTGAGTTAGCAGATTTATTAGCTTTTGTTTCTACAAAAGTAAACATCATACAATTTAATGTAAGAACTTCTAACAACTAATTGGTGTTTAGCTGTTAACTTGCAGTAAAATGTGGTTATTGAATTTTACATAATATTAATGGGAGCTTAATTTTATTGATAGGGTCTTGGCCTATACGGAGTAATATCTGTCACATACATATTTTATTAGATTTGGGCTTAACCTATTAGTTTTGTGAATTATTTCACAAATAATCGATAAGAATTCCGACTAGTAAGGAGAATGGAGTGAGTGGACGATGAATGATGTATTGAAAATTCGGAATTTACAGACATCTTTTAAAATTCAAGATGATTATTATGCGGCGGTAGATGATGTTTCACTTGACGTAAAAGAAAATGAAGTTGTTGCAATTGTAGGTGAATCTGGTTGTGGTAAGAGCGCGCTAGCCTATTCCATTATGGGGTTGCATAATAAGGCGAAAACCAAAATAGAAGGAAAAATTTATTACAAAGACGAAGATATTGCTAAAACCTCGATATCGAGATTAAATAAATTACGTGGTTCTGATATCGGAATGATTTTCCAAGATCCTATGACAGCATTAAACCCATTAATGACTATAGGAAACCAAATTGAAGAGACATTAATTCTTCATAAAAAAATGTCGGATAAAGCTCGCAAAGATAGAGTGATTGAATTATTGAATGATGTAGGTATACCACGCCCTGAGCATATTTACCATCAATATCCACATCAATTATCTGGTGGGATGAGACAGCGGATCGTTATAGCGATAGCCATTGCTAATAAACCTAGCTTGCTTATTGCAGATGAGCCTACAACTGCATTGGATGTAACGATTCAGTCTCAAATTCTTGATTTGATGAAAGATTTAAAAGAAGAAATCCATGCTGGCGTTATTATGATTACACACGATCTTGGTGTCGTAGCTGAAATGGCTGACCGAGTAGCAGTTATGTATGCGGGGCAAATTGTCGAGCTAGCAACAGTAGAAGAATTATTTGATAATCCGCAACACCCTTATACTCGTTCATTACTTGAATCAGTGCCATCGAAAGCAAATAAAGATGAACGATTACATGTTATTCAAGGAGTAGTACCTCCATTACCGAATTTACCTAGAAATGGTTGTCGTTTTAAATCTCGAATTCCATGGATTGCGGAAAACTGTCATGAAGAAAATCCTGCACTACACGAAGTGAAGCAAGGCCATTTTGTTCGATGTACATGTTATAAACATTTTCACTTTATGGATGAGCAGGAAGGGGAGAAACAACATGGAGCTTCTTAAGATTGATGATTTAAAAGTTCATTTTCCTATTCATGGAGGAGTATTTAGACGAGTAGTTGATCATGTTCGAGCAGTTCATGGTGTTTCGTTAACATTAAAAAAAGGTGAAACATACGGGCTTGTAGGAGAATCGGGATCAGGTAAATCAACAACAGGACGTGCAATAGTTGGTTTAAATGATATTACTTCAGGTGACGTTTTGTTTGATGGGAAGAATTTAAAAGATAAAAAACAAATAAAAGAGTCGCGACAAGATATTCAAATGATCTTTCAAGATCCATACTCTTCATTAAATTCGAAAAAAAGAGTGATTGATATTATTTCGGAACCACTTCGGAATTATAAAAAGTTATCAAAAGCAGAAGAACGACAAAGAGTTGAGGAGCTATTAGAGCAAGTTGGTATGAGTAAAGAAAGTATTTTCAAATATCCTCATGAATTTTCAGGTGGACAGAGACAACGGATCGGTATCGCAAGAGCAATTGCGTTAAACCCTAAATTAATTATTGCAGATGAACCTGTATCTGCATTAGATGTTTCCGTACAGGCGCAAGTATTAAACTTTATGAAGGATTTACAACAAGACTTAGATTTAACCTACTTGCTTATAAGCCATGATTTGGGGATTATACGTCATATGTGTGACCGAATTGGCATCATGTATAAGGGACGTATTGTGGAAGAAGCAACAGCCGAAGAAATTTATCAAAATCCACAGCATATATATACCAAGAGGTTAATTGCATCGATTCCAGATATTGATCCAAAAAATCGTGAAAAACGTGCAGCACTAAGAGAAGAAGTAAAGCGTGATTATGACAAAACAATGGAGCATTACTTTGATAAAGACGGGTTTGCTTATGATTTAAAACCAATTTCTGCTTCTCATTTAGTTGCAATGCCTGGGGAGGGAAGATAAGTGTGGGTATTTACGATTCGACGTATTATAACAATGATTCCACAACTGTTCGTATTGAGTATCGTTATTTTTATTTTAGCCAAAATGATGCCTGGTGATGCATTAACAGGTTTAGTTGATCCGAACATTAGGCCAGAAGCGCTTGAGGCACAAAGAGAGCGATTAGGATTAAATAATCCATGGTACATACAATATTGGGATTGGATAACGAATGTATTCAAAGGTGATTTCGGCCAATCTTTCCAAAATAAAATGCCGGTAACAGAGCTTATTAGTCAGAGACTTGTCAATACATTTTGGCTATCACTCATGACATTGATCTTAACATATCTTATTGCGATTCCACTTGGTTTAGTGAGTGGTCGTTACAATGATACTTTCGCAGATCGAGCAATCACTGGTTATACATATATTGGTTTTGCAGCACCGCTATTTATTTTTGCGTTAGTTATGCTCTTTATCTTTGGTTTCCAGCTAAGTTGGTTCCCCACAAGTGGTAGTGTGGCACCAGGAATGGAATCAGGGACAGTAGCATATGCGATGAGTAAGTTTTATCATTTGCTTTTACCTTCACTTTCGATGGCATTGATTACGACCGTGTCGACGGTTCAATATTTGCGAAGTGAGATCATTGATACGAAACAAAAGGATTTTGTGTTACTTGCTAATGCGAAAGGTGCGAGTGAATCTCGTATTTATCGTAAGCATATTTTCCGTAATTCTTTACTACCAATTGCAGCATTTTTCGGTTATGAAATTACTGGTTTAATTGGTGGATCTGTCTTTATTGAAAGTATTTTTAGTTATCCAGGAATTGGTCATTTGTTCTTGAGTTCTATAACACAAAGGGATACAAGTGTTGTAACAGCATTAGTAATGCTGTTCGGGATAGCGTCGATACTAGGTGCATTACTTTCAGATATTATCTTGAGTATTATCGATCCTAGAATTCGGATGAAATAGTATGGAGGTGAAGTGTTACGATGCTGGAGGCAAAGAAAATAGAACAAACAGAGCCATTGCGTAGTCCGTCAGGCTTGTCTGTTATTTGGCGAGAAATTGTGAGAGATAAAGTGGCATTGGTATCATTAGGTATTTTAATCATTATTATGATTGCTGTTTATGGTATACCTTTGTTTTTAGATAAAGATGAAATTGTAAAAGTAGATTTATTTGCGATTCATGAGGCACCGTCTTCTGATTTTTGGCTAGGTACAGATTATGGTGGCCGTGATATATTTGGGCAATTAATTATTGGAACAAGAAACTCCTTATCAATTGGTATTTTGGTTACACTTATTAGTGGCTTTATCGGTGTAACATTTGGCATTGTTTCTGGTTATTTTGGTGGAACGATTGATAATGTGTTAATGCGAATACTAGACTTTTTCATGATTTTACCGTTTTTAATGATCGTTATTGTATTCGTAAGTATTTCGCCAGATTATTCAATCACTGCCTTTTCATTGATTATGGCAGCCTTTCTATGGATGGGGATTGCCAGGATGATTCGATCGAAGGCATTGCAAGAGAAAGAGTTAGATTATGTAAATGCCTCGAAAACATTAGGATCATCCAATATGAAAATTATATTTACGCAAGTCTTACCTAATATTAGTTCATTGATCATTGTTACGATGACATTAAATTTAGCAAGTAATATCGGTTTAGAATCAGGGCTTTCATTCTTAGGATTTGGTTTCCCTGAAGATACACCGAGTTTAGGGACACTTGTAAGTTATGCAAGAAACCCGCAAACCCTAGAATATCGGTGGTGGATTTGGGTACCTGCATCATTATTAATTTTAATATTGATGTTAAGTATAAACAATGTCGGTCAAGCGTTAAAACGTGCGACAGACGCAAAACAAAGAAGAGGTTAAAAAGGGAGGAAAAAGAGGATGTCAAAAGAGAAATTACGTTTGTTAGTATTGGCAATCGTGGCATCATTTGTTGTATTGCTAGCTGCTTGTAGTGATAATGCAGATGAAGCAGGGCAAGACACAGGTACTGATGATGAATCAGATGATGTGGAAGAAGTAGAAGAAGATGGAGATACTGAAGGGCTTTATTCTATTGAAGATTTTGAAAATATTAAAGGGGAAGACGAAGCAATTATTGATGGAGGGGAATTAACTTATGGTCTAGTTTCCGATGGCCCTTTTGAAGGTCTGCTGAATGGGAATTTTTACGGCCGTAACCCCGATGCAGAAGTGTTAGAATGGTTTGATGAACCTATCTTTACATGGGACGAAAATTATGTCTATACGAATGATGGTGCAGCGACATATGAAATGAGTGACGATAATCATACAATTACTATAACAATTCGTGATAATGTAAATTGGCACGATGGTGAACCAGTAACAGCAGAAGATGTTGAGTTTGCCCATGAAGTAATCGCAGATCCGGATTATGATGGTGTTCGTTTTGATAGTGTTTTACAAAATGTTGAAGGAATTCAAGAATATCATGATGGTGAAGCAGATTCTATTTCAGGTATTGAAGTAGTGGATGAAAAAACAGTAAAAATTACGTATATTGAGGCAACACCATCACTTGTAACTGGTGGTATTTGGACTTATCCTTTAGCGAAACATATATTTGGTGATATGGATGTAGCAGATATGTCTTCTTCTCCAGAAGTTCGTCAAAACCCAATTGGCTTTGGTCCATATAAAGTAGAAAGTATTGAACCAGGTGAATCTGTCGTTTATACAAAAAATGAAGATTACTGGCGAGGCGAGCCAGCTCTAGATAAAGTAACATTAAAAGTGATTAACCCAGATGTTGCAGCGGAAGCATTGAAAACAGGTGAAGTGGATATGGTAAGTTCTTTTAATGTAGATCAATTTCCAGACAATGCAGATGCGTCTAACTTAACTTGGTTAGGTACTATCGACCGTGCTTATAATTATATTGGCTTTAAGCTCGGGGAATGGGATGAAGAAAATAACATCAATATCTATAATCCAGATGCGAAAATGGCGGATGCTAATTTACGTAAAGCAATGGCACATGCTATTGACAATGATACAGTCGGCGAACGTTTCTATCATGGATTAAGATGGTCAGCAACGACATTAATAGGTCCATCACATCCACAGTTCCATGACAGTGAAAATGAAGGGTTAGTATATGATCCTGAATTAGCGAAAGAGATACTAGATGAAGCAGGTTATGAAGATGTAACAGGTGATGGTTTCCGTGAGGATCCGGATGGTAATGAATTAGTGATGAATTTTGCTTCTATGAGTGGTGGAGATACTGCAGAACCGTTAGTTCAATACTATATACAAGCATGGGAAGAGATAGGTCTAAATGTCCAAATGTTAGAAGGACGCTTGCATGAACCTAATTCATTCTATGATCGTATTCGAGCGGATGACGAAGATATTGATGTTTTCCAAGCGGCTTGGGGTACTGGTATTGATGTAGATCCTAGTGGCTTATATGGAGAAAAAGCATTCTATAACTATACTCGCTGGGTTAATGAAGAAAATAATGAATTATTAGCAAAAGGATTATCAGAGGATGCTTTTGATGATGATAAACGAATTGACATTTATAATGATTGGCAACAATTAATGGTTGATGAAGTACCAGTCCTTCCAACATTGTACCGTGCTATACTAGTTCCAGTAAATAATCGTGTGCAAAACTTTGCAGTTGGAGATGGAACGGGATACTATAGATATCAAGTCGGTGTATCAGCTGAAGAACCTGAAGTTGCTGAATAAATGTTATAATAAATGGAGTCTTACGATAATAGTAAGGCTTCATTTTTTATCTTTATAAAGGAGAGAACAATGAAGATTAGACAAATAAGCTTGGAGGAAGCGAAACAACTATTAGAGCTTGTTAGACAAGTAGAACAAGATGCGCCATATATGCTGATGGAAGCAGGCGAAAGAAAGATGACAGTGGAGCAACAAGCTAATATGATTCAAAAGATGAATTCAGAAGAAAATTCAACAATACTTATAGCAGAAGAAGACCACCAATTAGTAGGTTATCTGTTTGCTATTGGTGGCAATGCGAGACGAACTAGACATGTCGTGTACCTTGTTATCGGAATAGCGTCAGATTATCGAGGGAGAGGGATTGGAACAGTATTATTTAAAGAGCTAGAACAGTGGGCAAGTGAGCATAAGATTAGCAGAATGGAATTAACGGTCGTAACATTAAACAAATCGGCGGTAGCTTTATATGAAAAAATGGGTTTTACAATAGAAGGAACGAAACAACGTTCTTTATTAATAGACGGTGAATATTATGACGAGTATTATATGGCAAAGTTGCTGTAAGTAATGCTTCGGAAAATTTTAAATAAGTTGTTGACATGTTGTGCGGATGATGGTATGATAATTCAAGTGAATTAAATATGATCACGTGAGACAAGTAGAAGCACCCGCTTCTCGCCTGATTGATGCAGCAATGTTATTAACAGGTACAAAAATCCGACTTATTTGTAATGAAATTCAGGATGTGTGGGTGCAATATGTGTACCGACACTTTTTTTTATGGATATTTCACACTTGTCCAGTTAAAATGATCATGTTTCATTACGCTTTTATCAAATTTCGGAGGTGCTGATTATTAGCAAAGATATGAATGTCAATGAGAATATTCGTGCGCGCGAAGTTCGTCTCATTGATTCGAACGGGGATCAACTAGGAGTTAAATCTCGTCAAGAAGCTTTAGACATTGCTCAAACAAGAAACCTTGATTTAGTAATGGTGGCACCAAAAGCTAAACCACCAGTATGTCGAATCATGGATTACGGTAAATACCGTTTCGAGCAACAGAAAAAAGAACGAGAAGCACGTAAGAAACAAAAAGTTATTAACGTGAAGGAAGTGCGTTTGAGCCCAGGTATTGAAGAACATGATTTCAATACGAAGCTACGTAATGCACGTAAATTCTTAACTAAAGGAGACAAAGTAAAAGTCTCTATCCGTTTCCGTGGACGTGCGATTACCCATAAAGAATTAGGTCAAAAAGTATTAGAACGTATGGCTGAAGAATGTAATGACCTTTCCACTATTGAGCAAAAACCAAAAATGGAAGGCCGCAGTATGTTCATGATGCTTGCACCTGTAAACGAAAAGAAATAACTAACCAATTTTGGTAAAAGTTAAATAGATTTAGTTTCAAGGAGGAAGTAATAATGCCAAAAATGAAATCACATAGTGGTACTGCAAAACGATTCAAAAAGACAGGTTCTGGGAAAGTGAAACGTTCCCACGCATATACAAGTCACTTATTTGCAAACAAGTCTCAAAAACAAAAACGTAAACTACGTAAAGCTGCTGTAGTATCAGCTGGAGACTACAAACGCATTAAACAAATGTTACCTAAATAAGGTAAAACGATTAGAACAAATTTTAACAACAGATTCGTTGATTTATTAGGAGGGAATTATTATGGCACGTGTTAAAGGTGGAACAGTTACACGTAAACGTCGTAAACGTATATTAAAGTTAGCTAAAGGTTATTATGGTGCGAAACACTCACTATTCAAAACAGCAAAACAACAAGTAATGAAATCAGGTCAGTATGCATACCGTGACCGTCGTCAGAAAAAACGTGATTTCCGTAAACTTTGGATTTCTCGTATTAACGCTGCTGCACGTATCAACGGACTTTCTTACAGCCGTTTCATGCACGGATTAAAAGTTGCTGGTATCGAAGTTAACCGTAAAATGTTAGCTGACTTAGCTGTAAATGACGAAAAAGCATTTGCGCAATTAGCAGACCAAGCAAAATCAGCTTTAAAATAAGATTATATAAACAAGACGGATAGTTCTGATTATAGGGCTATCCGTTGTTTTTATTCATAGAGATTTTTTGAGCTTTTCAATCCATGAGATATAGACTGCTCGTGTGAAGCAGTTCTTAATGATATAGTAAAAAGAAGTAGCGTAGGGGCGAGAGTTTTTTTACTGACAAAAACAGAAGTGAAATAAGCTCGAAAGTGTTAGTAAATCTGTTTACTGACAAAAGTAAAACTAAATCAAGGTCTTATGTGTCACTAAATGTATATCTTGAAACATAATCGCTCAAGTGAAGAAAAATAAGGTGGTGACAACATGCTTGTCTACATAATATTGATTAATATCGTTTCATTTTTAATTATGGTAATAGACAAAAGAAAAGCGAAAATGCATAAATGGCGTATAGCTGAGAAAAGAATTTGGGTTTTAGCCATAATAGGTGGGGCGCTAGGGGCTACAGTTGGGATGCATCTATTTCGACATAAAACAAAACATAAGCTATTTTTCATAGGTTTACCTTTTCTGATGTTTTTACAAATTGGTTTACTCATATATTGGAAAATATCATTGTCATAAAGGCTCGTCTCTTGTCATATGTATATGGTAAGAAGGAGATGATCCGTAATGCCAATTGAAGTGCTTAGTCATGTAAGAGTTATAGAGAACTATGCATTTATAGCACCGTTAATGTTCATTGGTGTGCATGTTCTTCGTCCTTTTCTTTTTATACCTGTATTGCTATTGTGTATCGTGGGTGGCGTGATGTTCGGCTTGCTTGCAGGTACGGTTTATTCGGTAGTAGGCTTGATGATTTCTAGTGTGTTGTTTTATCAAATCATCCGTTTCCTACCTGTTATCGAAAAGCGTTGTCGCAAATTAGAGGAGAAGCTACTAGGCAAACAATTATCATTAAATACCCCGCAATTAATGCTTTTAAGGCTGCTACCATTTATTCATTTTCATCTATTATCCTTCTGTATATATAAAAAATCCGTAAGCTTTACTTCCTACTTACGGACGACTTTTTTCACGGTATTACCTGTAGCTAGTTTCTATACGGTATTAGGTACAACAGTACAAGAGATGTCTATTTATTACGCTATTCCATTAGTTATTCTCGTGTTGGTTCTTGCATATGTCATGAGGAGAAAGCAAGCCGTAATCAAATGGCATACTTTCTTTCAACAAAAGGCAGTCTGAACTATTTTAGATGTAACTTATTGATAGGATATTTCCATTCTATTTCAGCGTGAGGATAACGAATTAATATTTCTTCCTCGAGGAAATAAAGGTCCTTGCGCTCAAATCCTTTTAGTTGCTCTGGGTTTCTTGTATGCATAACAATGTTAATCACTTCGAATGAATCCTCTGTCGTTCCTAAATATTTTTCCCCTTCAAATAAAAATCCTTTGTACGTAATGAAAAAATTTTTCTTAATATTATCATTGTAATCAAGGAAGAAAAACTCTCCTTTTTCTTGTGCAACTTCTAGCTTTCGTTTTGGATTCACAATATACTTATAAGCGGTATATATTAACACAATCATTGCGATAACTACTAAAAAACGAAACAAAATAACGATCACGGACATCCACTCCTATATACAAACGTCTTTGATATACGTACGATTTTACGCAAGCGTTGGTTTCAAAAAAATAAAAGAATTATGTTATAATATAAACATAAAATCAATAACTTAAGGGAGAACAAAATGAATTGGCAAACACTTTTTACTATGCAACGAGAATTAGATAATTATATTTTAGCACAACATGATTTGAAAAACGAAAATGTTTTCGATAAGAAGGTATTAGCACTCTTAGTGGAAGTTGGCGAATTAGCTAATGAAACGAGATGTTTCAAGTATTGGAGTGTGAAACCTGCCAGCGAAAAATCGGTTATTGCCGAAGAGTATGTAGATGGGATTCATTTTATCTTATCCTTAGGGTTAGACTTGGGACTTAACGAGTACCAACCGAATAACCAAGTTGATGAGAGAGAGCTGACTGCTTTATTCCATGATGTTTATCATGCCATTTCAACATTGAAGGAAGAGAAAACACACCATGCTTATGGACAAGTGTTTGATACATATTTAAATTTAGGGAAGAAATTAGGTTTTTCTGCAAATGATATAAAAGAAGCATATGTGGATAAAAATAAGATTAACTTTGAAAGACAAGATCAAGGCTATTAATATAGGAGGAAAAGGATATGGCAAATTTTGATCAATTAACGATGCTAAAAGAATTAACGGATGCGCGAGGTATTTCAGGCAATGAAAAAGAAGCTCGTGAAGTTATGCAAAAATGGATTACTCCGTATGCAGACGATGTATACACGGACAACCTTGGTAGTTTAATCGCTGAGAAGAATGGTGATGTAGATGGTCCGAAAATCATGGTAGCAGGTCACCTTGATGAAGTCGGCTTTATGGTAACACGTATTGATGATAAAGGTTTCGTTTACTTCCAAACAATTGGCGGCTGGTGGAGTCAAGTGATGCTAGCACAGCGTGTTACGATTACAACGAAAAAAGGTGACGTAACAGGTATTATCGGTTCTAAGCCACCACATATCTTATCAGCAGAAGCTCGTAAAAAACCAGTAGAGATTAAAGATATGTTTATTGATATTGGTGCATCTAGTAAAAGAGAAGCATTAGAATTTGGGGTAACACCAGGTGATTCCATTGTACCTTACTTTGAATTTACCCAAATGAAAAATGAAAAATTGTTATTAGCGAAAGCATGGGATAATCGTATCGGCTGTGCCATTGCAATTGAAGTACTTCGTCGTTTAGAAGGAGAAAACCATCCGAACAAAGTTTACGGTGTAGCTACTGTTCAAGAAGAAGTAGGGTTACGTGGTGCGAAAACATCTGCAAACATGATTGAACCTGATATTGGCTTTGGTGTAGATGTTGGTATCGCAGGCGATACGCCAGGAGTGTCTGATAAAGATGCAGATAACAAGATTGGTGAGGGACCACAAATCGTATTATATGATGCGTCTATGATTGCTCATAAAGGATTGAGGGATTTAGTAGTTAAAACTGCTGATGAACATAATATTCCATATCAGTATACACAAGTACCAGGTGGCGGTACGGACTCTGGTTCTATTCATTTAACTGCTAATGGAGTTCCATCATTATCTATCACAATTGCAACAAGATATATTCATACACATGCAGCTATTTTACACAAAGATGATTTCGAAAATGCTGTTCAACTAATTGTCGAAGTAATTAAGAAATTAGATAAAGAAACAGTAGAAACTCTTACATTTGAATAAAGTGAGACTTCAATCAGTGGGAGTTTTTACTCCCACTGATTGCTAGCGAAACTTATCAGGGCGTTTACTCCGTAGTAAATGAAAAAAGCTTTTCCTTTTTTATAAGGAAAAGCCTTTTTGTTACGCTAAATAGTTGCCGAGTACTTTTTGTACATAGGATTGTGTTTCTTGAAATGGTGGAATACCATTGTGTTTATCGACATTTCCTGGTCCGGCATTATAGGCTGCTAATGCTAACGATTTGTTACCGTTATAGCGGTCTAGCATCTGTTTTAAGTATTTTGTCCCACCAAGCACATTTTGCATTGGGTCAAGTGGGTTTTGAACACCTAATCCACTAGCAGTGCCAGGCATTAATTGCATAAGCCCTTGTGCTCCTGCATGACTAACAGCATTTTGATTGTAATTAGATTCTGTTTGAATGACTGCATCAATTAATTTCGGATCTACATTAAACTGTGCTGCAGCTTGTTCCACGATGCTTTGCACATCAGATGGTGCAGAATTAGAATTAGCATTAACGTTAACATTAGTTGGTGTAGGCATTATCGTATCTGTTAGCTGCGATCGAATCGACGAGCTATTGGTTTGATATGTACGGACAGATGCTTCGTTCGAGACTAGACCATCTAATAATTGTCGAAAACTAGTATCATTCGTTGTAGGGCTACTGGAAGTCGCTAGATTATTCATTGCTTGCATCTCCATTAAGTGTCGAATAGACTGTACGTTCAATGAACTGCATCTCCTTATAGTAAAATATATCTATAATAAATATACATTTTATCATACAAAAAAGCAATCCGCTACATGTATAAGCTTCGCAACTTTCGTAACATAAAATGACTAAATACCATAGAAAAGCAAGAATCACATTCTATGATGAACCTTTGAATGTGATTCTTGCTGCTCATAAACTTATTTTACTGCTTGTTCCAATGTTTCGAGAACTTCTGTTTTCTCTGATTCATCTGCTTTTTGCCAGTATAGTTCAAACAATACGCCTAAACCAGGTAACATTTTTTCTTCGCCACTTTGGATTGCATCTACAATGGTAGCTTCTAAATCACTTGCTGAATTACCTGACACATTGGAAATGATCGCTTTTCTTAAATTTAAATCCATCTTTTTCACCCCACTTTACGTATTATCGGTAAAGAGTATAAAACTATGCTCCTGCTTACTGCCCAATCCCCAAAAATAAATCGGGTATTCCAATCTTTTCGAATTATAGTTTGACCTTTCTTTGCAATAATATGTATGATAGGAGTATCAATGAATGAGGAATGAGATTATGTTAACATCTGTAAAAAATGTCAAAGTAAAAAACTGGCGCAAGCTAAAAAAGAAAAAAGAACGAGATATCCAATCACAGTTTATCGTTGAGGGATTTCATTTAATAGAAGAAGCACACAAAAGTGACTGGGAAATTAGTGAAATTATTTATCAAACAGGCATTGAAGTAGCGGGGGAATGGACGAATTATCCTATGTTTGAAGTGGCAGACAATGTGATGGCTGCACTAACGGAGACGAAAACACCACAAGGTATTTTGGCGGTCGTAAACAAGACAAAACGGACAGAACAACCGGTTCAACGTGCTTTAATCATTGACCGTGTACAAGATCCGGGGAACTTAGGAACGATGATTCGAACAGCAGATGCTGCTGGTTTTGATACGGTTATTTTAGGCAAAGGAACTGTAGACCTATTTAATGACAAAGTAATTCGTTCTACACAAGGATCTATGTTCCATCTGCATATTTATGAAGCAGAGCTAAGTGAAGAAATACAAAACCTGCAACGAGAAGATATCGAGATTTGGTCAACAGCACTGGAAAACGCGAGTTATTATCACGAAGTAACCGCACCTGAAAAATTAGCGATCATTGTCGGCAATGAGGGGTCTGGAGTTGTTCCTGCATTAATTGAGCAAGCAAATAAAAATATAAAAATTCCGATCTATGGACAAGCAGAATCACTTAATGTAAGTATTGCGGCGGGCATTTTAATGTATCAAGTTGCAAAAAAATGACCAATTGGACTTGCATCATTGGCAATGCTTGCTTATACTATATGAAGTAAAGGTAAATATAAAAGCATTGAAAGAGCCAGTAAATATGTAACAACCGTTTCAAGGGAAGAAGTATCATAGACTGTAAGTACTTCTAACGGTCACATGTTGAAGTTTCACTCTGGAGCTGACACTTGGACCTTGCAGTGTGCAAGTAAAGGTGTTCCGGTTCACATACCGTTATCTGTTAGCTTAAGTGGGCATAGTGTATCGCTATGTCAACCAGGGTGGTACCACGGGTATATACAGTCTCGTCCCTTTTTTCTAAGGGATGGGACTTTTTTATTTGCTTACATAACTAAAGGAGGTCTATATAATGAAAGATCAGTTACAAGCATTAGAAACAGAAGCACTACAAAAAGTAGCTGAAGCAACATCATTGAAAGAATTACAAGATGTTCGTGTTGCTTACTTAGGAAAAAAAGGCCCTATCACAGAAGTTTTACGTGGAATGGGTAAATTGTCAAAAGAGGAACGCCCTGTAATCGGTGAACTTGCCAATACTGTTCGTGGTAATATTGCTGATGCAATTGATGGCAAAAAAGAAACAATTGAAGCGGCAGAGTTAGAAAAGCAATTAGAAGAAGAAACAATTGATGTCACATTGCCAGGAAGACCTGCGCCAACTGGTGGCCCACACCTTCTAACAAGCATTGTTGAAGAAATCGAAGACTTATTTATCGGAATGGGATTCGAAGTGCGTGAAGGTCCAGAAGTAGAAACAGATTATTACAACTTTGAAGCATTGAACTTGCCGAAAGGTCACCCTGCTCGTGATATGCAAGATTCATTCTATATTACAGAGGATATCTTAATGCGTACACATACATCACCAGTACAAGCAAGAACAATGAATGCAATGGAAGATAAACGTCCTGTCAAGATGATTTGTCCAGGTAAAGTGTATCGACGTGATACAGATGATGCGACACACTCACACCAGTTTACCCAAATCGAGGGACTTTATGTTGATAAAAACGTAAGAATGAGTGATTTAAAAGGTGTACTAGATCGATTCGCAAAGCAGATGTTTGGTGAAGATCGTGAAATTCGTTTGCGTCCAAGCTTTTTCCCTTTTACAGAGCCATCAGTTGAGATGGATATCTCTTGTAAGATGTGTCATGGAGATGGTTGTAGTGTATGTAAGCAGACTGGTTGGATTGAAATTCTTGGTGCTGGAATGGTGCACCCACGTGTACTGGAAATGGCAGGCTATGATCCGAAAGTATATAGTGGTTTCGCATTCGGAATGGGCCCTGAACGAATTGCGATGTTGAAATATGGTGTGGATGACATTCGTCATTTCTACACGAATGATAAACGATTCTTGAAGCAATATCACCAGGCATAAGAAGGAGGCTATAAAATGTTCGTATCATTAAATTGGTTAAAAAATTATGTAGACATCGATCAGCTATCTCCAAAAGATTTAGCAGAAAAAATTACTAAATCCGGAATTGAAGTAGAGGGATTAGAACGTTTCGCAAGTGAATCAACGAATGTAGTTGTCGGTTACGTAGAAAGTTGTGAACAACATCCTGATGCAGATAAATTAAATTTATGTAAAGTAAATGTAGGGGATGAGACATTACAAATCATTTGTGGTGCTCCCAATATTGCACAAGGACAAAAAGTAGCTGTTGCAAAACCTGGTGCAGTATTACCTGGAAACTTTAAAATTAAAAAAGCAAAATTACGTGGTGTTGAATCCTTTGGTATGATTTGCTCTTTACAAGAATTAGGTGTAGAAGAAAAATTTGTACCGAAAGAATTTGCTAGTGGTATTTTTGTTTTTCCAGAAGATACAGAAATCGGCGCGGATGTTACGGAATTATTGAATCTAGATGATATTATTTTAGAACTAGGTTTAACACCTAACCGTTCAGATGCATTAAGTATGTTAGGTGTTGCCTATGAAGTGGCAGCACTATTAGATGTACCGATTCGTCTACCAGGAACAATTTATCAAACAGTCGAAGAGAAAACAAAAGAGCATGTCTCTGTTTCCGTTGAAGCAACAGAACAAAATCCATATTATGGCGCATTCTTATTAAAAGACGTAAAAATCGGTCCATCACCATTATGGATGCGTAATTATCTATCGGCAGAAGGCATTCGTCCGATTAACAATGTGGTAGATATTACGAACTATGTGCTATTAGAATATGGTCAGCCATTACATGCATTTGATTTCGATACATTCGGTTCAAATGAAGTAGTTGTTAGAATGGCTGAGCAAGATGAGAAGCTTGTGACAATAGATGAACAAGAACGTACATTAACAAATGAACATTTAGTTATTACAAATGGTAAAGAACCAGTAGCGCTTGCAGGAGTTATGGGCGGTGCTAATTCAGAAGTGTCTGATGATACGACAACTGTTTTATTAGAAGCAGCATACTTTGATGGTCAGACAGTTCGTAAAGCTTCAAAAGATTTTGATCTACGTAGTGATGCAAGTACTCGTTTTGAAAAAGGCGTAGACCCTGCTCGTGTGAAGCAAGCGGGTGAACGGGCAGTTCAATTGTTGCAGCAATATGCAGGAGCAACAGTACTAGATGGCGTAGCGGAAACTGGCGAATTAGACTTAACAGAAAAACAAGTTACCATTTGGACTTCTGTTATTAACGATCGGTTAGGAACAGCAATGTCTAATGAGGATATTGCCAACATCTTGCGTAAATTAAACTTTAACTATGAGCAAGATGGTGAGACATTTATTGTTTCTGCTCCAACTCGTCGTCAAGATATCGTTATTTTTGAAGATATGTTAGAAGAAGTTGCTCGTATCTACGGTTATGATAACTTACCTTTTACACTACCTAGTGGTGGCTCACAAGCTGGTGGTTTAACGAAACAACAAGAATTAAAACGCCATGTAAAACAATTCATGGAAGGCGCAGGTTTATCTGAAACAGTAACTTATTCATTAACAAGCAAGGAACGAGCGGTAGAACTTGTTAGCCCAGAGGTTGCAGAAGAAATGGTTTCAACTGTTTCATTAGCAATGCCAATGAGTGAAGAGCACAGTACATTACGATTAAGCATCTTGCCAGAAATGCTATCATCTGTTGCTTATAACCTTGCAAGAAAGCAAGACAATATTGCTTATTATGAAATTGGTAGTGTCTTCCTTTCTAAAGAAGAGAACGTAACAGAACAACCAAAAGAAACATTGCGTTTAGCAGGTGCATTAACTGGTGAATGGACAACACATCCATGGCAACAAGAGAAGAAAGCAGTAGACTTCTTTGTTGCAAAAGGTATTTTAGAAGCACTGTTCGAATCATTAAATCTTGATGTTACCTTTACACAGGCAAAAGTAGATGGCATGCATCCTGGTAGAACAGCACAATTATTTGTTTCTGGTCGTTCGATTGGATTTGTCGGTCAAGTGCATCCAGCATTACAGAAAAAATATGATTTGAAAGAAACATATGTATTTGATGTAGACTTCGATTACATTCTTGCAAATCACGAAAACGAACCGAGCTTTACACAAATTCCACGTTACCCAAGTGTGACAAGAGATATTGCATTAGTTGTGGATGAGTCTATTCCAGCAGGTGAATTACAAGCAACAATCACAAAAGCTGGTGGAGAATTAGTGAAAAGTATTCAAGTGTTTGACGTATATCAAGGAGAACACTTAGAACAAGGGAAGAAATCAATCGCATTTAGTGTATTCTACCAAAACCCTGAGCAAACACTGACAGATGAAGAAGTAGAAGCATCTTATCAAGCGATTTTAACAGCAGTAGCAGAAGAACACCAAGCAGAATTAAGAGGATAAAGATAAAAGACTGTAGCGGACAGAACCGTTACAGTCTTTTTTTAGGGTATGTGTTTGTTATGAGTGACCGAATCTCAAGAGGAGGAAAGAATTCGGTCACTCATCAAGGTGATGAACGCCCGAACCCGAGCAAGCACAAAATTTCAGTCACTCCTAATGATTGATAAGAGTGAAGCACAAATTATTTAACCAACCGAAGTGCTTTATCTGTGTTAGCAAAATGCATTTTTGCTACTTTATCTAATTCGTCAAGCCCGTTCTTTTTAATAAAATAAGCAGCAGCTTCATCTACTTTGGCAGATGCTCCTTTTGGTACAGTGAAACCATATTGAGCAGACAATTTATCCATTTCTTTTACGAATTTTGCTCGAGCAATGATTGAAGCTGCTGCAACAGGGATAGAGTAACTTTCAGCCTTTGTCATGAAATAAGTATTTCGTTCCAACTTCAATCCTTCTTGACCAATGTGTTTAATGAAAGAAGATGGCTGACAAAATTGATCAATTAAGATACCATTGTTAGGGACATTCTCGATTTTGGCTAATAATTTTTGAATGGCATGCTGGTGAAGCATTGCTTTCATTTTACCTTGATTCCAGCCTTTTTTTTGCAGGCGATTATATTTGCTGTTATCTAATGTTAATAACGTATAAGGAATTTTTTCTTTTACTAGATCCTTCGCCAGTCTCGTAATATCAGTATCTGTTAATGTTTTCGAGTCTGCGATACCTAACGCTTTCAGTGCATCTAGCTTGTCATCTGGAACAAATACGGCACTAACGGTGATTGGTCCAAAGTAATCACCAGTCCCAGCTTCGTCTGTACCAATATGTGCTTGTGTAAATATAGTTTTTGGTGGTTGATAATCATGCGCATTTACGGTATTGTTAGAGCGATTACTATTTGGGTTATTCGTAGCCTTTTTATTCCATTTCGCAGCTTCTTGCTGTGCCCTGTCACCTTGAAACATTACTTTACCTGATTTATAGGCGGTAACAGTAACATTATTAACTTTAGCTAAGAAAAGACTATTCGCTGGAATTTTGGTAATATATTGTTCATAGTAACTTTTCACTTTTGCTAATTCATTCTTTGGAAATTGTAAAACAACATTAGACAATGGTATACGTCCTTTCATTAATACTAGCTATGTAACTAGTAGCTTTTTCAAAATTAAGTGTAAATATTAGCATTACCTATTAAGTATAACAGATGTTTAAGGAATAGTTTTATATTTCACTGCTTCATATGTTAATATTAATTTTAAGGTTATTTGTCAAGAGGGGGGAAGCAATGTGTCCCAGTCAGGAAAATCACGAACTACTGTAGATATATACGGAAGATCGTATAACATTGTTGGAAAAGAGAAAGAGGAGCATATTCGAAAAGTAGCAAATTTAGTTGATGAAAAAATGAATGAAATACATACTTTGAATAAATCATTGGATTCCACTAGCTTGGCTGTACTGACAGCAGTTAATACGGTGAATGATTATATAAAGCTAAAAGAAGAATTTGACGTATTGCAAAAATTACTTGAGGAGAAAGAGGATTAATTTTGTCATGGTGAATTTAATATTGATTTTTTTATTAATTATGGGAGTATTTATAGGACTTAGAAGGGGATTTATCCTACAAGTACTTCATTTAACGGGATTTATTATCGCGTTTATAGTAGCATCGGCATACTATGCAGATGTTGCTTCTAAATTAGAGTTATGGATACCATATCCAGAAATGATGACAGATGCATCATGGGCGGTCTTTTTAGAAACTTTACCGTTAGAGGCTGCTTATTATAATGTGATTGCATTTGGTATACTATTCTTTGTAACGAAAATAGTTTTACAAATTGTTGCGACAATGCTTGATTTTGTTGCAGATTTACCAATATTACGGGTAGTAAATAGTTGGCTAGGTGCTGTTTTAGGCTTTGTTGAAGTATACTTGCTTATCTTTATTGTATTGTATATTTTCGCACTTGCACCTATTGCAAATATCCAAGAATATATTGAGGGTTCTTCGATTGCCACAACTATTATTGAGCATACGCCAATTTTATCCGAGAAATTAACGACGTTTGTGTTCGAGAATGATCCATTCAATCATGGTTAATGTAGGATACCCTTGCACTTTTGGTAAGCAAGGGTATTTTCACATGTAATGGGAACACATATTATAATAGTAAAAGTGAGGGAGATTAGATGTCTGTTAACAAAAAAGATGTCATCAAGCTATTAGAAAAGATTGCGACATACTTGGAATTAAAAGGAGAAAATCCTTTTAAGATATCTGCTTATCGAAAGGCTGCACAAGCACTAGAGCGTGACGATCGTTCCTTATCAGAAATAGAGGATTTTACGAAGATACAAGGTGTCGGTAAAGGGACAGCAACTGTCATCACGGACTTTATTGAGAGTGGTGAGTCAGATACATTAAAACAGTTAGAACAGGAAGTGCCTGAAGGGTTAATTCCGCTGTTGAATTTACAAGGACTAGGCGGTAAAAAGCTAGCGAAACTTTATCAAGAACTTGATATTGTTGATGAGGCTACATTAAGAGAAGCATGTGAGAATGGCCAAATTCAAGTATTAAAAGGATTTGGGAAAAAAACCGAAGAAAAAATATTAGAAGCGTTAAATAATGCTGGTACTCGACCTGAACGTTTGCCTGTTCCATTAGTAGTAGGAATAGTGGATAAAATTGAAGCATATTTAGAAACCGTTGAAGAGATTGATCGTTATTCTATTGCAGGTAGTATGCGACGTTTCCGTGAGACTGTGAAAGATTTAGACTTTATCATTGCAACTGATAAACCAGAAGTTGTTCGAGATAAGTTATTACTTTTTGAAGATCGAGTTGATACCATTGCAGCAGGTGATACGAAAGTATCGATTGTAGTAAAAGGAAAATACGATGTCAGTGTTGATTTTCGTTTAGTAACGGAAAAAGAATTTGCGACCACACTACACCATTTTACAGGATCTAAAGACCACAATGTGTTGATGAGACAACTAGCTAAAGCACAAGGGAAAAAAATTAGTGAATACGGAGTAGAAGATGTAGAAACTGGTGAAGTAGAAACATTTACGACAGAGGCAGCCTTTTACGAAAGCTTCGGGTTGCATTATATTCCACCAGAAATTCGTGAAGGACAAGATGAAATAGAACAAGCGAATAAAGAGCTTCAATTAGTAGAGCTAGCAGATATCCACGGTGATCTTCATATGCACACAACATGGAGTGATGGGGCACAATCCGTCGAGGAAATGGTTGTTCGTGCAAAAGAGAAAGGATATCAATTTATCGCGATAACGGACCATTCAAAATATTTGCGAGTTGCAAATGGATTGAATGAAGAACGACTAAGAGTGCAACGTAAAGAAATCGAAGAAGTCCAAGCGAAGCACCCAGATATTCATATTTTAGCTGGAATAGAAATGGATATATTGCCTGATGGTAGTTTGGATTTTGATGATGATTTCTTACAGGAGCTTGATTTTGTTATTGCATCGATCCACTCAAGCTTCCAGCAACCACAAGAAACGATTCATGAGCGCTTAACAACAGCTCTTGAAAACCCACATGTGAACATGATTGCCCATCCAACAGGGCGATTATTAGGAAGACGTGATGGCTATTCTGTGGATGTAGAATGGTTGATTGACAAAGCTCGTGAAACGAATACGATTTTGGAGCTAAATGCAAATCCTAATCGTCTTGATCTAGCAGCTGAATGGGTGGAGAAAGCACAAGAAAAAGGCGTGCATATCGCAATAAATACTGATGCGCACAACTATGAGATGCTAGAAGATATGAAATCAGGTGTAGGAACCGCTAGAAGAGGAAAATTAACGAAACAAACAGTCGTTAATACATGGACAAAAGAACAATTATTAAACTATTTAGCAAAGTAAAGTAGGGAGAGATCCGTTTATGAATACACGCATTTTACGCGTTTTAGAATTTCATAAAATAATGGAACAATTAACGGAAAAAGCTGCTTCCTCACTAGGGATAGAAAAAATCCGTCAGTTAAAACCAAGTGCGGATTTTGACCAAGTGGTGAAATTACAGGATGAAACAGATGAAGCGTATCATGTTATTCGTTTAAAAGGTAATGTGCCTCTTGGTGGAATCGTCGATATTAAGCCAAGCGTGAAAAGAGCAGTCATTGGTGGGATTTTATCTACACATGAATGTTTGGACGTCGCTAGCACGATTTACGGTGGAAAGCAGTTAAAACTTTTTATTGATAAATTAGAGGATATCGAATTACCTATTATTCAAGAGTTAGCAGACCAAATTGTTCCATTAAATGAATTAGAACGAGAAATTAAGCATTGTATAGATGACCATGGTCATATGATGGATGGTGCATCTGATAAACTAAGAGGGTTACGTTCGAAAATCAGAACAAATGAAAATAAAATCCGTGACCGACTAGATAATTACACGAAAACAAAAGCAAAAATGTTATCTGATGCGATTATTACGATTCGTAATGACCGTTATGTGCTACCAGTTAAACAAGAATATCGTTCAGCAATTGGTGGGATTGTTCATGATCAATCAGCATCAGGACAAACATTGTTTATGGAACCACAATCTGTAGTAGAACTGAATAACCAATTGCAAGCGGCACGAGTGGAAGAAAAAACAGAAATAGATCGTATTTTAAAAGCATTATCTGAAAAAATTGCAGCAGATGAAGGATTTTTACTACAAAATGTCGAAGCTCTAGGAGCAATTGATTTTATTTTTGCAAGAGCTAAGCTAAGCCATCAAATGAAAGCTAGTAGACCGAAAATGAATAACCAAGGGATCATTAAAATGAAACAAGCCAGACACCCTTTAATCTCTAGTGATGAAGTGGTTGCTAATGACGTAGAATTAGGGGAAGACTTCTCCGCAATTGTTATTACGGGTCCGAATACTGGTGGTAAAACTGTCACATTAAAAATGGTCGGGTTGTGTACATTGATGGCACAGTCAGGTTTACAGGTACCTGCACTTGATGGCTGTGAACTTGCTGTATTCTCGAATGTTTTCGCAGATATCGGTGATGAACAGTCGATTGAGCAGAGCTTAAGTACTTTTTCATCCCATATGACGAACATTGTTGATATTTTAGAAAACTTTGATGATCAATCATTACTGTTATTTGATGAGCTTGGTGCTGGTACAGATCCACAAGAAGGTGCTGCACTTGCGATGTCCATTCTTGACCAAGTCTTGAGCAAAGGGGCACGTGTCATTGCGACGACACATTACCCAGAACTGAAAGCATATGGATTCAACCGTCAAAATGTTACGAATGCATCTGTTGAGTTTGATATTCAAACATTGAAGCCTACTTACCGCTTATTGATCGGTGTACCAGGGCGTAGTAATGCATTTGAGATCTCAAAACGTCTCGGTTTAAGTGAGGCTGTTATTAATGATGCGAAAGGGCACATTGGAACAGATTCAAAAAGTGTGGAGAATATGATTGCTTCGCTTGAAGACTCTCGTCGTAAGGCTGAAACAGATTATGAGGATGCTCATGACCTATTGGAAGAAGCGAATCAATTGAAACGTGAATTGGAAAAACAGTGGCAGCAATTCGAGAATGAACGAGAAACTCTATATAAGAAAGCGGAAGAAAAAGCAGAAAAAGCAGTAACAAAAGCGCGCGAAGAAGCAGAACTAATTGTTTCTGAGCTTCGTAATATGCAAACAGAAGCAGAATTGAAAGAGCATGAATGGATCGAAGCGAAGAAATTATTAAATGAAGCTCGTCCAGAATTAACGAAAAAACAAGAAAAGCAAGCACCAGCAATTGATGAAGATAAAGCAAAAGTATTAAAATCTGGTGATGAAGTAAAATTATTAACGTTAGATCAAAAAGGTACGATAATAGAACAAACAGGTAAAAATGAATTCCAAGTTCAAGTTGGTATCATGAAGATGAAAGCGAAACGAAAAGACCTGTTGTTTATAAGAAGAGATGAACCGAAGATGGAAAAGCCTCTTGCAACAGTAAGAGGATCAGCTTACCATGTTAAACCTGAATTAGACTTGCGTGGAGAGCGATTCGAGGATGCATTGCAGCAATTAGAGAAATATATTGATGATGCATTATTAGCAGGTTATAACAAAGTATCCATCATCCATGGTAAAGGGACAGGGGCACTTAGAAAAGGCGTAAAAGATTTTGCCCGTAAACATTCAAAAATAACAAGTGCGCGCGATGGAGATATGGGGGAAGGTGGCCTTGGAGTCACTGTATTAGAATTAAAATAGAGAGGATGGTACGTTATGTCTGATTTTTGGGGGAATATATTCGTTGAAACTGCTGCAAGGTATAGTGTTGCTGTTCTTTGCTTAATTATCTTTCTCGTTATTTTCGAGCTTGTCACTTCGTATCGGAATTGGGAAGAAATAAAGCGTGGAAACATGAGTGTTGCGATGGCAACTGGTGGTAAAATATTTGGGATTGCCAATATTATTCGTTACTCCATTGAACATAACGATACTATTTTGGAAAGTATAGCATGGGGTGGATATGGTTTTATATTATTGCTCTTCGGCTATTTTATCTTTGAATTTTTAACACCAACATATAAAATTGATGAAGAAATAGCAAAAGATAATCGAGCTGTCGGCTTCATTTCCTTAGTTATTTCAGTTGGATTATCCTACGTCATCGGCTCAAGCATTCAAGCAAGCTAATGACCCGCGAAGGAGTGGCAATATGAAAACTTTAGCATATGTTTTACTAATAATCGCCGTTATTTTTGTGGCAGTAGGAATATATTATGTGATGACAGTGTAACTCGTTGCACTGTCTACAAGTGAAAATCCATTATACAGGATAAGTTTTCTTCTATCCTAATGGTGGTGAGTGCTGCTATATAGCTCCGACAAAGATACGCTTTGTCAAAGGACATGTAATATAAGTATTCCTCTCTCTTCCACTTGAGAAAATAACCAAAGCGAAGGCAGAATGCGCAGACTCCTGCGGAAAGCAAGCGTTCTGTCGTAGCGATTGCCTACCACTCACTAGAAGTAGAATGAGTGAGCGCATTTTATGGAGTATTCAACATGGAGCAACGCTTATTTTCACTTGCAGATGACGTAAGTAATAGTTATAAGCAAACTATTAGGATGTTTTTTTTTATGATGTTATACTTGGTAAGAAATCGGTATAAAGGAGGAATTCTTAATGGCAATTGTAGCAGCAAATGATAGCACTTTTGGCAACGAAACTAGTGAGGGATTAGTATTAGCTGATTTTTGGGCTACTTGGTGTGGACCTTGTAAAATGATTGCACCAGTACTTGAAGAAATAGATGGTGAAATGAGCGATACAGTAAAAATCGTAAAACTTGATGTGGATGAAAACCAAGAAACAGCTGGAAAATTTGGTGTAATGAGTATCCCAACGCTTCTACTTTTCAAAGATGGTGAAATTGTAGAACAAGTTGTAGGTTACCAACCAAAAGAAGCGCTTGTTGAATTAATCAACAAACACGCATAATAACTCACAGTATAATCCCTTATTATAGTGATTGAATCCTATAATAAGGGATTATTTTCGCAAGAGGGGTACATAGAGATAATGTAAAAGAAAGGGGGAAACCTAGAATGGATAACGATCACATTAAAGAAAAGCTGGCGGTATTACCAGCACAACCTGGTTGTTATTTAATGAAAGATAAGAATGGGACAGTTATCTATGTCGGAAAGTCAAAAGTTCTCCGAAATAGAGTTCGCTCCTATTTTATTGGTGCAAATGATCAAAAAACACAACGGCTCGTTCGTGAGATTAAAGATTTTGAATATATTGTGACTAGTTCAGAAATTGAAGCATTAATTTTAGAGATGAATTTAATTAAAAAATATGATCCTAAATATAATGTGTTACTCAAAGATGATAAGTCTTATCCATTTTTGAAAATTACGAATGAACGTCACCCACGCTTAATTATTACGCGAAAAGTGAAAAAGGACAAAGCAAAATATTTTGGTCCGTATCCCAATGTGTTAGCAGCAAGAGAAACAAAAAAACTATTAGATCGATTATATCCATTAAGAAAATGTAATAACCCAAGAGGACGCCATTGCCTTTATTACCATATGGGACAATGCTTAGCGTGTGCAGAGACACCACCTTCTGGAGAAGAATACCAACAAATTACACAAGAAATTGCAAGCTTCTTAAATGGTGGACATGGCAAAATAAAAGCAGAATTAAAAGAAAAGATGTTAGCAGCTTCTGAGGAATTAAACTTTGAACGTGCGAAAGAAATTCGTGACTTAATTCAACATATCGAATCGGTCATGGAACAGCAGAAGATGACAATGCAAGACCAAGTTGACCGAGATATCTTTAATTATAGTTATGATAAAGGTTGGATGTGTGTTCAAGTCTTCTTTATCCGTCAAGGAAAATTAATTGAACGTGATATTTCATTATTCCCTTTCTATGATGAAGCAGAAGAGACATTCTTAAGCTTTATTGGTAGTTTCTACATGCATCATCACCATCCGAAACCAAAACAAATTCTAGTACCCATAGCAACGAATGTGGAGCTGATCAAACAATTGTTAGAAGTGGATGTTCATATTCCGATGCGTGGGCGTAAGAAAGAATTAGTGGAACTAGCGAAGAAAAATGCAGAAATTGCGCTTCAAGAGAAATTCAGCTTAATTGAGCGGAATGAAGAGCGTACTATTCGTGCTGTCGAGACATTAGGGGAAAAATTGCATATTGAGACACCACATCGTATAGAAGCATTTGATAATTCTAATATTCAAGGTGCAGACCCAGTATCGGCGATGGTCGTATTTATTGATGGTAAACCAGCGAAGAAAGAATATCGTAAATATAAAATTAAAGATGTAGAAGGTCCTGATGATTATGATACGATGCGGGAAGTTATCCGAAGGCGATATTCAAGATTGTTAAAGGAAAATGCACCACTGCCAGACTTAATTGTCGTTGATGGGGCAAAAGGACAAATGTCAGCAGCACTTGATGTATTAGAGAATGAATTAGGTGTAAGCATTCCATTATGTGGTTTAGCAAAAGATGATAAGCACCGTACAAGTGAACTGTTGTATGGTGATCCACCGGAAGTTGTCCAGCTTGACCGACGTTCACAGGAATTTTATTTAGTGCAGCGAATCCAAGATGAGGTACACCGCTTCGCTATTACATTTCATCGCCAGCTTAGAGGAAAAAGTGCGTTCCATTCTAAATTGGACGAAATTGATGGAGTGGGTGCACAACGTAAAAAAGTATTATTAACTCATTTCAAATCGGTAAAAGAAATAGAACAGGCATCAGTTGAATCTATTGTCAAACTCGGTATCCCAAAACCAGTGGCCGAAAATATTTTAGCCTCTCTTCGTGAGGAAGAATAAAAGCCCCGCTCCGAAGATCTGTAGATCATTCGGAATAGGGGCTTTAATTATGTAATACATGCAATAGTACTTGGCCTTTTTTCACTTCAGCGACACATTCGCATTCTTTTTCCGTTATATGATAGATTGCTTCAGCTAGAAAGCCAGCTTCTAGCTGAAAGTCTATTTCACCAAGTGTTTCTTTACGTGCTTGGACTAATTCACCGCTTATTTCATAAATATAGCCATTACGCTTTTCCTTAACAATTAACAGGTCTCCCCAACCAACATGCTGGAAAAATTCTTTAATTTCTTCTAGTGAGCCACATTCTGCTTGTCTAGCAATGTTTTTACCCATTACATATAAAATCAGATCCGATTCCTGTCCAAGCATATCAGGTAATCCAATATATCGTATTAAATCATAACCACTACTAGTTGTTTGCAAGTTAGCAAGTACAGTAGCAATATTTGTTTTTTTGTCTACCACGAAATTGTCCCCTCTCTTACCACGCTAAAAAACTAACAATCTATACACTATTATCTCTTTTTTTCCCTTATTCTGCAATCGTTCATAAGTAACTTTATTAAATTAATCTTTCTTAGGGAGAATGTAGTCAAGAATACTCAATTATTGAAATTTTCACATTAATAAAAAAGATATCGTTTTCTTGACGCTTTTTCCAGTTAGAAGTACAATAAAAGTGTTACCAATATACGAATTTTTTTGGATGGGATATCTCGTGTAAGAGGGATAAGACGAAAGAGACATATGTCTATATACCGAGATGTTAAGCGCTTCAAATTGATAGAGTGCTAGAAAAAAGACTCGTATGTTGAATTTGACTAGAACTAGAGGGGGGTACACAAAAGGTGGAGAATAGGGAATTTTTTTACCGAAGACTACATTCATTACTTGGGGTTGTGCCAATTGGGATCTTTTTGATTCAGCACTTGGTTGTCAACCATTTTGCCGTTTATGGACCGGAAAGCTTTAATAAAGCGGCGTATTTCATGCATGATTTACCATTTCGTATTGTACTAGAAATCTTTATTATTTTTCTTCCTATTTTGTTCCACGCAGTATTAGGTGTGTATATTGTCTTTGTTGCAAAGAACAATGTGAAACGTTTCGGTTTTTTCCGCAATTGGATGTTCTTTTTACAACGAATCACAGGTATCATCACACTAGTATTTATCGTGTGGCACGTATGGGAAACACGTGTACAAATTGGAATGGGTTCAGAAGAATTGGATTATAGCTTAATGGAAAATATTTTAGCTAATCCATTTATGTTCTGGTTTTATGTAATTGGTGTAGTTTCTACGACATTCCATTTCGCGAATGGTTTATGGAGCTTTTTGGTAAGTTGGGGAATTACCGTTACACCACGTTCGCAAAAAATTGCTACATATGCAACACTTCTAGTTTTCTTAGCAGTAACATATATCGGTGTGCGCGCATTGTTCGCGTTCGTTTAATCAGTAGTAGGGAGTAAAGGGAGTGAGTATAAATGAGTGATCGCAATATCGTTATTGTTGGTGGTGGTCTTGCAGGTTTAATGGCCACAATTAAAGCAGCAGAAGCAGGCGTACATGTTGACCTTCTTTCCATTGTGCCTGTGAAAAGGTCTCACTCTGTATGTGCACAAGGTGGAATCAATGGTGCCGTAAATACAAAAGGGGAAGGAGATTCTCCGTGGGAGCATTTTGATGACACTGTATATGGTGGAGACTTTTTAGCAAATCAACCACCTGTTAAAGCAATGTGTGAAGCAGCGCCTGGAATTATACATATGCTTGACCGAATGGGAGTTATGTTTAACCGAACGCCCGAGGGGTTATTAGACTTCCGTCGTTTCGGAGGTACACAGCATCACCGTACAGCATATGCTGGTGCAACAACAGGGCAACAATTACTTTACGCGCTTGACGAACAAGTTCGACGTTATGAAGTGCAAGGTCTTGTAACGAAATATGAAGGCTGGGAATTTGTTTCAGCTGTTATTGATGATGAAGGTGTTGGTCGTGGTATTATTGGTCAACATATTAAATCACATGAATTAAAAGTATTTAAGGGAGACGCAACAATTTTTGCTTCAGGTGGACCAGGTATTATTTTTGGTAAATCTACTAATTCAGTTATTAACACTGGTTCAGCAGCAGCGGCTCTATATTTACAAGGTGCTATTTATGCGAATGGTGAGTTCATTCAAATTCACCCAACAGCGATTCCTGGTGATGATAAGCTTCGTCTAATGAGTGAATCTGCTCGTGGAGAAGGTGGACGAGTTTGGACATATAAAGATGGTGAGCCATGGTATTTCCTTGAAGAGAAATATCCTGCATACGGTAACCTTGTTCCTCGAGATATCGCGACACGAGAGATATTTGATGTCTGTGTTAATCAGAAACTAGGTATCAATGGGGAAAACATGGTGTATCTAGATCTTTCTCATAAAGATCCAAAAGAACTAGATGTGAAGCTAGGTGGTATTATAGAAATCTATGAAAAATTCGTAGGTGAAGATCCACGAAAAGTACCAATGAAGATTTTCCCAGCTGTACACTATTCAATGGGTGGCTTATGGGTTGACTATGAACAAATGACGAATATCCCTGGAATTTTCGCTGCTGGTGAATGTGATTATTCACAACACGGCGCAAACCGTTTAGGTGCCAACTCATTATTATCTTCTATCTATGGTGGTATGGTAGCTGGGCCTAATGCGATCAAATATTTAGATGGTCTAGAAAAAACAGTGGAAGATGTATCATCTACTATTTTTGATGAGCAATTAAAACAAGAAGAAGAAAAATTTGAAGCACTATTAAATATGCGTGGAACAGAAAACGCTTATCAAATCCATAAAGAATTGGGTGAATGGATGACAGATAACGTAACGGTTGTACGTGATAATGAAAAACTACTAAAAACAGATGAAAAATTGCAAGAATTATTAGAACGTTGGGAAAACATCAATATGGATGATACATCTCGTTGGAATAATTCTGGTGTCATGTTTACACGCCAATTGAAGAATATGATTCACTTAGCACGTGTTATTACACAAGGTGCTTATAATCGTAACGAGAGTCGTGGGGCACATTATAAACCAGAATTCCCGGATCGTAATGATGAAGAATGGTTAAAAACAACGAAAGCATCCTTTGACACAGCAACAAATGCACCAAAATTTGAATACGAAGATGTAGATGTTTCACTAATTGAACCGCGAAAACGTGATTACAGTAAGAAAAAATAAGAGGGGGTAACGAAGAAATGGCACAAGACACTATTACATTGATTGTGACTCGTCAAGATAGCCCTGATTCTTCCTCCTATGAGGAGACATTCAAGGTCAAATACCGCAAAAATATGAATATTATCTCCGCATTAATGGAGACACAACAAAATCCCGTTAATGCAAAAGGAGAAAAGGTAGCACCTATACAATGGGAATCAAACTGTTTAGAAGAAGTTTGTGGAGCATGCTCTATGGTAATAAATGATGTGCCACGTCAGGCGTGTTCAACACTTGTAGATAAATTAGAACATCCTATTCGTTTACAGCCGATGTCTACATTTCCTGTCGTACGCGACTTAGTAGTGGACCGTAGTCGCATGTTTGATTCATTAAAAAAAGTGAAAGCCTGGATTCCAATCGATGGAACACACGACCTCGGACCTGGTCCAAGAATGGCCGAGAAAAAACGTCAATGGGCATATGAATTATCTAAATGTATGACATGTGGTGTATGTCTTGAAGCATGTCCAAACGTTAATAGCAGCTCTGACTTTATCGGACCTGCACCATTATCACAAGTGCGCCTATTCAACGCACACCCAACAGGTGAAATGAATAAAGGTGAACGTCTAGAAGCGCTAATGGAAGACGGTGGCATTTCAGGATGCGGGAACTCCCAAAACTGTGTGCAAGTTTGCCCGAAAGGTATCCCATTAACAACATCTATCGCAGCACTTAACCGTGATACAAACATTCAATCATTCAAGAACTTCTTTGGAAGTGATCACGCGCATTAATCAAAAACAGAACCCTCGTTGTAGGGTTCTGTTTTTGGTTTATCTAGGTGAGAAGAGTAGAGCTAGCGGAGAGTTGATAGTAAAGTAGTTGAAGTTGATAGTAAAATGGGAAAGTTGATAGTAAAGTAGCAGAAGTTGATAGTAAAATGGAAAAGTTGATAATAAAGTAGTTGAAGTTGATAGTAATTTAAAAAAGTTGATAATAAATCAGCAGATCCATTATTACTAAAATAGAAAATTAATATGTCGTGATAGTAAGCATGTATACACACCCATAACGAATTCATTGTTATGGGTGTGTTGCTGTAGATTCGGCGTGTATTCTATCAATTTTATCTAAATCATATATGTTTTTATTAAGAAAGAAAATAATGCTAGTAATTACTAGTGATATGGTATTAAAGCTCATTACTAGCTGTAACGGTATTATGTCAATTAAAATCCCACCTATAATAGCACCGATAGGCATAGCGAAGGATATGACGGATTCAACACATGTATTAACTCTTCCTAATAAATTTACGGGTGTCATAACTTGAAATAGTGAAGCAAATATAATATTATAAGCGCCCTGGCAAAAGCTAGCTAAAAATAGAAATAAGTATGCCAAATATTCTGCAGAACTGAATGTCATACACAACCACATTAATCCATTCAATAGCAAGCCAAAGGTAAGAATCCTTCCAGGTAGTATATTCTGTTCCAGTTTATTAACAAGGATTGCTCCTAACATACTTCCCACCCCACTTACAGCAAGTAAAATACCATAGGTAGAAGCTGTCTCTGTTAAAGTATTAGAGAAGAAGAGAAGGGCAACGGTATTAATAGCAGTAAAGAAATTCACAAAAACTAATGGGATTAGCATTAATTTTATATTAGAAGTTAGGACGAACATTAATCCTTCTTTCAGGTCAGATTTGTAAGAAGCAAAATCAAATTTCTCCTCTTCTTCTGACTTTATATTGAATTTGATTACTTTTAGAATGATTAAAGGTATAACAAATATGAAAAGGTTTATTTCATATAGCAGTGATGCTGTTCCGACTACCAATAAAATCCCCGATAAACCATCAAACAGGGAGTCAACAATTTTATAAGCGATTGTAAATATTGAATTTGCTTTGACTAATTCATGCCCTTGTACAATTTGAGGGAGCATTGTCTCTTCAATCGGATAGGTGATTGCCGAAAAAAAGGCTGAAAACATTAATAAAACTAACAAAAAGGGTATTGTTATCGCATTAATGAGAAATAAAAAAACAATCAATCCATGAACGATTATTTGCCCTCCAGTTGATAGCATTAATAGTTTTCTAGGATTTATTCTATCGACTAAAGGTCCCATAAAAATGAGTAACGTCTCTGGTAGTGTAAATAAAAAAACAGCAATCCCGGCGTATATTGCTAAATCTGCATGATTGGCAATATACCACATAGACACGATAAAAAATACACTGTCCCCAATATTAGTTAATAATCTTATGGTGAGTATTGTTTTGAAATGGTTGTTCTTTGCCAGACTCATACTTAGCCCCCAAGCCAACAACATTATTCTGAATATTTTTACTATTATAACATGATTATCCATATCTTTGTGTGTATTTATCTCAAAATATCTAACACATAATTGTCATCAGTCAATGATGGAATGTCAGTTTTTTATAAAAAAATAAAATGAGTACCATTCGCCCCTTAAAACCTGCGCCAAAATAGGTGTTTGTAGAGCACACCTTTTCTGTAGTAAACATATTATAAGATTGACTAAGTAATTACCCTCTTATTTTCAACGCCCTAAAGTTAGCAAGGAGGGGTTCACATTTGAAGGATAATGACTACAAGCCGAAGCAACTATTAACGAAGCGCGAAAGAGAAGTCTTTGAGCTACTAGTACAGGATAAAACGACCAAGGAAATCGCCGAAGAGTTATTTATCTCGCAAAAAACTGTCAGAAATCACATCTCAAATGCTATGCGGTGTAATTGCAAGTAAAAATGGAAATGTAAATTTTACATTTCCATCATGTTAAAATTGGATCAGTCTTATAATCGATACTTTCTATATCATAATGAGTCACATCAGCACATTTACAAACCTTTTGGTTAAAAAGAGCTATATTCTCCCCTTTTTTATAAAGTGTACTCTTATATTTAATACCATGGTATGCCTGATTGTCATTGTCTTCAATACTTTTTATAAAATCTGCTATATACTGAGTTGGTAAATAATCTAGAGGGCCGTCACTTTTTCGAACAGGTTTAGCCATTTCATTACTTATTTTTTGTAAGTGCTTTTTATTTATAGCTAGAAGTTGCGCATCTATAGTTGGATAAAAAGGACTAATTTTTTCTATCAATGTAAAATCTACTATGCGAATATCTTCTATTAATTCAAATTCTCCGATTGTTAAGTAGTCATATGCTCCAGCCCTTATTTCATGTATACTTGTAATTTGATTTGTAGCCAGATATAAATAATTTATTCCTAATGGGTTCACTCTACCAGCAGTTGCTTTTTCGGGTGGAGGTGCATACATATCCTTTGAGGAAAATTCGTTTTTATTAGATATTCTAGCTCTGTAGAATTTGGATCCTTTTTTAAAAGGTCTTTCTATATATCTAAGTAATTTTTTTAAGGCATCAGTATTTATGTAATGCGTGTGGAACCGGTTTTTTGTTTTTATCTCTGTTACGAAATCTTCCCATTTATTGTTTTTTAGGATGGATTCCTTTTCTAAATATTGTGTATCATTAGCATCTAGAATACCTATTGGTTCATAAAATAATTCAGGTGATTCTTGGTACTTTTCGGAACAAATTTCAACAATAATATGATAAATATTTTCATTTTCAATACTCTTACTGAATATATTCCAATTGTTATATAACTCATCTTTTAATAGGCTTAGTTTTTCGATAGGAAAATCACTTGGTAGACTTGTCTTAGGAGTGTAAATTGATAATAATTCATTAAAACTATCAACGAGGTTATTATTTATATTAGTATTATATATAAATACATTGTTTGAATTGCAAATGTCACATTTACCCTTGTTATTTAAACTTTCAATTATTCCTTTAATCTCTGAATCAACAAAACAATTAACACAACAAATCATTTTAATCGTTCCTCTAAGAAATTATTTATTAATTCAATGTGGTGCATTATCGCGATTTTCTTAACAGTACCTAAGCCAGGATAAGTTCCATTTTTATAATGTTTTTGAAACTCTCTAATTCCTAGAGTATCTATATTTTTTGAATAATTCCAATTGATCAATTTTTCTAAAGCCTCATAAAATTTTCCAGCTGGGTCGGTGATATCATCATTAGTATCGGACACAAAATGTTTAATACGAAGACTCATTTGATCATCGAAGTAGACAATATGAATTACTACAGCATAGGGAGCAAATCCTGTTTCAGAAAATTCTGCACCAACAATAGAAAAATCTGAAAATCCACTATAATTATCATCTCTATAATATAAATGATCTTCAGAAAAGGATTCATCTTCAATATTAACATAGTCGGCGTTTCTTAACTGTTTAGAAAACCTATCAGCTAACAATACTCTACTGTTTTTAATTTTTCTTCTAAAAGAACTTTCGTCAGGTGTGAGTGTATATATTGGCTTCTCAGTGTTAAAGATATTTAGATAATTATTTATATGGTCTGTATCATTTAAGATGACTATTAAATTCTCTTTGTTCTCGATATATTTTAATTCTGATACGCTATTATTATTGAGTATATGAGCTGGAATTACTTCGTGCTTATGTAAAGAATTTGTTAACTTATCTTTTAATGTTTCATCTTTCAGGTTGTCCAAAGCCTTTTTATAGTTCCCAACTTTTGGATTGTGTATTAGAGCAATGTGATGATCCTCTTCAGAAAAACAATTCAAAGTTTTCAGTAAAGTTGAAGTAGGTTTAATTGGTTCAACAATAGGTATTATTTTTGAACCAATTAACTTGTTCTCAACCAATTCTCGTATTGCAAGTAATTCAAACTGTCTTCCCCTTAAATATGGAAAATACATATTAATTCCCCCAATTTTTATTTAAAACACTAAATAGTTTAGCATAATCGTTTTTGTTATAATTCGAAAAATACATTAAGAATTTTAATTCATAAGGGACTTTTTCATATTCTTCTTTTACTAGCTTACTACGCTCTTTTAATATGTTTATAAAATACTTATATGCAGTATTTATTTCTATATTTGAAAACATATTTAAACACTCTTTATAATATTTAACCGGTACAGTCCTTGGAAGCTCTCCATAGTATTCAAGTATTATACGCTCATATTCTTGTTTTCTGAGAATTTTAAACATTGTTACGTGATCTAGTTGAGATGTGTCAGTGATAGGTTCTTTTCGTGTACTAATTGTATTTCTTTTTGTTAGAACACATATGCCCACTTTGGATCCATTTAAGATTTTTTGAACTTTATTATATTGAGATTCTGAAGTAACAACACAAACATGATCGAAAGCTTTAAAATAATCAGTAATTTGTGAATCTAAGCGATCGAAGGTATCTAATTCTGTTTTGATTTCGTAAACTACTGCTTTTCCATTAATTAAAATAAAATCTGCTTTTGATTTACTTATTGGAATTTCTGTTAAAGCAGTTGTAGTATTAATACTATGTCTACCTAATAAAAGCTTATTAAGAAGGGTATTTTTATAGAAATATTCATTCCTATATTGTTTACTTAAATAGTTATACATTTCTTTAATAAGATCATTGTATTGGATATAATTACCTATAGTCAAATATTTTCTTACACAAGTGTCAAATAAAGAGTTTTCATTCTGGTTTATTAACTCTTGAAATATGCTTTGAGTAAAGACCCTATTCAAGATATTATTATTACTCATAATAAACACCTGTCCTTATCATATTTATTTTTATAATATCATAACTTTTATTAAAATAACACAGTACAACAGTAACTACCTATTGCAGTTATAATAATATAGTATGTTACGATGAATGCCATCTAGCCTTTCTTTTACTACTTTAGTGCCAACATTGAATGATTGTGCCATATCATCAACAATATATTCACTTTTTAAGTCAAATAATTTTAACATATTAAATGGAATAGCAGCATAACGTGTAAATCGTTTAGCATCCCATTCTTGTAGGTCGTGAAATGCTTTAGGCATAACTAGTTGTGATCCACAGTGTCTTAGAATGTGACAAAGTTCGTGAAAAAACTGTTCACGCTGTTCTTCAAGAGTTAATCTAGAATCAATGCTTATAATTTTGCTTTTACCGTATGTAAAAGAATATGAACGTTTTTCTCTAAATCCTAATTGAATATCAAATGATATAGCTATTTTGCGAATATCCATAAGTGAAGGGGTAGTAATGCCTTTCTTTAGATAATGATTTGCTATCCATTTTTCTAAGTCGAATGGCTTATATATGTAGGACATTTTCATCACCTCAATCACATTATACGAACAAACGTTCTTTTTATCAAGATAAAAAAGAAACAGTGTCATTTACTGTTTCTATAATTTTTGTATAGCAAGATCGGATGATAATAATATGTTACGCGTATCTAGCTTTTTTAGCTTCCTCTTCTTTCCAAGGTTCAATTTTGTTACGAACCCAATCAATACTATGAGTTTTCATCCGCCATTTATCGGCTTGCAGCATGGCTTCTTTAGAATATGTAGATGTTGTAATAAATCTCGCTAAAACACAATCATGATTTTGTTTTGATGAATTTAATTCTCTTATCTCACGTACCGTAATTTGGTTTCCTGAGTTAAAATAATGCTTAATTTGAACAGCTTCATATTGCTGATGATAACGCTGATAAATAAGAAGATCTACACCGCCATCAGCACCTTTTTTCGTTTCTTTAGGCTTATATCCCTTTGCTTTGTAATACAAATAACATAATCGCTCAAATTCTAATCCAGACATTTTTTCTAAAGGCATTTTTATAATTTCTTTATCAGATAAAAGTCTAGTAGGAGGTATGTTATTGTTATCTTTATTCTTTACTTTAGATACATTTTTAGTTGATTTCTTTTTGTTTTTGGATTTTTTGATAGGAATAAAAATTGAAAGAATGCCAGTAATAATAGCCGGTAAAATTAAGGCTATTATTAAATAAATAAAGTCCAGACGATGTAACAATACTATGGATATGCCTATACAGAACAGTAATAAATAAATTAACTGTAGTATAGCTTTTCTTTGGTTTTTACCCAATGTCATTCTCCTCTTTCTTGCTTTGCTTTCCACTTTACATAGTCTATATGACGCTTAATATCGTCAATTTCCTCTTCTGTTAAACCTTCAATATCGAAGAAAAATAAGTTAGCATCTTCGGTATTATCTGCGTCATTTTTACTATCTCGATCTGTTTCCTTTTTATCGCTTTTCCCTAACAAATAATCTAGGCTAACGTCATAAAAATCAGCAATCTTTATTAATGTTTCATAATCGGGTTGACGAGTTCCTTGCTCATAATTTGCTAATTTGCCACGGGAAAAACCTAGTCTTTCAGCTGCATCATATTGACTTAAACCTTTTTCCTTTCTAAGTGAAACCAATCGTTTTTTTAACATATATTATTAACCTCCTATACTTATTATAAGAAACGTTTAGTTTCCATTCTATAAATGACACAAAAAGTTTCTGAAAAACCATTAACAGAAACAAAATGTTTCCTTGAGAAGTGAGGTGAAAAAATGAGAAACAAATTAGTCGACTGTAGAGGAGCACTCTGACGTTCAAAAGTAGCTAAAGATCTTGATATAACTCCTCAAATGTTAGGAGCAATAGAAAGAGGAGACAGAACACCTTCACTAGAATTAGCAAAAAAAGTAGCTGATTATTATAACTTAACTATAGACGAACTTTTTTTTGAACAAAAAAGAAACAAAGTGTTTCCTTGTAGAGAAGTATTAGTCTAATTAGTAAATTATATACTCCACTAAATGTAATTAATATGAATTTACTGCAAGTTTCCATCTTTACCAATAACAAAAATATGGTTAGTCCACATATTACTGCTGCATATGTTAAGAACAGGGGTGATGCAAATGGCAAAGCAAACAACCAAGAGAAAAGTCACTTATAAGATCAGAAAGGTTGATTATGGCGATATGCCAAGAGAGGAAGCATTTGAAAAAGCTTTAAAGCCGTATTTTACACCAGAAGTTATTCCAGATAATCCACGTGAAAAGGTGATGAATGCTTATTGCTAGGGTTTCAAAAATATTTATATACGGTTGTTGCTGAAGTTGATGGATGGACGTTAGATAAAACTATTGAATCAGATGTTACCTTACCAAAAAATGAAGTTGCAAAAAGAGGTTTTGAATTATTTGGCATAAATGCAAAGTTAATCGGCTATAAAATGAAAACAATTTAATTAAAGCGGTGAAAACTATGAAATTAGAAAACTGTCAGAAAAACAAAGCTTAATAAATTTAGTGAAAGATCTAAAGAAGCAAGGAGTAAAGATCGGTTTTGCAGTGAAGTTTATAGAAAAGTAGGTGAGAGGGTTGAATGATAAAGGTATAAAAAAGTAGCAAGTGCGACCACACACTTACTACAAGGGAAATTTAATTCATCTTAACTTTATCATTCTTCTCCTATTTTTTAAAGTCTTTTTACTAGTTTTTTACAAATAAAGAAGAAAATATGAGTTTGGCAATTGTACCATCGAATCTAACAATTCTATCAAGTCTCTTTCCCACAGCAGAAAAACCATTCAAAGTAATTAAACTGATTGGCTATTCCTATACAAATAAAGAACAAGAATATAGCGTTGAAAAGCGTCCGTTTGTGAAGTGATGGGAATATTTGGATTTTCTAAGTTTAGATTAACATGAAATAACATAATGGTTGAATCAAATAGGATGGACAAGCTTAGTAATTCCAGATGGCTATGATGTTTTTGATATAGACGATCAACAGGAAGAACAAGTCATTTTTGAAGCACTTTATGCAGCTGAGTTTAAATTGCATGCAATTTAAACTGTTCGAGGTTATCAGTTCTTTTTTTAGTCTACAGATAAAGTGAGAGGTCAAGATGCAAAGGTACTAATGGCAGGTGGCTTTGTAGGTGATTATCGTCTTTCTAGTAAGGGTACAAGTCGTTTTACCTAGTGAAAATACAGAAGGTAGTGAGTTAGACGAAATGCCCGTTTTTTTGAACGATTAAAAATGTTAAATAATGAAAACGATCGTCCATTCTATTTGCCAGTGAATGAGGGACCACGTGATAACATACTTTATAGTCATTGTAGCTGATGGATTGAGTTTGTGTATTCACAAAAAGATGTATTATACATTGTTCTTTTTTAAAATCGATATTTCTTCATACCATCTATCGATCAATCAGAATTTGCAAATACGTTACGTAGCGCATTTCAATTTGAACCATCCGGAACGAACTATAAAACTATGAAGCAACACAAAAAACTTTCTATTACAGGCCGCTACTAATGATAATAAGCCACAATTTAATCTAACGGAAATGGGAAATGCTGAACGGCTAGTTTATCAGAATTGTTGATCTGGAATGGATCTACACGGAGCGTATCAAAAATAGAATGGTTGGGAAGTTTGCAGCAAAAAGATTATTTAAATAGGGCTAAAATTAGCCTTTTCTTTTTTATTAGTGGTGTCATAACTTACAAGAATTGAATCAATTTTAAAGAGGTTAATAGATTAGTATTTTGAAGGGTAACAAAACTTAGTGTCATAAGTGAGGGATAAAAATGGAATACGGATATGCGAAAGTATCTACAGTTCATCAAGATTTAGAAGGTCAGATCCAAAATTAAAAGAAGAAGGTTGCGAGAAAATATATAAGGATAAATTTACTGGAACTAAAAGAGATCGTCCAGCATTTAGCAAATTGCTCCAGGTATTAGATCGAGGTGATACATTAGTTATTACTAAAATTAGATCGTTTTTCCAGGTCTACAGTAGATGGAATCAGCATGATTAAACAGTTGTTTGAAAAAGGGGTAAAGGTGCACGTATTAAATATGGAATTAGTAGAAGATACCTCAACAGGAAGGCTTATTTTTAATGTGATGAGTGCTTTTGCAGAGTTTGAGAGGGATATGATTGTAGAACGTACTTAAGAAGGAAAACAGGTTGCAAAGCAGTGTGATGATTTTCGGGAAGGTCGTCCAAAAAAATATACTAAAAAACAAATTGAACATGCGTTATTGTTGAAGAAAAATCATTCGTATAAATAAGTAGAGGAAATGACCGGGATAAGTAAGAGTACTTTGTTTAGAAATAAATGAAAATAAAAGGTGTGACTTAACTACCCGCTCGTGGTAATATATACCTAATAATATAATTATTAGTAGAAGTTAGTGAGTTGGAAGGAGCGTTTATTATGGGAAGAAGTAAAAAGACAAAATTCATTGCTTCCAAAATCAATATTAATAGCAATATTTTTAGTCTTAACAAGGAAAATCTAGTAAAGCTAATACCTGATGCTATTTTAGGAAAACCAACATTAGAAAAAAATACATGGACTTGGAAGATAACTGAAACTAAAACGATATCAGGTTATGGTGTTGAATTTATATATGGGAATCTGGTAAAGTCGCGCTATGAAAGTGTAAATGTTGTTGATGGTGATAAAATTAATAATTATAAAATTCCAAAACCTGTAGCATACTTTAGTCGATTTATATATGATCCAGTAAGTGAAGTATTAATTTTTGAGGAAACCGGGCAAATTGATAGAGATGAATTTATGGAAAGATTTCAAGACTTGATATTTAAATCAAAAATCGAAATTGGAGAAGTAATAATTAAAGTTATTCCTAAAAAAGAGGAAATATACAATAGAATCACTAATATGGATGTCTTAACCAAGATAGAATTTGACCTTATTCCTCCAAATATGCACAGTAAGGATACATTTGCATCTTTAGATGATATTATACATGAAGAAAACGCAACTAGGATGAAGGCTACTTTTGAAAATAAAGATGGGTTAAATAAAGATGGAGTATTTATAAAAAGTGGTGTAGAAAAAGTATCAAATGCATACGGTGACGTTAAAGCTTATGGATATAACAATATTCCAAGCAGAAGTAAAAGACATAAAACCAAAAGAAGTCATACTAAATTTAATTCTAGAGACTTAGTACATATGAGAACATTTCAAGATGAGAACGATTCTGACAAATTTTTTGGAAAGTTAAAGAAGTTCGCAATAGAAATGAGAGATATAATCCTCTAGAGAGGTGTGAAAATTTTGAAGCGAGATGAACGAGTAAATTTCGAAAATACATCCTTTTTTGGAATGTTAAAGATTGTAAGGTTGGGAACATTAACCTATAAAAATTTTGGTTTTTATTTTGGTTTAGTGATTGCCTTTATCTTCCTTTTTATTACAGAAGATTTTAATGAAAAGGAGTTAATTGATTTAGCTGAATATATTACTGGTGTAATACCTTCTGTTGCAGCAGCATTATTAGGTATCATTATTGCTGGTTTAGCAATCATTGTAGCGTTATCAACTGAGGATATTTATAATAAGCTGTTAAAAAATAGAACTTTGCAAAAATTATTATTTCCATTTTGGTATGTTGCCGCATTGTGGGCAATTACTACTTTTTCAGTAATCTCTTTAGGACTTATCCAAAAATTTCTTGAAGTACACATAATATACTATTTGATTGTTTTTATTATTTTTATACTTAATTATGCTCTGGTTAGTACAATTAAATTAATAGGAAATACAATAAGAATAATGGTTTATCTAGCACAATTAAAGAAATAAAATGTTGATCTTAGCTTAGAAAACTCCAAGCTGTTTTATACACAAAAATAAAACATATGTTCTATAATAAAACGAGATATTGTGTAATAATATTAAATAAAGATTTTGGAACAGAGGTGATAAAGTGATTGAAAAAAGGGATGAAAAACCAAAGTTATATAAAAATTATCCATATTTAGTATATGCAAGGGTATCTACAGATAAAGATGAACAAAAGGATTCTTTAACGAATCAAGTTGATATATGTCGTTACTGGTTAGAACAAAATAATTATGAATGGAATGACAAATCCATTTTAGAGGATAAAGCAAAGTCAGGTACAATGTTTCTTGAACGTACGGCCATGCAACTAATACTAAAAAAAGCACGTAACAGAGAAATTAAAATGGTTGTGTTTAAATCAATACATAGACTTGCCAGAGATCTAAAAGATGCACTAGAAATTAAAGAGGTACTATTAGGTCATGGTGTACGTGTTGTAACTATTGAAGAAGGCTATGATAGCGAATTTGAAGGCAAAAACGATATGAAATTTGAAATGTTCTCTATGTTTGCAGCACAATATCCTAAAACCCAATCAGTATCGATCAGTGCTGCTTTAGCTGCCAAAGTTAGAAAAGGCCATCATATTGGAAAAATTCCATACGGATATGATCGAGTAGATCAAAAGTTAGTTATCAAAGAAGATGAAGCAGCAGTTATTAGGAAAATCTTTGACTGGTACAATAACAAAGGATACGGACAAAAAACTATCACAAATAAGCTGAATGAGGGTGTAGAGAATGCTTCTATATTACCACCTAAATCAGGAGGTGTTTGGCAGCTAACTACAGTTCAACGAGTTTTGAAAAATCGTACATTTTGTGGCGATTTTATCTTAAATCAATATACTAACATAAAAGTAGACGGAAGAAAAAAACAAATTAAAAACCCTGAATCAAAATGGACGATAATTAAAAATCATCATCCAGCTATCGTTTCTAGAGAAGAGTTTGAAAAGGCTAATAATAAAGAAGTAGTTAATAATAGACGAAAAGTAACACCCTGGAACGAATTTAGAGGGCTTCTTAAATGTGGTCATTGTGGTAGCAATATGGTGATAATGCAAAGTTGGAAAAAGAAAAAAGATGGATCTAAAACACATTGGAATTATTTAAAATGCAGTAAATACAGGCGATCAAATAAATGCGTGAATCATCCTCCAATCACGTATGATAGTTTCCGTGAATTATTACTCCAGAAGTTGAAAGAGGAAACAGAAAAAGCAAGTTTTAATCTAGAATTTAATCTTACAATGAACGATCAAGTTCGAATAAGAAAATTAGAAAAAGAACTTGATGGCATAAAGCAAAAAATTGATAGGTTACTAGATATTTATTTAGAAGGAATGTTGAATAAATATGATTATGAAAGAAAAAAAGAAGAATTAGTTAAAAAAGGACAACAACTGGAGGATGAGTTATTTATATTAAATAATGCTGATAAAAGAGATTTGAATATTGAGACAATAAAGGAAGCACTAGAACAATTGAATGATACTGATCAAGATTTATATAATGTTTTTAATAAATTGTTAAAATGTGGAACAATATATGAAGATGGTTCAATTGATTTAAAATTCAAGTTTGGAAAGATTTAAAGTAAAATAGTTCTTATTTAGTGGTAATAAATTCATTGATCATGTAATTTTACTCAACAAATTTACAGAATAATTTATTATTGGTATATTATATACTATAAATAATCACTCTTTATTTCAATTAAGGAGGGAGAAAATAGTCACAAGACCACCTGTAGAACAATGTTATTGGAATGAGTTTATTACATTTATTTAATAAAAAAAGTGAAGTAAAGATGAAAAGTATTTTAGTAAATATTTATAGTGTTACAGTAACAAAAAATTATAGTTAGGTGATAAAATGGAAACGAAATTTTTTGTAATAGATTCTTCAGAAGTCCCTTCAAATCCTAATTACAGTGAAGATTTTATTTATGTTTATTTGGTGAAGGATAGTTGGAATGATTGGTGGCAATATCAGACTGTATTTGATGTGCAGTGCCAAATAAAGAATTCTTTAGAAACTTTAGGTACAATAAAAATTGGTCAAAAAGGATTAGTTTATGAGAAAGAAGAACTCTCCCCTGCTGTTCCTCCATACTTTGATCAGATACCTCCAGATTTTTTTTCAGTTGGTCAAGATGTTACCTATTATAGTACTTTATATAATCTAGGTGATGAAATAAGGTACCATATTTTAAAAGGACTTAACGATATAGCGCAAGATGAAAAGCTTTATGAGGAAGTAAAAAACGAGCACATAACAAGAAGATCCTTGTTACGTTCTATATCTAGTACTTCTGTAAAAGGCCAATTTAGAAGGCTCGCTAATGGGAATGCTAAATTAACTGAATATTTTTTTTCATATAAGCTTCCGAATAATGAAACTAGTTCATCATTTGAAGTTGAAGTGCAGCCTAATTCACGCCCTCCATCTAACCTTCATGTAATTATTGGTAGAAATGGAGTAGGTAAGACTAGACTACTTAAGAATTTAATTAATAATCTTAGAACTAATAGAAGCGAATATGGAGAAATAATTAAGAATATTAATGAGTCAAATCAAGAAGATTTATTTGCTAATTTGGTTTCTGTATCTTTTAGCTCTTTTGACCCTGGGACAGATGAATTAATGGAGTTAGAAAGTGAAGATTTAATTAGATATTATAATATTGGACTATTGAAAAAAGAAAAAATAAATGAAAAAGATGAGGTACAAAAACAAGAAGTTGATGAAGAGTTAATTGAGAAAACTGTCTATACTCCCAAAACATTAATAGATCTACAAAACGAATTTAAAGATTCTCTATTATTTTTAAGTAACAGTTCTAAAACCAAACGCTGGAAAAAAGCTATAAAAACCTTAGAGAGTGATCCAATATTTAATGGACTTGGAATTGAACATTTAATCAAACCAAAGTATAAAGATAGAATTGATAAAATTTTTAATAAGCTAAGTTCTGGACATAAAATAGTTTTATTGACAATAACAAAATTGGTTGAAACAGTAGAGGAAAGAAGTTTAGTTATTTTAGATGAACCTGAAATTCACTTACACCCTCCGTTGCTATCTGCTTTTACAAGAGCTCTTTCGGATTTGTTGATTTATAGAAATGCTGTCGCACTAATAGCTACTCATTCGCCAGTTATAGTACAAGAAGTCCCAAAAAATTGTGTGTGGATTATGAATAGAACAAATGATTTGGTTTCCTTTGAAAGACCTGAAATAGAAACATTTGGTGAAAATATTGGTACTTTAACAAGAGAGATATTTGGATTAGAAGTAACGAACTCGGGCTTTCATTCACTTTTGAGAGATATTGTAGGTCAATCCAATGATTATGATGAAGTAGTATCTCAATTTGATGAGAGATTAGGTTTAGAAGCTAAAACAATAATTCGCTCTCTTTTCTTTAAAAAGGATGGTCGTTAAATGAGAGTAGTTGAAAAACCATCTATTATCCATGAAGATATTTTAAAAGCTTGTACAAGTAATATACGTAACCAAGATTTAAAACAACGTGTTGAAGAAGAGTTGAATTATTTTAATGATAGTACAGAAAAATATAACAATATTGGCGATTTAGGTAAACTATCGCAAATTCAAAGTAGTGACACTGTAAACGATGCAATATCAAAAGAGGAAATGCTGTTTTTATATAAAAAGCTAAGTTCTAAAGGGGAGCCAGCAAGAAAATATTACGATATACTCTTACATGCTTCGAAAATTTGTCCTTTTTGTGGATATAGAATATCTGGAACCTTAGATCATTATTTACCTAAGGCGCGTTTCCCGGAATTTTCGGTTAATCCACTTAACTTAATTCCTTGTTGTAGAGATTGTAATTCAGCAAAACTAACCAATATGCCTAGTAATGAAGAGGAAACTCTACACCCTTATTATGATAATGTTGAACAAGGAAAATGGTTGTTTGCAGAAATTGATTATAAAAAAGAAATTGGTTTTAGTTTCTTTGTTCAAAAGCCTGAAAACTGGACTGACAGAAAATTCCAAAAACTGCATAACCATTTTAATGCTTTGAAACTTTCAGAGTTATATAGCATTATTGCTAGTCAAGAATTTAATGATCAAGCTCATTTTTTAAAGAAGTTGTATATAGAGAGTGGTTCAGAAATACTGAAAGATACACTGCTAGATTTTAAAAAGAGCTCAGAAAGACATTATGTAAACAACTGGAAGTCTGCTATGTACGAGGCTTTAGCAGAAAGTAATTGGTTCTGTAATGAGGGCATAGCAAATTTCCCAGTGTAAAATTTCTTGAAGTCAAAATTAAGTTTGCAATCATACCACATCTCAAATGCCATGCAGAAGCTGGGTGTAAAGGGGCGCTCACAAGCTGTAGTGGAGTTATTGCGAATGGGCGAGTTAAAGCTTTAGATAAAAACCAGTTATTCTATAGACAGGATAACTGGTTTTTAGTTTATCATGGTGCATGAATCCGTAAAATCCCTACTGCTTGAAGTCTCACTTAATCATGAAGAGATAGAAATGGGCTTATGTCGCCTAACAAAAACCTTCCGAATATACATCATAACGAAATAAACAATAATAACATTTAATAAAAATGGAAAAGCGTTAATGCCAAATGAATGATGAAAAGATACATGTTGTAGAAGAAAACTGGCATTGCTTTCACTATGCACAGTGATAAAAGGGAGCGGTACACCAAATGTGTATTCATATTTGGCTGTGTGAATCGTTGAAGGTGCTTTGTCTGGTATGAGTGACGATAAAATAAAAACAATCGGTATAGCAGTGGCGAAAATAATTTGATTTAATTGATGTCTTTTGGTTAGACGATATAAGAAGACACCCAATAATATGAAAGCAGCTATATACATGAGCATATTTTCCACATCAATTGATAAATGAAGGATGGAGGAAATAAATACAACGATGATACCGACTATCGGTGAAACTAAAAATACAAGAAGAAATTCTAATGCTGTAATAAAATAGTTACGCATAAGTGATTTTCCTTTCTTGGTTTGATGGAAGTACATATAACAAAAGCAAGTTACATGCACTTAGTTTGCAGAAGTAGATTCTCTCGTTGCTCTCCGCCATCTTAGGATTGTATTAACAACAGAAAAAAGGATCAACATCCAGAGAATACCGTTATCTAAAGAGATACCTGTAACAGATTTGCCACCTAAAAGTGTTAATACAACCATCAGCACTATAAAATAGCCTGTTAGTAACAAATTAGATTTTAACGATTTCTTCTCATTATATGTATGTTCGATATTTTTATTGAAGATCACATTTATGACAATTAATGCAATGACAATAAAAATAAATACGCCAATCGGAATAGGCACGATATCTGATAATGCAGGGAAATAATCAAAAACTAACATTGCTGTAAGCACTAAAATAATTAGAGGTGATAGTAATTTCATATAAAATAAACTCCTTATAAAAATAACGATGACTATTTCATTTTATCACGGTGTATCAGTCCGTAATACCCCCACTTTAAAATTCGAGTTCCAACAACGAGGATGAATAGGAATTAATTTCTAAATGAGTTATTGGTGTTTTATCCTATTTAGCTCCATATCGAATAATAAATGGTTATATTTTACTGTATTACAAAGTTGAACCATATGCTAATATATTATTACTTAATTGATTTACATAATATATGATGAGTTAGAACATGACTATTTATAATGGAAGCTAGAGGGGATAAAATGCAATATGTACCACTAAATATAGGAATTATTTTTATTTATTTCTTACCAAGTATTGTAGCGACTCAGAAAAAAAATCCAATAAAATAACGATATATGCAATAAATTTTTTCTTAGGATGGATTTTTATAGGTTGGGTAGCGGCGCTATATTTAGCTATGAAAAAGCCTGTAGGAAAGATTACTAAAATTTAAACTAATACACCCGTCTAACCAATAAAGGCTAGCGGGTGTATGATTTCTTAATTCATAAACCAATCCGCTCGTTCCATATGTAAAAATGGAATATCTGTATCAATTTCTCCTTTAATTTGTTTCATCTCAAAATCTTTCCCACCTACCCATTCTTCAAAATCGAATACAGTCGGTTGTGTGTCTCCACCTAACGCCATCCAAGCAGCTAATTCATTTGGGAAATAGGCAGATGTATGAATGGTACCAGCCCAATTACGATATTGTTTAGAAAAGAGGTCTTGATTAGAATCGTTGAGCATGCGGAATGCTTTTTCACCAGTTAATTCAGCGTCTATTTGATTATTCATCACAGTCAAGCGTTTATTTGAATCAACTAAATGGTGTTTATTTTCTTTGTTCATGATTTCAAAATGATTAGTACAAGTATTGCCTTGTCTTACTTCTATACCACGAGGTGATGTTTCAACAATTGTCGCAACATCACTATTCGCATCAAATAGTACATAACTGAATGAACCGCGATGTGGCATTTCTTTTAATAAGGTGACAGCTTCTTCTACATTTGCACACAATTCTAAGATAAGTCTTCCGACCATATGGCAGACAAACCCTGCTCCTGGTCGTTTTCGATTAATAAAGGTATAACCTAAAGCAAGTCCTTTTTCATTCATACCGTCACATCGCCCTGTGACACGTTGACTGACACCGATAGTCGCATACCCTTTGTCTGTAGGTTGATAGATGACATAACGACCATCATATGTTTTAGGATGATAATCATAGTTACGAATCATATAATCTTTGCCGACAAAAATGGAACAACCCGAACGCTGTAATTGCAATCGATAGCCTCCGAATTCAAGTAATACACGCTCCATTGGCCAGTCTAGTCCATCACGCAAACCTTCTAATTCTTCCCAAACAGCGGAATCGAACTGTTGAAAGATAGCTTTTGTTTCCTCCATATCAATCCGAAAACGTGGAATCCGAACTTTCCATTGCCTGTTTCGATTATGTACGAGATAAGAGTCTTTTAACTGTTTCCCTTGCATATAACCAAATTGGTAATGTGAACCACGGAATTGAATGATATCTGAATAAATCTGTTTCATGTTTCCACCTCAACTATGTATATTTTGTTCAATAGTTTTCATTATAATCTATTCTGAATATATTGAAAAAGAGGAAGATTTATATAATAATGGAGGAAGGCAGTATTAACAGATATTGGTTTAGTAAAGACAGATTTAACACTATAGGAGTGATCTTATGGAGTGGAGCTTTAACCCGTCGTTTGAATGGGGAAAATATAAGGTGAAGTGGTCACTGTATATTCTCAGTGTATTCATAACATTAGTGAGTTCAAGCATGACGATGGATGTGATAGGCATGTATATCATTCTTTTTTCATCATTGATTGCGATAATCGTTGGCATCAACAGGCTTGCATTCTATTTTGATATATCTAATAAAGTATATGTAAAGATTGCTCAAGGCTATCTATCGATGTACAGAGGTAATTTATTTGGAAAAAAGGAAATACCATTAACTGAAATTAAACACGTTGTAAATAGCAATGAGCAAGTTATTTTACTAACAGAAAATTACAAAGAATGGCCTATTGAGAAAAACTGGTTAACGAAGGAAGATGTAGCAAAGCTAATGGAAGTGTTGAATAACACGAGTGATGATAAGTAACAAGTAAGCCAAAGGAGCTTGATAAGATGAACATTAAAGGAATCAATCATGTGTGCTTTTCTGTTTCTGATTTAGAAAAGTCCCTCAAGTTTTATCAAGATGTATTTGATGCGAAGGTATTGGTGAAGGGAAAAAGCACAGCATACTTTGACTTAGCTGGATACTGGTTTGCGCTTAATGTAGAAAAAGATATTCCACGTAATGAGATTCAGCATTCCTATACACATATGGCGTTTTCCATTGATGAAAGTGAATTTAATCAGGCGGTTGAGAAACTCAAACAACTACGTGTAAACATCTTGCATGGAAGGGTAAGGGACGAGCAGGACAGGCGATCGATCTATTTTACGGATCCGGATGGGCATAAATTCGAGTTCCATACGGGTACATTAAATGATCGACTTGATTATTATCAGCAAGACAAGCCACATATGATATTTTATTAATGAAAAGGAATGTGATAACCAATGCAATATTTCTTATATTCTCTATATGCAGTGTTATTAGGAATTTTGTCTTTTATAACGGGTGAAATTGTAACATTCATTATGCTAGGTTTTATATTAATAGCGCTTCAAAATATTCTTCATACACTGAAGGAACTGTTAGAAGTTCACAAACAGAAGCAAGAATAACTTACACAATCGACCACTTGACTTCATGGTAATCATTGTGACGAACAGCATACCATTTCATCACTGGGTCATCGTGTTTAAAGGAAACAATCACCATTGCTACATCTACTGTAGGATGGTTTTGTAGATCATAATAAGAAGGAACAGCTTTAGTTGAAGGATGTGTATGAAAAACAGCTAAAACTTGTTCCTTCTTATTGATTATTTGACGTTCTGCGGCTCTCACTTCTTCTTTCGGTACGAAAAAACGTCTGCTTGACTGTAAGTGATTGTTCAAGGGCCAAAAAGAATGCACTTGATTTTTATTACCTGCTAATAATCCACATGCCTCATATGGTAACCGCTTATTACCTTCTGTAATAATTTGTTCATATATATATTCGGGAATGATAATTACTTTTTCCATAGTGACTTTGCTAATAACCAAGTTTTTTTAATACCGTTTTGTGGTTGGCTATCTTCCGGTGTTGGTTGATTTTCCACTTTTTTTGTGATTTCCGTTGATTTTGGTTGATTAACAGGTGTTGCATTAGTTACTGGCTGTTTTGCTGGAGTGGCAGGTGATTGCTCTGCTTTAGCTGTAACATCTTTTGTTTCTGATTGGTTGCTTGGTTGGGAAGTAATCGGTTCTTTCGGTGCTACCGGTTCAACAGATTCGATAGGGTTCATTGGTTCATTTTTTTTTTCGTTATTAACTGGTTCCGTTGATTTAGTAGCTGTTTGTTCTATCTGTGTCTGTGATTCTTGAAGGTCTTTTCCTGTTTTTTTTCGTACGATAATATTTTTATTTAATTCATATTTCGGGTTGTGATAGGTTTTTTTTCCATTTTGCATAGTTACCATATTAGGGTTAGCTTGGTGATTATTTATAGTTTGCCTGTTGATTGTTGTGTTAGTAGCTGGAGGCATTTGCTGGTTTTTCGGTGTTGCTGTTTTTAGCATGTTTTGTAATCTTCGATATTCACTCATTCTTCTGGAGGTTGGTTGTTGTGCTACTTCTGTTTTGGGCTGTTCTTTCATCTGAGTATAGTTTTCTTGTTGATTGACGATTTCTTTTTTAACAGCTTGTGTCTCCGTATCTGTGTGTTCAACGAGTTGTTCCATCTTTTCTAGAAGTTCTGTTATCCGTAATTCTTTTACCTCCTCTTGTATCGAATGGACATCCTTTTTTAATTGTTGGATGGAATGGTTAATCGCGTGAATCTGTGTAGCAATTTTCTGTTCCTTTTGTTCATAATTCTCGATTTTCTTCTGATAGGTATCTTCCATAACTTTCATTTCTCCTTTATATTTAACAAATTCTCTATTTATTTCCTCTACTTCTTCACGAGCTTTAAGGTAATGATTAGTATCTGTGTTTTGCCAATCTTGTAATGCTTTTTTATATCTATTAAGATCACGATTCATCTTTTCAATTTCTTCATTATTATAAAGTTTGTATTGATACATATGGATTCACCCTTTTTTCGGCACATTAATATACTATTGTTGAAACACCAATCCGTGACAAATGTGCTTATTTTTCATTTGAACTAGTAATAGGGAAGTTTCACTTTATCAAGTTGTATAAGTCTGTAATACTCCGCTTCAAGATGTAAGTGAGGGATAAATGGACGCTAACTTCCTGATAAATTTCGCTAACAATCAGTGGGTGTAAAAATCCCCCACTGATTGAAGTCTCACTTGTTCATATGATATTCGCCTAACTTCCTAAATATCATGATATTTCCGCAAATTTACTAAAACATTTTTTGGTGTGATGTCATAGGTTATATGGACAGTAATCTTACTTGGAGGTGTTTGCTCGATGCAAATGGATAAATTAACAGGAGGGCAGGAGCTTCTGTGTATCAATACAGAAAAGGTATATGACTGGATCTTAAATGAAGCAACATTTGATTTAAACTTACCGGATTTAGACCTACCAATTAACCCTGTAACTGGTGAGCAATTAGGATGTGATGATATTGATCTAGATACTGTAACATGTACAGTTACTCCTGCTGAAACAGACCCAATCGTTGTATTGAGTCGTGAAGATCAAGTGTTTATTGTAGATGGTGAAGAGGTAGAACTACAACTTGTAAACATTCGCAAAAATTTTGATGTAACGATTTGTGTAAACTTAGTAGCTGAATTTGGTGGTAGTCTAGTAGAAGTTGGAACAGCAGAATTTACTCGTTGTGAGCAAGTGATTCTTTGTGCACCAGAAGGAACAGATATTGATGTGTCGTTTACTGATTTAGAATGCTTTGTATGTAGTGCTACATGTGATACTAATCCAACAACAGGTACAGATGAATTAGATGTGATGGTAACAGTACGTCTTTGTCAAAGTATTCAATCTACGTTTGATGTTACATTAGAAGTAGTGGCAGATTTCTGTGAACCGCGTGATATTTTAGCATTCCCGGCTTGCCCAGCGCCAGCAATTCCTGCTCAGTGTCCAGTTGTTTTCCCTAGCAATGCGAATAATGACTAATGAAATATCATAGGGATAAAGAGAGGAACCTCCCTCTCTTTCTTTCTTTCTTTCTTTTTTTATTTACTTTACTTCTACGAGGTGACGATATGAAAGAACAAAATGATTTAAGCCAAAAGTTAAAGGACTGGCAGGAAGAGCAAAAGTCTTATATAGAAGAGATCAAAGAGTTAGTACAACAATTAACGATGCCAGAAAAGATCCAGATTATCTGTTATTTTACTTACTCTTTGCAGCTGAATCATGAAATCAATCTTGATAATTATGTGATTGGTTCCTTTCATGTTCAAAATGTAGGAACAAAACCATTGACAAACCCTCATATCGGTTTAACGATCTCATCCAATACAGAATTCCAATTTTCTGGTAAGTACTTATATCCTAATGCAAAACAAACATTAAGACCGTCGAATGCGTGGGAACGAATTAATGATCGCTCGGATAAAAAGGAATTCTGGCTAAAACCAATTCAGCAGGATAGAGTGAATCCAGGTGAAACACTTGTATTTTCTAATTTTCAAATTAAATGGACACCTACAAGTACATACTCAGGAATAGTTCGAGGATTTACTTATGGCAACGAACTTCCTAATGGTTTGCATGCAGTGAACCAAATAAGCGTCAATGGCTCCATCAAAGATCGACAACAGGAGGACGACCATCATGAAAAAAAATAGAAGAGACCAGACATCAATAGATATGAATCAGCTCATGACAGATTATGTGAAAGATCTAATGAATAACATGGATAAGAATGATACAAAGAAAAATAATAGCTTTATCTATCTAGAAAATGAAACATTACATATGCTCTTGTTATATTTATTAACGAGTAACCAAGACCATTTATCAGTAACATCAACAAGTGGGAACCTTTCATCCTTACATGAACAATTAGAGCTTTATATGGATGACAACCGGCAATTATATCAAGAGTTAATTCAACTAATAAAAGAACAAACAGAAAGTAGCCAGCAAAATGAATAGCTTATTGTGATTTTTACTGATTTAAGTCTTACTTTATATAATGCAGCAAACGGAAAAAAGAGACGGTCTTTGTCCAAGAGATAAAAGCACTTTTTGTATCGTTAAAGAATCATGATTGTAATATCACACGGATCGAAGTCTCACTTTATTACGGGTGCAAAAGTCTGTAGAACTCCACTTTAAGGTTCGGATTAAAATCAGGAAGCGAAAGTCGGTGATAAACGAACGCTAATTTCCTGATAAATTTCGCTAACAAGCAGCAGGAGTTCAAAAACCCCTACTGCTTGAAGTCTCGCTGTATGTATAGATGTTTCTTTGTCATCACCACCTTGTCAGACTGTGCATCCATTAATAGAATCCAAGTAAAATTGACTGTGCCTTGCTGTTCAGATAGAGGAATTATTTCAGACAGCAGCCACCTTTTCGTCGTCTAATACCTCTTTTTTTAATCTTTGATGTAATGACAACTGGTTCGTTTTTATTACCTGATTCTCGGACTGTTTTTTTAGCTGTATCTTTTGCTTTCATTTCTTCATCTCCTTCCCGATATTTTCAACTTTCTGGTGTAATATATGAGCCTTTAAATGAATTGGTGAATTTTCGTAACACTTTGCCTAGGAATGACATACTCTAGTATGGAAATGACGAGTATGGAGGAGTGTGAGGAATGTTGAATCACTTAACTGGCGGGCAAGAAGTACTTTGTATCAATACCGAAAAAGTATATGATTGGGTATTGAATGAGGCAACGTTTGACTTAGACATAGATGGGCTTGTTTTACCTATTAACACGGTAACTGGTGCACAATTAACATGCGATGACATTGACTTAAATAATGTTACGTGTGAAGTCATTCCTGCCGAAGAGCCATTTGTTATTCTAGACCGAGAAGACCAATTGTTTGTTGTAGATGGAGCGGAAGTGACATTACAAGTTGTTCATATTCGTAAATGCTTCGATGTAGTAGTATATGCGGAGTTAATTCCTGAACTTGGCGGAGGACAAATCGAAGTTGGAACAGCAACATTCAACAGATGTGAGCAAGTGATTTTATGTGCGCCAGAAGGAACGGATATTGATATTTCCTTTACTGATTTAGATTGTTTCGTTTGCTCTGTTGACTGTGATACAAACCCAGTAACAGAAATTGATGAGCTAGACGTAACGTTAACAGTCAGAGTATGTCAAAGTATTCAATCAACATTTTGTGTGACAATTGAAGTAGAAGCAGATTTCTGTCAGCCACGTGATATTTTACCTGTACCACCATGTCCAGCACCAGCAATGCCAGCCCAATGCCCAGTTGTTTTTCCAGCAATGGATAGAGACGGTGCAGCGAAAAAGAAAAAGTCTTCATGTAGTGCGAAATCGTTTGCACAAGCACCACTTGCTCAAACAATGACAACTAATGTAGAAGAAAATGTTACGGAACAAATAACGAACATAGAAACACCGTATGAAGAAGGATAAACGGAATAGTAATAATTTTCAAAGGGGATATGTTCAATCAATGAGCATCTATCCTCTTTTTATGTTTTAAGTGCTCTACTTTCACTGTTACATATCTTAGTATTAATAAAATGAAGTAATATAACATTTACTTAATTCATCAATTTAAATGTTTTCTTGTATCGGCACGTAAATATTTCAAGGAGATTTTCCACGTTCAAAACGCAAACAATTTTCACAGTAGTTGTAAATAAAGATCTTGACGATTATCTATATTGGTTTAGATGGCTCGAAATAGACATAGACAGGCATTTTTTATTTGAAAAACAAGTGGAGTAAATGCTTGTTTTATCGAGTCAAAAATCAAATCCCTATACAGTTAGAAAATGAAGATGAACCCCTTTTTTAAAGTTTACTGTTTTAACTGATTTTTCTTGCTATCTAAAAAGTCACAAAGTTTCAATTAAAGTCACGGTGCCATCACCTTCGGACAAGGGATTGCTTTAGCTATCTTGATTGTCCTACTATTGGGAAAGAAATGCGTCAATAACTATATTCTGTTCCCAAGACTCTCCAACTTAACAACTTATAAAGCTGTTAAGAGATGAGTAGTTCAACACAGATAACTTTTGCCCGAATTTATTGTGTTATAATTTAACTGAGATGTAGTATTATGGTTAGATATTTCGTCTGTTCTGGAGGTTGTTTAATGTGACGAATCCGATTACTTATAAAATTTGGACTGTAGTTATGATTCAACGAGAGGATAAAGTTTTACTGTTAAATAGGCAACATGATGATTTTAAAGGTTTTATCCCACCTGGTGGAAAAATTGATTTTCCAGAGAGTTTTGTGGAAGGAGCTATTCGAGAAGTCAAAGAAGAGACCGGCCTTAAGGTGAATAATTTAGTGTTCAAAGGTATTTCGGAGTTTGTTAATCCTACAGTTTTTGAACGGTATATTATGATGAATTATTGGACAAAGGATTTTATAGGTGATTTATTAGAAAATCCACCTGAAGGAGAACTTCATTGGATTAAGATTGAGGAAGCTAAAAATTTACCTATGCAGAAAGATATTAAAATAAGGTTTGATTTATTTTTTGAACCGGGTACATTCGAAATTCAAACTGTGTGGAACGAAGAAAAAAATGAGCCTGACGAAGTGTATATTAGAAGAACATAAGAATAAATCCGAGTTGGGCAAGCAATGGAAAGACATTGCGCGCTGACAGAAATTGAAGTCTCACTTTATGTGACAGAATAACTAATAGAAGAGGAGGTTGACAATAGGTAATGTTTGTTTCATAAGGGGAGCAGGTAAAAGGGTATAAAGAAGGTATACCATTATGAATAGCTCTGCTCAAAAATTTACTTATATGGCTGTCTGTAGCACCTTTCGCTATGAAGACAGCCTATTAATTTGCTCTTTTTTCAATATGAATAAATTGGTACAATTGTAATTAGGTTAATTGTTGCTTTATCACGGTGCATGAGTCCGTAATACCCCACTTCAAGGTTCAAGTGAAAATGAGGAAGCTAAGTGGGGTAAACGGACGCTAACTCCCTGATTGAAGTCTTGCTTTATATTAATTTTTTTCTTTTTGTCCATTCGTAGATGATGGCGTTACATTCATGAAAAAATTTAGTAGGTACTTGGTGTTTAGAATGGTGAATATAAGCAACATCTACGTCTTCTATCTTTTTGCGAAAAATATGTTGGTAAGGATGGACATAATGATCATTCGCTCCATAGATAATTAATAGTGGTACTGTAATGTGATGTAGTTCATGTTCATTGTCATAATCCAAGCCTAATTGATATTGCTTTGCTAACATTTCTGGATTTGTTCGTTTAATTTCTTGTTCCATTTCTTTTGCATCATTTTTATTAGAAAAGTGATTAAAAGAAAGAGCTTTTGCTAGTAATGGAATCCACTGTTTTTTTGCAATTGCAATCCCTATTTTATATTCCGTACGAAGTAGTAGATTTTTAGGTGCGTGATAACCGCCCATTAAAATAAGTGCCGACGTATATTCAGGATAGGAAATAGCAAATTGTTGTGCAATTAATCCACCGTTTGAATAACCACAAATAATCGCTTTGGTTATATTATTTTCATCTAGGATTTTTTTGATATCGTAAGTTAATTGCTCAAAGCATAAAGGATCATTATGTTCACTGCGACAATCTCCTCTGTTATCGAATGTTATAATGGTGAAGTTTTTTTCAAGTAACCGTTGATAACGGAAGGTTAGGTGTCCCATTGCAGGTGGAGCAATGAAAATAATCGCGTTGCCATTGCCACCTTTTTGATAATAAATTGCAGGTCTTTCTTTTGTAAAAGGCATGTGATCATCTCCAAAAAATAAGTGTAGGAGGAAGTATTCATTTAGTAGCTTGCTGTTAATTGGAGTTTTTGTCATTTTCTTATTTTTATTCTGTCGTAAACTAATTGTACAAAAATTAGCATTAGTAGGTACATTACAACTTGAGCGTGAGAAACATCGTTGGTTAAGGAGTTATTGGCAAACAGGAATCGTTTTATTTGGTATTAATGCGCTGCTCTTTTCCCTTACGTTTTTAATATTGTTTGGTTTACGTTTCGTCATGATTCCGTATATACATCTATTTGTTATGATTGGGGCGGTGAGCGTTAGTATCCTTGTCTGGCTAGTATTTGCAAGGTCATGGCATGGAAGTTCTTCGGATAGATGGAAAGTCTCTTTAATAGGAAGTAGCTTTTATTTTTTTGCTATTCATCACTTTTAGTGCTTGGTATATAACATTAGACGCTTCTTATTCAGGGGAAGATTTATTTATCACGGTGCAAACGTCCGTAAAACCCCCACTTCAAGGTTCGAGTGAAAACGAGGAAGCTAAGTGTGGGATAAACGGACGCTAACTCCCTGATAAGTTTTGCTGACAATCAGCGGGAGTCAAGAACTCTCACTGATTGAAGTCTCGCTTTATGAAAGGGTTAGGGATAATGTTACTAATTATTGTTTCATTTGTAGCATCTTTTACGAACTTATTCGTTACTGCTACATTTGTCAAACATCGAAAACAATCATTATCGATATAGTATTCATTATCTCAAAAATACGGTTCGTCAACTTAAATACTATTTCTCTTGTTTTTTAGAAAGCGAAAGTGGAGAAATTCATGAGAAACAATGTTATATTAATTGTATGCAATTAATTGTATGAAGGAGCGCTTAGTTTGGCAAATAGTAATGAGAAAGAACAAATTGTTGATATCGAGAAAGAATTAAGATATATAGCTAGCATTATTAAACAAAAAGGACGAGAAATACTACATAATTATCCGATTACGACCCCGCAGTTTATCGCCTTGCAGCACTTATTAGAGCGTGGTGATTTAACACTTGGTGAGTTATCGAAACATATAAATCTAGCATTTAGTACGACGACGGATTTGGTTGACCGGATGGAAAAAATCGAAATAGTTGAACGTGTAAGAGATACAAAAGATCGTCGCGTTGTACGAATTCATTTATTGGATAAAGGGAGAAAGATTATCCATGAAGTATTAGAAAAGCGACGAGAATATTTAGGTGAAGTATTAACAAATGTAGAAGTGGAAGATATGGAACAGCTATCAAGACTTTTACACCTCCTTCATCAACAAATGAGACAACAAACAGAAAATGCATAACGGTAAAGGAGATACAAAATGAAGCAAGCAATTGGAGTGATAGATTCTGGAGTTGGCGGACTTACTGTTGCGAGTGAGTTGATCAGACAATTGCCGAAGGAATCTGTGATATATGTAGGTGATACAAAAAGATGCCCATACGGACCACGTCCAAAAGAAGAGGTGATCCAATACACGTGGGAAATGGTTTACTTTTTATTAGAAAGAAATATTAAGATGCTTGTCGTAGCTTGTAATACAGCTACAGCTTTTACATTAGACGAGCTTCGTGAAAAACTAGAAATTCCTGTTGTAGGTGTTATTCAACCTGGTGCACGTGCGGCAATTACGAATTCACATACTGCTGAAATTGGTGTGATTGGAACGGAAGGAACCATTAGTAGTGGCGCTTATGTAGATACATTGAAACAAATTAATACAGCGATCGAAGTGTATGATCTCGCATGTCCAAGATTTGTTCCATTGGTAGAAAAAGGAATTGTAAGCGGAGAGGAAGCGTATCAAGCAGTTAATGAAACGTTACAGCCATTAAAACAATTTAATGAAATGGATACCCTTATTTTAGGATGTACCCATTATCCAATGATTAAAGAATTAATTCAAGAAGCAATGGGAGGGAACGTAACGGTCATCTCATCCGGTGAGGAAACAGCACGAGAAGTAAGTACGATCTTGGAATATCAAGATAAACTATATCAGGGCAATGAATCACCCGAATATCAATTTTATGCTACTGGGGATGTAGAAGTCTTTCGTCGTATTGCATCACAATGGTTAAATAGAGCGATTGATGAAGTGGAACAGGTTGTATTGGGAGGTTAACTCTCTCTTGTTTAAAAAAAGTTCACAAAATGTTCACTTATGAAGAATTTTTCAAATTGGTATACTGATCACTCATAAAACAATACAAGGGAGAGATTAGTTTGCCAAAAAACAAACAAGAAAGTCTTATTTTTGGTGTTATTATGTGTTTTGGTATGGTCGCTGTAATGGCTAGCTATAACTTATTATTAAATGGTGATATGGAACATTTATCCATGCAAACAGTTCTTACAGAATTTGGGCTAGGTTTTATCGTCGCATTAGTACTAGATTTGTTTATCGTTGGGCCGTTAGCAAAAAAAATTACATTTGCTTTACCATTTAAGAAAGATAAAAAAATAAAAGTCGTATTAGTCTTGTCATCAATGATGATTGTTGGCATGGTATTCTTTATGTCTTTATTTGGGTTAGCGATGACTTATTTTGCTCACGGATTAAGCGGAGAAACTTGGTTAGTATTGTACGGAGCGATTTATGTGAAAAACTTTATCGTTGCATTACCGTTACAACTGATTGTAATGGGGCCACTTGTAAGATATATCTTTACAAACTTTATTCAAAAGAATAACCTCCAAACAAATTGATAGGTAGAAGTAAAACAGCTAAGACAAAATTTGTTGTCTTAGCTGTTTTTTTAATGGTCTATTTTTCTTATAGGCTCGTATACATAGTAGTACAAACCATCGTAGGAGGTATCGGTTATGAAAATCGATTTTGCCAAAAAATATGTGCTTGCTGTATCACTATGTATACTTTTGTTGTTGTTAGCTGGGTGTGGTGTTTTTAAAGGGGAACAGACATTGGATCAAATAGATGCACCGCCAGAGGAAACAGAGTTAACAGATGATCTAGACAACATTCCTGATGGATCAGAAGATGTAGAAAGAGATCCAGAAGAAGAAGGTACAGAAATAGATGAAGAATCGACAGAATCGATAGAAGAGGAAGAATCGGCTACATCAGAAATTGTTACGAGAACATTATATTTACTAGATCAAAATGGTTTAGTAGTACCACAAGAATTACAAATTCCATCACCACAGTCAAATGCGGTAGCGAAGCAAGTATTAGAATACCTTGTACAAGACGGACCAGTCACTGCTATGTTACCAAGTGGTTTTCAAGCGGTATTACCAGCAGGAACAGAAATTATTGATTTGAATTTAGAAGCTGATGGCACATTAGTCGTCAATGTATCCGAAGAATTTGCGTCTTATCAACCTGAAAATGAACAAAAGATTTTAGAGTCAATGACTCATACATTAACACAGTTTGATAATGTAGAACGTATGAAGCTATGGATTGACGGGGAAGAGCAAAATACAATGCCTGTTAATGGTACACCAATTTCTGAAGGTTATTCTCGTGCGAATGGTATCAATATTCATCAGGTCCACGGTGTTGATCTAATGGAAAGTGAAGCGGCTACGCTTTACTTTCCAATGCAAGGGAATGAAATGGTTTATTTCGTTCCAGTTACACAGCATGTACCAATGAATGAGGAAAATAAACTTCAATCAGTTGTACAAGCATTAATGGAAGGTCCTTCATTTGAATTACCATTAGAACATTATATTAATACGGGAGCACAATTGGTTTCTGAACCGAACTTAGAAGACGGAGTTTTATCCGTTAACTTCAATGAAAATATTTTATCAAATAGTGCTAAAAGTATGATTGCTGATGAGGTGATGCAGTCAATTGTACTTACATTAACAGAACAAGAAGGTGTGGATGCTGTAGAGGTATCAGTAGAGAACCACGAAGAAGTAATAAGTGAAGATGGACAAACATATACAGAACCAGTTTCCAAAGAAATGATTAGTCCGTCAGAAAGTATTTAAGTCCAGTTCGATCATTTCGAACTATTATATAGATGCCTTACACCCGCTTCGTTTGTTGGAGCGGGTGATTTTTTATTGAGATGATTATATTGGAGAGCGGTGAACACCAACCTTTGACATAAAGCCTTACTTGATTAGTGGATTTGTGTTTTTTAGTAATTTTTCTCGTGTATGAAAAGCCCATCTTCAGAGAAAATATGTTAAGATAGAACAGTATGTAAGGAGGAAATAGAATGCGCGAAACAGGGAGAGAAGTAGATCAACTTCGATCAATTCATATTGAAAGTAATTTTACAAAACATGCGGAAGGATCTGTCTTAATTACAGTTGGTGATACAAAGGTGATTTGTACAGCTAGTATTGAGGATCGTGTTCCACCGTTTATGAGAGGTTCCGGTAAAGGCTGGATTACAGCAGAATACTCGATGTTACCTCGTGCAACAGAAACACGAAATATTCGTGAATCATCGAAAGGGAAAGTATCAGGACGTACAATGGAAATCCAACGTCTAATCGGTCGTTCCTTACGTGCGGTTGTTGACTTGGATGCTATTGGTGAGCGTACAATTTGGGTAGACTGTGATGTTATCCAGGCTGATGGTGGTACGAGAACAGCATCGATCACTGGAGCATTTGTTGCGGTTGTTCATGCAGTAGGCAAGTTATTAGAAGAGGAAAAAATTAAAACATTTCCTATTACCGATTATTTAGCAGCTATTTCTGTTGGTGTGTTACCAGATGGTACAGAAATTCTTGATCTAGAATATTCAGAAGATGCACAAGCACATGTAGATATGAATGTCGTGATGACTGGTAAAGGTGAATTTGTTGAGCTACAAGGTACAGGAGAAGAAGCGACATTTACAAGCACACAATTAACAAAGATGCTTGCACTTGCTAACAAAGGTTTAAAAGAAATTTTCGACATTCAAGTAGAAGCAATTCAAGCTTATAAAGATAAACTCGAACAAGCATAGGGGAGCTTTTTGATATGAAGGAATTGATCATTGCAACGAAAAACAGTGGGAAAATGAAAGACTTCAAAAGTTTATTTGAACCTTTAGGGATTAAAGTATCTTCTTTGTTAGATGTCGCAGAACCAATTGAAGATATTGAGGAAACTGGTACAACATTTGAAGAGAATGCAGCTATTAAAGCGGAAGCAATTTGTGCAAAATTCAATGTGCCAGTTATTGCAGATGATTCTGGTATAGAGATTGATGCATTGAATGGCGCACCAGGTGTTTATTCTGCAAGGTATGCTGGAGAAGATAAAGATGATCAAGCTAATTATGAGAAAGTGTTAGCAGAAATGAGCAATGTTGCTGATGCGGAGCGTACCGGAAGATTTGTGTGCGTACTAGCATTGGCTCGACCAAATAAGCAAACCATTTTTGAGCGTGGAGAATGTGAAGGCATGATCGCACGTGAACCAGTTGGTGAGCATGGTTTTGGCTATGATCCGATCTTTTATCCAGAAGCAAGTGAAAAATCAATGGCACAACTAACTCCAGTAGAAAAAAATCGTATTAGCCATCGCAGAAAAGCGTTAGATAAAATCGAAAGATGGGTAAAAGAGTTGTAAAAGGAGTGGGTACACATGCCAAAAATTTTGATCATTAGTGATAGTCATGGTTGGACGAAAGAAGTAACGGAGATTAAGGCAAGGCATAAACAGGATGTAGATGCGATGATCCATTGTGGAGATTCAGAGCTTTCAGCTGATAGTGATGAACTTGCCGGGTTTCATGTTGTTCAAGGTAATATGGATATGGACTATCAATTACCAGAAGAAGTTGATTTTCGAGTAGGGCAATTACACTTTTTTGTGACACATGGACACTTATACCAGATTAAGTCCACACTAATGCCAGTTTCTTATCGTGCTGAGGAGGTAGGAGCAAATATTATTTGTTTCGGACATTCTCATATAGCTGGTGCTGAGAAAGTAAAGAATCAATTGATTATTAACCCAGGAAGTATCCGTCAACCGAGAAGCGTTCATCCAGGTTCTTATGCCATTCTTTCGACAAATGATCAATTGGAACATGTTGATGTTCGTTTTTATACAAAAGATTATCAAGAAATTACAAGTCTTCATTATCAAACATCTTTAACGTAATTACATAAAAAACTCTGATTGACTGAAGTTGATCAGAGTTTTTATATGTATATTATAGAAGAATTTACCTTTTAAGGTGTGTATTGTATAATGATTGTGAAAGAGGTATTGACGGAGTAAATAAGTTGAAAAAACATTAGTGCAATTTAATGAGATGATTACAGATACTTAAATTGGTTATGCTCGAAGATCTGTTAATAAGGAGGTATTAATATTATGCAAGCTCTTTTGGTAATAGATGTACAGAATGGAATTGTTAATAATGGTGATTTCACCGATGAACTAACAAAAATGGAACACCTAATAAAAGATTTTAAAAAAAGCAACAATCCAGTTATTTTTATGCAACATGTTGATGAAGTAGAAGGAAGTCCTCTTCAAAAAAATACGGACGGTGTTGCATTACATCCGTCATTAAGGAATTATGCTGATCATGTAATGGAAAAGCAGACACCAAGTTCATTTTTTCAAACAAAACTAGAGGCTATATTAACGAAAATGGAAGTAGAACATCTATTTATTATTGGTTTCAACACAGAATTTTGTTGCATGTTTACCGCAATAGCGGCTTTTGATAGAGGATATAAAGTGACATTAATTGAAGATGCAACAGGAACGGTTAATACGGATACTACTTATGAAATGAAAGGATTAGATATTAGAGATTTTGTTGGTACAGTATTGCATTGGTCAGATGTAATAGAAGTACAAGATTTTGACGAATATCAGCATCTATCATAATAAAAAATGCTCTCACACAAAGATAAAATTTAAGCGTGAGGGTTGTTACATCAAGCGTTTTATTAGTGAAAGAAAAAAATATAAATAAATTTTAAAATATCTGTTGACTTTTATCTCATATCTTTATATAATATTACTTGTCCGTTAGCGAGATACATAAAAAAATAAAGACAAATGCGGGTGTAGTTTAATGGCAAAACCCCAGCCTTCCAAGCTGATGTTGAGGGTTCGATTCCCTTCACCCGCTCCATGTCCCAGTAGCTCAGCAGGATAGAGCAACAGACTTCTAATCTGTAGGTCGGGAGTTCGAATCTCTCCTGGGACGTATTTAAGAAAATGTAGGTTAAGATGATTGACCGAGAAAATCGTACGAATGTTGTTATATCAACGTTTGTGCGTTTTTTTTGTTTTCGGACGTTGCAGTACAAAAAGATAAAAACGAGATTTTTTCTACACATTTTCTACACATACATCCTCTCGAAAATCTCGTTTGTAACTTGTGTATTTCTTGCTTCTAATTCTTTCACTAAATGCGTATAAACTCCAATAGTTGTGTTCACATCTTTATGTCCGAGTCTTTTTGAAACATAATAAATAGATACGTCTTGATACAATAATACACTTGCGTGTGTATGTCTTAATCCATGCACACTAATTTGTGGTTTTATTGCTAAGTTATCTAGTAATGCTTTTAATACCTTGTTGGCTGATCCATTCGAAAAGACTTTATACTTAGAGATAGGGCTGTAAAACACCAATCGTTCAATATTCTCAGGAAGTGTATTAAACCACTTATAAAATAATTGCATAGTGTTTTGGTCAACAGTAATAATCCGGTTTTCTTCGTTTTTTATCGGACCATGACCTTTATGCATTTTTTTAGTGTATCCCCATGTTTTATTTACTCGCAGTGTGTTACTCTGAAAATCAAAGTCATCTCTTTGCAATCCAACTAATTCACCAAAGCGCAATCCAGTAACCAGACCTAATAATAATAAATAATATATCGGCGACTTATCTAAATTATTACGAAGTTCTGTTAAGAGTTGATTGGATTGTTCCACATTCAAATATTTTTCATCTGTTTTCTTACCTGGTTTTCCACCGATAGTAACTTTCCGTGTGAAATCTACATGAATTAAGCCTTCATCAATCGCATCTTTAACACACGCTCGAATATGTGTATTTAATTTCTTAACAGATGCCTTTGCATGATCTTTGCTATATTCGTTTAAAAACTTCTGATAAGAGCGTTTTTGTGATGTCTTGAATGTAAATACCCTCGAACTCCTCTTCTATCGTATTAGAGGTTGTATAGTAACGTTCTAGCGTATTTCCTTTAATAGTTGTTTTATATGTTTCTAACCATAGATTAAAGTAATCAGTAAATAACATTCTCTGTAGATTTAGCACTAATCCTTTATTCAATTTATTTTCTCTTTCTGTAGCTGCAGTTTTAGCTTTCTTTTTAGTCCTAAAACTGCCTGATTACCGCCATTCAAATGTACCAGCAATGACATAATTTGTACCAATAAGTGACAAGATATTTACCAATGAATGACCGCCTTTTTACCACCTGTATGATTAGCGAACATACAGGTGCTTATGACATTTTTATATAATATTGACGTTTGACAAATCACTTGCTAATATATTAGATATCTAACATATTAGTAGGTGATCTTTTGTCATTATATGAACAGGTTAAGCGCATTAATGAAGCAGAATATACCATAAACCGTTTGATATATAAACATTATAAGCAATATTTAAATAGCAGCATTACAACACAACAAGCGGTTGTTTTAGATATTGTATACTTATCAAAACGTATTACGGTTGGTGAAATTGCGATTGAAATGAATATTAGCTCTAGTGCAGTTAGCCAATTAATAGCAAAGTTAGAAAAGAATAGATATATTAAACGGGAAATTAATCTACAAAATCGACGTGAAGTAGTAATAACGTTAGATCAAAATGGATTGGAGTATTTTTCTAAGCAAGATTATGTTGAACAGCAAATCGCAGATAAAATTTATAGCAAACTTTCATCAAATGAGTTAGACGAATTAGAGCGCATTGTTGAAAAATTAAGAAGGATTGCGATGAAGGAATTATGATATTTCTCTATGTCTAAAATGTTAGATGTCTAATTTATTTAGGAGGTTAACAGGTGAGGGATTTACTTAAAAATATCTCGTTTAATGGTGCAGTGTATTATGAGAAACATGGACAAATAAAGCAGTATTATCATGGTTATCAAGATATCTCAGAGCAACACCTTATTAATGAAAATACACAATTTAATCTTGCGTCGTTAAGTAAAATGTATACAGCGGTAATGACATTTCAGCTAATTGAAAAAGGACAGCTACAATTAGAAGATAAAATTACTAATTGGTTTAACGTACCTCATTTTACAAATGTGACAGTTGCACACTTACTTACACACACATCTGGTATTCCAGAGTATATTGCAGAAAATTTAACAATAAGTGTTGAAACATTTGTCGAAATGACACTTCCACAACATACTCCGAATGAGCTTTGGTCTTATAGCAATACAAATTATGTTTTACTTGCAAAAATTATTGAAGAAGTAAGCGGCTTATCGTATGAAATATATTTACAACAATATATTGCAAGACCATTAAATCTCACTAATACAACAACACAGCCTACAAAACAATACGAAGCGCAAAATCATACGTATGATTATGAGGAGCAAAGATATCAAAAGGCGAATAATGACCTGTATTTAAATAAAATTGAAAAATACAATAATGTATTTGGTGACGGTGGTATTTATGCAACAGTTGCAGAGGTTGCAAAATTTTTAAAAGCATTTTTGCAAGATCGGTTCATTAGCAAAGAGTTTGTGCGACCCATATTAACACCAACAGAAGCCGCTAAGAATTATAGTTATGGTTTTATCATTCAAGATGACTGGGTTGGTCATACAGGTGGATGGATCGGTTGTTCAGCTCAAGCTTTTATCAATACATCCACAAAGGATATTGTTGTTTTAGCAACGAATCAAGAAGTGTTTCCGCAATATGAACAAGAAGTTATGAATTACTTAATGGGAATACAATATTCTGTAGAAGCACCAAAACATATAGAAATTTTATCGCTCTCTAATATGGATGATATTACAGGTCGATATGAATTAGCAGATGAACTTAGCACAAGATTTACGATCATAAAGGATAAACAATTTATGATTTCATTTGAACATCAGTTGTTAGTGCCACTTTATAAAATAAATGAGTCGTATTATTGGGTACGCAATACGATGATCTATGTAGATGTTGAGAATCAATTATTTATCGATGAAGGTGTTGAAATACCTTATCAAAAAGTCAATTGATATTCAGAAAAGTTGTACCTGTATGAACATCCAATAAGACCATGTAATAGAGCCTTTAAACAAATTTAACAATGGATATTTTATAAAGAACCATTTTGATTAACCCCTTTTCAAAATGGCTTCTTTTATTTATCGTAAAATGCAGTTCATTCACTATTTTTGATCGCCCCATATTTTATACTGATAGGAGGTATTTTTTTATGATCCATTATCGAAAGATATTGGAATTACATGATGAAGGGATCAGTTTAAAAGGCATCTCCGCAAGTACCGGGAACTCTCGTCAAAAGGTAACAGAGATTGTTCGCCTTGCCAAAAAGAAGGGGTTAGTTTGTCCGTTAGATGATGAAATGTAGTGCTAATCAAAAGATTCCATACTCCTAGGGTAAAGTTAGGTGTGGCGTATTTAGAATGTTCAAAAGAGTATGCTTTTGAAAGGAAATGTGGACATTTTTTTATGATAAATTCTTCTTTTACAAAATACATGGAAACTACTATCTACAATTGCTATAATAATTAGTAATTAACTGATCGTCATATACAGTTTATCCAAGAGGTGTTATTAAATGAAAGCGGTTATATTCGACCTGGATGGTACGTTACTTGATCGAGAATCTTCTATATACCATTTCGCGCTAAATCAGTATGCGAGGTTTTATCCGTATGTAGAACATATCGGTCAAGAACAATTTGTTTCGAGATTCATTGAGTTAGATAATAAAGGATTAGTGTGGAAAGATCGAGTATACCAACAACTGATCACGGAATATCAAATAACTGGATTGACTTCCGAGCAATTATTAAATGATTATATCGAATATTTCTGCAAAAGCTGTGTACCTTTTGATTATTTGTATCAAATGTTAAAGGAATTGCTAGCAATGAATGTAAAGCTTGGAATGATCACAAATGGTAAAGAGAAACTTCAACAGAGCAGTGTAAACGCATTAGGGTTAGGTGATTACTTTTCGAAGGTCTTCATTTCTGAAAAGGAAGGGGTTAAAAAGCCAAATCCAATTATTTTTAGACGTGCATTACAATCTTTACAAGTGGAACCATTTGAAGCATTTTATGTGGGAGACCATCCGAAAAATGATATTCAAGCTGCCCAATCGGTAGGGATGAAGACGATTTGGAAGAAAGTAGAAGGGGAAAAGTGTGAAAATGCTAACCATGTTGTAGATAGTCTGAGTGAAATTCCTTCTATTGTTCGAGCATATGAATATAGTAGCTGAGTTTTTGGGTGCTGCTTGAGTAATATTGTAAATAACTTTATAATAGTATGTACAAGCGTAGTATAAAGGCAGGTGAAAAAATGGAAGAAGAGCGGGAAAACCTTATTATTTTTCCAAAGTGGAAAGATAATCTTGAGGAAAAAGCGAAAACAGCTATGCAAGAAAATCATTTCAGTGAAGCCTATGAATATTTTCATCAATTAACCGAAAATGGTGTAAAGTCACATGAAGTAATGACAGGTAAATTAATCTGTATGATGGAACTCAATATGGAAGAAGAGGCAGAAGAGCTATGTGAGGAGCTAATTGCCAAAAGAGATTCTTACTTTACTTCTTATGTACATATCTATGCCACCTTGTTATTTCAATCAAGTAAGTATAATGAGGTTATGTTGCTCATAGAAGAAGCCTTAACCGAAACGACCATACCCTCCCATATTAATGAGCAATTACGACATATGTACCAGTTAAGCGAAGAATTAAAGGAACAGGAAGATAAGCAATCTTACATAGAAGTGAAGAAACAGTTAGAAGAAGCAATTGAACAGGGAAATGATCGAAAACAGTGGTATATGATCAAGCGTCTTTTGAATCTGGAGATATACGAAGACACTGAATTGTATAGAAGTATGTTAGAAAATCCGGAAATTCATCCTGTCGTAAAGACTGCATTATTGGAATATTACCAGAAACTTGAACTTGAACGACCGATACATATTGAGAAATTCCAATTGAAAGATAAAATAGAAGCAGAAGAGTTAACGGAAGTACTGTCTACAGCTTTTATTCGCGGTGTAACAAGTTGCTTAGATGAGGTGCAACAGCAAGATCCAACTAAGTTTCAAATGATGCAATTCATTTTAGAACGATTTGCATATGTATATACTCCTTTTTTACCGCAAGAGGAAAATTATCCATTATTAGCACAGTCGTTAATGTATTACGTGAACCAAAGTCTTCAATATATAAACGAAGAAGATGATCGTCAATCATCTATTATGAAAGAACATTACATTAAAATGATCGATGTTTCGGAAACATTATATGGCACAATTTTAGATGTTTAGCTTCAATCGATTGAAAAATAATGCTACATATACATATTATTATTGAAAGCAAGTGCAATTATGTTATAATAAAATGGTTGCAATTTGCGTTCGGAATAGTATAGGATGGTATATTGAATGAACGTCAAATATACAGATTTATTTATGTTGGAGGGAAATAATTATGACAGCAAAATGGGAAAAGCAAGAAGGCAATGTTGGTGTCTTAACTATAGAAGTAGATGCAGACAAATTTGATAGTGCATTAGACCAAGCGTTTACTAAGGTTGTTAAAGATGTACAAGTACCTGGTTTCCGTAAAGGGAAAATGCCACGAGGAATGTTCGAAAAACGTTTTGGTGTAGAATCATTATACCAAGATGCAGTAGATATTATTCTTCCAGAAGCATACTCTAATGCTATTAATGAAACTGGTATTGAGCCAGTAGACCAGCCTGAAGTAGATATCGAACAAATCGAAAAAGGTAAAACACTTATCTTCACTGCTAAAGTAACGGTAAAACCAGAAGTTACACTTGGTGAATACAAAGGACTTGAAGTAGAAGAAATCTCTACAGAAGTAACGGATGAAGATGTAGAAGAAGAAATTAAAAAACAACAAGAACAACAAGCTGAACTAGTTGTAAAAGAAGAAGGCGAAATCGAAAATGGTGATACTGCTGTTATCGACTTCGAAGGTTTCGTAGATGGAGAAGCTTTCGATGGTGGAAAAGCAGAAAATCATTCATTAGAAATCGGTTCTGGTTCATTCATTCCTGGTTTCGAAGAGCAATTAGTTGGTAAGAAAGCAGGAGAAGATGTAGAAGTTGGCGTTACATTCCCTGAAGAATATCACGCAGAAGAATTAGCTGGTAAAGAAGCTACATTCAAAGTGAAAATTCATGAAATCAAAGCAAAAGAATTACCTGAATTAGATGATGAATTTGCTAAAGATGTAGATGAAGAAGTGGAAACACTTGCTGAATTAAAAGAAAAAACAATGAAACGTTTGAAAGACCAAAAAGAAAATGAAGCAGATGCTACAAAACGTGAAGACCTAATTCAACAAGCATCTGATAATGCAGAAGTAGATATTCCAGAAGCAATGGTACAATCTGAATTAGACCGCATGGTTCAAGAATTTGAACAAAGATTACAAATGCAAGGTATGACTTTAGAAATGTACACACAATTCTCTGGTCAAGACGAAGACGCGTTAAAAGAGCAAATGAAAGAAGATGCGGCTAAACGTGTGAAAACAAACTTGACTTTAGAAGCTATTGCTAATGCTGAAAATGTAGAAGTTACAGATGAAGATGTGGAAAAAGAATTAGAAACAATGGCTTCTATGTACAACATGGAAATCGATCAAATCAAACAAGCTCTAGGTGGAAACACTGCAGCACTTCAAGACGACTTGAAGTTCAAGAAAGCTATTGACGTTCTTGCTGATAACAGTAAAGCAAAATAAGACTTATGTAGAAAGCAAGGTGCGATTATCCGTACCTTGTTTTCTATAAGAATGACGTATTATCCTACCTAACAAGCCCCGTTCTAATACATAATGTAAAATAACTAATGGTTATTTTAGAGACATTTGTGCAAAATAATAAACATTCAACTCATATGCAATAGAAGGATATACATTTGAAAAGCTGAACATATACATAATAAAAGTGCTTCACTTTTTCTATCCGCTCTGTCTAATTAAAATGAAAAAAATGATGATAATAGTGATTGGAATAGAATGATGACGCAAACTATTTGTAATTAAGATAAAAGCCTGATACGCTTTAACAACGTGAGAAAGTGTATTACTTTTTTATTTAGAAACAATTTGATATGATTGCCTAAAGACGAAAAAAGTATTTATCGTTTTTTAGCATTTATATGAGATACTTTTTGAACAAGGGGTGAATGTCATGTATAAATTTAATGAAGAAAAAGGTCAATTGAAATGTTCGTTCTGTGGAAAAAGCCAAGACCAGGTTCGTAAACTAGTTGCGGGACCAGGCGTTTATATATGTGATGAATGTATTGAACTTTGTACAGAAATTGTGGAAGAAGAATTAGGTACTGAAGAAGAAGTAGAATACAAAGATATTCCAAAACCACAAGAAATTTGCGAAATTCTAGATGACTATGTAATTGGTCAACAGAAGGCAAAGAAAAACTTATCTGTAGCGGTGTATAACCATTACAAACGTATTAACTCGCCAAAGGCTAAGGATGAAGTAGAATTAGCTAAGAGTAATATTGCGATGATTGGTCCTACTGGTAGTGGTAAGACATTGCTTGCACAAACACTTGCTCGAATTTTAAATGTACCATTTGCTATTGCAGATGCAACATCTTTAACAGAAGCAGGTTATGTCGGAGAAGATGTTGAAAATATCCTATTAAAGCTTATTCAAGCGGCTGATTATGACGTAGAAAAAGCAGAAAAAGGTATTATCTACATTGATGAAATTGATAAAGTAGCACGTAAATCAGAAAATCCGTCTATTACACGAGATGTATCTGGTGAAGGTGTTCAACAAGCCTTACTTAAAATTTTGGAAGGTACAACAGCAAGTGTACCTCCACAAGGTGGAAGAAAACATCCGCATCAAGAATTTATTCAAATCGACACATCCAATATCCTATTTATTTGTGGTGGTGCATTTGATGGTATTGAACAAATTGTTAAACGTCGACTTGGTAAAAAAGTAATCGGATTTGGTGCAGATACGAATAACGCGGAACTAGATAAAGCTACATTGTTGTCTAAAGTACTTCCAGAAGATTTATTACGTTTCGGTTTAATTCCAGAATTCATTGGTCGTTTACCGATTATCGGCAGCTTAGAGCCACTGGATGAAGATGCCTTAGTAGAAATCTTAACAACACCGAAAAATGCTTTAGTAAAACAATATAATAAATTGTTCGAAATCGATGGTGTAGAACTAGAATTCGAAGATGGTGCGCTAGAAGCAGTTGCGCGTAAAGCAATTGAACGTAAAACAGGTGCGCGTGGTTTACGTTCCATTCTAGAAGGTATCATGATGGACGTAATGTTCGAATTACCATCTCGTGAAGATGTGAAGAAATGTATTATTACAGCAGATGTATTAACAAACGAAAATGCTCGTCCGAAGCTAGTCCAAGAAGATGGAACAGTCATCGAGTTAGAAACACCTAAAGAGAGTGCTTAATCAAACATTTATGACTCTTTAATAAATGAAGAAAGTCAAAATCCCTTGTACACCTACAAGGGATTTTGTACGTGATCACAACTAAAATTAAAGCTGTATGTCGAATGATTAGCATACAATAGGAAAAACTAACAGTATCGAAACACTTTTAGTTTTACAAAGAAGCGAAACTTCTTTAAACTGATAACAATAGTAGAATCAAACATTGGTACTAGGTAAATATAAATTATATGAGGGGATTACTGTTTATTCAGCTTGGTTTACTTAATCATGGGAGATAATTCATTACAAAATATTCCTTTCTGAGCCTTGCTGTAAACGGCTGAAGCAAGCCTCATTTTATAGCTATCATAGAACTAGTAACTTTGACGGAGGTGCCATATGTCAGAAACAAAATTCATACATATTCCACTATTACCATTACGGGGGTTAATTGTATTTCCAGGAATGGTCATTCATTTAGATGTAGGACGTAAAAAGTCGATTCAAGCATTAGAGAAAGCAATGATGAATGATCAACATATTTTTTTAGCAGCTCAGAAGGAAAGCGAAATAGAAGAGCCTAAGGCGGCAGATATTCATGCAGTAGGAACCGTTGCTAAAGTAAACCAAATGTTAAAATTACCCAATGGTACAATGCGAGTATTGGTAGAAGGAATGTACCGTGCAGAAATTCAAGAATTTATTAATGAAGATACGCAATTCTTTGTGGAAATTATGGAACTTGAGGAGGAACATAATAAAAAAGCGGAAGAAGTTGCGTTAATGCGTGCTTTGTTAGAGCAATTTGAGTACTATACAAAGATTTCAAAGAAAATTAGTAAAGAAACGTTAGATAGCGTAAAAGATATAGACGAGCCTACTCGTTTTGCTGATTTAATTGCGTCTCATATTAGATTGAAAATGTCAGATAAGCAGGAGATTTTGGAAACACTCCATGTATCTGAACGATTTAGAAAATTGTTAGAAATCGTTTCTAATGAAAAGGAAGTAGTGGAACTAGAGCGTAAAATTGGTCAGCGTGTCAAAAAATCAATGGAAGAGACACAGAAAGAATACTATTTACGTGAACAAATGAAGGCAATTCAAACCGAGCTTGGTGATAAAGACGGTAAGTCTGGTGAAATTGCTGATTTGAAAAAGAAAATAGAAGAAAAAAATTTGCCAGAACGAATTATGGAATTGTTAGCTAAAGAACTTAGTCGCTATGAGAGAATTCCGCAAAGTTCAGCAGAAAGTTCCATTATTCGCAATTATATAGATTGGGTTTTATCTTTACCATGGACAGAAGAAACAGAAGATAACTTAAATATCAACCATGCAGAAAATGTATTAAATGAAGATCATTATGGATTAGAAAAGGTAAAAGAGCGTGTATTAGAATATTTAGCTGTTCAACAACTAACGAATTCATTAAAAGGACCAATCTTATGCCTAGTCGGACCGCCTGGAGTGGGGAAAACTTCATTAGCGCGATCTATCGCAAAGTCCATTGACCGACAATTTGTCCGTATTTCACTTGGTGGTGTGCGTGATGAAGCAGAAATACGTGGTCATCGCCGTACTTATGTTGGCGCAATGCCTGGACGTATAATTCAAGGAATGAAAAAAGCAGAGACAATCAATCCTGTCTTCTTATTAGATGAAATTGATAAGATGTCTAATGACTTTAGAGGGGATCCTTCTGCCGCGATGTTAGAAGTATTAGATCCAGAACAAAATCATACATTTAGTGATCATTATTTAGAGGAAACCTATGATTTATCTAAAGTAATGTTTGTTGCTACTGCTAATAACCTTGCGACAATCCCAAGGCCATTACTTGATCGGATGGAAATCATCTCTATTGCTGGTTATACAGAGATGGAGAAATTACACATTGCGAAAAATCATTTGCTACCTAAGCAATTAAAAGAAAATGGTTTAAAGAAAGGGCAGTTGCAATTACGCGATGATGCATTATTAAAGCTTATACGTCTTTATACAAGAGAAGCTGGTGTTCGTGGTTTGGAGCGTCAACTTGCTTCGATGTGCCGAAAAGCTGCGAAAATTATTGTATCCGGTGTGAAACAACGAGTTGTTGTAACCGAAAAACAAATAGAAGCCCTTTTAGGTAAGCCTAGATTCCGTTATGGTATGATGGAGGAAGAGGATCAAGTAGGTGCAGCAACAGGTCTTGCTTATACATCTGCTGGAGGAGATATTTTATCTATTGAGGTTAGTATTGCGAAAGGTAAAGGTAAGCTGACGTTAACAGGTAAATTAGGCGATGTTATGAAAGAATCTGCACAAGCAGCATTTAGTTATATTCGTTCACGAGCAGATAAACTAAATATTGATGCAAATTTCCATGAAAAATATGATATTCATATCCACGTGCCTGAAGGAGCGACTCCAAAAGATGGTCCTTCTGCAGGGATAACAATGGCTACAGCGCTTATATCAGCTTTATCAGGTAGAGCAGTGCGACGTGATGTTGGAATGACAGGGGAAATTACATTAAGAGGTCGTGTATTGCCAATTGGTGGATTAAAAGAGAAAACGTTAAGTGCGCATAGAGCAGGTATTACAACGATAATAATGCCGGCAGATAATAAGAAGGATCTAGATGATATTCCGGAAAGTGTTAAAGAAGGATTAACATTTATTCCAGTTGATCATTTAGATACAGTATTAGAATATGCATTGATGGAGGAGAACAATGAAAGTAAATAAAGCTGAAATCGTCATTAGTGCAGTATCTGAAAAACAATATCCTGCAGATAGAAAACCAGAGATCGCTTTAGCTGGTCGATCTAATGTAGGAAAGTCATCATTTATTAACAAAATTATCAATCGAAAAAACTTGGCACGTACTTCTTCCAAGCCTGGGAAAACCCAAACATTAAATTTTTATAATATTAATGATCTATTATATTTTGTTGATGTACCTGGTTATGGTTACGCGCGAGTATCCAAAAAGGAACGAGAAAAATGGGGAAAAATGATGGAAGAATATTTTTCCTTGCGAGACACATTAAGACTAACTGTATTAATCGTCGATATTCGCCATGAGCCAACAGAAGACGATAGAATGATGTATGATTTCTTAAAATATTATGAAATACCTGTACTTGTGATAGCAACGAAATTAGATAAAATAGCGAAAAACAAACGTTCTGCTCATATTAAAAGGGTAGTAGAAACATTAGACCTTGATCAGTCTGATAGTGTTATTCCTTTTTCTGCTGAAACAAGTGAAGGAAAAGAAGATGTGTGGAGTTATTTAAGTAACTATATGAAATAATAAGGTTATCACTGGTTATTAGCGAAACACATCGGGAAGTTCGTTTCACCACTTAGCTTCCTTGTTACAGAACATAGAAGTGCGGTTCTACGGCCGTTTAAACCACGATAAAATAAGCACTTCTTCTATGGTAAAACATAAAAAAACAACCGGGCGTTATTGTCCGGTTGTTTTTTTATGTTTTCAATGCTAAGAGGCAAAAAACTCCTCAAATAGTAACAAAATAAGCTCGCTAGTTCTTTTATGTTCCGCTTTTATTTTTTCTTCAACAGAAAGTATATACCGAGTCCAATAATTAATACTGGCCAAAATCGTTCAACCCAGATCATGAATTGATGGATCCAACTAAACCAACCAGGTTGATTGTTAGCAAAGAGAGCGAAAGCTGAGATCGCAAACAAAATGAGTCCCGGAAAATACCCTTTCTTTGTTTTTATCGCACGAGCTAAAAAGGCGATGGAGATAATCAAGGTATACATTCCCCAATGGTCAATCCAAAAAGGATAATGATTAAGCCCGTGAAAATGAATACCCAATCCTAGTAAAAGAATGGCAGGAAAAATATTCCGAAAATCTCTTGATGTAAAAGCATGAATAAGAAAAGCTGCTCCAACTAAAATTAATAAAGTAGGCCAGGAATAGAAGTCCGTTAAAATTGGTAATCGTAATTCTCTAAGTAAGAAGTAAATACCGACCCCAATTAGTAAGTAGGCAAAAAGATTATTTTTCTTCAATGATAAACACTCCTAGATTAAAATAATTATTATATTAGATTCATTTTGTTGAAAATACAGTTTGAATATGATAAAGTTACTAATGAATTTAAATCAAATATTCGATAAACATCTTCCATTTTACCATAGATGATTTACAAACTGTTCAAAAATTCATCACAAGCTTTTACAATGGAAGCATGTTATAATAGAGCATGTATGTGTTAGGTTTTGCTTTATTTTGGGGGTAGGTACAGTGCATATTTTAGCAGCTAGTATAAATTATAAAACAGCTCCTGTAGAAGTTCGTGAAATGCTAGCATTTCGTGAAGAAACAATTACAGAAGCGATGATGGAATTGAATAATCGAAAAAGCGTTCTTGAGAATATGATTATTTCCACATGTAATCGAACGGAGATTTATGCTGTAGTTGATCAACTTCATACAGGTAGATATTTCATTAAACAATTTTTAGCGGATTGGTTCCAAATTGACCATGAAGCATTTGCTTCACATATGATCATGTATGAAAATGAGGCAGCTGTAGAGCATTTATTCCGTTTAAGCTGTGGATTAGAATCAATGGTCATGGGTGAAACACAAATATTAGGCCAAGTGAAACAAACATTTTTACATGCACAAGAAAATAAATTAACTGGTACTATTTTCAACGAGTTGTTTAAGCAAGCAATAACGATTGGAAAGAAAAGTCAACGAGAGACGGCTATTAATGAGAATGCAGTATCCGTTAGTTATGCGGCTGTAGAATTAGCTAAGAAGATTTTTACAGATATAACGGATAAACACATTGTTATTATTGGTGCAGGTAAAATGGGTGAGTTAGCTGCCAAAAATATCGTTGGTTCTGGTGCAGAACGAGTAACAGTAGTGAACCGAACTGTTCCGAAGGCAAAGCAGTTAGCAGAACAGTTTAATGGTGTAGCAAAGTCAATGGATGAGTTGGAAGAAACACTTATTGATGCAGATATTGTTATTAGTTCTACAGGTGCTGATGGTTATATCGTGACAAAAGATGATTATCAACGTGTGCAGGCACAACGTGAAGAGCGCCCACTGTTTTTAGTTGATATTGCAGTTCCAAGAGACTTAGATCCAGCACTTGAATCGTTTGATAATGTGTTCTTATATGATATTGATGATTTACACAATGTCATTGACGCAAACTTAGAAGCGCGTAAAGAAGCGGCAGAAGTAATTGAGAAATGGATTAAAGAAGATATTGTTGCATTTCATGATTGGTTGCAAACACTTGGTGTTGTTCCGGTAATAACAGCACTACGTGAACAGGCGTTATCAGTGCAACAAGAAACGATGAAAAGTATTGAACGAAAAATCCCTAACCTAACAGAACGTGAACGGAAAGTATTAAATAAGCATACGAAAAGTATCGTGAATCAGTTATTAAAACAACCAATACTACAGGCGAAAGAATTGGCTGGACAAGAAAATAAAGAACAAGCACTTTCTTTATTTATGCAAATCTTCAATATTGAAGATCAAGTAAAAGAAGAAGTGAAAAAAACTGAAAATAATAAAGTTATATCATTGGAGCAAAAAGCAGAAAATGAAGTACAAGATCTCGAAAATGTTTCTACACATTAACTTTTGTACAGGTAACTCGAACAAAAATCGGTTTTTGTAAATATGACTAGAGGACGATAAAGCGAGACTTTTATGGATACTTGCATCGAGCTAAAAATCGTCTCTAGTTACACCATTTGGTTTGGATTATTCTCAAACCATTTTTTTATTAATATGAATTGTGTAGTCTAAAAGGGATTCACGTTATATAACAAGTAAATGAATGAGCTTTTGTCTTATTATAGAGGAGGTCGCGCGCATGCGTAAAATTGTTGTAGGTTCTAGAAGAAGTAATCTTGCTTTAACACAATCTAAATGGGTGATTGAACAGTTAAAGAAGCATTCTGGAGATAAGTATGAATTTGAGATCAAAAAGATTGTGACAAAAGGGGATCAAATTCTTGATGTAACACTTTCGAAAGTCGGAGGAAAAGGATTATTTGTAAAAGAGATTGAAAAAGCGATGTACGACAAAGAAATTGATTTCGCCGTACATAGCTTGAAGGATATGCCTGCTGTGATGCCGGATGGCTTAGTGATTGGCTCAATCCCTGTTCGAGAAGACCATCGAGATGCTTTTATCTCTAAAAATCATGTCAAATTAGCTGATCTTCCTGCTGGCTCTATTGTTGGGACAAGCAGTTTAAGAAGAGGTTCACAAATTCTCGCGACACGTCCAGATCTAGAGATTCAATGGATTCGCGGAAATATTGAAACAAGATTAAGAAAACTACAAGAAGAAAACTATGATGCTATTATATTAGCTTCTGCTGGTATGAAAAGAATGAACTGGGATGAAAATATTGTAACGGAATATTTAGAACCAGATGTATGCGTACCTGCAGTTGGACAAGGCGCTTTAGCTATTGAATGTAGAGAAGATGACGATGAATTATTAGCGTTGCTAGCAACTATTAATGATGAATATACAGAAAAAACAGTTAAAGCAGAACGCACTTTCTTAGATTTATTGAATGGTGGCTGTTCTGTACCTATTGGTGCATACGCACATCTTGAAGATGAACAAGTCGCATTAACAGCAATTGTCGCAAGTACGGATGGAAAGACCGTTTTAAAAGAGACGATAAAAGGTACAGATCCAGAACAAGTAGGTAAACAAGCTGCAGAAAAGTTACAATCACAAGGAGCACAGCAATTGGTTGATGAAGCAATCAAGGCGAGCCAATAATGAATCGTTCTTTGCAAGGTAAAACAGTCATGGTGACGAGGGAGCATAAACAAGCGCTTCCTTTAATCCATTTGCTTGAAGAGAATGATGCTCAAACTCAATTAGTACCACTTATTAAGTTTGAACAAGTGACAGATGACCAAACGGAACAACAATTACGTAATCTTGCCGAATACGATTGGTTATTTTTCACGAGTACCAATACGGTTCATTTCTTTCATCAAATGATGACAAAACTGTCTGTAAAGGTTATGAACAAGATAGCGGCTGTTGGAGAGAAAACGAAGAATGTACTAATGAATTATGGATATCAGGTAGATTTCTCTCCTACTATTTACAACGGGGAATCAATGGTGAAACAGTTTGTGCGAAAGTATGGTAAACAACGAATTGGGCTTATCTGTGGCCAAAATGCTAGAAAGGAAATACCAGAACTTTTACAAGAACTAGGTATTTCTTTTGAAAAAATAATTATTTACCGTACAATAAAAAATGAAGGTGCAAAATCAATATTAAATCAAAATGTATTAGATGTTGATGCGGTGTTTTTTACGAGTCCATCGACAGTCACCGCATTTGATGAATTTCTAAATAAAGGATATAACAAGCAGATAAAACAATCAGTAGTAACAGTTGCGATAGGCAATACAACAGCAAATGAACTGCGTGAAAGAAACTTTCAGCATATTATTTATCCGGAAACATTTACGATAGAAAATATGGTGGAAGCATACGAAAATTACATAAGAAAAGGTGATAAATAATGGCACACTCACATTTTGATCGTCATCGTCGATTAAGAAATTCTAGTGTAATGAGACGATTAGTACGTGAAACAACTTTACAAGTAGATGATTTAGTTTATCCATTATTTGTAGTGGAAGGTAATGGAATTAAGAATGAAGTAAGCTCTATGCCAGGAGTTTTTCAAGTATCATTAGACAATCTGGATCAAGAAATTGATGAACTTTTAGAGTTAGGTATACCATCTGTTCTATTGTTTGGTATTCCAAAAGAAAAAGATGAAGTAGGTTCTGGTGCTTATGATCCTAATGGAATTGTTCAATTGGCGATCCGTCAGATTAAAGAAAAAACAGACGACCTATTAATTATAGCTGATACATGTCTTTGTGAGTACACATCACATGGGCATTGTGGTGTGATTAAGCATAATGATGTAGATAACGATCAATCATTACCTCTTCATGTTAAGACAGCTGTTACCCAGGCACAAGCTGGAGCAGATATTATTGCACCGTCTAATATGATGGATGGTTTTGTTACTGAAATACGTAAAGGTTTAGACGAAGCAGGATTCAAACATATTCCAATCATGTCTTATGCCGTTAAATATGCTTCTGCATTTTATGGTCCGTTCCGTGATGCGGCTGAAAGTACACCTGAATTTGGTGACCGTAAAACTTATCAAATGGATCCGGCAAATCGTTTAGAAGCGTTGCGTGAAGCAGCATCTGACATTGAGGAAGGTGCAGACTTTTTAATCGTAAAACCAGCACTATCCTATATGGATATTATTCGTGAAGTAAGAGAACAACATCATGTACCAGTTGTTGCTTACAATGTAAGTGGTGAATATTCAATGGTCAAAGCGGCTAGTATCAATGGCTGGATTGATGAAGAAGCAGTTGTAATGGAGAAATTAACTTCCATGAAGCGTGCAGGAGCAGATATTATCATTACTTATTTTGCTAAAGATGTTGCTAAATGGCTTCAAAATAAATAAAGGAGGCGACTTATTGTGCTTGAAAATCAACAATCAGTAGATGCGTATAAAGAAGCAGTAGACTTAATGCCGGGAGGAGTAAACTCTCCTGTTAGAGCTTTTAAATCAGTGGGAATGAATCCAATTTTCATGGAATCTGGTAAAGGATCTAAAATATATGATATTGATGGAAATAAATACATCGATTATGTACTTAGCTGGGGACCTTTAATTTTAGGACACGCAGATGAACGTGTTGTATCAAAGTTAAAATCCGTTGCGGAAAGAGGTACAAGTTTCGGAGCACCTACTTTATTAGAAAACGAATTAGCACAATTAGTAATTGACCGTGTTCCTTCGATTGAAATGGTTAGAATGGTAAATTCAGGTACCGAGGCGACAATGAGTGCGCTACGTTTGGCGCGTGGGTACACAGGAAAAAATAAGATTTTGAAGTTTGAAGGAAATTATCATGGACATGGTGACTCATTATTAATTAAAGCTGGTTCAGGTGTTGCAACACTAGGCTTACCTGATAGCCCAGGAGTACCAAAAAGTGTTGCACAACACACAATAACTGTTCCATATAATGATATCGAAAGTGTTCGTTATGCTTTTGAACAATTTGGTGAAGATATTGCAGCCGTAATTGTAGAGCCTGTTTCTGGTAATATGGGTGTTGTACCACCAACAGAAGACTTCTTAGTTTCATTGCGCGAGATTACGGCATCAAGTGGTTCTCTACTTATTTTTGATGAAGTAATGACTGGTTTCCGTGTTGGGTACAACTGTGCGCAAGGTCACTTTGGTGTGACTCCTGATTTAACCTGTTTAGGAAAAGTAATCGGTGGTGGCCTTCCGGTAGGTGCATACGGAGGTAAACGTGAAATTATGGAACGAGTTGCCCCTGTTGGAGATATCTATCAAGCTGGAACATTGTCTGGTAATCCACTAGCAATGACTGCTGGTTTAGAAACGTTAAAAGCAATGGACGAGAGTGCTTATGAAGGAATTAATCAAAAGGTAGACAGGTTAATTGAAGGTTATCGTTTAGCTGCGGATAAACACGGTGTTCCTTTACAAATTAACCGTGCTGGCTCCATGGTTGGTGTTTTTTTCGCGAAAGAGCCCGTTGTTAACTATGAAACAGCGTCTAGTTCAGATACAGAGGCATTTGCAACATATTATCGCACAATGGCAGAAGAAGGAATTTTTCTTCCACCATCTCAATTTGAAGGATTGTTTATGTCAACAGCACATACTGATGCGGATATCGAAAAAACAATCGCAGCTGCGGAAAAAGCATTTGCAAAGATTGCGAAATAATACTATAGACAAAAAAAGCTTGCAGAATCCTGTAAGCTTTTTTGTGTTTAACGTGTTAGCGATACTTATCAGAATGTAAGTATCCTATATATCGTGAAAAAACGATCTATTGGCTTAATCGGCATACCCAATATGGGGTTTTTCTTATAAAAGCATATTTTTTTGCCTTTTTTCATATAGTTTATTGAGATGCTAGTACGCCTTAGCTAAGCATAAGAGAGGGGGAAATGCTGTGCAAGAAGCCTTTACATTTAATATGAAAGAAGCGATTTCTTTTGATAACAATCAACAAATCCAAGAAATGTTGGGGATAGGGCTAGAACCAGTCATTTCGATGGAGGAAAACAATGGGACACTCTCCATAAGAGGAGTAATGGAGTTAAAAGGAGAGTATATTAAGAGTGATAGTCCCGATGAATTACTAGAGCTACGTTCAGATGCGATCAGTGTGGAGCGGGTAGAATCATTATCAGATGAAGTAAATGAATTTTTTCATAAATTTCTGATTGATGTATCTATTCCAATGGAAAGAGTTCCGTCATTAGATGCTGTTGCTGTTGATGTTAATCACTTTGATTATTCGTTAGAATCGGCTAAAGAGATGATTATTGAAGCAGTTCTTACTATCCAAGGTATCGAAGAGCCAGAAGTAGTTACGGACAATGAGGAAGAAGCTACATTACCAGCATTTGATAATGACCGATTGGATGAAGAGGAAGAAACGGCAGATGGCAGTTTTCATATTGATGTAGAAGAAGAAGAGATTGTTGATGAATCAGAGGAAGAAGTTATCGAGTTAGTTGAAGAAGATGTGAGAAATGAGGAAGTACAAGAGAATATTAATGAAGAGGAAGTAGAAGAGCAAGTAGTGGAAGAAAGAAGCGAATCTACCGATGAAGCAGAGACAAGTGCCATTTCTATAGAGGAAGAAGAGGAAGAACAGGAAGAACAGCCAGAAGATATATTCCATGTGCAAGGTAGAGAAGAGCGAGCTGATGATACGACATACTTATTGAACATTTTTGCGGAGGAAGAAGCCTCAAGTTATTCGAGATTAAAATTATATATTGTGCAACCAGATGACCATATGACATCAATTGCTGAACGTTACCAAGTATCACCACGGCAGATTATGCGAACGAATCGTCTTGATGATGAAGATATATCAGCTGGTCAACTTATTTATATTCCAATCGTATCAGAAGAATAAAATTTGAATCCCTTGGTAACGCTCAAGGGATTTTTTATTACTTGTTGACATTTCGTTGTCTAAAAGCGAGAACCAGCGTTGTTTCATGTTGGATACTCCTGAAATGCGCTCACTCATTCCAATTGATCGATAGTGGAGAACTTATCGCTACGTCAGAATACTCCGAGTTCACCCTCGGGGCACAAGTGCAACATCTATTCAAGCACAGACCGCTTTCATAGTGTTTTCTATGCCACGGGCTTGTCTTCAACTAACTTTTCAACAAAAACGGTTGAAAAGTGGATTTTCAGACTGCGCTTTTTCCGTAGGAGTCTCCGTATTCTGCCTTCGCTGGATTTATGCTCTTTCTTAGGAGGGAAACAACTAAGATTCTATGTATGGAGGACACATATAGCAAGTAGTGAGATATCCGCATCATGACATATAGCATCATTTTACTCGTGAAATGGTTTTAACATATTTCCACTCACAAACAGTGGAACAATCATACAGCGGAGACAAAACACGAAGACTCCTGCACGAACTCATACGAGCTGAAGATCGACTTTGGGAAGTGGTTTGCTTCACAAAGTTAGCTGAAGCCGTACCCGCGGAAAGCGTAGTGTTTTGTCGGAGCTTTATGCCAGCACTCAATATCAGCAGAATGAAAGAAAGCCAACTAAACAGAGACTATTGCTTTTGGAATTTGTAGTTACTTGTTCTATTTATAATTAGTATAAAAGGTGGGAAGTCGAATGAACTGGACTGCGATTTTAACTGCTTATCAGCTACAGACTGAAGAAATAGAGCAGGTGACGGATCGAGTATATAAAATCAAGTCAAATTCACAAAGTTTTGCACTTAAAAAATCGAGGTTAACACGTGATGATTTAGGCAGATGGCAGGCGATTCAACAGTATTTACAAGAAAAACAGATACTTGGTTTTGTTCCTGTCTATTTGACGAAAATGAACCATTCATTTGTTGAGTCTGATAGCGATTTTTATTATTTAATGCCTTGGATAGAAGAACAATATCTTGATCAGCCAGTTGATGAATATGCAACGGTCGTACATGCAATCGGTCGTTTACATGCGGCAACGATGGATTATCATGATTTACAATCAGTTAAACAAAATAAAGCGGTAACAGAGCAACAATTTCAACGTGAGTTATCGTTACATCGAGAGCAGATGTTAAGATTTGTTCGCTATTTTGAAGCGAAGCGTTTTATGTCACCGACGGAACTGCAAATTTGCATGTATTATCGTGATATGGAGCAAGTATTTAACCAATTGGAAAGGTGGCAAGATGTCTATTTAGATGTTTTAGATGATACAGATAAAATGAAATATACACTATGCCACGGTAATATCCGTCCCTCTCATTATGTTGCGACTGGTACGCATACATTTTTTTTGAATTGGGAAGATGCTTTCATGACTTCACCAACATACGACTTAGCCCATTATTATCAATATTTATGTCAATTTCATGATTGTGATTTTCTCAAAATGACTGAATCATTCTCTATTTATTGTCGCTATATTGACTTATCGGATTATGAGAAAGCCTTGTTAGCCTTGCAATTATTATCTCCTGTCAAATGGTTAGAACTAATATCGGCTACTACTCATCCGAGACGAAACAGCTCTAATCTTCAACAGTCGATTCAAATTGAACAAGAATATCGCAAGTTACTACTGGCGCTTGACTTTCAAGAGTATATATACCAAACATTACAGTTGAGTCAAACCGAGGATTTATATTAAATCCAGCGCAAACGAAAAGCGATAAAAATACCAATTAAAACACCGAGCAGTAATACATCGAAAGTTGTCGGTAAGAATAATGTACGTATCGCTTGAAAAATCATAATAGGTAGGACACACTTTTCACAAATGATTAGCCATTCCCTAGCCCATGGTGGTAAGCGAAAACGATAATAACGTGACAATTTTATCACCCCAATTGTAGAAATAAATATAGACATATAGTACAGTTTATGCACAAGGAATAGAATCGTACGTGAAATATCTCGTTGTTTCATATGAAGAAAATAGTAAAAGTAAGAATGAAAATGATTTTTTATGCAGGAGTATGACTGATAAATGTAGAATATATAATTCAGTTAGCAAGTATTGGCGAGTACTTTGGAGGTGAGATAATCTAGGCTTCGTTCGCTGGAGGATAACTTATATACAGAATAGCATCTACCAATAAGAACAGAAAAAGGCAAACCTATTGTAAGATAGGGGCGCAAAGTTACAGATCCGTATATTGAGCATTCTTCCAGTAGTATTTTATATCCCATTGATTGAGGTAGCGTCAGTTTTCTACGGACGTTTATACTATGCTAAAATACGGATGGCTGAACTGCCTGAAATACACAGTATTTTAGGGGGAATACATTTATGGGTATAAAAGCGATCGTAGATTTGGAGTGGATTTGTTTAATGGTGCAGGCTAAAGAAAAGGGATATACCATTGCAGAAATACGAGATTTTTTGAGAAAAAGAAGCTATAATAAACCGGATTAACCAAAAAGGATAACTACTGAAAAATAAGGTAACGCAAACAGCCTACTTGTTCATTTAGTGTGGTTGCTTTGGTTATCTTTTTTTACTCTGTTTAATTCGTACATTATAGTTCGAATACAGAACCTTTTACAATAGACGAAAATAGGCGTTTTTGATATACTGACAACAAATGTAAGGATTATAAAAATTCATAATGTTAAAACTATTGTAGGTAAAAATGTGATCTATTACACGAAGGGAAGGATTCGATGACAGCAAGTAAGCCAAAGATTGTTGTATTAGGTGCAGGATATGCAGGAATGATGACAACGAAGAAATTAACACAGCAATTTGCTCCAGAGGAAGTAGATATTACATTAGTTAATAAGCATAATTATCATTATCAGACGACATGGCTACATGAGGTGGCTGCAGGGACTATTGATGTCAACCGTTCCCGAATTATGATTTCGGATGTAATTAATACACGACGTGTCCATTTTATACATGATACAGTAGTAAAAATAAATAAAGATGATAAAACCGTTCAATTAGAAAATGGAGAAATAGAGTACGATTACTTAGTCATTGGATTAGGATTTGAAAAAGCGACATTTGGTATTCCTGGAATGGAAGAACATACTTTTTCTATTCAAAGTGTTGATTCAAGTCGCATGATTCGTGATCATATTGAGTATCAGTTTGCTCGTTATCGTAACGAGCCAAATCCGGATCCAAGTATGTTAACAATTGTTGTAGGTGGCGCAGGTTTCACAGGAATTGAATTTTTAGGCGAATTAGCAGAACGCATCCCTGTTTTATGTAAAAAATATGATATTCCACGTCAAGATGTGAAGATTATTGATGTTGAAGCGATGCCGACTGTTCTTCCAGGTTTTAACGAGGACTTACTTAGTTATGCAAAAGAATCATTAGAGCACCGTGGTATCGAATTTAAACTTGGTACGATGATAAAAGAAGTAAAAGTTGATTCTGTTATTGTTGGCGATGAAGAAGAGGAAATCAAAGCAGGAACCATTGTATGGACTGGTGGTGTACAAGCGAATCGTATTGTTGGAGAATCAGGTTTTGAATTAACAAAAGGGAAAGTAAATGTTGATGCAACATTACGTGCGCCAGATAATGAAGGAGTCTTCATTTTAGGTGATTGTGCATGGGTGATGAATAACGAAACGGGTAAACCATATCCACCAACAGCACAAATTGCGATTCAAGAATCAGATGTTTGTGCTCATAATATTAAAACAATGATTTATGGTGGTACATTAGAAGAGTTTAAGTTTGATGATAAAGGGACAGTTGCTTCATTAGGTGGCGGTGATGCAATGGGTACTGTATTCGAAGGTCATAAGCTTTATGGTATGCAGGCGAAAGTAATGAAAAATGTAATTGATGACCGTTATCTGTTCCTATTAGGTGGTCCAACGCTTGTGTTGAAAAAAGGTAAATTCCGTCCATTCTAATTAAACATAAGGAGGAGAAAGTCAGATGAAAAACACTTTATTGTATACAATGCTTACAGTTGCAGCAACAGTTACTTATGTACTAGTTTCTAGAAAAATGGAAGATAAACGAGATTTTCGTTAAAAGGGGAGAGGCTAACTTTCTATAGTTGGCCTCTTTTTTATGGATAGATCAGCCATTTTTGTGAGGCATAAACAACGGAAGTAATGATTGTGCTTGACTTTTTTGTTTCGAATTAGATAAAATAACATATAATAAATCATTAACGATCTGATGCGATGATGAGGAGGAGTACTTCATACTGTTCGAAAGAGAGGAGAACCCATTGGCTGAAAGGTTTTCTCGAAAAAAGATGAAGGAAGGTAGCCTTTGATGCAGCTTTACTGAACAGATAAAGTAGGTAAATGCCGGTGAAATCCGTTATCTTCTAACTAAGTGTATAAGTAGGGAGTACTTATAAACAAAGGTGGCACCGCGGAAATCAATTCTTTTCGTCCTTTATTCAGGGATGAGAAGGATTTTTTTGTTTTTTGTGGGAATTTTGGTTAATGAGTTAGTTGTCAAAGTTTATGTACTTATCACGGACGCTAATTTCCTGATAAGTCACGCTTTATATAAGGAGGAATTTTTATGGCAGAACAACATGAAGTAAACTTACCGCCAAAATATGATCCGACAGCAGTAGAAGCTGGTCGATATGACAAATGGGTAGAAGGTAAATATTTTGAAGCAGAACGAACGAAAGAGAAAGAACCATTCACAATTGTGATTCCACCACCAAATGTTACAGGTAAATTGCACATTGGTCATGCATGGGATACAACGTTGCAAGATATTATAACACGAGTAAAACGAATGCAAGGATATGATGTTCTTTATCTACCTGGTATGGACCATGCAGGAATTGCAACACAAGCGAAAGTAGAAGCGAAATTACGTGAAGAAGGTGTTTCGCGTTACGATCTAGGTAGAGAGAAATTTTTAGAAAAAGCTTGGGATTGGAAAGAAGAATATGCAAGCTTTATTCGTGAGCAATGGTCAAAACTAGGATTAGGATTAGATTATTCGCGTGAACGATTTACGCTAGATGAAGGGTTATCTGAAGCGGTTAAAGAAGTATTCGTTACATTGTATGAAAAAGGGCTGATTTACCGTGGTGAGTATATTATCAACTGGGATCCTGCAACGAAAACAGCTTTATCAGATATTGAAGTAATTTATCAAGATGTGCAAGGTTCGTTCTATCATATGAAATATCCATTAGCTGATGGATCAGGTCATATTAAAATTGCGACAACAAGACCTGAAACAATGCTCGGTGATACAGCGGTAGCTGTTCATCCTGATGATGAAAGATATAAAGACTTAGTTGGTAAGAAAGTATTACTTCCAATTGTCGGTCGAGAAATTGATATTGTAGCAGATGACTATGTAGATATGGAATTTGGTTCAGGAGCAGTGAAAATTACGCCTGCACATGATCCAAATGACTTTGAAGTAGGTAACCGTCATAACTTGGAACGTATTCTTGTGATGAACGAAGACGGTACAATGAACGAGAATGCGGGTAAATACGAAGGAATGGATCGTTTCGAATGTCGTAAACAAATTGTAAAAGATCTTCAAGATCAAGGTGTTCTATTTGAAATTGAAGACCATATGCATTCTGTTGGTCATTCTGAGCGAAGTGGTGCGGTTGTTGAACCATATTTATCTACGCAATGGTTTGTTGATATGAAGCCATTAGCAGAAGCAGCAGTAGAATTACAACAACAATCTGATGATGAGAAAGTTCATTTCGTACCAGAACGTTTCGAAAAAACATACCTCAGATGGATGGAAAATATTCGTGACTGGTGTATTTCACGACAGCTATGGTGGGGTCACCGAATTCCTGCTTGGTACCATAAAGAAACAGGGGAAATGTATGTAGGTAAAGAGGCACCTGCAGATAGTGAAAATTGGGAACAAGATCAAGATGTATTAGATACATGGTTCTCTTCTGCATTGTGGCCATTCTCTACATTAAATTGGCCAAATACCGAGGATGAAGAATTTAAACACTTTTTCCCAACCAATGTGCTTGTAACGGGATATGACATTATTTTCTTCTGGGTATCTAGAATGATTTTCCAATCAAAAGAATTTAATGATGAGCGTCCATTTAAAGATGTATTGATTCACGGATTAGTTCGTGATGCAGAAGGTCGAAAAATGAGTAAATCACTTGGTAATGGTGTTGATCCAATGGAAGTAATTGAGAAATATGGGGCAGATTCCTTACGTTACTTCCTTGCAACAGGATCAAGTCCTGGTCAAGACTTACGCTTTCAGTGGGATAAAATTGAATCTACTTGGAATTTTGTGAACAAAATTTGGAATGCATCACGTTTCGCATTGATGAATATGGATGGCCTAAAATATGAAGAAATTGATTTGACAGGTAAGAAATCTGTGGCAGATCAATGGATTCTAACTAGATTGAATGAAACAATTGAACAAGTTACACGCCATGTTGATAAATATGACTTTGGTGAAGCTGGTCGTTACTTATATAACTTTATTTGGGATGACTTCTGTGACTGGTATATTGAAATGGCTAAATTACCACTGTACGGTGAGGATGAACAAGCTAAAATAACGACACGCTCTGTATTAGCTTATGTACTTGACCATACGATGCGTATGCTACATCCATTTATGCCGTTCGTAACAGAAGAAATTTGGCAACAGCTGCCACATGAAGGTGATTCTGTCGTACGCGCTGCTTGGCCAACGGTTGATCAGCAGTTATCAAATGATGACGCATCAAATGTTATGCAACAATTTGTAGCAATTATTCGCTCTGTTCGTAACATTCGCGCTGAAGTAGACACACCGATGTCGAAAGAGATTCCGATTATTATTCAAGCAAGCGATGATAACGTGAAGCAGCAATTAGAAGAAAATAAAGTTTATTTAGATCGCTTCTGTAATCCAAGTGAATTGACTATTGATACAAATGTTACCGTTCCAGATAAAGCAATGTCTGCTGTTGTAACAGGAGCAGAAATCTTCTTACCATTAGAAGGGTTAATTGATATTGATAAAGAATTAGATCGTCTTCAAGGTGAATTAGATAAGTTAAATAAAGAAGTAGAACGTGTAGAGAAGAAACTAGCTAATGAAGGTTTTGTCGCGAAAGCACCGGCACATGTAGTCGAAGCAGAAAAAGAAAAACAACAAGACTACATGGAAAAACGAGAAAAAGTACAGGCAAGAATTCAAGAATTGAAAAAATAATGATGAAAAAGAGGTTGTCACTGACAGCCTCTTTTTAGCAATAATGGAAAGGATGTGAGGAAATGATAACATCTAAACAAGGATTGGATGATTTCTTTGCAACTAGGAGAAAATTAGGGATTAAGCCTGGTTTAGGTCGATTAGATTATTTGTTAGAGAAAGTAAACCATCCTGAAAAATCATTACCGACGATCCATATAGCCGGTACAAATGGAAAAGGTTCTACTTTAACATATTTAAAAGAGACGTTGATGGCAAGCGGATATACGGTAGGAACATTCCAATCACCAGGTTTGCCAACTATATTCGATCATATAGCTATAAATAACAAAATCATTACTCCAGTCGAGTTTATTCAGATTATCAATCAGCTAATGCCAATCATTGAACAGATGGATGATTGTGACCAAGCTCCTTCTGAGTATGAAATTTTAATGGTTGTCACCTTGCTATATTTAAAGGAACAAGTGGATATTGCGGTTATTGAAACATGTATGGGTGGAAGAGAAGATGTCACAAATAGAGTAGAACCACTTCTATCTATTATTACGACTGTAGCGTTTGATCATACAGCGTTTCTAGGAGATACAATTGAAGCTATTGCCTCGCATAAAGCAGGAATTATAAAAGATAACACACCTGTTATAGTAGGGGATCTAGAAGCGGATGCATTTCAAGTAGTGAATAAAGAAGCTGAGTTAAAAAAAGCGCCAGTTTATCTTTATAATAAAGATTTTTGGATCGATGAAGAAGGAATCGATACTTTCAGGTGGCATAATGATGAAACAACGTATCGAGTGAACGTGACGATGAAAGGTCGACATCAAATGGTTAATGCATCATTAGCTATTCAAGCTTTACAATTATTAAGAGCAAATGGATGGAATATTTCGCGTTCTGCGATTTTGCAAGGTATTGCGCAAGCAAAATTAGCAAATCGGATGGAATGGATAAGTGAGAATCCGAAAATAATCGTTGATGGTGCACATAATTTGCAAAGTATTCGTAAGCTAGTCGAGACCATAAAGGTTGAGGCTGATAATAGCAACATACAGATTTTATTTAGTGCTTTTCGTGATAAAGATATTCATCCGATGTTAAATGAATTAAGTCATCTTTCCAATAGGATTACCATCACTACCTTTGACCATCCGAGAGCACTTGATAAAACAGACGTTCCTATGTCTGTTTTATATATTGAACATACGGAACAGGCCTTGCAACAAGTATTAGTAAATAATCACTCAGAGGATATTCTCGTTATCACAGGTTCCCTGCACTTTGTTGATTATGCTAAACGATTAGTAAAAAATATCGAATAACCAATATTTCATTATTGTTTTTTACAAATTCTGCATGTATACTAAAAATGATAGGAATAAGGTAGAGAGTTAGCCTCATCTCTACCTTTGCTTTCCTCTTTATCTTTTATAAGTCTTCTAATTTTCCTTCCTGTCTTCCTATTTTCTCAAAGGAGTAAATAAATATGACTATTATTTATGGTAGTATCCTGTTTCTATTAGGTCTAGTCTTGGGCTCATTCTATAATGTGGTGGGTATTAGAATTCCTCAACAAACTTTTTTCTCTACTACACGGTCTCAATGTCCAAGTTGTAAACAAACATTAAAATGGTTTGAGTTAATCCCGATTGTTTCTTACGTCATACAAAATGGTACATGCCGTCATTGTAAAGTGACCATCTCATTTTTATATCCATTAGTAGAAGGAATGACGGCATTAGGTTTCTTCGTAAGTTACTTGTTAGTGGGATTTTCGCTAGATTTAGTGATTATTTGCAGTTTAATTAGCCTATTCTCCATTATTGTTGTGACGGATCTGCATTACCTCCTCATTCCTAATCGCATTTTACTTTTTTTCTTACCTATTTTTATTGTATTTCGTATTATATATCCAGTTGATCCGTGGTGGCTCAGTATTATTGGGGCTGTTGTTGGCTATGGTGTTATTGCTCTCATTATCTTCGCGAGTCAAGGTGGAATGGGAGCTGGCGATATGAAATTACTCAGTGTGTTGGGGATTTTATTAGGGTTTCCACATATATTACTTTGTTTATTTTTAGCCACATTGTTAGGTTTATTGTTTAGTAGTTTCTACCTGTTTATATATCGAACTAAGGGGAAAAAAATGATACCATTTGGACCAGCAATTGTTTTAGGTGCTATTATTACCTTTTTGTGGGGGGATTATTTACTTAGTCTGTATGTGGATATGTTCTTTTTTGTAAATAGATAATCGTTTTCTGTCGGTATTGTCAGTATTTGATGAAAGCTTTTTTCATAGAGCTGACAAAAGTCGTCTTACATTTCGTAATAGATATGATAGAGTGATAGTAAAGATAGGAAACGAGGGATGACAGTGGATAATAAAAAGCCTATTTCTGTACGGATTAATCAGGATAAAACCTCCTCATCTTCATCAGAACCAGAAAGAAGAGAGTCTAGTCTGGAAGATTATATTAGAGAAAATCATCATCCTGTCATAGATGACCAACATGTATACCGGCGCAATTACACACCAGGTAATAACAATAAGAACGGTTCGTTTTGGTCTAAATATAAACCACTACTGATTTCCGGTGTGACAGCGATTGTGATTGGTTCATTCTTAGGTGTTATTATGTTAAGAATGTTTATTAATATTGACCCTGAAGAAGTAGCTTTTGATAGTAGCAGTACAATAAATAATCAGGCTGCTTCTGTATCAAGTGAACAAGTAGAGACAAAAGAAGAAAATTATCAAGGGAAAGAATATCATTTTTATGTAACGCAAGCTGGAGTATTTTCTTCTGAATCGGCTGCAGAGCAATTAGTTGCGGAATTAAAAGAAGAAAACATTGATGGAATGGTTTGGCAAAGGGATGACAGTTATCATGTTTATGTTAGTTTGACGTCTAGTCAGGAAGCTTCTAAAGATTTTACGGAAAAGTTTATTTCAGATAGCGATGATATGTATAGTGGTAAACCATGGGATGTGAATGCAGAATCTGCTGCACTTGAAGAGGGAGAAAGTGAATGGGTTCAACTGCTAGAATCTTCGCTAGAGCAAATGATAGAGGGTAATATAGACGAAGGAGAAATGAATCGCTTATTAGAAGATAAACCAACTAATCCATCAGCACTAGTTGAACAAATAGTATCAATACTAGAATCATTACAAGCACAAAATGAAGAGCAAAGCGCTCAAGTATTAGTATTACAGGTGTTGTATAACTATGATCGTCTATCAGTTGAATAATTTCCTGTTTTTACTGTATAAACTGAAACAAGTTATCTGTTTTTGAATCATAAAAATAGATAACTTGTTCTATTTTTATGATTCAAAAGTGTGAAATATTGATTTGCTGCTGTTTAATTAAGTGGCTACAATAAAGTGAGACTTGTGTATGACAGACGTTTGGCACCGTTATAAAAAAATGTAGTGAAAGGGTTTGTAGCAATCAATGGATATCCAAACGATTAAAATGAAAGAATTACCAAAGCAAGATAGGCCTAGAGAACGATTGTTGGAGCATGGTTCAGAATATTTATCTAATCAAGAATTACTAGCTATTTTACTCGGAACTGGTATAAAACGAGAAAATGTTCATCAATTAGCAGAAAAGGTGTTACAACATTTTGAAGGGTTAAAACTATTAAAGGATGTTACTATTGAAGAACTGATGGAGATTAAGGGAATTGGTCAAGTCAAAGGGGTAAATATTCTTGCTGCTGTTGAATTTGGTAAACGAATTCATCAATTCAAGGAAACGGAGAGGTATGTGATTAGGAGTCCAGAAGATGGTGCGAATTATGTCATGGAAGAGATGCGAAGTTTAAAACAAGAACATTTCGTCACACTGTTTTTAAATACAAAGAATCAAGTAGTTCATCGTCATACGACTTTCATTGGGAGTCTTAATGCCTCAATCGTTCATCCTCGTGAAGTATTCCGCGAAGCTATTAAACGAGCTGCTGCTTCAATCATTTGTGTGCATAATCATCCATCTGGGGACCCTTCTCCATCTCAAGAAGATATTCATGTGACGAAACGGTTGGTTGAGAGTGGGAAGTTGGTAGGTATCGAACTTTTGGACCATTTAATTATTGGGGATCACACATTTATCTCATTAAAAGAAAAAGGATACTTATAAATACTATCTATTTTGGATAAAGTTAAGTATAATAGAATATACAAGCTTTCTTTAGCGCCTTATACAATTTAGTTTGTATAAAGGCGTTTATTGTTATGAAAGAAATATATAATTTCTTGATTGAAAGCTGATTAAAGCATAAAATATGGAAGTAACGAATTAGTATAAAAAGGTTGAGAGGAAGAACAAGCGTGGGAATTTTTAAACTATCACAAGATTTAGGGATTGATTTAGGTACAGCAAATACATTAGTATTTATCAAGAATAAAGGAATTGTTGTGCGTGAACCATCCGTTGTAGCGATGAATAAAACAACAGGTGATATTGAGGCGGTAGGTAGTGATGCGAGAAATATGATCGGTCGTACTCCAGGAAATATTCAAGTTATTCGTCCTATGAAAGATGGAGTTATTGCAGATTATGATACTACTGCTGCAATGATGAAATATTACATTCGATTAGCTCAAAAAAATAGATCAAGCTTTGCTAAAAAGCCAAATGTCATGGTATGTGTGCCTTCTGGCATTACAATGGTAGAAGAAAGAGCGGTACTTGATGCAACGAAGCAAGCAGGAGCAAAAGAAGCATTTCCGATTGCAGAGCCGTTTGCCGCTGCCATTGGTGCAGGGTTACCTGTTTGGGAACCGACAGGTAGTATGATTGTAGATATCGGAGGCGGTACTACAGAGGTGGCTGTTGTTTCGCTTGGTGGTATTGTAACAAGTAGATCGATTCGTACTGCTGGTGATGATATGGATGAAGCTATTATTCAATATGTGAAGAAGACTTATAATTTGATGATCGGTGAACGTACTGCTGAAGCGTTAAAATTGGATATCGGATCAGCGAAGACATCTTCAGAAAATGAAGAAATGGATATCCGCGGACGTGATCTATTAACAGGTCTACCTAAGACTATTACGGTCACAGGTGCTGAAATTGCATCTGCATTAAAAGACACTGTAGACGCTATTGTCGAATCGGTTAAAAATACTCTAGAACATACGCCGCCTGAGCTTTCTGCCGATATTATGGATCGTGGCATTGTATTATCAGGTGGAGGTGCACTTTTAAAAGATTTGGATGAAGTAATTAGTGATGAGACAAAAATGCCAGTATTTGTAGCAGATCAACCATTAGATAGTGTTGCGATCGGAACTGGAAAATCACTAGAATATATCGAACATTTCAAATCTCAACCAAACGTTGGAGTGCAGCGCTTATCAGATTAAGAAGGTGTTATAATGTTTTATAAAAAAAGAAGGCTGTTCATATTAATGATTTCTTTAATTATTGTTGTTGGATTAATCGGTTTTTCATTAAAAGATCGAACGAAATTAACAATGGTTGAAGATTTTGTACATGATAGTGTAGGATGGGTGCAACAATTACTTAATAAACCTGTCACTTTCACGACTAACTTTACTAACAACATTAAAGACATTCGAAATGTATACAGAGAAAATCAACAACTAAAAGAAAGTATTGATGAAATACGACAATTAGAATATGAAAATCAAGAACTAGCTAAGGAAATGAATGAATTAAAAGAAGTCTTAGATAAAACAGATTCTGATTTTTTAACCAAATTTCAATCGATTCAAGCATCTGTCATAGCTAGAAGTAAAGATCAATGGTTTAAGCAAATTACGATTAATAAGGGAGAACAAGACGGTATCAAGCCTAATATGTCCGTTATCACTGGGAAGGGTATGATTGGTAAAGTGCAAACAACCTCTCCTTTTACCTCGACGGTTCTATTGCTAAACGGTTTTGACCGAACGAACCGAATATCAGTGAACGTCTATAATAACGGATCTGAAACAGATAGTTCTGGTTTTATTGTTGGATATGATGAGGAAACAGAATTGTTAATGCTAGAAATGAATAGTAATGATCAAGATATTGAGGAAGGTCAACATGTCTTTTCATCAGGATTAGGTGGGGTTTTCCCTAAAGGTCTAGAAATTGGCGAAATCGTTGATATTGAGTCTGATCGATATGAATTAACAAATATTGCACACGTTCAACCCTCTGCAGATTTTGAGCATTTAAATCATGTTATTGTCCTTAATCGGGCTGCAACAACTAATGATGAAATAGCAGAAGCAGAAGCGAAAGCTAAAGCAGAGGAAGAGGCGAAGGCTAAAGAGGAAGCAGAGAGACAAAAAGAGCAAGAGGAGAGTGAATCATGAAACGGATGATCCCTTTTCTTATTGCTTTTATCTGTTTCTTGTTAGTAATTATCGAGGGCGTTGTTGCTAATACGAGACTTCCTTTTATAAATGATGAATGGGTAATTGTTTCTCACTTTCTTTTTATGTTTCTTATCTATGTGACGATGTTTTTTGAGAAGGATACTACTTATTATGCCATCATACTATCGGTAGTATTTAGTTTAATTATTGATGTAGTATACACAGACATCCTTGGCGTATATCTGTTTATCTATACTGTCATATTGTATGCAATTAGAGGACTGATGAAAGTATTGCAAGCAAATTTCCTAATTGCTTTTATTATGACTGCTTTTGGAGTAATTGCTACAGACATTTTCAGTTTTTTCCTATATAATATTATTCAAGTACATGAAGATAGTTGGAGTATGTATTTGTATGAGCGCTTAATACCAACAACTATTTGGAATGTTATCATTGGTTTAGTTCTATATCTAATCTTTGCGAAGAGATTGGCAAAGTGGTCCTATATAAAATTTGAACGACAGGATTGATAATGTTTTATCGAATGTTTTAAGGGGTTGAATAGAAGTGGCATCAAACAAATGGGTTACAATAAAGGGAACAAGAGATGGGCTAACCCTCTTTATGAATGATGAATGCTCGTGGAATGAATTGTTAGTAGAAGTAGAAGAAATTCTCTCGACTAAGCATTTGGCAACAGATGAGCCGTTGATTACGGTTAGAATTGAATTAGGTAACCGTTATATAACAAATGAACAAGAACAAATCTTGCGAGAAGTCATTCGAAAACATAATAAGTTAGTTGTCGATAAAATTACCTCAAACGTTATATTAAAGGAAGAAGCGTTACGATGGAAAGAAGAGACAGACGTCAACTTACATAACAAAGTCGTTCGTTCAGGACAAGTGTTAGAGGTAAATGGTGACCTTTTATTGATAGGTGACGTAAATCCTGGTGGGAAAATTGTAGCGACTGGTAATATTTTTGTTCTTGGTAATTTAAGAGGTATTGCACATGCAGGTGTGAAAGGTAAAACAGATGCGGTGATTGCTGCTGCACATATGGCACCGAGTCAATTACGTATAGCAGAAGTAATTAGTAGATCACCGGATGCTGATGCTGGAGGTGCTCCTATGGAATGTGGTTTTATCGATGAAAAAGCGGGACAAATAGTCATGGATCGTATCAGTACGTTGGCACGATCGCGAAGAGACTTAAATGCTTTTGAAAGGAGAGTTAAGAATGGGTGAAGCGATTGTTATTACTTCTGGTAAAGGTGGTGTCGGGAAAACGACTACTACAGCAAATCTAGGAACTTCTTTAGCATTACTAGATAAGAAAGTATGTTTAATAGATACAGATATTGGTTTAAGAAATTTAGATGTTGTCATGGGATTAGAGAATCGAATTATTTATGATATTGTTGACGTAGTAGAAAATCGTTGTAAGATATCACAAGCTCTCATTAAAGATAAAAGATTCGATTGTTTATATTTATTACCTGCAGCGCAAACAAGTGACAAGTCAGCGCTAACTCCAGAAGGAATGTATAGAATTATCGAAGAATTAAAACCGGATTATGATTACATACTTATTGATTGTCCGGCTGGTATCGAACAAGGATATCGAAATGCAGTCGCGGGAGCAGATAAATCGATCGTTGTTACAACACCTGAGAAATCAAGTGTACGAGATGCAGACCGCATTATTGGTTTATTAGAGCAAGAAGATATGGAACCTCCACATTTAATTGTCAATCGTATTCGTAACCATATGGTGCAGAATGGTGATATGTTAGATGTAGATGAAATTGTACAAGTATTATCCATTGATTTATTAGGTATTGTAGCAGATGACGATGACGTGATTAAGGCATCTAATCACGGTGAACCGGTTGCTTTTCAACCAAATACAAAAGCATCGATTGCTTATCGTAATATATCTAGAAGGATTTTAGGTGAATCAGTGCCTTTGGTATCCTTAGATGAAAAAATTACTTTTATGGATAAAGTTAAAAAAGTATTCGGTTTAAAAAAATAAGTGTATCGAGATGGCTCTTTTAAATAGGAGTCATCTTTTTTTATGGCTCTAAAATATACGCAAAGACTACGCTCTTTCCATTATATTAGAACATTTTGGTTGGAAAAAGAATGAAATCACAGTGTTTAGAAATGATTTCAATGATTTATCGATGCTCGGAGCTTTTCCTCAAACATATGCAACATGTAACGTAGTGAAAGAAGCTAAACAAGCTGCTAGCGCATTAACGCTAAGTAATGATCAGGATGGAGTAGCGGTGATATTGGAAGAGATAATAGAAAAAATAAGTGATTAATTATTAAATGAAAAACGGGCAAAAGCTCGTTTTCTATTTTGGCTTCATAAAGTGAGATTTCAATCAGTGGGAGTTTTTGACTCCGCTGATTGTTAGCGAAACTTATCAGGGAGTTAGCGTCTGTTTACACCGTGATAAAAAAATACATAAGTCCAAGATTATAACATACCATGTTGTTTACGAAAAATCAATGTTGTAAAGGTTTGTTTTACATTAAATTAAAATACCCTTAATGAAAGCTTGTTATGATGAAAAAGTCGAAAGAGGACAAGATGTTTGTAGGGGGAAAACAGAATGGAGATACATTTAAATAAATTAACGATGCAATTTAATGATATTAAAGCAGTAAATAAATTATCCACTACTATCCGTGATGGGGAACTAGTTTCCTTGTTAGGGCCGAGTGGGTGTGGAAAAAGTACTACTTTAATGTTATTAGCTGGTTTATATAAGCCGACAAGCGGCAAGATTTATTTTGGTGATAAAGATGTAACAAAATTAGAAGCGGAAAATAGAGAGATAGGAATGGTCTTTCAAAATTATGCACTATACCCGCATTTGTCTGTGCTAAAGAACATTATGTTTCCTTTACGAATGCAAAAAGTACCAAAGAAAGAATCGAAAAAATTAGCACAAGAAATGGCAGAACTCGTACAAATCGGTCATTTAGTTGATCGTAAACCAGCACAATTATCAGGTGGTCAGCAACAACGTGTTGCGATTGCTCGAGCACTAGTGAAAAAGCCGAAGTTGTTGTTATTAGATGAGCCACTATCGAATTTAGATGCCAAATTACGTTTGGAAATGCGAGAAGAAATTCGTCGCATTCAGCAAGAAATAGGTATAACAGCCATATTTGTCACGCATGATCAAGAGGAAGCCTTGAGTATTTCAGACAGAGTTATGTTGATGAATAAAGGTGTATTGCAACAAGATAGTCCACCACAAGAAATGTATAAGACACCTGTTAATCAATTTGCTGCAGGTTTTTTAGGTAACCCACCAATTAATTTCGTTACATTAGCTAAAAGCGGTAATGATAAGTATTTGTTAAATGAGCTTGCTCCTTTTCGTTTACCAAATGTAATAGAGGAAGACAAGGTTCAGATAGGTTTGAGACCAGAAAATCTATATATATCAGATGAAGCTGAAGCGATATGTACAGGAAAGGTAATACATATAGAAACAATCGGACGCGATACATTAATTAAGGTAGAAATTGCTGGAGAAACATTAAGGGCATTAATAGATCCTAGTTTACAGATTAATATAGGTGATTACTGTCATTTAGGTATTGAGGAGGAGTGTATTCATTACTTCCATCCAGAGACAGGTGTACGACTTGGAGGAGGAGACTGTCATGACGATCAAACCAACATGGAAAAGCACGCTTAAAGCATTACTATATTTGGCGCCAGCTTTAGTTATTTTAATTGTTTTTAACATTTATCCGATCATTAAGTCATTTTTTATGGCTTTTTATACAGATTATGATTTTTACAATGATGTTGTATTTGAACGTGGCTTTGGCAACTTTGTTACATTGTTCCAAGACGCGAACTTTTTGAAATCTGTTGGAAATACGTTCCTTTTCGTATTAGGTGTAGTACCCATTTCCATCATTCTATCATTGTTTATTGCTATTCTATTAAATAGCAAAATAAAGCTACTCGGTTTTTTTCGAACGATATACTTTTTACCGTTCGTAACTTCTGTTGTAGCAGTTGCAATTGTATGGAGTTGGATTTTCCACTCTGATTATGGTTTGCTCAATTACTTTCTCGGTCTATTCGGTATGGATGCCATTCAATGGTTAACAGATCCAAACTATTCGATGCTTGCTTTAATTATTTTGAGTGTTTGGAAAGGGCTTGGCTTTAATATCATTATTTTCTTAGCTGGCTTGCAAAATATTAATCAACAGTATTATTTAGCAGCCAAAGTAGACGGTGCCTCGTCATGGAGCCGGTTCATGAATGTAACGGTACCGTTGTTATCACCAACACTGTTTTTCATCTCTATTATTTCTATTATTAATACATTTAAAGTATTTGATGAAATATTTGCATTATTTAACGGGAAACCAGGTCCGGCAAACAGTACATTAACTGTTGTCTATTATGTTTATCAAAAATTCTACGAAGAATGGGAGTTTGGATTAGCATCTGCGGCTGCATTTGTTCTGTTTATTATCGTATTTATTTTCACGTTGATACAGTTAAGCTTTGGTAAGAAATTTGTTCACTATCAGTAGGAGGTAAGACAAATATGAAATCTGCATTATCGAAATCAACGATATATATAGTGCTGTCAGCTGGAGCGATATTGATGCTCTTACCTTTTGTTTGGATGATAAGTACATCTTTAAAAGCATCAAATGAGGTAATGTCCATGCCGCCTGCATGGATACCGTCTGAGTGGAAGTTTAGTAACTTTGCAGAAGCACTTAAAGTAGCGCCGTTTGACCGCTATTTTCTTAATAGTGTCATTGTCACCATTTTGAGTACAATTGGAGAATTGTTAACGACTATTTTAGCTGCTTATGCCTTTTCTCGTATTCAATTTTTCGGGAAGAATGTTGTTTTTGCTGTGTTGTTAGGAACAATGATGGTTCCTTCGGAAGTATTACTCATTCCCAATTTTGTTACGTTATCTAATTTGGGATGGATAGATTCTTATAAAGCGTTAGTTGTGCCATGGGTTGCTAGTGTTTTCGCTATCTTTCTACTTCGTCAATATTTTTTAGGAATACCGAAAGAATTATCTTATGCTGCTAAAGTGGACGGCTGTAGTGAATTTAAATTTTTGTGGTATGTAATGACGCCACTAGCGAAACCAGCACTTATTACGGTTGCATTATTGAAAGTTATTAATAGCTGGAATGCATTCCTGTGGCCGTTAATTGTAACGAATACACAAGAATTAAGAACATTGCCTGTTGGCTTATCTGCATTTACGACGGAAGCAGGTGTTAAATATGAATTACTAATGGCTGCCTCAACGATGGTCGTATTACCGATGATTATTCTCTTTTTTATTTTGCAAAAGTATGTGGTTGCAGGTGTAGCACGTTCAGGTTTGAAAGGTTAACGATAACTTGAGGAGGTGATTGCACTTTACTCGATAAAAAGTGGTGTAGTTTTTAAATTTCACAAAATATTAGGGGGATTAAACATGAAAAAATCTGTTTTATTAAGTATTGCTGCTCTAATCATGATGTTATTATTGGCAGCGTGTGGTGGAGAAGACTCAGAAAATGAGGCAAGTGGAAGTACTGGCGAAGAAAAAACAGAAAATACAAATGAAGCGACAGATACAGATGATTCGTCAGCTCCTGTTGAAATTGAATTTTGGCATGCGATGAGTGGACCACATGAAGAAGCGATTAATGGATTTGTTGACCAATTTAATGAAGAACATGCAAACATTACAGTGAAACCAGTTAACCAAGGTGGATATGATGATTTAGAGCAAAAAATTATGGCTTCTGCTAAAGCAAAAACATTGCCAACAATAGCACAATCTGTCACAACAACTATTCCTAAGTATTTTGCTAATGAATTTATTACGCCTTTAAATGAGTTTATCGATGATGAAGAAATTGGATTATCTGATGAAGAGTTAAATGATTATGTAGAGGTTTTTCGTGAATCTAGTACATGGGATGGTACATACTATAGTTTACCATTCAGTAAAAGTACACGTGTTCTTTTCTATAATAAAGATATGTTAGCTGAGTACGATTTAGACGTTCCTGAAACATGGGCAGATATTCGTAACATTGCGGAAACAGTAACAGAAGGTGACGTTGTCGGAATGGGCTTTGAAAATTCATATGAATCTGAGTTTCAAGCTATCTTAAAACAGCTAGGTGGAACATTTATTGATGAAGACACAGAAAAAGCAGAATTTGCTTCTGATGAAGGTGTAGAAGCAATGAAAGTAATCAAAGATATGATTGATGAAGGTATTGCAAGAACTGCAGGTGAGGATGATTATATGTCCAATCCATTTGGTCGTGGTGATGTAGCGATGTATATTGGTTCATCTGCTGGTATTCCACACGTTGCATCTGCTGCTGAAGGAAATATTGAATGGAGTACAACTACTTTTCCTAGTACAGATGGTGAAGCAGCTACTACGTTTGCAGGTAATGATATTGTCATGTTTGATCAATCTGAAGATGCTGAAAAAGAAGCAGCTTGGAAATTTATGAAATTTTTAACTAGCCCAGAGGTTACAGCAGTTTGGTCCATGGAATCTGGTTATTTACCGGTACGTTATTCAGCACAAGAGACTAGTGAATATCAAGCATTTGTGGATGAAAATGAAGCTTATAAAGCAGGTCCAGCACAGTTTGATGCAGGCTTTTTCGATGCACGAATTGAAGGAGCGAGTACGGTAAGAAATATTGTTCTTGAAGAATTCGATTTAATTTTATTAGATGAAAAATCTATTGAAGAAGGATTACAAGACGCGGAAGAGCGTGCAAACGAAGCATTGCAATAAGACATAAACAAAGGACAGGGAAGGGAATAGCTCCCTGTCCTTTTCATAACGAACGTTACAATCAAAATCATCAGGGGGAAACAAAATGAGTGAAACCAAAATATGTTTTTGGAGTGGATTACGAACGATAGGAGGAAATATCGCAGAAATTCGTTATGGGAATGATCGGGTGATTTTTGATTTTGGATTGGTTTATAATCCAGCCACCTCCTTTGTTAATCGTGTGACAAACCGACAAGCAAAATATGTTTCGGATTTACTAAGATTAGATGCCATTCCTAGGATAGATGGGCTGTACCGTCGCGATAGATTGAAATATATCCAAAGTGATGAGCGACCACTGCCATATGAAGATTCTGTTTATCAAACGGCAGTATTTATATCTCATATGCACTTAGATCATATGGGTGCGATTGATACGATTGCACCGGAAATTCCTGTGTTGATGTCCAAACAAAGCAAACAGTTGTATGATGTACTAGATGATGTTGGAGAAGGATTGATGAGAAAGAGAAAAGTTGAAGCGATTGCTTATGAAAATCAGGTACAGATAGGGGAGATTCGCGTTACGCCTTATCAAACAGACCATGATGCATATGGTGCTATGGCAATGTTAGTAGAAACACCTGATTTGACCGTCTTATACTCTGGTGATTTTCGAATGCATGGTCAAAATCCGCAATGGAACATGAATTTGTTACGTAAGATGGATGACGTAGATGTGGATCTTCTTTTGATTGAAGGAACGACATTTAGGCCGGAGCAAGTAGAAGCGTCAACAGAAAAGAGAGCAGTGGTTCATGATGAACAAGAATTTGCCCAAGCATTGACATCGCAATTGCTTGATACCAATGGGTTAGCTTTCTTTAATCTTTATCATCGTAATATCGACCGAATCAATCATTTTATTAATGGTGCTCAAGATGCTGGTAGAACAATAGTATTGGAACTGGAAACGGCGCATATTGCAGATCAATTAATTAATCATGTTGATTTTGCGATTCTTGATGATGATGCGATGAAGCTAAAGGAGCAAAACCTATATGCGCTACAAAATAAATATCGCTTTGTCACTTCTGAGGAGATAAATGAAAAACCGACAAAGTATATTGTGCAAAATAGTTTCGGCAATAGTATTAAACTATTAGATTACGTGTTTGATAATAGTATCTACATACATGCGAATGGTATGCCATTAGGTGCTTTTGATCCAGAATACCAAGTGTTGTTAAATTTGCTTGAGCACTTAGACATCCGTTACCAATCATTTAATATTAGTGGTCACGCATATCCGGAAGATGTTCTCGAGTGGGTTGACCGTATTAACCCAGAACTACTGATTCCATGGCATAGCCATTATCCAGAATTAATCAAACCAACTTCAGCAAAACAAGCCGTATTTTTACCAAAGAAAAAAACGTGGTATCAATTTGAAGAGAAACAATTAAAAGAAATAGAAGAATAGAAATCCAATACGAACAGGTGATATATGCGAACCAACACGAGCATACATCACCTGTTCGATTATTAATCATACTGAGTCTAAAAAATAGTAAACATTGCTCTATGTTGCATACTCCGTGAAATGTCCTCACCTTTTCTTTTTGACGGGGAGTGATTTGCCAGCACTCATCATCAATAGAACGGAAGAAAGCTTAGCCAACGTGAGAGGTTCATTTTTAGACTTCGTAAGTGTAGTTATGTAACTTTTTTCATATTTTTATGGTTGTCCACATATATTGTACAAACATTGGAAAAAAGGAATGGATGCCATGAAAAAAAATAATTTGTCTCAAATACGTCAAAATATTACGAAAAGAAAAGCCTCACAAAAAAGGAAGACAACACCTCAAGTTGTAAAGATGGATAATAATCATCATGTAAAACAAGCGCACATGGAAGATGAGGAACGTCATGGCTATTATTCACCAACTTATAGTGAAGTTTCGAATAAACGTGAACAAGCTTATTTTAAACCATTTCTTATGAAATCATTAATCGCTGCAGGTGTATTTTTTGTTACGGTGTTCTCGGTGAATTCCAATCAGACATCATTGGAGCAGCCTCGCAACTGGATTCACTATGCAATGACAGAGGAGTTTCCGTTTGCAACTGTTCATTCATGGTATCTAGCACAATTTGGCGCGCCGTTCGCTTTGGAAGCTAATTTAACTAATTCGGATAGTGTAGAACAAGTTGCATTACCCGTTTCTGGACATGTTAATCAAACCTTCCAAGAAAATGGAGAAGGTATTTTGATCTCCGCAGAACAAGAAACATCCGTTGTCGCGGTACAAGCAGGGACTGTACTGTTCGCAGGGAATGACCGAGAAACAGGAAAAACAGTTGTTATTCAACATGCTGATCGCAGCAAGTCAATTTATGGTCATTTATCGAATCTTGATGTGCATTCTTATCAATCTATTCAGGCAAACCAGGAAATTGGAACATATGAACCATCAGATAGTAATGAATCGATGTATTTTGCTATTGAAAAAAACCGTACATTTTTAGATCCAATTAGGGTGATTCAAGTTGATGAACAATCTTAAGTTGCCACCCATTCATTTTCACCCTATTTTCTTTTTTTTCTTATTTGTTGCAGTGATAACAGGTATGTTTATTGAATTTTTGATTATATTTTTGATTGTACTAATTCATGAATTAGGTCATTATATGTGCGCACGCCTTTTTAAATGGCGAATACGGCGCATTTTTTTGTGGGTTTTCGGTGGAGTGATGGAAACAGAGGAATATGGCTCAAGATCCATACGTGAAGAGTTTTTCGTTACGATAGCAGGGCCTTGCCAACATATTCTTATCTATCTTGTTATTTATATACTAGGAGTTCTTCATGTATTGCCAGAATCGATATTGCTGATCGCTTATCAATATAATACATTCATTCTAATTGGTAACCTGCTTCCAATATGGCCACTTGATGGAGGGAAATTAGTGCAATTGAGTCTAGATACCTTCTTTTCCTTTCAAACAGCACACAAGCTTATGATCGGGATATCATTTTTTACAATTGTTTTCTTAAGTATTTATTTATATGATAAAGGGATATTATCTCTCAGCATGGTATTGCTTATGATTTTTTTAATGTGGGAAAATAGATTAGAATGGAAACAACGGTATATGCGATGGTGGCAATTTTTGTGGAGTAGGCATAGTTACACTAGCAAACAGAGAAAATATATGGAATTAGAAGTACCGTCAACGGTTCGTTTAGTAGAATTGTTCCGTAAGTTTAAAAGGGATACATATTATTGGATTAAGGTATATGACCAATTTGGTACTTATTATTGGCTGTCGGAACAAGATTGTTTAACAAATTTTTTTGAGGAAAAGGATATTCAAGCTAGCTTGGAACAACTTCTTACGAGAGAAAGAGGAAAAAAAGAAAAATATGAAAAAATTACACTTTTGTACAAATAGTTCAGAAAAAATCGGTCTTTTGTTCGAGAGCAAACGTTGTATGGATATTTTTGTGGATAGGCCTACAGCAGATGCTCGTATAGGTGCGATTTATAAAGGAAAAGTCCGTAATGTAGATGAAACGATAGAAGCTGCGTTTATTGATATTGGATTGGATAAGGTTGGTTTTTTACCGAAGAATGAAGTGCCATTCATTAATAAGGATGCCAAACTTGCTTCATATTTAACAGATGGTGCAACGGTCTTCGTACAGGTTATCAAGGAGCCTTATCAAGATAAAGGACCACGCCTTACTGCAAATATTACGATACCAGGAGAACATCTTATTTATTTACCTAATGGTGGTTATATTGCTACGTCAAAAAAAATACCAGAGAATGTAGCAAGAGAATGGAAAACTTTTTTGGCGGAGAAGTTAGCATCAGATGAAGGAGCTATTTTACGAACTGGAATTACAGATAGCTCTCAAGAAGAGATAATAAAGGATCTAACCGAAGCAAGAAATTTGTGGCAACAATTAAAAAGTAGTGCAAATGAACAGAAACGTCCACACTTACTTTTTAGTTCGCCGTTAATCCCTGATCAAATGCTGAATCAATACCAAAAAGAGAGTTTTCAAGATATCACCTTTGATAATCGGTCTGTGTTAGAGCGAATGAAGAAGAAATACCCTCATTTAGCAAATGTAATGAGGCAGAGAAAAGATGCGAATGTTATTGCAGGTAAAAATATTAATAATTGGTTAACAGACTCCCTTCATCCAGTTGTTCGGAAAGAAGATGGCATTATGCTAACAGTCGAGCAAACAGAGGCTTTAACAGTTATTGATATTGACAGTAGTAAATTTACTAGTCGCCAAAATAAACAACACACCGTATTTCAAATTAATCAGCGAGCTGTGCAATATTGCATAGAGGAAATTAGAAAACGTAACATTTCTGGAATTATCGTTATTGATTTTTTAAAGATGCCGAAAAAAGACGAAGTAACGATCGTCGATTATATGAAAAAAATGCTACGAGAAGATCCGGTACGGACTGAAGTATTTGGTTTTACAAAGCTTGGTTTGTTGGAAATGACAAGAAAAAGAGAGAAAGCTACTTTGCAACAGCTTTTAACGGATAGAGCGGCTAACATACAACCAGTATTATCGATGGAAACGCTTGGATATCAATTGGAACGAGAATTGATTAGCTGGAATAGTAATACAGAAGCACTACTCTTAGCAATTCATCCAGATCTTCTCTCTTTTATCAAAGCCGAATTAATCGTACATTTGAAGTCTTATTTATATAATGAGGTATATGTATACACAGATAAATCGATGACTTCTTATGACATTATTCGATCTGGAAGTAAGCAATTAATTGACGAATATATACAAGATAATCAGGGAATAGTCATTGACAAGATACTCTAATATATGATAATATCGTTTTGTTGTTTATGTAGCACCTGTTGCTACAACCGCGCAGAACAGGTTTTTAATGCTTGATAAAAGCTACCTGTATGGCGAGTCTGAGTTATATGAGGAGGTGCAGAGAATGTACGCTATTATTGAAACTGGTGGAAAACAAGTGAAAGTTGAAGAAGGTCAATCAATTTTTGTAGAGAAACTAGCTGTAGAAGCTGGTGAGTCTGTAACTTTTGATAAAGTACTTGCAGTAGGTGGAGAAGATGCTAAATTTGGTACTCCATACGTTGACGGAGCTTCTGTAACTGCGAAAGCAGAAAAGCAAGGTCGTCAAAAGAAAATCAATGTATTCAAGTACAAACCTAAGAAAAACTATTCACGTAAACAAGGTCACCGTCAACCATACACAAAACTTACTATTGAAAAAATCAATGCGTAAGGTTTTGGTGGTATGATAAACGTAATTATTGAACGTGAAGGTTCGTATATTAAATCATTTACACTGACAGGGCATGCTGAAAGTGGTCCGGCTGGGCAGGACTTAGTTTGTGCCGCAGTTTCTGGAATTTCTTTTGGTTCTGTCAATGCAGTGTTTGCATTATGTGATATTGATTTGGAGATTGACCAAGCCGGTGATGAAGGTGGTTATTTGAGAGTCACCCTACCTGATTCATTAGATGATCAGCTTTTAAACAAAGCTTCATTACTATTGGAAGGTATGTTAGTTTCTCTGCAAACCGTTGAGCGGGACTATGGTCAATATATATCCATCTCTGAAAAATAAGGAGGTGCAACAACATGCTACGTCTAGATTTACAGTTTTTCGCATCGAAAAAAGGTGTAGGTAGTACGAAGAACGGTCGTGACTCTGAGTCTAAACGTTTAGGTGCTAAACGTGCGGACGGTCAAGTCGTTTCAAGTGGTTCAATCCTTTATCGTCAACGCGGTACAAAAGTTTATCCAGGTGAAAACGTTGGCCGTGGTGGAGATGACACACTATATGCTAAAGCAGATGGTGTCGTTAGATTCGAACGCTTAGGACGCGATCGCAAAAAAGTAAGTGTATATCCTGCATAAGGAAATAAAAAAGGCTCTAATCTATTAAGGTTAGAGCCTTTTATTTTGACCTAACATACATAACTATCAAGTAACCTTTTGAAAATTTGATTGGATTAATTCCATATGCTAGGTTTAGTAGTAACCATCTAATGAAAAAGAAGGTAGTCATTGGTTGACGATAGTTGTCTGTTTTAAATATATATCGACTTATGGGTGAATATTAGATATTTCTATGCTATAATTTGCTTAATGTGTGAGGGGTGAACGTGTTGAAAGAACAGGATGTAGTCGAAATGTTGCGTCATTACCGACATGATTGGTTAAATGATCTGCAGCTTATTTTAGGCTATGCACAAATGGGGAAGTTAGATAAAATAGAACAAAAGATCAACGGTGTTATAGAAAGGTCTGATCAAGAAAGAGGCCTAGAACGGTTAAATATACCGAAAACAATGGTTTGGTTATATCAGCTAAATTGGAGATCAGAGACATTCAAGTTACAATTCCAATCAAAGGTGGATACACCAATAGCTATTATTGATGATGATGAATTACTTGTAAAAGTACAAAATATTTTTCACATATTACCTTCCTATCAGAAGGAATATGAAGAATATGCTGGTACGCTTATTTTTAAAGAAGTGAACCATACTATTCATATTACCTTAACATTCGGTTTGAATTGGACTGATATGGAAGCATTGAAACAAAAATTAGAGGAATTATCTTTTGTGAACAACGTGTCGACAGAAGATCTGTTGCAAATAGAGTGGCAAGAATAACGAAAGTAGGTGAGACAGCATGTTTGTCGATCAGGTCAAAGTATACGTAAAAGCAGGTGACGGTGGTAACGGTATTGTTGCGTTCCGTCGAGAAATATATGTTCCAATGGGTGGCCCTGCTGGAGGTGACGGTGGAAATGGTGGTGACATCATTTTCAAAGTAGATGAAGGATTAAATACATTAATGGACTTCCGTTACCAAAAACATTTTAAGGCAAAACGTGGCGAAAATGGTATGGGTAAAGGAATGCATGGTAAAAACTCTGAACCGCTAATTCTTGCGGTACCACCCGGAACAACTGTTAGAGATACAAACACTGGAGAGGTAATTGCAGATTTAATTGAGCACGAACAACAGGCAGTTATTGCTAAAGGTGGTCGTGGTGGTCGAGGCAATATTCGATTTGTATCTGCGAGAAATCCAGCTCCAGAAATCGCGGAAAATGGTGAGCCAGGAGTAGAGCGAGATATTCAGATTGAGTTAAAATTAATAGCAGATGTTGGGTTAGTAGGGTTCCCAAGTGTAGGGAAATCAACGTTATTATCAACAGTAAGTGCTGCTAGACCCAAAATAGCCGATTATCACTTTACGACGTTACAGCCTAATTTAGGGGTAGTAGATACAGCCGACCAACGAAGTTTTGTTTTAGCAGATTTGCCGGGTCTTATTGAAGGTGCTCATGAAGGTGTTGGGCTAGGGCATCAATTTTTGCGACATGTAGAACGAACAAGAGTTATTTTACATGTAATTGATATGGCTGCTACAGAGGGACGCGATCCGTATGAAGATTTTGTAACAATTAACAAAGAGTTAGAAGAATATGATCCATCCATAATAGAACGCCCGATGATTATCGTAGCGAATAAAATGGACTTGCCTGAGGCTGAAGAGCAGCTTGCGTTATTTAAAGAGCAGCTTGACAAAGACTATCCTATTTACCCGATTTCAACGGTAACAAAAGAAGGAATTCGTGATCTGTTATTTGCTGTAGCAAATCAACTAGATGAAATTCCTAAAAATTATAAAGCTGTTGAAGAGACAGAAGAACGTGTTGTTTATCGCTTTGAAAAAGAAGAACAAGCCTTCCAGATTACGCGTGATCCTGATGGTGCATTTGTTCTTTATGGTGAGAAGATTGAAAAATTATTCAAGATGACAGATATGAATCGCGATGAATCTGTACAGCGCTTTTCTAGACAACTTCGTTCAATGGGAGTTGATCGTTCACTTAGAGAACGTGGAGCTAAAGATGGAGATACAGTACGCTTGATGGATTATGAATTTGAGTTTATGGAATAATCTCGTTTCTTGATTAATCAATGTGCGGGAATCAGTATCAATCAGAGGGAGTCAAAAACTCCCACTGGTTGAAGTCTCACTTTATCGTATGAAAAAAAGGGGAGTCAGGATGTCTGCTAAAAATGAAAAATTCTATTTGGTAAGTGAAAACTTTCTACCAGATGGTATGAAAAAAACATTAGAAGCAAAGAAACTGTTAGAAAACCACACAGTTGAATCGATCCATGAGGCAACTCGTCAAGTTGGCTTATCACGTAGTGTTTTTTATAAATATCGTGACGCTGTCTTTCCTTTTCAACATATGGTGAAAGAACAGATGATTACGCTTTTCTTTCATTTGAAGGACCAAACAGGTGTGTTATCACATCTTTTATCTGTTGTTGCACAGGCTGGATGTAATATATTAACGATTCACCAAACGATACCTATTCAAGGTAAGGCAAATGTAACGCTATCCTTGAATACAAGTGGTATGACTATAGAAATTGATCAGCTTATAGAACAATTAACACAGATCGATTTTGTTAATCAAGTAGAGATATTAAGTTCAGGAGTTTCTTAAACATAGGGGGAGCACGCGATATGAAAGAGATTATAGGCTATTTAGGACCTAAAGGGACATTCACTAAAATTGCAGTAGATTCCATGTTTAACGGTGAAGAAAAGCAAGGTTTTTCGTCTATTCCAGCTTGTATGGATGCTGTTATGAATGGTGAAATTACCTATGCTGTTTTACCATTAGAAAATACGATTGAAGGAACAGTTAATGTTACATTAGATTACTTAATTCAAGCGAAAGAACTAAACATTATTAGTGAAGTGATTGTACCAATTAGACAACATCTAATGGTTCATCCTGATAATGTTGAGAGTTGGTCAGAGGTGGAAGGTGTGTATTCTCATTCTCATGCTATTGCGCAATGTCATAGCTTTTTGCGTAATGAGTTAGTGAATGTTCCAACACATTCAATGACATCCACAGGCGCTGCAGCAGAGTTTGTTAGTGGTAACCCTGATCAACATATTGCAGCGATCGCTAATCATCTAGCAGCAAAAGAATATGGCTTATCTATTGTAAAAAAAGATATTCATGATTTTCAAAACAATCATACACGTTTTGTCGTACTACATAAAGACAACGTAAAACTAGCTTCCAATAAATTAGAGGAAAAAGGCTATAAAACATCTGTCACGATATCACTGCCATCAGATCGTCCGGGCTCTTTACATCAAGTATTATCAGCATTTGCTTGGCGCGATTTGAATTTATCAAAAATTGAATCACGTCCACGCAAAACAGGACTTGGCAATTATTATTTTATGATTGATATTGAACAAAAAATGGATGACGTACTTATTCCTAATGCGATTAAAGAGTTAGAATCATTAGGGTGTACAGTCAGAGTATTAGGTAGTTATCCGTATTATCTACATAGTGGAAATGGCGTAACGCTTGCAGTATAAATGCAAGTATTACGTCATTTTCTATGTATATAAAGATAACTATCTATTCTACAATAAACCCTTTTTCTTTTACTGCTCGGTAGGCTTTTTCTATTTTCCATTCTTCATTAGCGGTAATGGTATGGTTGTGAATACCATCTGTTAATTCCAGAAGATAAGAAGCGTTTTCCTTCTCAATTTTATGTATAAACTGATCTACGTCAGCACGACTACTTATCATCAATGAAGCTTTTAAATCTCCATAAATCGGATGCTCGATGATTACATCTTCTACCATTGCACCATTGTCTACTATTGTGTATAGTTCTTCCTTTGTGTCCTTACTATCATGTTTGCAAGCAATCACACGACGGTATGCCTGTTGCTGATTTTCTCCTTTAATATACAAATACCCATTACTAGTAGCGATTATTGGATGATTATGTGCTTTTAATAAAGAAATATCTTGTACAATAACTTGTCTACTAACATTTGCTTTATTAGCTAATTCAGCTCCTGTAAGTGGTACATTACTTTCCTTTAACCAAATTAATAAGTTGTCACGTCTTGAGCTTCCGGTTAATTTCTTTGCCATACTATTGCCTCTCCTCCTTGAGTCGTTTAAAGATGATAGTTGATGTTGCGATAATTTTTTCGATTTCGTTTTTTGTCGTTTGATGACTAAAAGAGAAACGTACAAAACGTTTACCTTCCTCTTGAGTATTTATCAAAGGTTGAATCGCTTTTGGTACTTGAGATTGTCCAATGCTACAGGCGCTACCAGTAGAAATAGCAATGCCATGGCGGTTATATTCTAGCATTAGGTAATCTCCATATACGTGTTCAGAAATACAACCAATAATACTTGGACATTGATTTTCCGAGGTAATAGGTTGCAATGGTATGCCTTCTGATTTTAATTTTTGCATGAAAAGCTTTTGCAAAAACAGTAAATGAGTATGGTTGTTAGTGATGTTATTCACTGTTTCTAATGCAGCCGCGGCAAATGCAGCGATACTAGGTACATTAACTGTACCTGGCCTTAACCCGTGTTCGTGATTAGTGGCAACAGGATGGGGTGCCAGTGAAAGATTCTTTGAGAAATATATTGCACCAATCCCTTTTGGCCCAAAAACTTTGTGGCTTGAAATCGTAGCACAATCAACATACGGTAAAAGTTGTTCTACAGCTATTTTACCAAAAGATTGAACCATATCGCTATGAAAAGTTATGTGGTATTTATGTAATAATTCGCCGATTTGTTTAATTGGTTGTATGAATCCTGTTTCACCGTTAACATGCTGGATAGATGCAAAGCAAGTATTTGGTTGAATCGATTTTTCTAGCTCAGATAGACTGATTTGGCCAGAAGTATTAACAGATAAAAAAGTTACTTCTATATCTGTCTGTTGAGCTAGTTTCTTCATGTAATAGTAAAGTGAACTGTGCTCTACCATTGTTGTAATGATATGTTTGCTTCTTTTAGAGCGGTTTGCTCTTAGCAATGTGTCGACAGCAAGTATGTTAGCTTCTGTTCCTCCACTTGTAAACACAATCTCTTTAGCTTCACTATTTAATAATTTTGCTATCACTTTTCTTGCATTTTCTAATATATCGTTAGCTTTTCCGCCGGCGTCATGTAAACTACTTGCGTTTCCGAAATGTTGTTTAGCTACTTCTTGATAAACATGTAACGCGATATCTGACATAGGAGTTGTTGCGGCATAATCACAGTAAATCATTTGATTTTCCTCTCTCTTTTCGTAATTTATTTTGTCATATTAAAAAATACTTGTTATATAAGTAATTATATGTAAATATATATGTAAAGACAAATGTAAAGTTAGGTAATCATGATAGGAAGCGGATGTAATTTAACTATTCATTTAAAGAGAATCTATGGAAAGGAAACTATTTATTAATACACTAGATAAGGAGTTATTCTATGAATCAATTAGATTTAAGAGAAAAATTAAGCCAATTTTTTCAGGAAGATATCGGTAGGGGAGATATAACGACTGATCTTCTGTTTTCTACACCCTATTTAGTAGGAACTGGTGAATGGAAGGTCAAACAAGCAGGTGTATTTGCTGGTCAGATGGTATTAGAGGAAGTGGTTCAATTTTTTGATAAGTCTATAGAACTAGATCTTTTTATAAAAGATGGTCAACAAATAGAAATAGGAGATGTAATTGCGCGAGTAACAGGACCATATCCATTATTGTTAACTGCTGAACGAGTTGTATTAAATCTTATTCAACGGTTGAGTGGTGTTGCTACATTAACTAATCAAGCTATTAAATATTTGGCAAATGACCAAATAAAGATAACAGATACAAGAAAAACAACACCAGGATTACGTATGTTAGAAAAATATGCCGTCCGATGTGGTGGAGGAGTTAATCATCGTTTTGGATTGGATGACGCAGTGATGATAAAGGATAATCACATTACTGCCGTAGGATCTATTACAAAAGCGATAAACAAGATAAGAGCTTCGATCGGTCATATGACGAAGATTGAAGTAGAAATTGAAAATAAACAGCAATTACAAGAAGCAATTGCTGCAGGAGCTGATGTCATTATGTTTGATAATATACCTCCACGAGAAATAACAAAACTAGTCGAACTTGTACCAGATCACATTATAACGGAGGCGTCAGGTAATATTACTGTTCATAATATTCATTTATATAAAAACACAATGGTGAATATGATTTCACTTGGTTATCTTACCCATTCAGCACAAGCATTAGATATTAGTTTTAATATAACGGGGGGAGCAAAATGAATCTAGCCGAAATTTTCACAACGCATCTACAATTACCAGAAAAGTATTTACATATGAATAATAAAGAAATGATCAAAACAATACAAACGATTAAAAAGGATATGGGGAAGGAATTGTTCATTCCAGGTCATCATTACCAAAAGGACGAAGTTATTCAGTTTGCAGATGCTCGTGGTGATTCTTTGCAGTTAGCAAGACTTTCTGCTAGGCAAAAGGCTTCCTATATTGTTTTTTGTGGTGTTCATTTTATGGCAGAAACAGCGGATATCTTAACAAATGAAGAACAAACGATTATATTGCCTGATATGCGTGCTGGTTGTTCCATGGCGGATATGGCGGATGATATTCAGACTAGGGAAGCATGGGACGAATTAACGGATCGATTAGGAAACGATATTCTTCCTTTAACATATGTTAATTCAACAGCGGAAATTAAAGCGTTTGTAGGAAAGCATGGGGGTGCAACGGTTACTTCATCAAATGCGAAGAAGATGATTCGATGGGCATTAAATAAAAGAAAACGGTTGTTATTTTTACCAGATCAGCATTTAGGGCGAAATACAGCAGTAGAGTTAGGTATTTCATTAGACAAAATGGCAGTATGGGATCCGATTGCAAGAAATTTAGAATATACGTGTGCTTCTGAAGAACAAATACGTATTATTTTATGGAAGGGTCATTGCTCTGTTCACGAGAATTTCACGATGAAAAATGTGGAAGACGTCCGTAAAAGCAATCCAGATATGACAATTATCGTTCACCCCGAATGCAAGTACGAAGTAGTAAAACAAGCGGACCTAGCTGGTTCAACGAAATATATTATCGACACAATTGAGCAATCTAAAGCAGGGAGTAAGTGGGCAATAGGGACAGAAATGAATTTAGTAAATCGTTTGATTCACGATCATCCAAATAAACAGATTATATCGCTAAATCCTTATATGTGTCCTTGTTTAACGATGAATCGAATTGATTTGCCTCATTTAACATGGGCATTAGAAGAGGTAAGGGCAGGGAAGAAGACCAATCAGGTCAGTGTATCTCAAGAAATCGCTAGAGATGCTAAAAAAGCAATTGATCGAATGTTACAGATGGTTTAGTAAAATAAAGTTTTGAAAATGACATATTAGTCAAAAAAGGATATTCGTTCAAAAGATATCCTTCTTTTTATCAACATTTTAGGCGTGTTGCATATGTTGTTAAAGAAGATGGATAAGAACGAGATATATGCCCTTCCATACTTATGATATAGAAAGGAGAAATTACGTTGAAGATTCATATTGTGCAAAAAGATGAAACGCTATGGAAAATTGCGCAAAAATATGGAGTTGCTCTTGATGAGGTAATCGAAGCTAATCCGCAGATTTCCAACCCTGATTTAATTATGCCAGGTATGAAAATAAAAGTGCCAACTGTTGCAGGGTCTAAACAACAATCAGCACACACAGATAAAAAAGATCAAGTACAGCCAGCTCCCGAGAACAAAAAGGATAAACAAGAGGTAAAACCGGAAATGCCGAGTCAAATGATGCCTGTTATTGAAGAAGATGACGATAAAAAATGGGAACCATTGAAAAAAGAGATGCCATCATTACCAATTCATTTTAATAAACAACCACAACAACATGCTCAACCAACACCAACACCAGCACCATCACCATCACCATCACAAGACTTAAAGTGGACACAGTTAACGAATAATTTTGAAACACATATTCATAAGAGTCCAGCTCAACCTGAAGAAGAATATGTGGAAGGTGTAGAACAACCAGCACAACCAGAGCAACCATCTTATCATCAGCCACAACCATTACCTTATCCTATGCCGCATCCACAGCCGGAGGCACCATGCTATTCGAAAGATGGTATTCCGTATGGAACAGGACCAGTAGCACAACATTATCAGATGCCTGAAGGAGCAAAATCGCACAAGCAAACTCCGTCACATGGAGTATGGTACCAAGCACAACAGCCATCAACTTATACACATCAACAAGAAATGCCATATGGCCCTAACTCTATGCCGCAAACGCAATGGCCGCCTTATCAGCCACAACCAATGCCATATCAAGGTAACCAAATGATGCCGCAACAACAGATGATGCCAAATCCGATGAATGGTAACCAAATGATGCCACAACAACAGATGATGCCAGATCCGATGAATGGTAACCAAATGATGCCACAGCAACAGATGATGCCAGATCCCATGAATGGTAATCAAATGATGCCACAGCAACAGATGATGCCAGATCCTACGAGCGGTAATCAAATGATGCCACAACAAGGTGTGCCTAACTATCCAATGCCACAGGAAATGCCACAAAATATGTATGGTATGTCGCAGATGCCATATCAACCATATCCGCAACAACCAATGCCATATAACCATAAGAAGAAAAAAGATTGTGGTTGTAATAACTAGCGCTAGAGCATAATAAATGAAAGACAAAGATGATTCCTATATTTTGGTAGGGGTCATCTTATTTTGTGTTAAACGGCTAATTATTATAGTCTAAACGAATGTTAAAGTACTGATAAATTTCGTTTTACTTTTGTATTACTTTGACATAATACTTCATCTCGTATGCATCAGTATTTTCAATTTTGGCTAGTTATGATAAAGTAAGTAATGGAGTTCGAGATAGATAATGAGAGGTGAGAAAGCATGGCAGGACATTCTAAATGGAAGAATATCCAAAGAAGAAAAAATGCACAAGATGCAAAACGTGGTAAAATATTCATGAAGCATGCAAAAGATATATATTTAGCAGCTAAACAGGGTGGCGGAGATCCAGAAATGAATGCAGTTTTACGTTTAGCAGTTGATAAAGCGAAGTCTGATAACATGCCTAATGACAATATAGATAGAGCAATTAAAAAAGCAACAGGTGACTTAGATGGAGCTAATTATGAAGAATTAACATATGAAGGCTATGGGCCAGGTGGTATTGCTGTAATGGTTGAAGTTTTAACAGATAATAAAAACAGAACAGCTGCAGATGTTAGACACGCCTTTAGTAAAAATGGTGGTAATCTTGGTGAAAACGGTAGTGTTGCCTTTATGTTTGATCGCAAAGGCTACCTAGTGATTGATCAAACTACAACAGATGCAGACGAAGATACTGTTATGCTTGAAGTAATTGAAGCTGGTGCAGAGGAAATGGAAACTGTTGAAGGTGCCTATGAAATCTATACAGATCCAAAAGATTTTCAAGATGTAAAAACTGCATTAGAAGAAAGTGGATTTAGTTTTGACACAGCGGAAATTACGATGATTCCGCAAACACTTTCCGAAGTAGGAGAAGATATTGGTAACAAAATGATCAACTTAGTCCAAACTCTAGAAGAGATGGAAGATGTGCAAGAGGTTTATCATAATATGAATTCAACAGATGAAATAATGGAACAATTATAAGAAGGAGTCGTCTATAATAGGCGACTTTTTTTCTGTTTAATAAGTTGATGGGAAAAAATGCATGTGAAATTCATGAAGTGTGCATATTTCAATCAGTGTGCTTTCTTTTTTAAACCCGATTTTTCATGAAACATATTACATATTGACATATTTCTGTTATAATTATTAGGAAAAGCCAATGTTTTACAATAAAGGACGATTCTCGATGAAGATATATATAGAAAAATAAGCAAAGATTATATTTTAGACGAAGAATCTAAATTGTTAGAGGAGACAAATGGGCGAGAATTATTTACATAATTGGAGAATATTTGTGTCAATTGGATCATTTTGGATATTATGCGATGAATCGAATAGGTTCTTCATTGATTAGCTGATTCCAAATATTTATCACGGTGCAAACACCCATAAAATCCCCACTTCAAGCTTCGGATAAAAACAGAGAAGCTAAGTGAAGGATAAACGGGTGTTATCTTTCTGATCAGTCTCACTTTAAAGTAAGTTATAAACAGATACATAGCTTAAGGGGATGTAATACAATGATTAAAAAAATTCAATTTATTGTTATTGCTGTATTAGCAATATTACTGTTTTTTGTCATAGTCGACAATAATAAACTATCATCAGAAGGTTCGGCAGCAAGCGATCAGAAGTCGGTGCAGGTAGCTGATGAAGTGACAGATAGTGGAGAAGAAACTAAAGCAAAAGCTGACGAAGAAACAGAGCCAAAGGATAATGAAAAACAAGATGAGCTTGAAGAGGAGCTAGCTGTTAATGCTACAGAGAGCGAGTCCGATCACAAAGAAGATAGTAAAGTTGTATATTTGACGTTTGATGATGGTCCGAGTACCGTTACTAATGAACTGTTAGATACACTTGCGAAATATGACGCAAAAGCAACATTCTTTATGCTTGAACCAAATATGAGAACACATCCAAATGAAGTTAAGCGTACAGTAAAAGAAGGTCATTCTGTTGGTTCGCATGGTGTTAGTCATGCTCTAAAGAAATTTTATCATGACGAACAATCAGCATTAGAGGAAATGAAAACAACTCAAGCAGCTATTGAGGAAATGACAGGAGTGCATTCTAAATTAGTACGTACTCCTTATGGTAGTATTCCATATTTTACGGACTCTTTCCGCAAAGTATTTAAGGAAAATGATTTGAAACTGTGGGATTGGAACGTAGATAGTAGTGATTGGAATTTATCAGAGGAAGACTATGTAGCAAATGTTATTTCTCAAGTAGAAAAATTAGATAAAGGTGGAGTAACGCCAATTATTTTGATGCATGACCGTGGGGAGACAGCTAGTCATTTAGATGTGTTATTACAATATTTACAAGAAAAAGGTTTCGAAACTATACCTATTTCAAATGACATGGAAGAATACAGCTTTAATTGTTATGACCGTTGTAAACGTGTTGCAAGTTAAGTCATTTAATAGTTTAGGAGGGGACTTAATAGACGAATGTACACATCCTTCTTAGTCAAGCCTTATCTAGAACCTGTATTTATCACAAAGAAAACGTAAGTTCTGTTGATGATCAGTACTAATATATCGCAATCAACAAAAAGAATGTCGGAGAGCTATTTCATCGAGCACTGACATGAATTACAGTATACACTCGCTTTTAGACTGCGAAAGTAAAAATAAAAAAAGGGCTGTCCGTACAATCAGGTATCTGATCATGCGGGCAGCTCTTTCGTTTATGAAAGGATTCCTGTATATTTTTACTGATTATGGGTATGCTCTCTAGTAACTACGCTCTATTGGAGGGGTTTCATGGCTAAAGTATGGTTCCTATTAAATATGGTAATTGTTTTAGTAATTGGCGTTATTAGTATCCAATCGCTTACTAATCAATATAATATGGCAGAGGAAAATGACGATGTAGAAGTTATGATTCAAGATCCATTAACTATCGAACTAACATTAGAAAAACAATATATAGATGGAAAAATAGAAACAGAATATACAGAGGAAATGATTGCATCAATGGAAGATTTTTGGTTAGCTTATCAAGATTGGCAAGTAATGGAGCAAACGGAGGGATTTATTCGTTTTCGCCAAGAGGTAGATGATATATCACCTTATTTGAAAACAAATGGATATTTCGGTCTTAAAAATGGACAATTAACCATTTTTGAAGGAATACCAATTCAGGAAGCAGCAGTTCAGTCATTTTATCAAATAGATACAGACGAGTTAGAAACATACTTACACGAGCAATTAAAAGAAGGTATCAAAATCAATTCAAAAGATGACTATTTAGAAGTGTTAGAAACATTTCGCTCTTATCAAGATATTAAAGCGGTCAACAGTTGAACGGTGAAATAGCACCGTTCTTTATTATTTCAATCTAAAAATATATAATGTTCACTTGTTTTTGATATCTATGATAAAATTATTGTTCCTATCTTGATTAACTATAAGGGATAGGCTAAAATTAATGTACGAACATATGATTGTTAATCGTGATAGAAATTGGAACGAAGAGGAGAACGTGTTATGATTGCATATATAAATGGGGATGTAGCGGAAATAACAGAGCAAAGTATTATATTAGAAACAAATGGTGTTGGGTATGAATTAGTATGTCCAAATCCTTATCGTTTCCAGGTAAAGGTTGGCGATAAACAAAAAATATACACGTATCATTATGTTAGAGAAGATGCGCAAATCTTGTACGGTTTTCAAGACCAAGATGAAAGAGCATTGTTCCAACAAATATTAAACGTGTCCGGAATTGGACCAAAAGGTGCATTAGCAGTACTTGCTACTACATCTGTTCGTGACTTTGTTGTCGCAATTGAACAAGAAGACGAAAAGTTTTTAACTAGTTTCCCTGGTGTTGGTAAAAAAACAGCAAGACAAATGATTTTGGACCTGAAAGGTAAGCTACCATTCGATTACCAGGCAGAAGAAATGCTACAACAGACAGAAACTACCCAGCAGAGTAATCAAGCACTAAATGAAGCAATGGAAGCATTGAAGGCGCTAGGATACTCTGAAAGTGAAATTAAGAAAATCAAACCAGTATTAATAAAAGAGCATAGTGATGCTGCTGATACATATATTCGAAAAGCATTAGCGTTGTTATCCTTATAAAGTGAGACTGCAATCAATGAGAGCTTGAGACTTCAACAGATTGTTAGTGAAACTTATCAGGAAGCAAAAGTCAGTTTTGAAAGGGGACGAATGATGGAGGAGCGAATTATTTCAGGTGAAATACAAGAAGAAGATATCGTTGAAGAGCTCAGTCTCCGCCCACAAGTACTAAAACAATATATTGGACAACATAAAGCAAAAGAAAATTTATCGATTTTCATTGAAGCAGCTAAAATGCGGGATGAAGCATTAGATCATGTTTTACTATATGGCCCACCTGGACTTGGTAAAACGACGATGGCTCAAATTATTGCCAATGAAATGGGCGTGCAATTTAAACAGACATCGGGCCCCGCTATTGAACGATCCGGTGACTTGGCTGCTATATTATCTTCATTAGAAGTAGGGGATGTTCTCTTTATTGATGAGATTCATCGTTTGCCAAGAGCGGTAGAAGAAATACTTTATCCTGCAATGGAAGATTTCTGTTTAGATATCGTGATTGGGCAAGGGCCGAGTGCTCGTTCTGTTCAGCTCGACTTACCACCTTTTACATTAGTAGGTGCGACAACACGGGCAGGTCTCTTAACAGCACCATTACGTGATCGTTTTGGTGTACTCTCTCGATTAGAATTTTATGAAGTTGCCGATCTTTGCGCAATCGTAGAACGAACAGGTGATATTTTTCAGGTAGAAATTGATCGAGAAGCAGCATGGGAGATTGCGAGGAGATCACGTGGAACACCACGTATTGCTAATAGATTATTAAAAAGAGTTCGTGATATTTCACAAGTAAAAGGTGAAGCGAGTATTTCCCTTGAAACGACCCAGAGAGCATTAGAAATGCTACAAGTGGACCATGAAGGACTTGATCAAATTGATCATAAATTATTAATAGCAATGATCGATAGTTTTCAGGGGGGGCCTGTTGGGTTAGACACCATCGCAGCTTCAATTGGTGAAGAATCGCAAACGATTGAGGATGTTTATGAACCTTATCTATTACAACAAGGTTTTATACAGCGTACCCCAAGAGGAAGATTAGTGACCCAGAAGGCATATGAGCATTTCAACCAGGAGGTGCCTCGTACTTGACGGACATTGGCAAAATCTTTATTGTAATAGGAGTTGTATGTATCATTATTGGTTTATTATGGGGGATTATTGGGAAATTACCTGGAGACATTAGTTTTAAGAAAGGTAATGTTTCTTTTCATTTTCCTATAATGACTTCTATTGTAATTAGCATTATCTTAACAGTAATTTTTGCTATTATTGGACGTTTTAAATAAATAGTGTGAAATGAAAAAGGAGAAATAAAGATGGAGATAGAAGATTTTGATTTTGATCTGCCAGAAGAACTGATTGCACAGACTCCATTAGCAGATCGAACAAGTTCTAGATTAATGGTATTAAACAAAGAGGATCGTTCGATTCATCATCATCATTTTTATGATATTGTAGAATTTTTAAAACCTGGTGATTGCCTCGTGTTAAATAATACGAAAGTGTTACCTGCACGTCTTTACGGAGTTAAGGAAGATACAGGTGCAAAAGTAGAGGTATTATTATTAACACAATTAGAAGGAGATCACTGGGAAGTACTTGTGAAGCCTGCTAAGAAGGTAAAAGAAGGTACCGTTATTAGCTTTGGTGAGGGTAAACTAACAGCGACATGTACTGAAATAAAAGAGCATGGAGGGAGAATCCTTCGCTTTGATTATGATGGTATCTTTTATGAAGTGCTTGACGAATTAGGTGAAATGCCACTACCACCATACATTAAACAGCAGTTAGAAGAACGTGATCGTTATCAAACCGTCTATGCAAAAGAAGAGGGGTCTGCTGCTGCTCCTACAGCAGGGCTACACTTTACAGAAGACTTGCTAGAGCAATTGAAACAAAAAGGTGTAGAGATTGCCTTTATTACACTTCATGTTGGATTAGGAACGTTCCGCCCAGTTAGTGTGGATAGTATTGAAGAACATGAAATGCATGCGGAATTTTATCAAATGACAAAAGAAACAGCAGGTCAATTAAATGCGGTAAAACAAAGAGGAGATCGGATTATTTCTGTAGGGACGACATCTACAAGAACATTAGAAACAATTGCTAGAGATACTGGTGGTCTATTTGAGGAACGTAGTGGTTGGACAGATATTTTTATTTATCCTCCATATCAATTTAAAGCAATTGATGGTTTAATTACGAATTTCCATTTGCCTAAATCAACATTAATTATGTTAGTAAGTGCGTTAGCTGATCGAGATTTTATTTTAGAAGCTTACAATAAGGCAGTAGCTGAACGTTACCGATTCTTTAGCTTTGGTGACGCTATGCTAATCCTTTAAGGAAAGGAAACGATTATGACAGCAATTAGATATGAACATATAAAAACATGTAAACAAACAGGAGCAAGGCTTGGACGAGTGCATACTCCACACGGCTCATTTGATACACCAACTTTTATGCCTGTAGGTACTTTAGCAACGGTAAAAACAATGAGCCCAGAAGAGTTGGATCAGATGGGAGCAAATATCATTCTTTCCAACACGTATCACCTATGGTTGCGCCCTGGTCATGATATTATTAAAGAGGCTGGCGGTTTGCACAAATTCATGAATTGGGATGGCGCTATTTTAACAGACTCTGGTGGTTTTCAAGTTTTCAGTTTAAGTGATTTGCGTAAAATTGAAGAAGAAGGTGTCCATTTTAGAAATCATTTAAGTGGTGAAAAATTATTCTTATCACCAGAGAAAGCGATGGAGATTCAAAATGCTTTAGGATCAGATATTATGATGGCATTTGATGAATGTCCTCCATATCCAGCAGAACATGCTTACATGAAAAAATCTGTAGAACGAACAAGTCGTTGGGCAGAACGGTGCTTGGAGGCACATGATAGAAAAGATGTCCAAGGTTTATTCGGTATTATCCAAGGTGGAGAATATGAAGACTTACGTAAATTAAGTGCGAGGGATTTAACCTCTCTTGATTTTCCCGGCTACGCTATTGGTGGTCTATCAGTAGGAGAACCGAAAGATGTGATGAACCGAGTGCTTGAGTTCACTACACCACTTTTACCAGAAGACAAACCACGTTATTTAATGGGAGTAGGTTCACCCGATTCCTTAATTGATGGTGCAATCCGTGGGGTAGATATGTTTGACTGTGTACTTCCAACAAGAATTGCCCGTAATGGTACATGTATGACGTCTGAAGGTAGGTTAGTTGTTCGAAATGCTAAATATGCACGTGATTTTTCACCACTTGACCCGGATTGTGACTGTCATGTATGTAAAAATTACAGTAGAGCATACATCCGACATTTGGTAAAAGCAAATGAAACGTTCGGTTTTAGACTTACTACTTATCATAATCTATATTTTCTGTTAAAATTAATGGAGCAAGTTCGTGAAGCGATTAAGCAAGACCGACTTGGTGATTTTAAAGAGGAATTCTTTGAACAATATGGTTTTAATAAACCGAACGCAAAGAACTTCTAGAAAGGGGGGCGAAATAAATGGAAATGTTAGCAACTTTTGCACCGATTGTATTGATGATTGTGATTTTCTATTTCTTATTAATTAGACCACAACAGAAAAAACAAAAACAAGTTCGTCAAATGCAATCGGAATTGAAAAAGGGAGACAAAATCGTTACGATTGGTGGCTTCCACGCAACCGTTCATGCTTTAGATGAAGATACAATTGTACTTCTAGCTGGAGATGGAACAAAACTTACATATGACCGTAGTGCGGTTAGAGATGTAGTAGAACAAAGCTAAACCTAAAAAACCATGGCAATGAATATATGCCATGGTTTTTGTTTTAAGTAAAAAAGTATAAAATTTGAGTATTTGTCTAGTTGCTAGGTTTCTAACCGGGCACTTTTCTTATATTTAGAGAGTATCAAGAACATAAAGTATTAGCGAAATATTTTGTCATTCCTCACTTGACGATAGATTTACACCTATGATAGCCCCGATAATGGCAAGTAGTAAGTATGCTGCATGGTTTACTAGTTCTATTACGGTTATACTAAGATGAAGACCTAGGAATCGATAGCAAAATACGATAAAGGTAAAGAGTAAACCTGTAATAGCTCCGACTAATATACCTTTATGTTTCGCCTTCAACCCCGAAATAAATCCACCAGTGAATAAGGCAATGAAACCAATAAATAATGTAGCTATTTCAAGCGTAGATTCACCTAATGAAGTAAATCGTAATAACAATGTTAGAATAATACTGGCTAAAAACATGACTATTAAAATACCGACCCAACCATATAATACACTGACAATTGTTTTCAATCTAACACCTCCATAGAAAAAAGTCCTCATTAATTATGTATGCATGTCCTGGAAAAATAGAAGAGATCCGTTGATTTATTTGTATATGCATCATTTTTAATAGGTATACTTCAATGGACAATGGGTAACATAATTTTATGAAGAATAATCCCACTATTTCAAGTTTTGAGCTAAAAAGGTAGCTAAGTGCACGATAAACGGACACTAACTTTCTGATAAGTTTCGCTACCTACAATGGGAGTCTTACTTGATTGTTTATAAAAAGGGTGTGTCTAGTTTGGAATTAGAAGAGGTATGGATGCTAATATCCCGCACGCTTCTTTATTATTTATGTATTGTCGTTGTGTTTCGATTAATGGGTAAGCGAGAAGTAGGAGAACTGAGCATCTTAGATATTGTTGTCTTTATCATGATTGCAGAAATCGGTGTGCTCACAATCGAGGATTTAGAATTGTTTTTTGGCTATGCATTAATACCAATAGCTGTTTTACTTATTATTCAAAGGCTGACAGCATGGATTTCTTTAAAAAGTCCACTATTTCGTAAATGGTTTGAAGGAAAGCCGGCGATTATCATTTCACAAGGGAAAATCGATGAATATGCTATGAAGAAAAATCGATTTAACTTTGACGATTTATTACAACAACTGCGCGAAAATGGTACGGCAAGTATAAAAGATGTGGCCTATGCGATTTTAGAGCCTTCAGGTAACCTTTCCATTATTGAAAAAAAAGATGCGGATGTATCGCAAAACAAGATAAATGGTCTAGTACTACCTTTAATTGTAGATGGGAGAATCCAAGAAAAGGCCTTAGAACAATTAGAGAAAGATGAACAATGGTTAATGAAACAGTTGAGAAAACGCGGTTTCGAACACGCAAAACAAATTTCCTTTTGCTCTATTGATGTAAATGACGAATGGTATATCGATCAAAAAGATGAAATAACATAAAAAAACTAACGCAGTCTAAAAGTGATAGTCTCCTGTGGGCTAGGCTTTCTTCCATTCTAGTTGATGATGAGTGCTGGCAAACCGCTCCGACAAAACACTTCGCTTTCCTAGGGTACGGCTTCAGCTAATTTTCATGAAGAAGACCGCTTCATGAAAATGGATCTTCAGCTCGTACTGTTCCCTAAGGAGTCTTCGTGTTTTGTCTCCGCTATATGATGTGTTCTGCAGTTTG
>NZ_JAWZSR010000005.1:0-241216 GCF_033949965.1 Gracilibacillus pellucidus | reverse complement strand
CCACATATACTGTAAAATCAGGAGACAATTTAAGCAGCATTGCTCAACGGTTCGGCATGACGTTATCTGAAATTATCGCATTGAATAATATTAGCGATCCAGATAAACTTCAAATTGGACAAGTATTAAAAGTCCATGATAATGGAAGTAGTGGAGATAACAACGTACCAGATATTGGAGACGAAGAAGCGCCTATAACTCGTGTAACTAAGAGTCAGTTGAATCAAATTGGATGGCCAGATTCAAATATTTCAAAGGCTATGTTAGAAGATTTGAATAGCTGCCTAGAGAGATATGATATTACAACGAAATCCAGACTTTATCATTTTATCAGTCAATGTAGTCATGAATCGGGAGCAGGTACATGGACTACAGAAATAGCATCTGGTCAGGCTTATGAATATCGTGAAGACTTAGGTAATATATATTCTGGGGATGGCCCAAAGTATAAAGGGGCAGGTTATATACAACTAACAGGTCGTTATAACTACACACAATTTGCTAATGCGATTGGTGATCAAAAGGTTGTTAATCAAGGTGTAGATTATGTAGCTGCTAATTATCCATGGACAAGTGCTGGATTTTGGTGGGATAGTAATAATATGAATGCATTATGTGATACTAATCCAACAGTTAGGCAAGTAACAATAAGAGTTAATGGTGGTACAAATGGATTAGCAGATCGTGAAATGTATTACAATAGATGTATTCAAGTATTCTAATAATAATTAGTATACCAAGTACTAACAGGTAAAGAGGCTAACCATATAAAGTCAATAGTTTTTGCTACAAAAAATGAATATTTACTTGTTATAAATTGGGGCATGACAAATAAGCTTGATGATTTAGACAATTTTTAAATCATCAAGCTTAATTATTTTATGATTTCATATTTGATGCCAGTGATAGCTTTCTCCTCTCCTTTGTATTACATATTACGCATCAACTTCTTTATAAGCTTTAAAGTGCTTACCTTCTGATAGCTTTTTCTCATAATATCTCTTGAATGGTGGTGAATAGATAGAAACCACAGTCTTGATATATGATACATGACCCATCGAATTTGTTGTGGTGATCCTTGTTTAACCATTTTTCTGTTTCCTTGATAGTAACAGATTGATATATGGTTGACTCCATTCTAGCGAAGGCTATTAATTGACCTTGAATATCAAAATTGAAGACATCACCCATTTCTGCTATGGTGATACTGCTGAGTTGCTAAGGAATTCCGGTAATGGTTACGATTGGTGAATCGAGTGTATGCATCATGTAATCTGAATAGAAAACTTGACCATAAGTAGCTAATTTCGGAAATATTTTTTGAATTTTGAGTGTACTGAGTTTTACGAAGGCCTTGATGTCTTCCTAGTCTGCTTCTATACCTTGTCAATTCCTTTGGCTCCTCGATAATTTTGTTCTGCGTTTGTTCGAAATCTCCCATTCTTATTTTTGTGATGATTAAAGCATCTGTTTTATCTATCTTTGTCTTTCACCATGTATGAACTTGGGAAAACTCTCTAACTAGAAGGGGATTATAACGATACACATGATAATTATTTGCCTTAAACATTGTAAGATAGGATCGTTATAATGACTTGTATTCTCACATGGTATCTGTCATTAAAGACTGAATTATAAAACCAAGAGTAGTTTCTTATTCTAGATATAATAAATATCTTTCAGGAAGAATCAAAGATTACATTATGGTGGGAGATTTAACTATATGTAGAGATCGATTAAAAGAGTTGGTTAGTATTCAAGTAACACATGATATGAAGAGGATTAATGAAGAATTTTATGAATTAATATCTAATGAAAACGGCTCCCCTACGGGGTTAAATGGTCCTTATACGATTCTTTAGCTCCTTCAGAAGTAGAGAGTGATAAAGAATGAGTGATTCAACCCATAATATGTTCAAATTATTAAGGCTTGCATATGTATCAGTTATTTATAAGGAAGTCTACTCGAATCCTCACATAGTTCTTTTCACTGTGTTTTTGCCACAAAGTTCATTAATTCTTCACCTCAATTTTCAGTATGCTTCAGACATCCGGAAACTTTACTAAATAGCAGTGTCATCAACTTATTGACTCCTCTAACTGTCCGTTCTTCCTTAGACATCTCCTACAATTGAAAGACAGGCCTAGATACAAAACTAATTAACTGATACAAATCTCCTTTTTTTAAATTAACAAACAGAGTGCGCAGTAGTAAAGAGGCGTTTTTCGAGGAAAAGACCCTTTTTTATATATAAACATAAAACAGTTCAAATCTTACCTGATACTTCCCCCTAAAGTTAGAGTGAAAAATCGCAATAAAAAAGCAAAAAGGACTATGAAAGTGTTTTCGAAAAATGATCGTAGCTAGAGTGACAAAGTACTAGATGATTTTATGAATATCATAGTTACATTGAATGATAAACTATAAATTAAAATCTTACATGGAACACAAAAAACGTAAGGAGTGTTAGAAGGTCAGACACATAACAGTACTGGTTATTAAAAGTATGAGTTCCCACAAATACTGTACTCAATTTATTCTTTACAAGTATTTTATAATATCTTATGATGAAATTATCAAATTAATCCATATTTCTATCTTTGAATAGAACAAATTGTTGTGATTGTTAGAAAGGTGTGGTCAAATGAAGAAAATAAACAAGACTTCTTATTGCAGTGTTGCCCTACTATTACTTGCTCTGTTAATCGTTGGGTGTTCCAACAATGCAAGCGAAAAATCAAAATCAGAAGCTTCGGAAGATGTCTCTATTTCCCAATCAGAAGAGAAAACAGATGATATAGGAGAAAACAACCAATTTGAGGAAAAAACAGATGAATCGGAGCCCTCAATAGAATCAGGAGAGACAGAAAAAAATAAACATTCTTCTGAAAAAACACCAAACAATGACTCCAATAATACATCTGAAAATGAAGAAAATAATCCATTAGCTAACTATTCTTCTGAAGAAGTTGAATATGCTAGGGTTTGGTTGCAACTTGGAGCTGTGCAAGATGTAGATGAGCTAAACGTTGAACATATTCCAGCTGGTACACCACTTAATCCTGATGACGAAACGAGCGCCAGCTACCCAGAAGATGTAATCCAGCTTGCAGGTAGTCGATTAGTAGCTGGTTCGGTAACTTACAGTGGTAATGGAGATGGCACAATTAATCTGTACAATGTTCCTTTACGTTGGGATGGTGATTACCCAGCCGGTGAAGAATTCTATGAAGATATTATTGAAAATACAGAACTAGTGTCCATTGATCCTGGTAATGATGAAGAAATTATTGAGCTTATTAACAAAATAAAGTAAGCCTTCAATCCGGTAGGAGTTTTACGGCGTTGGGATCGCGGTAAAACACCATTAGTCAGAAATTGTTATTTTATAGAAAACACGAAGTTTCTCCTGAAAATAAAAAGGGACAAAACTAGCGAAAAAAGTTTTGATCATTATTCTTTAATGGTCGGAACTTTTTTCGTTAGATTAGATCCTTTTCATATTCTATTGCTCAATTCTCATTCATTTTTTACTGTCTCTTTCCTTCTCACAGGAGTGATACATAAATCAACTTTCGATAATCCAAAGACTGGTTCCAAATCGATTTTACGCTTGCTGTAGATTTTATCAGTTTCCGTATTCGAAAACGTTTTTCTCATTTATTCCTTCGTTTTAGTATCTTTGTTTGCATGCTTCTACAAATCTAACCTTTTTCGATATGATTTTTGCTCTTAGCGCTCTGAGCTAAATTGTTTTCGTTAGCCTGTGTCTTCACTTACTTCTATTTTTGGGTGTTATCTTCCACTTTGTATTTTAGCTTTTCTACTTTTGTATAAAGGTAGTTAGAACTTTTCAGTAACCCCTTGTTTAGATTCTTTGTTTAACTTGTTTGGGACGACTTGGTGCTCCATTGTAGCTTTAGCGATCTGTTTGTAAGGTTTCAGTTTCATACGAGGGCAAACAATCCCGTACTTTTTCATAATTCCTTGGATTTTTATGGCTAAGAATAAGATCATACTCATTCTCAAGAATCATTTTGATAGAGCGTGAACCTTTCTTATCCCCCTGCGGTTAAATATGATTTCTTTCCCTTCCAAGTCCAGCTTTTTCCTAGCCTTGCGATAAGTAGCTACCTTCAGGTAACTGTAGTATCCAGAACAGGAAACCTCCAATAGATCACAAAAGTATCTTGTCATCTTCTCGAACCCATTTTGTTCAATTGTCTCTTGAATCAATTGATAGGCTTTGCCCGGACTCAGGTTTTTTAAATATTTAGCAGCCTCTTTTCTATCACTTCTAGCCTTTTTAACAGCTCCGCGTGTCCCTCCAAAAGCTTGATTTGCGCATTCTGCCAGATTCGATTTTTCTTGTATCTGTAATTACTGGTAACTATTTCATAAGTTTTCTTCCACTTGTACATGGATTGTTTTATTCGTTTTACCCCGCAATTACTTCCCCTTCAAATCCACTCTCCCTCGTATATTATATATAAGTCCCTCTTTTCAACTCAAAATTTTACTCATTCGTCCTGCAATAAATTTTTCAAAAAAACACTTGGACCTAGCGATGTTCCTAGATAATGGTCTTAGGGATCTTTTGGGACAATTCTACCTCTCCCTGTGGCGAACCACATTTATAGACTGTTCCCCAGTGTACGTGTGGACCTTCCTGCTTGCAGACTATACACTCTGTCACTCGAACTTGGATGATAGTAGCTCCAAGGTGGTTTTCAATATAGAGATAGTACTGATAAACAAGGTTGCTAATCGACGTTCATACTAGAGATATCTCGAGACGTCCAAAATACGTTCCAATGATTCTCATGTAGAAAGGGGGCACCCTCCATGAATTTATTTGTCGTATTAGATATTAGTTCTTTTGATATCAAGGTTTGTTAGATGGCGAAGGAGTAAAGGTATCTTCCCTCATCGTATCGAATGATTTGCTGGCGCTACTACTTTACGTGAAGCTATTTTTCGTACCATTGATGGACAATCCGTGTAAGTAATAAAGATTGGTTTAGAATCTACTTCAGTGTACAGTTTCCATCCAGCGATGTTCTGTTCATCAGAATGAAGAGCTTCGCGCACTTGGTGCGAAAGTATTTGTGATAAACTCGAAACAGATAGCTAATTTCAAAAAGAGCTATCCCGATATGGACAAAACAGATGAGATCGATGCGTTTGTGATTGCTGATTATTTACGATTTGTTGTTATCGATGTCAGTGGTTAAAAAGAATCAATATGTCGCCCTACAACAATTAACACGCTCTCGCTATCAGCTCGTACATCAGATGATCAAAGAAAAGCAACACTTTCTTCAACACTTGAGCTATAAGTGCAATACGTTTCAAGAAAACGTTGAATCTTCCGTCTTTGGACAAGCTATGATGGAGTTATTCTTTGAAAAATACAGATTAGAAGAATTCGCTCAGATTGCCATATGAAAAAGAAACTGCAAGATGTAGTGACTAGATAAACCAACAGTTTGGGTTTCTTTTTCTGCTTGTTTCGTCAACTATTGTTCATGATCTTCAAAATTGATGGCGTCAATCGCGACTGTGTCATCGGCAATAACTCCTTATGATAAATGACATATAGATCAATAATTGAAATAATATCTTCATAACGATGGGTAGGTTCCATCTTGTATAATTTTTGGATGTCGAATGAACTAACTTGTCGTACAATGGACATAGGAAGTCCTTCCAATCTTTTGGTTTGGGTGTTTACTAACCATTATACAAGATTTGGGGAGGTACTTCCTTTTTTGAGTATTAAACTCATTGAGGCACAAAGGCTATGAATTATGCAATTCATTCATTTGATTTTCTATGCTTTTCTTTAGTTCCCAAAATCCTGGAACGGAATCAGGATTATACCTCAAAATATATCGAATTAAAGTATATTTTAACTCCTGAGATAAATCTTCCCTTTCCTCATACCTAGTAAGAAATAACGTCTTTTTTAATTTTGGTTCAAACAGGTCAATTAGTTTTTGCATCGCCTGTATATTTTCTTGTGCTTCTTTTACCAAATCATATAATGATATTGACATACCATTCAATCCCTTCTCATGTTTCTTATGATCTCTCCTAGTTCAGTAATTGCGAGTTCTAATTTTTCAAGTTTCTTTTCAAACCGAACGAATAAGTATATTGTTATTGATATTGGGAAACCAAAGTTCCCTAAAATACTGATCCACTGGGGGAAATCAGTAGTTACCATTTTCTTTTTCCCCTTTCATTTTTTTTAGAGAGTTATTTATAGTTTTTAGTGCTTTCTTGTGAGTCTTTGAAACAGCTTGTTGAGATTTATGTAGGACTATTCCTATCTCTGTATCAGTTAATTGTTTAACATAAGCTAAATATAGTATTTCTTTTTGTCTATCAGTCAATCTTTTGACACTTTCACTCAAAAGTGAATCTTCCAAATAATCAATGATATTTTCACTTTTTAAAAAAACGTCAATTTTTATTTCTGAGTTATCATCCTTGATCATTTCTTTAAAAGTCTCGCCATTTTCATCACCTACTAAGTTATCCATTGTTAAAGGGAAACGATCTCGGATTTTTTTATACTTTTTATCAAAGTTAATAGCATTAAAATAAAGGGCAGATGAGATGTATGAAGTGAATCTTATATTAAAATAAAAATATTTAAATGCACGATCTAGTTCATCCTCATTTTCCTTCGAAGGATTGCATAAAACATTCATAAGTAAAACTAAATTTTCTTTTTTCTCTAGGAATGAACGTACAACTTTATTTTCTAGAAAGTCTTTGTTTTCCGCTTTATACTGTTTGAATTTTTGCAGACAGTCCTTGTCTTGTATTTTATTTTCCATTAATCTAACCCCCTCTTTTTCACCTTACTTGGAACATATGTTCCAAGTAAGGCTGTAAAAAAAGACTAATAAAATCCATAGCCATAAAGTAAGTATTTATCATTTAGAACAAGGTATGTTAGAAAGCAGATTTTGTATATCTCTTTTCTATTTTTTTATATCAGTTTAAGAAATTAATCTTAAAAATATTTGTTAAATCCATTTGCATATTGTTCTAAACCGATACTTTTGAATTGGTAGTTCTTTTTGTCTGTATTTATCAATTTTTCCGATTTTATAGGTAATAAATATCGCTTCTAAATCTTTATAATGATCTATCCTTTCCGAAGGTATTTGTTTATAAAGAAGTATAAATTCCTAAAAGCACAACCTTTTCAAATAAAAAACTTTTCAATATAAGTATTTAGATGGATTAAAAATAATCTGTTTTATACTATTTAAATTTTTTAACTAGTCTTTGTCTTGTTTTTTTCTATTAATTCATCCCCTTTTCATCGTTGGAACGTACGTTCTGTGTAAGGTTACAAAAAAAAGACTAGTAAAATTCATAGTCATAAAGTAAGTATTTATAATTTAGAAAAAGATATGTTAAAAAGTAAGTTTGCATATCTTTTTCCAATTATATCATTTTCATTCATTAATTATAACAATTTTTGTTAAATTTATAGTTGTTTTTCGTCTGTATTTGTCAATTATTCCAGTTTTATAGGGAATAAAGTCTCTTCTTAACCTTTATAATAATCTATCCTTTCTGAAGGTATTTGTTTTATAAAGAAATAGTAATGCTTAAATATACAACCTTTTCAAATAAAAAGAGAAAATTAAAAGCTTTTCTATGTAAGTATTTAGATGGATTAAAAATAATCCGTTTTATACTGTATGAATTCTGGTAACTATTCTTTGTTTTTTATTTTTCATTTTACAACTCGAGATGTGATACGCAGTCATGAAAATGCATTTAATTATTTTTGGATAATTGTTTATGACCAGGATAAATTAATGGTAGTTAGTGAGAATGGAGGAGATATCATATATACAGAGGAGTTTCAGGCTTATAAGCAACAAAAAGGATTTTCTGTTTATTTATGCCGAGCTGCAGATCCTGAGTCAAAAGGGAAAATAGAGAATGTAGTGAATTTCATAAAAAGTAATTTCGCAAAGAATTGCGTATACCATCAAATAGAATCTTGGAATGAGCAATGCTTAGCTTGGCTAGATAGAAAGGAAACTATCAAGTACACAACACAATAAAAAAGAGGTTTTAAGTCAAATGTTGGGGTATGTTAAACACTCACTCCTCATTTATGCAACTCGAATTTTAATATCTTTATATTGCTGATGCAATAACACCTTTAAATTGAATAATAGTAGTAGTAACAAGATTAATAGCAATACTAGCACTAATACTAAATCTAATAAGAAAACTGAAACGAAACAAGAGAGTAAAGCAAAAAGTAGTAAATCTACATCAAGTAATAATTCTTCCAGTTCTTCAAGTAAGCCGAAAGATACGGTTACGACCAAACCAATAACTTCTACTGAATCTATTGGTTTCAATACAGTGAAACAAAATGATAGTTCACTAGAAAAAAGGAAAAGAAGTTGTTTCACAAAAGGGTAAGAAGGGCGTTAAGACATTACATATAAAGAAACGTATACAAACGGTAAGTTGACTTCTGAAGATCAAGTTGCTTCTGAAGTTACAAAGAAGCCAGTTGGTAAATTTATCAAAGTAGGAACAAAAGAGCCACAATCAACGAAACTATCTGCATCTCAAGTTCATAGCATTTTAGGTGGAAGTGATATGAGTAAAGGTGAGACTCCTATAGTCTTAAACCAGATAACTATCCTGAAGTTATTGGAGTGACTGTTAATGGAGATGGTGTAAGTCAAATTCGATACAACGGAACAGCTTATGTATCTTGGAAGGGATCATTAAAAGAACTTCAAGATTTACTTGGTTTAAATGAAGGTAAAAAAAGAATATGAATATGGCCAAAGTAAAAGAAAGAAAATCGAACAAGCAGTTAGAGCTGCTGCAAATGCTGTTTATGGTAGTGGTACATCAAAAGCTAATAGTTTGTATAATGACATTATCAACAGTAATTCTTATAGCAATTCGTTTTAAGCTAAGAAAAAGAGAACTATTATCAACAGCATTATTTTCTTTCTCTTGTTATATATCATTAACTCAGGTTGGATCCGATACGGGTCTAGTCTTTTTCTTTTTTCCATCATTTGTTCAATATGTCCTGCATTTACTGCCTTTACTTTCTTTCCTCTATTATCGGTACGAACTTTATAATATTGCCTTTAGGCGTGAAAGACGGGATGAAGCATTGGGGGATAATAGATGATGGGGATATGGGTAGAGAAGAAAAAGTAACAGCTACCCATTTACTTTTCCATAAATCAAAAAAGGCTGCCCGGTCATCACTCTGCACATTGATGCCGGACAAGCCTATTTCTTTTTTATTCGTTCACTGTTTGTTCTGAATGTTCTAGCGGAATGTTGGTGATTCTCCACGGCTGAACTTTGTCTACTTCAGTGTCGATATCGCCTGTGGTGGTATTAATACTAGGTAGCCCTAATTCTACAGCTGCTTTATCGGCATCAACTGCCGGCCAGATTACAGTCGCCATAAAATAAGCGTCATCATTATCAGAATTGTAACTAGATTGCAGGAATCGCTCTGCAAGCGGTACAATGTACTCCCCGTCTTCCTCCTCCAGCTGTTGTTCCCCGTGACTTTCCGGCAATGGAGTTAGGTAATAATCAATAGGGTAATAGCGTTGGTCCCCGTGTAAAAGGGTGATATTGTATACTGTGGATCCTAAATATCCGATTGATTCCTGAAAATGCATGCCCCTTGCTCCTGCAAGGCTTGTTGCTCCTGAACCATACGTACGTAAAGCATTTCTATCGAGTTCGCCCTCGTTTGCCTGGACCCGGATTCGACCAACGAGCAGGCTATCCACTTGAGTAAGAGAAAGGACTTCTACCTTTCCAGCTTCAACCTCTACAGCATCAGGATGTTTAGCTTCCGCCCCTGGCGCTTCCGATAAATCCAATTCTTGTTCGATCACGATTTCCTCTGCAGGAGGAGTGAAGTGCAATTCCACACGTCGGTTCTGTGAACGCCCTGCTTCGGTATCATTGTCCGTAATTGGTTCGTGGAATGATTTTCCTTCTACCGATATGTCATCAAAAGCATCTAGATCTGTTAATTCCTTCAACCTGTCTTGGACAGCTTTTGCTCTGTCTTCAGAGAGGTTCTGGTTATAGTCATCCGATCCTTCGTTGTCAGTATGTCCAACGATTTCAAGTTCGCCACCTTCGACGCCTTCCAATTCAATAATGGCGCCCTCGAACTCTTCATTTGCATCATCGGTTAAATCAGCAGAATCAAATTCAAATAATACGTCTCCGGATAGAATCAATGTCGAATGTTCAATTGTATCAATCCTGCTGACAGCAGTTTCCATACTTTCTCTATAAGTTTCAAGAGGTATCACCCGTGTGACAATTTGTTCTGGATAACTATCCTTTACCTCTTCAAAAGCACTGGAAGTCAGCTCGCGCTGTACAATTTCTTCAAGTGTCGGCACTCCTAGCGTGTGTCTATTATCACGTTCTGCTGTATCTTCTGTTTGCTCTGCCTCAGCAAGGTTTGGAGGATTAACATCTTCCCGGTCAACAACCGGCACATCTTCAGCGAGTCCTAGGCTTTGAAGCAAAACATGCACACTGTCTGATTCTGTTTTTTGAAATATCGCAAAGTAACGAACGGGTTCATGATCCGGTCCCATCCTCATACGATTATTCAGACTTCCTTCCCTTAAAAACGTTTCCAAAGGTTTGCGGGATTGACCGTCACCCCAGTCCTTGTCATAGGAGAGAACTCCCATATGGGAAACAGTCATCTGTTCGGCATCGATTAGACGTATATCGAAGCCAGAACTCGGATCCTCCGACACAAATCCATTGTTAAAAATATTCTTTCTGAACTGCACCTCAATGTCACTCGTCGTATCTAAGACCATTGGTAGGATCGCATACTCTCCATCTTGGATAATGGGACCGACTTCTGCCTGCACATCATAAGCTTCTCCTTCATCAAAATGCCAAAGTGTCTCTTCAATGATGACAGGGGCAATCTCGACCGATTCTGCATCATTGGTCTCATTACTATCTGAGATATCTTCGGGATTGTCGGTTTCTGCCTGCCTACTTTCTTCTGCTTCGTTAGTTTCCACAGCTTCTTCTTGATGCTTTGTTTCGTCCAATTTCTCCGCATTTTCATTGGTCTCTTCATCACACGCCGCCAACCCAAAAATCCCAATAAGTACTATGAGAAGTCTCTTCATGAAATGTCTCCCTTATGTGAGGTTGTTTATACATGTTAAATGATACTATTTATATACAAAATAGAGAAAGGTATTTCTTCCATTAGAAATTTTTCTCGTTCCAGAACATTTATAGGTGGTAATTTTGAAGGGGCACGGTTGGACTGCACTTAGTATTATGTATTGGTGTACAAAAGGATACTGCTTCCGGTTAGATGATGTCTAACTGTTTAAGAGGTGAAATATATTTTTATCAGTCTATTAATACGAAAATCATATTACTGTTGATAGTAGTAGGATCACAGGCCGAGGTTATATGTTGGCGGAAAGAAAAACGCAAGCAGATAAACATACGTATTCTTTTATTTTTGATACACTTTGCTTAGGCCAATAAACAATTTAGAAAAGAGGACTAGCATTGAATAAAGTGTTATTTACATTATTAATTATTATCACAACGAGTTTAATGGGCTCCTCGTTTGCGATTGGTAAAATCGGTTTACAATACGTTTCTCCATTATTGTTAGTTGGGATCCGTTTTACGTTAGCTGGTATAGTAATGGGAATAATGGTTCGCGTATTCAAACGGACTCATCCCAGTACTTTTCAGGAGTGGGGTCAAATTATGCTGATTGGTTTATTCCAAACAGCTGGAGTAATGGGATTAATCTTTATAAGCATGAGAACGATAACGGCAGGTGAATCATCTATTTTAACTTTCACGAATCCACTACTTGTCGTTATTTTTGGATCATTGTTTTTAGGGATGAGATATCGTTGGGGGCAGTGGTTAGGTGTGATAGCTGGTTTTTTAGGTGTATTTATCACACTAGGAGCTACTCTGCATGTTCAGCAAATCGGTACAGTTCTAAGCTTTTTAAGTGCGGTTTCTTGGGCTATTGCAACGTTATTGATGAATAGGTGGGGACAGAAACTGGACGTATGGGTAGTGACTGCCTACCAAATGCTATCAGGCGGCCTGTTATTATTGTTAATGAGTGTCCTGTTTGAAGATATGCACATAGTTATTACGACAAGTTCTGTATTTATTATACTATGGTTAGCAATTATGGCATCGATTGTCCAGTTCGCTGTTTGGTTTTTCTTATTGCAGAAGGAGAACCCGGGTAAAGTTAGTTCATTTTTATTCCTTGCACCATTATTTGGTGTTCTTTTTGGTTGGCTGTTGTTAGACGAACAATTGCATCTTTACACATTAATAGGTGGAGCGATTATACTAGTTGGTATCTATCTTGTGAATAGGCCTCAACGGCTGTGAGTAATATGTGTAAAACAACCATTTATACAACGTAGGATAATGCTAAAATATGTAGCCTAGCAACAGAAAAGCTACTAGTAGTTTGTATTGTAGATAAATAGTTAGAAGCCTCTTCGGATAAAAAGTCCGTAAGAGGCTTTTTTATGGTTGCAAGATTCTTCAAACATGTATATAATGTATATGTAGTGTATATACATTATATATAGAAGCGTGAGAGGAGCGGTATTTGAATGGTGAGAACAGAGAAAGTAGAGAAAGCAAACCTGCCTATGCGTTGGTTGATCATTTTGGGAATATTCGTCGTGGTGCAATTAATATTTATGGTTGTAGATGGTACTTCGTTAGAACCGAATATCAATGACAGTGGTAATTTAGGAGCTCGGATAGCAAGATGGGTGCTGGAATCGAAGCTGTTCACGGAATGGATTACGCCATATTCTTTTCCGTTTTTTAACTTATGTATAACCATTCATGTTATCGCTATACTGATTCAAGTAATAGAGGATATTTTCTCACGTACATTTTCAAAAAAATAAAAGAAGAGGGTTTGGCATGCAAATAATTATTTCGAACAGTTCAAAGGAGCCGATTTATGAACAAATTATTAATCAAATTAAATCGTCTATACTAACAGGTGAATTACAAGAAGGAGCACCATTACCTTCCATGCGTAAACTTGCAAAGGATTTACAAATTAGTGTGATAACGACGAAGCGTGCCTATGAAGAATTGGAGAAAGCAGGTTTTATTTATTCCATTGTCGGTAAAGGTTCGTTTGTCGCAGAGCAAAACTTAGAGATCATAAGAGAGAAGAAGCTTAAAGTCATTGAGGAACAGCTAACCGCAGTGATCACTAACAGCAGAGAAATTGGTTTGTCCTTAGATGAGCTACAAGAATTATTGAAACTTTTATATGAGGAGTGAAATAATGGAACATGTAGTAGAACTTAAAAATGTGACAAAAAATTTTAAAGGTTTTTCTGTTGAAAATATGGATTTGCAAGTAAAGAAAGGCTTTGTTACAGGTTTTATCGGGGCAAATGGTGCTGGAAAATCGACAACGATTAAAATGATAATGAATTTGTTAAAGCCAGATGCTGGAGAGGTGAAGGTATTTGGATTGGACTTTAAGACACATGAAAAAGAGATTAAAGAACGGATCGGTTTTGTATACGACAGTAATGTTTTTTATGAGGGGATGAATCTAAAAGATATTAAGCGTGTTGTTGGACCAGCTTATAAACAATGGGATGATCATCTTTTTTATCAATATGTTGAACAATTCGAGCTACCACTTAATAAATCGCTGAAAAAATTTTCGAAAGGGATGCAAATGAAGGCTTCATTGGCTGTTGCTTTGTCACATCGTGCCGAACTTATTATTATGGATGAGCCAACCGCAGGGTTAGACCCTATTTTTAGGCGAGAATTACTCGATTTATTGCAAGAAATAATGATAGATAGAAATCGTACTATTTTCTTTTCTACGCATATTACGACAGATTTAGAACGAGTTGCTGATTATATCGCCTTTATTAATAAAGGGGAATTATTATTTAACCAATCTATGTTGGATGTAGCAGACAACTATGCCCTTGTGAAGGGGAGCGTGGAGCTGTTGGATCGGGATACAGAAAAATCCTTACTCCATGTTCATCGTGCATCAACAGGGTTTGAAGCTTTAACAGATAATATTCAAGCGGTGAAAAGTATGTTTGGAGATTCTGTTGTTATTGAACGAGCGTCAATGGAGGACATTATGTATTACATGAAGGGAGGCATGCAACATGTTTAATTTGATTAGACGAGATGTTATTTTGCAGAAGTGGCAACTAATTATCTTTATTCCTTGTGTTGCGTTTTTTATTATGATGGGAAGTCATCCAGCTTTAACGTTTCTTGTAGCCGCTATTTTTATTCCGTTCAATGCGTTTTTTTATGATGAAAAGGCAGAGACAAATATACTATTAAATTCTTTACCATATACTCGGAAGACGATTATCGCATCACGGTATATCGGTGCTATTGTTTATATGGGGTTGGGGATAGGAGTAACATGTTTAGCGTTGTTAATCGCGAATACCTCTTACACCTTAACGGACATTGCTATTGCTAGTGGTTTATTCTTTGTTTTTGCTTCATTTACTTTTCCGTTATTTTATATTTTGAAACCTGGCTATATTTCTACTGTTGTAATGCTTAGTTTTTTAGTATTAGCAGGTATTGGACCAAGAACTGTGCTTTATTTGATAGACAAATTACCCGTAATTACGGATTTTATTAACAGTTTGTCCATGTCAGTTATATATACAGGGTCGACTTTGATTGTTATGTTTTTATATGTTATATCTTGGGTGTTTACTACTATTGTTTATCAGCGAAAAGCGTTTTAAGCTATTATGGATTAATATGTGTTTTCTTTCATATAGTTCGAAGTGCTGCTGCTTACTACTGACGATTTTGAAATCAGTGAAGGAAAAAATTCTAACCTTTGATTATGTTGTTATAGATACTTATGAAATAGATTTAATAAAGTATGAAGACCATTTTAATAAGCTTTATGTAGAAGAATTATTGTATTACTTTAATGATATCGATAAATTCATATCTATTCTTTTACATTTAAAGGAGGAGTTTTTTTGGAATTTAACACAGAAAGATTAACAATTAGACCGTTTAAAAGTAGCGACTTAAAAGATGTATTTAACATTTACAATAACGATGATACATGTAAATATCTATTACACGATAGGTGGAACTATGAAAATATGGAGGAAGAATTTAATAAAAAGCTAGAAAATAGTGCGCTCACAAAAGAAACAATGCTAAATTTGGCGGTAGTAAATGATACTAAAGTAATTGGGGATTTATCTATATGGTATACAAATATGAAAGATACTGTCGAAATCGGTTACACTTTTTCCGATGAAGCTTCAGGAAAGGGATATGCAACAGAAGCTGTGAGTCGTTTAGTCAAGAAGTTATTTGAGGAATATAAGGTACATCGTATACAAGCCAACCTCGATGCAAGAAATAAAGCATCTCAAAAGTTATGCGAGCGAATAGGTATGAGAAAGGAAGCGCACTTCATTCAGGATTATTGGAATAAAGATGAGTGGACCGACAGCATTGTATATGGAATGTTATTGTCAGATTTAGATTAACAGAAGGTCTGGGAGCTTTAAAAACGGGTATCAAACACTATAGTTAACATTGAAGGGATTAGTTATTGTTATTCATAAGCATAGTTACAGTATTTCTTATATACAGTTACTATGGATGGATAAACGGAAACGTAGATAAGGTATACCTAAATAAAGTCGAAGAACATGTGCAGCTTTGCTTAAACTATGCACTTGAACATCAAGATGTCGTAAAAGAAATTATAACCTTAATAAGGAGCGGTGAAGTACATAATATATTAACATAGACAAGCACTTATCCTTTTTGAGGAAGCTCTTTGTCCCTTTGCGAGAAGAACGATGTAGATTTTGTCTCGCAGCATATAGGGAAATGTTATATGGAGATGAACCATTTAGAATATGCTGAAAAATATCTGCGACAGGCATTAGCATTACGCGAGCAAAAAGGATGGTATGTAAATGAAAAAATGGTTACTTCATATCGGTTTTTTTTTAATTCTTAATTTATTAATGCTGGTTGTTGATGGTACAGCTCTTGTTAATGATTTTGAGTTTGGTAATTTTGGAAATGAAATTTTACAAACAGAAATCTTTACTGAATGGTTTAATACTTATGATACCCCTTTCTTTAATGTGATACTATTGTTTGGCTTAATTCATATAATATTATTTCCTTTTTATAGTATTCTATTTAAAAAGTCAAGTAGTAATCACTATCATACCAACTGATTAATTTTCGGTTGGTTTTTCTTTAAGTACTCTACTTGAATTTTCGCATTTAGCTCAATATGAACGACGGGTAGCAGGCTTATGAAGCAGTCCAATAGTGGCTACAAGTAGGAAGGAATCTCCGAAAAAATTCCTATCCCTATGATTGCCCCAATGAAGAAACAACCTATACAATTAGGATAGTCAACTGTTTCACCATTCACGGATGAAGCAAAAGTACAAATGATGTGAATGAGGCAACAATGACTTTCTCATTATCATATATTTATCTATGCATTTCGCGAAATGCGAAGAGGGCATTCAAGGGGAACCAGATCCAATTGGAAATTCCTCTAAAATGGAGTTTTATGCCGATCAACTAGATGAAGTATGAAATTGAGTAAGCAACTTTTTAAATAATGGAGGTGATGCGTATGACAAATAGGGAATATACGCACATATTAAATAAAGTAACACCAACCATTTATTTTGATCAAACGAATTATTTACGTGAAACAGCTTCAGATTTAGGTTTGCTTGAAGAGAGTATTAAAGCATTAGAGTATTCTCTTATTAAGGAGGAAAGCGAGGGCGCGTATTATCTATCAGGCGCTCTAGGTAATTTGTATCGAATATATGGAAACGCAGATAAGGTACACCTACATAAAGCCAAAGAATATTTGCAGCTGTGCTTAAACTATGCACTTGAACATCAAGATATCGTAAAAGAAATTATAACTTTAATAAGGATCGGTGAAGTATATAAGTATGACGACCAACATAGACAAGCACTTGTCCTTTTTGAGAAAGCTTTGTCCCTGTGCGAGAAGAACGGTGTAGACCACTATGTAGATTTTGTTTTACAGCATATAGGGAAATGTTATATGGAGATGAACCAATTAGAATATGCTGAAAAATATCTGCGACAGGCATTAGCATTACGCCAGCAAAAAGGAGATAAAGCCTTGATTGCATCTACGTTAGAAGCAATGGAATTGTTAGTACAATTAAAGAAAAGTTAGTATATGAAAACACTCCTTTATGATGAAGAATTTGTAAGGGAGTTTTTTTGTCACCTTTTTTCTAATTAGTCGTCTAAAGGGTATAACGAAAGGAGGTTACTAATTGAATAAGCAGGATAAAACGTTCATTAATGAAAGTGTCCTTCGAGATGCAATGGCCCAGCATGGAACATCATTATTAAAGCTAGTGTATTCCTATGTACAAGATTGGTCTACAGCGGAAGCTATTGTTCTCGATTACTACTATCTCGTTTTTAATCGCTACTTTGCTATAATTATAGTTAATTAAGACAAATATAGATGGGAGAGGGGGAAATCGTTGTGTTCACGATGAATAGAATTGAGTTTCGTCAAGGTAATCACTTATTGTTTCCATTGGTGGATATCGAGATAAATTGCGGAGAAGTAAAAGCGATTCAATCGGCAGTAAATATTAGAGAGATTTTGCTTCAGATGATTACAGGCAAAGAAACAGTGCGAAAAGGATCCATTCAAATAAATCATCATACGATTCATTCTGATAAAGAAAGCTATCTCTCTTCATTAAGTATTTGCTGGTATGATGAGATGAGCAAGGCTTGCATCAGGTGGAAACGAAGAAGGAGACAGAATCTTATGAGACGGATGCTTCGCTTGAAATAGAGCAAACCTTTCAGCTTAATAAAATTTCAGCGAAAGTGGAAGATAAAATAATTTTATTTGATCCACAAGAGATTGATTACATAGAAAGTAAAAATGGTCAGTCTATTTTATTCACTCGTGGTGAAGGGTTTTCGACAGGGCTAACATTGAAGGAATTAGAACTGCAGTTGCAGAGCCAAGGATTTTTCCGTTGTCATCGTTCTTATATTGTTAACTTGCAAAAAATTCGTGAGGTCATTACGTGGACGAGAAATAGTTATAGTCTATCGCTTATAGATAAAAAAAGTTCAGAAGTACCATTATCAAAATCGAAATTAGCTAAGCTAAAGGAATTATTAGGAGTAGAATAAGCTCCATTCATCTAACGATATACTCCATTTACCTGAGATATAATGCGTAACCCTAAATTAATCGCTATTCTAGAATTATAAGCAAAACAAATGCGCTAGGAGGTTTTTGGGGTGGAGAATATAGTAGAAGTAAATGATTTAGCAAAAGCTTTTGGCAATAAACAAGCACTGAATGGTGTTTCGTTTCAAGTGAAAAAAGGTGAAACATTTGGTTTTTTAGGTCCAAGCGGATCGGGGAAAACAACAACCATTAAGATTTTAACAGGACAGGTGAGGCAAACGGCAGGTACAGCGAATGTGTTTGGTATACCAGCAATGAAATTAGCTAAACCAGCATTTAGACAACGTTTCGGTGTGGTAACAGATAATAGTGGTTTATATGAACGTTTGACGATCTATGATAACTTAAAATTATATGCTGATTTATATCATATTGCTCAGAAGCGGATCAACGAAGTGTTAGAAATGGTTAATCTGCAGTCGGAGTATAAAACACAAGTGCAGAAGCTATCAAAAGGTATGACACAACGTGTTTTGTTAGCTAGAGCATTGCTGCATAAGCCGGAAATATTATTTTTAGATGAGCCTACTTCAGCATTAGACCCAGCCAATTCAAAACACATTCATAAAGGTTTAAAGGAGTTAAACCGTCAAGGAACAACGATTTTCCTTACGACACATGATATGGAGGAAGCAGACCATCTTTGTGATCAAGTTGCTTTTTTGCATAAAGGTACTGTTCAATTATTGGATGAGCCAAAAAATTTAAAGAGACAGTATCGAGAAGATATTATTTGTGTAGAATTAAAGAGTGGTCGTGAACTAGAACTGCCATTAGATGCATCAAGTGCAGCGGATATCGAACGATTTATTTCCGAGGAAATAATCGAGCGAATTTCGACAAAAGAACCGACATTAGGTGATATTTTTGTTGAAGTGACAGGGAGGGAGTTAGTATGACATTTTCTATCAAACGATGCATGGCAATTTTTCAAAAAGATTTAAAAAATTTATATCGCAATTTGTATGTACTAACAACAGCTTTTATGCCATTAATACTAGCCTTTGTTTATAGTCGCATGGGAGAAGCCCCTTTAGAACTGCATATGATGATTTTGACTTTGTCACTTTCATTAGTAGGAACATTTTTGCAGTGTGCAATGATAGCAGAAGAAAAAGAGAAGAATACGTTACGAGGATTGATGCTCTCTCCAGCAACTGTACCAGAAATCCTTGCCGGTAAAAGCGCTGTTACGACCCTGATTACACTTATTACTACTTATTTAGGCTTGCTTATGATGGATTTCCCTTTTGCTAATAATGGGTTGTTATTGGTTGGATCATTGATGGCACTTGTGATTTTTATTGCGCTTGGGACATGGATGGGATTGGTGACAAGAACGGTAATGGAAGCCTCTATCTATATTCTTCCTGTCATGTTTATTTTCGGTATGGCGAATATGTTTATTGGTTTTGTCCACCAGTATGCTTTCTTACAAGTTTTAGAATATACACCAGGAGTTCAACTTCAAGAGATAGCTGAACTGACTGGAGTAACTGCAGATTGGGCGCAATTATGGCAACCATTTGCGATAATTAGTGGATGGCTTATCGTAATAGTAGCATTAACGGTAATAACGTTTAATAAACGAATGATGGATTGATGACTATAAGCTGAAAGATGAAGAGGTATCCATAACTTAAGTGAGTTGTGGTTATAGATAATAAAATGGAGAAAAGGTGCCTATTTTCATGAAATAGGCACCTTTTTGTATAATAAAGCTATTGACATTGATACAGGGTGATGCTATCCTTTAAATCGTAATGATTTCGTTTTGTGTATAATTATAGGAGGCGAGTACATATGAAAAAATGGATGATTAATTTAACAAGTTTCCTGTTGCTAAGTTTTCTATTAGTTGCTTGTTCAGGAAATGAAGACGAACAGGTAGATGGAGCAGAAAATCATGCAGATGAGGAGCATGAACATGACCATGATGACGATGGACATAGCGAAGAAGCACCAGAGGGGATTACCATTGAAGGAGTTGCTGACCACTATCATACTGGTGACAAGATTGAGTGGACAGCGGTTTTAGATGAAGATTCAAATTTTGATCACTGGCATTGGTATAGTAGAGAAAGCGCGGATGATGAATGGGAGGCCATTTCTGGGCAAACTACCAATACATTTACTGGTGAAGCAGAAATGAATGGTCTAGAAATTAAAGCGGTATTATATAATGATAGTCATGAGGCTAGTGTGCAATCAGCTCCAACTGTAGTAGTAATTGATGATCATCACGGACATGACGAAGAAAGTCAACAAATTTACAATGGTTATTTCGAAGATGAGCAAGTTGCTGATCGTGACCTATCTGATTTTGAAGGGGATTGGCAGTCTGTTTATCCATATCTTCTTTCTGGAGATTTAGAAGAAGTGTTTGAACATAAAGCAGAAGATGGAGACAAAACTGCAGAGGAATATAAAGAATATTACACAATTGGATACGAAACAGATGTTGATCATATTACCATTGAAGATAATGTTGTCACTTTCTATGAAGATGAAAAAGAGTACGGTGGTGAATATCAATCAGATGGATATGAAATCCTAAACTATGAAGCTGGTAATAGGGGTGTAAGATTTGTCTATGAATTAGTAGATGGATCAGACGAGGCACCAAAATACATCCAATTCAGTGATCATAATATTTTCCCTGTTGAATCACATCACTTCCATTTATATTGGGGCGATGATCGAGTGGAATTGTTAGAAGAGGTTACTAATTGGCCAACTTATTACCCTTCAAGTTTAGATACAGATGGAATAGTACGTGATATGCTAGCACATTAAATGTAGAAAATAATAATAAATGAAAATATTGCTTTTTTCGATTTTTTTACTTTACTAAGTAAACAACTATAGTGTAGAATATTCCATGAGTTTAAATCGTAATCATTACGCCTTGTGTGATGAGAGGAGAAAAATAAATGAAGAAGAATTGGTTAAGTGCCATTTTACTTAGTTTAATAGTAGGTGCTGTCCTTGTTGGTTGTAATCAAAACGAGGATGAAAGCACAGAAGCAGACAGTAGCAATGATAAATTATCTATCATAACATCATTTTATCCGATGTATGAATTTGCTCAACAGGTAGCAGGAGATCGTGCTGATGTATCCTTAATGATCTCTGCTGGTGAAGATGCACACCACTATGAACCAAGTGCACAAGATGTAGCTGGAGTTAATGAAGCAGATGTATTTGTATATAGTAGTGAAGAAATGGAACACTGGGTTGAAAGTTTACTAAATACAGTGGAGAATGACGACCTCGTGGTTGCTCGTACAGCAGATGGAGTAGAAGAACACCATGATCACGATCACAGACATGACCATGATCATGATGGAAATGATGAAGATGGAGACCTAGTAATCCATGGTGTTGCTGATCATTATCACACTGGTGACATAATTGAGTTAACTGCAGAATTAGCAGAAGAAGTTGATTATGATCACTGGCATTGGTATACAAGAGCAAGTGAAGACGACGAATGGGAAACTGTCTCCGGTCAGGGAGGACCTGAATTCGAATATGAAGCCCCAAGTGAAAGCTTTGAAGTTCGCGCAGTACTGTTCGATAATGATCACAATGAATATGCTGTAGCAGAACCAGTAGCAATTACTGTTGATAATCATGGACATGGAGAAGACGAAGAGCATGATCACGACGGACACGGAGAAGCCGGAGATCACAATCATGGCTCAGATAGTGATAATGAACTTGAAATCGTTGGTTTAGCTGATCATTATCATACTGGTGATGTAGTTACTTTAGAAGCGGAACTTCATGAAGATGTAGAGTATGACCAGTGGCATTGGTACACTCGTGCGAATGCAGATGATGAATGGGAAGTTGTGTCTGATCAAACAACAAATCACTTTGAGTATGAAACAACAGGAGAAAGCTTTGATGTAAAAGCGGTGCTATTAGATGATGATCATAATGAATATGCAGAATCAGATGAAGTAACAGTATTTATTAATGATCATGGAGCAAGTGATCCACATATCTGGTTAGATCCAGTATTAGCACAAGATCAAGTAAACGTAATTCGTGATGCACTTATTGAGGCGGACCCAGATGGTCAAGAAACATATGAAGCAAATGCTGAAGCCTTTAATCAAGAGCTGCAAAAATTAGACCAAGCGTATCAAGAAGCGCTTAATGATACTGAAGACCGTGTGTTTGTTGTACAACACCAAGCATTTGGCCATCTTGCCAATCGTTATAACTTAGAACAAGTCGCTGTCGGAGGTCTTTCTACAGAAGTAGAGCCAAGCCCATCACGTATTGCGGAGATTGGGGATCTGGTCGGAGAGTATGATGTTCCGGTTATTTACTTCCAAAAAGGCTCTAATTCAGCAATTGCTGAAACCATTGCGAATGAAACAGGAACAGAAACGGCTGTTTTATATGATTTGGAATCTGTATCTCAAGAATTGGCAGACGAAGGTTTAGACTACCTTGGAGCAATGCGCAAAAATTTGGAAGCATTACAGTTGAGCGTAAAATAATTGATTTTGTGGTATAATGTCGAGTAGCATGTAATTAATAATATAACAATAGAAAGGTCGCATAATTGTGCATTATATTGAAGTTAAAAACTTAGCCTTTCGGTACGAAGATGAACCAGTGTTAGAGAACATCTCCTTTGAAGTAGATGCGGGCGATTTTGTGATGCTTACAGGAGAGAATGGTGCTGCAAAGACGACTCTACTACGTAATATTTTGGGATTGCTCAAACCTTCTAAAGGTAGTGTGCGAATTTCACCGACAAATCGTAATGGAGAGAAGCTAGCAGTCGGTTATGTTTCTCAACAAATTTCAGCCTTTAATGCTGGCTTTCCTAGTACGGTGATGGAGCTTGTGCAATCAGGTCGCTATCAAAGAGGTAAATGGTTTAAAAGATTAGATAAAGAAGATAAAGAGCATGTGCGTCGTTCACTTGAGTCAGTTGGAATGTGGAATATGCGCCATAAAAAAATAGGGGAATTATCTGGTGGACAGAAGCAACGAATTTCCCTTGCGCGCGTATTTGCAACAGACCCTGATTTGTTTGTGCTAGATGAACCAACTACAGGAATGGACGTACATTCTCGTGACGAATTTTATAAGCTGTTGAAGCACAATAGTAGTGAGCATGGTAAAGGTATTTTAATGGTTACCCATGACCATGAAGAAATCCGCAATCACGCTGACAAACATATTGAGCTAGTGAGAAAGGAGGATTCCCCGTGGAGATGTTTTTCCATGGATTCATGCAAAGAGCTTTCGAAGCCTCAATCCTCATTTCACTAATTGCGCCGATATTAGGCTTGTTCTTAATATTGCGTAGACAGTCATTAATGGCAGATACTTTATCACATGTGTCTTTAGCTGGTGTTGCGTTAGGGTTATTAGTAGGAATTAATCCAACATGGACAAATATATTAGTCGTAGTGGTAATTGCTGTTGTACTAGAATATTTGCGTGTCGTGTATCGCACCTATTCGGAGATTTCAATCGCTATTTTAATGTCGGTTGGTATGGCCTTGGCCTTAGTCTTAATGGGATTAAACGAAGGTGGAGCGACATTAAGTATGAATCAGTTCTTATTTGGCTCGATTGTTACGATTAGTAAAGAGCAAGTATGGATGTTATTAGTCCTCACTATCATTATCGGCGGGTTATATTTCATTTTCCGAAAGCCGATGTATATACTGACATTCGATGAAGAAACAGCTTTTACGGCAGGTTTACCGATTAAAACCATGTCTATTTTGTTTAATGTATTAACAGGGATTACAATCGCGGTAATAATGCCGATAGTAGGAGCACTTTTAGTCTCTGCTATTATCGTTTTACCAGCTGCTATCTCGATGCGTTTAAGCAAAAGCTTTAATGGTGTTATTTTAATTGGTATCGTGATTGCTTTAATTGGTATGCTAAGTGGTCTAGTAGCTTCCTATGATTTAGGTACGCCACCAGGAGCCACTATTACCCTAATTTTAATCACGATATTTGCGATTACAACAATCGGCAAAATCCTATTTCGTGTCTTGAACTTAGGGCGATTGTTTAAAAAGAAAAGTGCATGAACTAAGCGAAAAACCCTTGTGACTATAGTTATGAGGGTTTTTAGTTTGTATACAAAATATTAATTTACCTGTCTTAAAGATTGTTTTTTAGCATGTGTAAGAAACTTTCCATAATTGGAGTGATTATTTGTTTTTTATGATAGGTAATGTATATATGCCTATTTAGTTGAAATGCAGGAAGTGCTCGGCTAACAAGCTCTCCTTTTCTTTTTTCCTCCTTAAAACAGCTCTCCGATACAATAGCCATTCCTAGTTCATTTTTGACAGCCTCTTTCATCGTTTCCGTTGATGACAATTCCATCAATTCCTTTAAGCAAATATTATTTTCACTTATCCATTCATCTATTAATTTTCGGGAAATAGACCCTTTTTCATGAAGGATAAAAGGTTGATTGCTAAAGTCTTTGACGGTTAGATTTCGTTTTTTTGTTAATGGATCGTTCGGATGAAGGATTAATTGAAGATCATCCTTCAAGAGTTTTTCTGCAACAATATCTTTATCCATTAAATCGCTATGGGAGACAATCGCCATATCGATTTCAAAATTTTTAATTTTTTCCAGTAGAATGGGTGCTGGTTTTACTTCGACAGAAAGATAAGCATCAGAGTGATTTTGTTTGAAGTCCCTTAAGGTTGGAAGAATCATGTATGTAGCGGGCGTATATGTGGAACCTAACAAAAGACTTCCAGATCGTTTCTCCGAATATTCCCCCATTAAGCGATTTGTTTTATCAACCAACATTAATATTTGCTTTGCCTGTTGATAGAGAATAGTACCTTCATTCGTCAGGGCTAGTGTTTTACTATAATTGGATTTAAATAAAGGAAAAGGATACTGCTGTTCTAGCTTTTTTATATGGAAATGAACGGTGGGCTGCTGGATATTTAAGTGTTCTGCAACCTTACGCAATGTTTTTAATTCCACGATAGAGACAAAAATAGTTAGTTGCTGTATATTCATTGATTTCTCATCCCCTAACATACTAAGTTACTAATTTAATATTAGATTTTATCTAATTTTTATTCAATAAATTTGATGATATTTAATGCTTTCTTTACATTCAGTTAAAAGTATGTTGATAACCGTTTGTTACGATGATCTAGAGATAACAGAGAAAAACTCTAGGAGGGAACAAAATGTACGTGAGAATGATGAAACTATGCATAGTATTTGTTGCAATAAGTAGTGTCTTATTGATAGCGGCATGTGGTAATTCGGAGTCAAAATCAGCGAAAGGAGAGACGAGTGATAAAGTAGAACAAGGTGAAATAGAAGATAACAGTTCTAATGATCCATTAGTTTTGTATGCCAATGATTTAACAGATTATATTGCAGATATGTTTGAAGAAAATACCGGCTACAAGATGGAAGTAGTTCATGGTGGTGGTGGTGAAATTTTGTCTCGTATGGAAGCGGAACAAGGTAATCCACAATGGGATGTAGTATGGACTGGGGCAATGAGTTCTTTTAATGGATTTGCGGAAAGAGGCTTCTTTTATGAAGGATTTGAACCAGAAAACCTGCAATACATGACTGATGAAAGATTGGCACTATTGCCTGAGAATAATGCGTATTTTCCTATGAGCATCCATGCAGCAGCACTTATCGCCTATAATACGGAACTAATAGATAAAGAAAAAGTTCCGAAAAGTTGGGAAGAGTTTTTGAGCTATGAAGGTAATATTGCAATGGCAGACCCTGCAGTTGCAGCACCTGCCTATCCTGTTGTTTCATACATTTTTTATAAAAATGGGTTAGAGGAAACCAAAGATAAATTTCAAAAACTATTTGGGGAAGGTCGTCTAAAAGTATTCCCTAAAAATGGCCCACTTGGACAAGCTCTTGTTAACGGTGATGCAGAGGTTGCAGCATTACAAGAACATAATGCATATGAGCTTAAAAACAGTGGAGAGTCTATAGATTTCATTTGGCCAGAAGATGGAGCAGCAGGTTCTGTCAGAGCAGTTGGGATCAGTAAAGATACAGATAAATTGGAAGCAGCTGAAGCATTTGTAGAATTTATGCTAGATCCTGAAACACAAACAGCACTTGCGGCGATTGATGATAGAGATAGTTTATTTTCTCCTTTTGCCAAGGGAGCTATTCCAGATCCAATTCGTGATCCAGATCCTTACATCGAACTTCCGGATATCGAATGGGCAAGTGAGCATGAAGCAGAGATAAAAGAGTGGTTTGCTGATCAGGCTATTCAATAAGTAGATAAACGGAGTGAAGTACGTTATGTACAAAATGATAAGATCCATCAAATCAATTAATCCTTTAGGAGCAGGTATCACCCTGCTTCTGTTCCTTTTAATTTTACTGCCGTTATTAGCGGTTATCCTACAAATAATATATCCTGGTTTTTTCTTCGGTGAAAGAGTTTATGAGGGGTTTGGCTTACTATTAGAGCTGTTTGAACGACCACTATGGAAAGCGTCTCTTATCAACTCACTAATACTAGCAACAGGTACGGCTTTTCTTGGAACATTTATCGGCGGAACTCTTGCAATAGTGAGAGCGAGCTGGAAGTTTACGTTAGCTAGATTAATAGACATTACTGCGTGGGTGCTGCTTATCATGCCTTCCTTTATTATTGCTCAAGGCTGGGTACTATTTGCCAACAGTAACGGATTGATTAATCAATGGCTTGGAATCTCATGGATATCTGATCTGATCTTTCAACCTGCTGGGCTTATCCTAGTTATGTCCTTAAGTAAATTTTCTTTAGCTTATTTAGCGGTTCAATCTGCTTTAGAATGGAATGTTTTACATTATGTAGAGGCAGCTCGTCTAAATGGGGCAAATGCCTTTGGTGCATTACATACGGTTCGGCTCCCGTTATTATTACCTGCTTTTGTAGCAGGTTGGTCGCTTGTATTCATGGAAACTATTGGTGATTTTGGTTTGCCTGCTGCGCTATCGACAGTATATCGTTTTCCAACTCTACCATACACCATATATTCAGCCATTAATATGTCTCCTACTCGCTTTGATCTAGCAGGGGTACTTTCTTTTTATCTTGTTGTCATTATTATACTAGCATTACTAGTATTGTTTTTGGCTATGAAAAAATCACGTTACGATTTTTTAAACAATCGTGCAATTAAGCTTCAACCAAAAAGAGTAAAGTGGCACCCCTTTCTTTCATTAATAAGCATTGTTTTTGTAGTAATTGTTCTTGGGATTCCAATCGGATCGAGTGTTTTAGTATCTTTTATGTCAACGATGTATGGTGGTTTAGCATGGGATAATTTCACTTTGCAATATTACATAGAAGCATTAACAAATGAAACTTTTTTAGCCAGTTTACAAAATTCATTAAAAATATCTGGTACCGCTGCTTTGTGCAGTGTAATTATTGGTTTCATTGTATCTTTTGTTATCTATTTTACTAGGTTTCACTTAAAAGGGCTTATTAATATGATTTCACTGATATCACTAGCTGTTCCAGGAATTGTACTCAGTGTCGGATATATATTTATTTGGAATCAAAGTTGGTTGGAGAAGATTAACATGAACTTATACGGCACACCATCTATTGTTGTACTTGCAGCAGTTGCTGGAGCTATTCCTTTTGCTGTCAGACTTCAAATTGGAGCATTTTCTAGTATATCGGAATCAGTACTACAAGCAGCAGCGTTACAAGGAGCTAGCCTTAAAGAACAAATGTACACGATTGTATTACCTTTCGTTCGTAGCGCATTAGTTATCTCATTTATCGCAAGCTTCGGAACAGGTGTATTTGACTTGGCTGTCGCTACAATGCTTCATCCGCCAAACTATCATTTACTACCTGTAACAATTAGTGAAGCTTTTGAACAATCAAACTATGGGTTTTCTACATCTACAACGGTAATTAGCGGTTTAATTGTAGTTGCTATCATGCTTATGATTGATAAAACAAGCAGTTTGATATTTTATTTGAAAGACAGAAAAAAGGAGTCGTTTATAAATGAGTAGTATTTTATCAGTAGAACATGTAAGTAAAGCATATGGTAATGTACTTGCTTTAGATAATGTATCTTTTTCCTTGAATGAAGGGGAGGTTGTCAGTATATTAGGCCCATCTGGCTGTGGTAAATCCACATTGCTCCAAGCAATCGCAGGCTTACTTAAACCGACGGATGGGCAAATTATTATCGATAATCAAAAAGTTTCCGATCGCCATACGATGCTATCACCAGATAAAAGACCAGTTAATATGGTTTTTCAAGATTATGCACTTTGGCCACATATGAACGTATATGAAAACATTGCATATGGTTTAAAAAGACGAAAAAACTATACGAAAAAAAGGAAGGAGAAGGTAGAGTATTTATTAAATAAATTGCAATTGAATGGGCTTGCCCAAAGAATGGTTTCCCACCTTTCAGGTGGACAGCAACAAAGAGTTGGTATAGCCAGAGCATTAGCAACGGAACCAAAGATACTATTAATGGATGAACCATTATCAAATTTAGATATAAAACTACGACTGCAAATGAGAAATGAGCTAGCTATCCTTTTAAAAGAACTACATACAACAGTTGTACATGTCACCCATGATCCCATGGAGGCGTTCGCTTTGGCTGATAAACTGTTAGTTATTCGTGCAGGTAAATTAGAGCAATATGGCCCTAAAGAAAATGTATTCAATATGCCAGAAACGGAATGGGTAGCACAATTGCTTGGCTATACTAATCGGTTAGCTATAGAAAAACAACAGTTGGAAATAGATGGGGATCATAGAGGATCAATCCAATGGAAAGGGCAAATCATTCAGGGGAAATATACAAGCAGTGAAAAGGAAGATGCAGGTCAATGGAAGGTTATTGTTCATCCAGATGATGTGAAACTAGTTAATCCAAACGACACATCGGTTGACCGTGAAGGAGTAAATAGTATTCGAGCAAGAGTCAAACATATTGTTTTTCAAGGGCTATCATGGCAAGTAATTTTAGATACTGAGGATAATGAGGATTTCTCATTTGTTGTGGATCAACCTTTACACGTAAGGGATGAAGTATCCATTTGCTTTCCAGTTAATCGTACATTTATATTTAAGGAAGAAAACATTGGCTAGAAAACTGGTGATATCTGATATTCATGGTCATGGCCAACAATTGCTTTCTTTGCTGGATAAAGCAAAGTATTATCCTTCGAGTGATCAGTTAATTCTTTTAGGGGATTATATACATAAGGGCCCTGACTCTAAAAAAACAGTAAAAATTGTACGTCAACTATATGAAAATGGAGCAATTGCTCTAAGAGGTAACCATGAACAACGAGAAATAGATCAATATATGAGTAAGAGTATGTGTGCCTTTTCCAAAAAAGATATTCACTTCTTTCATCAACTGCGACTATATTATGAGGATGAAGAGTATATATATGTTCATGCAGGGATTCGACCAAACATTCCATTGAATAGACAAAAGCCTGAAGATATACTTTCCATTAGAAATGTGTTTGCGAGTCAACGTCTTCATACAAATAAAAAAGTAATATTTGGCCACACACCAACGTTCCGATTAGGAAGTGCCCATGATATTTGGATTTGTAGTGATAAAATAGGTATTGATACAGGTGCAGCACATGGTGGTAAGTTATCTTTAGTAGATTTAACGAATAAATTAGTTTACAGTCATTCGCTATCTCCATTATCGACTATTGATGTGAAGAATTTTTCTTTGGAAGTATAATAATCGTAATCATTTGTCTTGTGCGATGATTCTAGCAGCTCCCCTTAGGAAATTATTATGTTAAAATGAAAATAGATTATTGTATTAACATAAACGTCAAATGATAGATTGGTTTAGGAGGTGTCTACATGGAAGTTTTTGCAGATTTTTTGTCAAAGATCGAAAATTCACAGCATAGGAAACGAATGGAAGAACTATTCGACTGGATTCAGGAGCAATTCCCTACTTTAGAACCGGTCATAAAGTGGAATCAACCAATGTACACGGATCATGGCACATTTATTATCGGTTTCAGTGTAGCGAAACATCATATGTCTGTTGCACCAGAGCAACCAGGAATAACACGTTTTACAGATCAAATAGAAGAGGCGGGTTATGATTATACGAAAGAGTTAATTCGTATTAAATGGAATAGCTCCGTTGACTACGATTTGTTAGAGGAAATAATTGCATTCAATATCATGGATAAGGCAGATTGCTCTACTTTTTGGCGTAAATAACAATCGTGCATAAACCTCTGACTGTTGTCAGAGGTTTTGTTTTTTCAATTTAACAGCTTTTTCGGGATAATCTGTAATAATCGTATTAACACCCATCTTTAATAATTGTAGGATCTCTTCCTCATCATTGACAGTCCACACTCGTGTTTTGGTATATAAGTCTTGGAAAAGTTTGTGTGTATCTTGTAATAGTAAATCTTTTGCAACATGCAAGCTCTCGAAATCAAATGTTTGTATATAATCTTGTGGATTAGATATTGGGCTAAATAATAGTAAGGCGATGTCTGCGTCAGGATCGATTCCTTTCATGCGTATTAAACTAGGTAAATGAAAGGAAGAATATACAATCTTTCGGTTTTCTCCATATTCATTGACAACGGAGAATAGTTTTTCCTCAATACCTGGATATGTATAAATATAGGTTTTTAATTCGATATTTAGCGCTATATCTGTTCCGCTTAGTAATTGTAATACTTCCGCTAAGGTTGGCACACGTTCTTTATCCCATGTTGTATCGTACTTATTAAAATGGGGAAAACGCTTACCAGCGCTATACTGTTTTATTTCTTCCAATGTTAAATCTTTTATTTGTCCATGTCCATCTGTCGTTCTGTCTAATGCTTCATCATGAATAACGATCACTTCGCCATCCTTTGTTAAATGTACATCAAGCTCTAATCCATCTGCACCTTCCTCCAGTGCTGCTTGAAAGCTTCGTAAGGTATTCTCAGGATATTTTCCTTTACTTCCGCGATGTCCAAAAATTTTTGTCACTGCTAGCACATCCTTTCAAATCATAAGAAAAGTAACCAGCGGAGAGAGCCCCGCTGGTAGGTAACTTGTCATTATTCACCACGAGCTGTATTGGCGTTTTCGATTGCTTGGTTAAATTGCTCTACTGCAGTTTGATAGGCATCATCTACATTACCACCATTATAAACCGTTTCTAAAGCTGTTTCCATAATTCGTCGTCCTTCTGGAATCATATCCATAATCGCCCCTTGTGTTGCGTAAGAAGACTCAGTAGACTGTAACTGGTCTACTGTTACTTTGAATTGTGGCAAGTCTTCATATGTTTCTTGCACGATTGGTTCGTCATATGCATCAGGATTAATAGCAAAGTATCCTGTCCCTACATGCCATTCAGCTTGAATTTCTGGTGTTTGAAGATACTTCATGAATTCCCAAGCAGCATCTTTTTCCGCTTGGTCATTATCATCAACCATCCATAAACTAGCTCCACCGATGACTACGCCTTCTCGTTCAACATTTTCTGGGTGTGGCAGGAATGCAACACCTACTTCGAAGTCCGCTTGATCAACTACTCCTCGAGCACTTGCAGAAGACTGTAGGAACATAGCAACATCTTCAGCAAGAAAGCCTGCGACCATATCATCCCCATTTGTGCCATAGTTGGCAAATGTATCATCATTAATCATGTTTTCAACCCATTGGAAAATAGATTTACCTTGTTCATCTGAAAAGCCGATTTCTGTCGGTGTATCACTACGCCCATTATCATTATTCATCAATAGTGCACCTTGGTTAGCTAATAGTTGTTCAAATAACCATCCATATGCTTGTAATGCAAAGCCATTCATATCCGGATTGTTTTCTTTAATTTGTTTACTAGCGGCCTCCACTTCTTCATAAGTTGCTGGCGGGTTTTCCGGATCTAAACCAGCAGCTTCAAAGGCATCCTTGTTATAATACATAACTGGTGTGGAAGAGTTAAATGGCATAGAATAGAATTGATCATCAATTTTGTAATAGTTAATAATATTTTCCTCTAAGTCTGACATATTATATCCATCATTATCTACATAGTTTTGGATTGGTTCAATTTGTCCACTGTTTACCATAGACATTGTTCCAATCTCAAATACTTGTATCATTGTTGGTGCTTCGTCTGTACCTGCGATAGTATGGAATTTTGTCAAGGCTTCATCATATGTACCTTGATATTCCGCATTAACTTGAATTTCATCTTGAGAATGGTTAAAGTTATCCACGATTTCTTCCAATGCTTCTTCTAAAGCACCACCCATTGCATGCCAAAATGTCACTACCTGCTTTTCATCAGAAGCGGCTTCATCATTCGTATTTGCCTCATCGCTTGTAGAGTCAGTCTCTTCTTCGTTATTATTTCCATCTTCATTAGCATCTGCATCATCGGAGCTACAAGCTACAGTCACCATTGCGAATAACATAAATAGTAAGCCAATTAACCATTTTTTCATTGAAAACACTCCTCCAGAATTTTTATTTTAGCGCGCCTTCTGCAAGACCTTTTTGCAATTTCTTCTGACCTAAAAATAGTAGGATTAATGTAGGGAGGACAACAATGATTGCTCCTGCCATAATCACCCCCCATTCATTTAACTGTTCTTGTGTTTGCAACTGACGTAACCCTATTTGTACCGTTCGTGTTGTTTCGGTAGTTGTAGCAAGTAAGGGCCATAAGTACATATTCCAGGACGTTAAAAAACCGTAAACCCCCAAAGTTACTAAACTAGTACGGGCCATTGGTAGAACTACTGTTAAGAAGAATTTGAAATCACCCATCCCTGCTACTTCACTTGCTTCTTTTAATTCTTTTGGAATTTGTTTAAATGCTTGACGTAATAAAAATGTACCAAAAGCTAAAGCGAAAAATGGTAGTGTTAAACCGATATAGGAATTAATCCAACCTAAATCTCGGATCGTTTGAAAGTTAGGAATGATGGATGCTTCAAAAGGTACCATCATCGTCGCAATAAAGATGAAGAACAGTACATCTCGTCCTTTAAATTTAAGGAAGACAAATGCATAAGCAGCTAAACTGGATAAGACTAATTGTCCAATCATAATAACGATGGAGATAATAAAACTATTTAATAGAAATCGAAGTAGCGGAACACGCTCAAATACAGTTACATAATTATCTAGTGTGAAAGAAGGCGGAAGAATTTTTCCGGACATCACATCTTGACCAAGCATAAAACTCATCGAAAAGGCGATAAGTGCCGGGGCAAAGATGACAAAGGCAGATACAATTAATAGTAGGTAAAAGATAACCTTTTGATGTGTAGGTATTGTCATTGATAATGCACCTTCTTTTCACCGAGCTTAAATTGAATGAGTGTTAGAATCAAAATAATAACGAAAAGGACAACAGCTTGGGCACTGGCCACACCATGCTGGTAATTCATAAAGGCGTCTTGGTAAATGGAATAAACGATGACATTGGTTTCATTTTGTGGTCCACCACGAGTGAGCATATCCACTTGTCCAAAGGTTTGAAATGCACTGATAAAGGAAACAGTAATAACAAAAAATAATGTAGGTGATAGCATTGGAATCGTGATTCTTCTTAGTTTATAGAAGTAACTTGCCCCGTCGATATCGGCACTTTCATATAAATAAGAATCAATTGATTGTAGACCACCTAATAAGATTAGAAAGGTAAAGCCCGTGTTCATCCAAATAGTAGATATCGCAACAGAGATTAAAGCCGAGTTAGGGTCTGTTAGCCAACCAATTGCATCAATACCAAATACAGCTAGAATTTGATTTAACCAACCGATCGACGGATGAAATAAAAACATCCAAAAAACAGATGCAGCTGCAACAGAAATTCCCATTGTGGAGGAAAATATGGTTCGAAAAATCCCGATCCCTTTTAATTTTTCATTAGCAAGTATCGCTAGAAATAAACTAACAAGGATAGTACCAGGGACCGTATAGAGCACGAATAAAAAGGTAACCTGAAAGCTTTTCACAAATAATGGAGAGGTGAAAATGTTGATATAATTATTAAGTCCAACATAGACAGTGGTAGCACCACTACTATCAGTCAGAAAAAAACTTAAATAAATGGTTTTAAATAAAGGATAGAAAAGAAAAACACTAAATAAAATGATAGAAGGTAGTAAAAAAAGCAAACCTTTTAACAAAGATTTTGTTCTATGTGCTTTTTTTGCTTTGGCAAATTTTTGTGCATATTGTTCTTCTAATTGCAAGGCAGCTTGATTCATACAATCACTTCCTCTTGCTCTGTTGTTGTGATTGTTGCAGGTTTAATTAGTTCTGTCGTTTTTGTGCTAAAAAAGCTAATGTGGTCAATTGAAATATTGATAGGAACCATATCACCTACGGACACTTTCCATTGTCCTAACCATTTTGCTGTCCAAATCTGGCTACCAACTTCAAAGGTTAGCAATGTTTCATTACCTAACTGTTCAACATTGATGACTTCTAGTGAATGTGCGTTACGATTTTCTTTTCCATTGAGGAGGTGTTCAGCACGAATGCCTACTGTTAAGTCTTGATGTTCTGTCAATCTACTAAGCAAAGAAGAGGAGATTGGTATATGTATAGAATCTTCGATGAGGAGTTGTTGTCCTTGGACTACAGCTTTCCCTAAATTGATCTTTGGCGATCCAATAAAAGAAGCGACAAATAAATTAGCAGGTTGATTATATAGTGTAATAGGATCGCCGACTTGTTGAATCTTACCGTCATTTAGTACCATAATACGATCACCCATTGTCATGGCTTCTACTTGATCGTGTGTAACGTAAATCATAGTAAGACCGAGCTTCTTTTGTAACCGTCTTATCTCTATTCGCATATGTGCACGTAATTTTGCGTCCAGGTTGGATAGAGGTTCATCCATTAAACAAAGCGGTGCATGACTAACGACAGATCTTGCTAAAGCTACACGTTGTCGTTGACCACCAGATAACTGTTTAGGTTTTCTTTTTAACAGTTCAGACAGCCCCATCATTTCAGCTGTCTCTGTTAGACGTTGCTGCTGCTCTTGTTTGCTGACTTTCTTTGCCTGTAAACCAAATAAAATATTTTGCTCAACTGTTAAATGTGGATATAATGCGTAGTTTTGGAAGACCATCGATAGGTTGCGATCCTTTGGCTGTAGATGGTTGACAACTTTATCATTAATTTTTAGAATACCACCACTAATATCCTCCAGACCAGCAATCATACGTAATAACGTACTTTTCCCTGATCCAGATGGTCCTACAAGTACAAAAAACTCCCCTTGCTCAATTTCTAGGTTAATTCCATCTAATACATTGTATTGGTTATCATAGGATTTTGCCAATTCCTGCATTTTCACAAGGTTCACAGTGATTACCTCCTATTTCAGACTACAAACATTAAACCATATTTCGTGAATGAATAAAGGATATTTTACAAAAATCAACATAATTATCACGCTAGCTTAATAAATCTAACATTAGATTAATAACGTCGAAATTTTGGGAAATCGCTTAGTTAAATAATAGAGGGATAAAAGGAGCTATAAAGGAGCCGATGATTGCTGTTAAGACCATAGTTACCGTACCAATTGAACTACTCATTTTACTATGTTCCAATGCTTTAGCACCACCTATTGCTTGTGAGGAAGTTCCAAGTCCGATTCCAATCCCAATGTCACTTTTTCTGGAATGATTTTGCATGTTAATGCGATAAACAGTAAAATAATGCCAATCATACTTCCGGAAATAGGAAGGTGTAAAAGTTCCTGTAGCCATTCACCAATCAATAAAAAAGGAATAATAATCCAATTTTAACAGTGGTTTTGACATATTTCATTAATCCATTTTCACCACCATATGTTTATTTAATAATAGTAATAGTAATTATAATAATAACTACGTAAAAAATCCCGAATAATGACGGTTCGCAAAATGCTGAACCGTTTGTTGGATCGTATAAAGTTGCCTTTAGTAGTTAGTCTAATACTTGCATTTTTCTCCGGTAATAGGTATGTAAGTAAATCTGACAAACAGAAAAAACGACTCATTTATATTTGAGTCGTTTTCCTGTTACGATATGTGTTAAATCAAGGTTGCTTTGCCATAAGCTATTTACTTTTTCAGAACCGAATGATTTCGTTATCTCTCCGTACATAATATCATGTCGCATATATTCCATTGCTACTAAGACAAGGGCGGGGTCTTTTGTTTTGATAGCCCAGGCATCCGAGCCGTTAGGAGAGAAATTAGCGATCATTACTTCGCTATTATCAATTGCTAAAATCGTAAGATGTCCATTCGTTCGTTCCTCTGCAATATCAATTGCCATATAATCATGGTGGAGTGTAACACCCATTTCAATATCTATTTTCCCGAATAACACAGAGAAGACATGGACGCCATCTGCAATCCGTTTATCTACTGTTTCTTTCAACTGTGAAACTTGTGGCTCCCAAGCGGATATCCATAATTCACTCTCAGCAGTATGGAGCATTTCTATCATTTCAGCAATGATACGGTCTTGTGCGTGTATTCGCCAAATGACATCTGCTTCTTGGTCACTATCAAGTGATGTTAAATTTTCCTCTAAATAGTCGAACGAGTCCTCAAATTCCTTTCGCAACCGTTCAATTAAATTTTTAGCAGGGAGAGGCGTATATTTTACCGGTTCAGATGGTGTTGTAAAAACAGCACCCTTAGCCATCAATTTCCCAAGCACTTCATAAATCATCGATCTTGGAACACCTGTCCGCTTGCTGAGCTCATATCCAGTAACAGGTGCGTTCTTTAATAAGCCCACATATGCTTGACACTCGTATTTTGAAAATCCGAATCGTTGTAGTTCGTGATAAAGTTTATCCATAACACCATTCTTTCTTTTTATGATAATATATTTATCACGGTGCATGAGTCCGTAACATCCCCACTTCAAGATTCGAGTTAAAACAAAGAAGCTAAGTGTGCGATAAACGGACGCTAACGCCCTGATAAGTTTCGCTAACAATTAGTGGGAGTCAAAAACTCCCACTGATTGAAGTCTTACTTTATACTAACTATACCAAAAAGTGATTCATTTGCCATAACTAATTCTACCAGTTTTAATAGATAAAATAAGGTAGGTTAGATTATTTGTCAGAAAATAGTCAAAATTTAAACATATTTAGAGTTTTGTTAGATTACCTTACAAGTGGTTAGAAATGGCAGGAAATATTGGTTAATATAGTTTTTGTGTTGCATTTAAGTTGAAAACATATATTTTTTTTGGTTAAATTTTAGTAGTTATATATATAACTGCCAAAAGAATGCAATGTTCTACTTATTTTTTTAACTTAAAAAAGAGATAATAGTAAATAGAACATAATTAAGGAGATGGAATTGCATGATTTTTGATAAATTAGCGCAATATGATTACGAGCAATTAGTTTTTTGCCAAGATGAAGAAACTGGTTTGAAGGCGATTATAGCTATCCATGATACAACATTAGGACCATCATTAGGTGGATTAAGAATATGGCCATATCAATCTGATGAAGAGGCGATTATCGACGTATTGAGATTATCAAGAGGGATGACATATAAATCTGCTATTTCTGATTTAAACCTTGGTGGAGGAAAAGCGGTTATCATTGGTGATCCGAAAGAAATAAAAAGTGAAGAGTTATTCCGAACTTTCGGTAGATTTATTGAAGGCTTGAATGGTCGCTATATTACAGGTGAAGATGTCGGATCTACTGTAGAGGATATGGAGACAATTAGAAAAGAAACAAAATATGCAACAGGTGTATCACCTGAGCTTGGTGGATGTGGTAACCCATCACCATTTACTGCGCATGGTGTATATAAAGGAATTAAATCTGCAGCATTAAAAGCATTTGGTACAGATGATTTAACAGGAAAAACAATCGCTGTACAAGGTGTCGGAAATGTAGCATACAATCTATGTCGTAAGTTGCATGAAGACGGAGCAAATTTAGTTGTTTCCGACATTAATAAAGATAACGTACAAAAAGCGGTAACAGAATTCGGTGCAACAGAAGTAGATGTTGATGCTATTTATGATGTGGATTGTGATATCTTTGCTCCATGTGCAATGGGTGCAAGTATTAATGATGATACAATCGCCCGCTTAAAAGCAAAAGTAGTTGCAGGTGCGGCGAATAATCAATTAAAAGATGCACGACACGGTGAATTACTTCAAGAAAAAGGTATTGTGTATGCTCCGGATTATGTAGTTAATGCAGGTGGTATCATTGCCATTGAAGATGCATTGCACGGGTTTGAACACGAACGCGCAATGGAAAAAATTGATGCTATCTATGATAAGGTACAACAAATTTTCGAATATGCAGAAAAAGAAAATGTTGCAACAAACATTGCGGCTGATAGACTAGCGGAAGAGAGAATTCGTAAAGCTAAGGAAGCTTAATAGCCGCTGGAAGGCAACGTATAAAAAGTAGAAGAATACTAGGATAGGAAATGATATACGAACCTCTTATCTTATATAGTTAACTTTCTTTTCCATTTATACATCTGTTCACTTATAATGAAGTGAGCAGATGTTTTTTTGTTTGGAGGAGGAATATCATGAAAAAAATAGTAGCAATCCTAGTTGTAGTTGCTGCCATTGTTTTTTTTGCGTTCAGTAGTGTAAGTGCCAATAAGGATAAAACGATATATGTATCTGTAAATGGTAATGATCAAAATGAAGGGACGAAATCAGCCCCTTTTCGCACACTAAAAAAAGCAGCTTCTGAAGCGGAAGCAGGAACGACTGTGTTCATTCGAGAAGGGACATATGAGGAACAGCTTGTCGTAAACAATAGTGGAACGGAATTACAGCCGGTCCTATTTCGTCCATACCAAAAGGAAAAAGTGGTCCTTAGTGGGGAGAAGCTAGAGAGCACAGAAGGTGATACAGCCTTAATTATGATAAATGATAAAGACTATATTACAATTAATGGTCTGACGATACAGGATCTAACAACAGATTTAGCCGATGAAACCGTTATGGGGATTTATGTAACTGGTTCAAGCAACCATATAACTTTAGAGAATAACCATGTTCACCACATAGAAACATACGCAGATGATGGAAATGCCCATGGGATCGCCGTTTATGGTACAGATGAAATGAAAGATATTAATATTTTGTCTAATACAGTGGAGGATTTAAAGCTTGGTTCTAGTGAATCTGTGGTACTTAATGGAAATATTGACGGTTTTAAAGTAGAGAACAATTTAGTGCGGAGAAACAATAATATTGGTATTGATCTGATTGGATATGAAGGCGTAGCGAATGATGAAAAAAAGGATTTTGTCCGTAATGGAGTGGTAATAGATAATGAAGTGTACGGAATATCATCTTTTGGAAATCCTGCCTATGGAGACGAATATGCTGCGGGGGGGGATTTATGTGGATGGTGGAAAAGATATAATCATTAAGCAAAATAAAGTAAATGATAGTGACATCGGAATAGAAGCAACTTCAGAGCATGCCAATAAATATGCTGAGAATATTAGTATTATTGATAATGAGGTATCCCGTAATTTTTATACAGGAATTGCAATCGGCGGATATGATGAAAAAAGAGGTGGCACGAGGAACTCTTTAATATCTCAAAATATTCTATACAAAAATGACACGAAAGGGCTAGACGGCGGACAACTGCTATTACAGCATGATGTTAACACCAATGTAATCGAAGAAAATAATATGACGGTAGGACCATCACAAATATTTGTGGCAAACTATTTTACGACAAATAAAGATAATGAATTGAATCGGAATGTATACCATGATGAACAAGGAATAAAGGGGATATGGATTTGGAAAGATATTGAGTATACCTCTTTTCAAGAATTTAAAGCAGCCTCTGGTAGCAAAAAATAGTGACCCTGGTTACTTACGTTGAAGTGTAAGTAACCAGGTTGATATTTTTTCTGTCAGTTTGTTATTCCTCTCCAAAAAATATCGAAAGAAATATTTAAGGCATGTTCATAAGCTTTCATATTCTCATAAACAAGCTGTGTGATTAGGCCGTCTAATAATGTGATAAAGCCTGTTACACAATCAGATAAATTATATTTAATTTCTGCTCTTTCTAGTACGTTACTAATTTCTTGCTTTAGCACATGCATATATGTGTGATATTTTGCTATCGTAATATCAATCAAATCTACGGGTGCTTTATAGGACATTTCTTGTAAGAAGACAGCGTTAGGTTTTGAGTAAAAGCGTAATTGAGTCTCTTTTAAAAATTGATAAAGCGACTCTTTAGCTGTTTTTTCTGTTATTTCATTAAAAAATGTACGAATGAATTGATTTTCTTCCTCCACAGCTGAAGAAAAAGCATCCATTAATAATTCTTTCTTCGATGGATAGTGGTAAGAGAGAGATTGCTTTCTAATCCCTAGTTCTTCCGCTATATGAGCCATTTTCACACCTTCATATCCGTAAGCATTGAAATGCTTTACTGCAACATGCTTAATCTCTTCCTTTTTCATTATGAAGCCACCTTTTTCGTTCTTCTCTTATTGATCATAATTAAAATATACATGATTAAGAATAAAAGATAAACGAAGATGGCTACAACATAGATAAAGCCATAGGACATACTTATTGCTAGTGAACCAAATATTAAGGATCCACTACCGATTCCTAAGTCAAAGAAGTTGAAAAAGGATGCCATTGCATACTCACTTTCCCCTTCTTCAACTAAGTTAATACACCATGTTTGAATGGCAGGGAAGATAGCACCAAATCCGAACCCATAGAAAATTGCGGCAATATAAAACATCCAATCATGTTGTGCGAAATATAAAAAGCCAAATCCGATGATAGATAATATGGCTCCCGGTATTAAGATAATAGTCGGTCCATGTAAATCAAATAATCTCCCTGATATTAAACGAACAAGAAAACTTGCTGCGGCAATCAAGAAGAAGAATAGGCCCACATGATTAAAGCCTTTCTCGACAGCGTAAAGAGACAGAAACGACATGATTCCGGATGCAGCAATTCCTAATAGTAAAACTAAGAGGGAAGGTGCTAGTACTCTCTTATCGAATAATTTTACTTTCATTTTTGCTACATCACTTGATGCATCAACTTTTGGTCGTTTCACCATAACTACTGATAGTATCGCTAACAGGAGTACGGACATGCCACCAATGAACAATTGTTGAAAATCAAACCATTCTAAGATCATAATCCCAATCATCGGACCAACAGAGATTGCAATTGTTTCACCGACTCCAAAATAGCCAATGCCTTCTCCTCGGCGTTCTTTTGGCACGATTTCTGCAGCAATTGTGGCGAAGTAAGTGGAAGCCAGTCCAAATCCTGCCCCATGAATTAAGCGGATGATAAACAATATAGTGACGTCACTGGACACATAATAAGCCCCTGTTGCAAGTGCATTGATTAATATCCCAATAATTAAAAGGTATTTCTTGTCCATTAATTGCAGTAAAATACCTGCAAAAGGACGGATAAGAATTGCAGATACCATAAATAAACCTGTTACAAGCCCAACATCAAAAGAACTTCCTCCTATATCAACAACAAAAAGCGGTAAGGTTGGTAAGAGCATCTCAAATATCATAAACAATAGCGCGTTAGCTACTGTAATAAAAATAAAAGACAACGACCATAAAGGCGTTTTTGTATTAGTATTCATTTTCTTTCACCTCATTAAAATTTAGTCAATGAAAGGTAGTTTATCTGACTTAAGTCAGAATGTCAATGGTTATTTATGTTTTGCAAGAATTTTAACTGACTTTGGTAAGGGGTTTGCTAATCAGTCTACTGTTATGTAAGATAGAAGGATATAATTTGTATGAAAAGGCATTTTTGTAAATAATGAGGGGGATAAGAATGAAAAAAACAACATCTATCAAACTACTCCATTTTTCAACGGAACACATGGATGACTTGAGCTCTTTTACATTACCAAAAGAACAAGCACAATTTACGGCATTGCCAATCAATTATAAAGAAGTAACAGAGGGGCAATATCGAATCGTAATACATAATGAAGCAGTACCTGTCGGTTTTTTCTTATTACACGCGACAGAACGAGTAAAAGAATACTCTGATAATCCTCATGCAATGCTATTAACTGCATTATCTATTAACCAAACACAACAAGGAAAAGGTTATGCAAAGCAAGCAATGTCATTACTAAAAGCGTTTGTGAAAAAGGAATTTCCTAATTGTAGTGAGATTGTTTTAGCGGTGAACCACAAAAATATCGCGGCCGATCGACTTTATAGAAAAGTGGGATTTCAAGATACAGGAAAAAGAAAAACTGGTCGCATTGGTGAGCAGTTGATAATGAGTTTGATGTTGTAAATGCATATGGGGAATCTGGCGATCATTTTCTTCTACTTGAACTATTCCGTTCTAGAGGTGAAGCAAGAAAAAGGATGGAAAACAGAGGAATAATCATTTTAAAGTAAAGACTACGCTGATTAAGAACACGGAGATGAGAGCAACTCCGTGTTCTTTGATCTTAACTTACATAAGAAGATCATTTTTGGAAAGTAACATAACCATTTCTAAAATATGTTAAAATATAACCAGTCATTTTTCGGGAATGGGGGAGACAAAATGTTCCGTATATTATACATAGAGGATGAGTCTGAAATAGGTAGTTGGATTTCCGAAGTATTACAGGAAAACGGATATGATGTTGTATGGCTTACCTCTGGTGATCAATTAGAAAAATATCTATCGTCAGTAGATATAGCGATTTTAGATGTGATGTTACCTGGATTAGATGGTTTTTCAATTGGAAAGCGTATTAAACGGGAAAGAACAGACTTACCTGTTATTATGTTATCGGCTCGCACAGCTGTAGAGGATAAGCTGGAAGGACTTAGCTTTGCTGATGATTATATGACGAAACCATTTCATCCAGAAGAGTTAGTAGCGAGAATAGAAGTTATGCTTAGAAGGTTCCAAAAAAATGAAGAAGTATTACAGATTCAACATCTAGAAATATTTCCAAAAGAGATGCGAATTATGAATAATGATGCAAACAATGAAATTCAGTTAACAGGAAAACAATATCAGTTGTTTCAATATTTTCTTCGACATATTAATCAAATTCTTACAAAAGAACAGCTTTATGAAGGTGTATGGGAAGAGGCATATATAGAAGGTGATAAAACCTTAATGGTACATATTCGTTATTTACGTCAGAAGATTGAAATCAATCCTGCCAAGCCAACTATTATTGAAACAGTTCGAGGTATTGGCTATCGGGTGAGAGCATGAAAAAATTCTTTCGTTCACTATTAGCTAAATATATGCTTATTATCATTTTAGCACTATCTTTCGTACAAATAGCTTTTCTATTCGTTGTGTTATTAGTAGCAGGAGTAGCGATGAATATAGAGAATAGTTATACGTCTGATGAAGAAGATTACGCTCAAATAGAGGAAAACTGGCATAAAGACGCGAATGAACTAGAAACGGAAGCAGATATTTCCCATCATTTTTCTAAATGGCATAACCAATATCCGGATGCTTCAATGTTTTGGGTGGATCAGACTGGTGTACTACGTCAAACTACTGGAGAAATAGCTGATTTACCTGAAGTATGGACACCAACGGATACAGCGAAATTCATAAAGGAAAGGTATGGTGCGAATCCTTTTACTGTCCTTGCCTTCGTAGGTGAAGAAGACGCAAATGGTTTTGTTGTATTTGAAATTAATCGTGATACTTTTCTGCCGCCCATACAAGTAGTTATGAACCAATTCGGTTATTGGTTACTTCTCGGACCGTTTTCTCTTGTCTTGCTTTTTATTTTTATGTCTTTTTTGTTCTTTCGAGGTATCCGTAAACGTCTATTACAATTACAAGAGGCAATGGAAATACGAGATGTGGATGAATTGCCGATTAAAATAGAAGTGAAAAAATTAGATGAAATCGGTCAGTTGGAACAAACATTTAATCAAATGGTACAAGAATTAAGGGTAAGTAAGAAACGAGAGGAAGAAGAAGAACAACTAAGGAGGGAATTAATAGCGAACTTATCACATGATCTCAGGACACCTCTTACGAAAATAAATGCACAGACATTTAAGATAGCGAAGCAGGATATATCTGGAGAGGTAAAACAATCCATTGATGGACTGGAATCATCTGTGTCGGAATTTGACAAGCTAATCGAAAATTTAATGTCCTATACACTATTGATGGCGAGTAAATATAAGTTAGATTTACAAGACGTCGATATTGACCGATTGGTTAGAGAGAATATTGCTACATGGTATCCTGTATTTGAAAAAGAAGCTTTCGAAATAAATGTGGAGTTACAACCGTTACATGATAATATATGGCATCTCGATCCAATGTGGCTAAGACGGATATTGGATAACTTGTTACAAAACGTATTGCGACACGCAAAAGATGGAGCTTATATAGAAGTGAGAACGGAATCAATAGATGGTTATGATCTGATTATTGTCAGAGATAAAGGTAGTGGAATGACAGAAACTTCTAACGATAAAGGTGCAGGTATTGGATTATCAATCGTTGATATGATGGTTAAGGAATTGCAACTAGAGTGGGAGGTCCAATCTGGTAGTGATGGAACGACTATTATAATCAAAAAAAGTATCGAATAGGATAAAACAAAATAATAGTAGCTGTAAGGTGGTCTTTAAAAGGAGATCACCTTATTTAATTTAAACAAAATTTAACCTTCACCTATACCTGTCTTTAACCTTAACTATTTAAGATGGTTAATGAGGTGATCAGAATGGAATATATTGTTCAAACAAATAATCTGACAAAAAAATTCGGAAAAGAACTCGTAGTAAATGGAATTAGCATGCAAATTCCTAAGGGAGAAGTATATGGTTTTCTTGGACCGAATGGTGCTGGTAAATCAACAACCATTCGTATGATGTTAGGACTAATGAAACCTACATCAGGCAATGTCGAAATATTTGGGAAGGACTTAAAGAATGAGCGAATTAATATTCTGAAAAAAGTGGGATCACTAGTAGAAAACCCTTCCTATTATCCGCATCTTACTGCAAATGAAAATCTAGAAGCAATTAGAAAAATAGTAGGAGTTCCAAAAGCTAGATTGGAAGAGGTTTTACGTATTGTCCGTTTGCAAGATGTAGCAAATAAAAAGGTGAAAGGTTTTTCATTAGGGATGAAGCAACGATTAGGTATTGCTACTTCTCTCTTGAATAATCCAGAACTGTTGATATTAGATGAACCAACAAATGGTTTAGACCCTTCTGGAATTATTGAAATCAGAGAGTTAATTAAAAATCTATCAAGAGAATATGGCATGACGATATTAATCTCTAGTCACTTATTAGCGGAAATAGATCAAATTGCGACAACAGTTGGGATTGTGAATAAAGGTAAAATGATTTTTCAGGATTCTATTGAAAAAATGCGTATGCTTGCCCAACAACAAGTTATTTTGAGAGTGAGTCAGCATAAAGAGGCCTGGCGTGTGTTATTAGCAAACGGCATAAAGACAGAATTAGCACAAGGTGCTATTTTTCTAGAAGACGGTTCTGATCACCATGTAGCTGAAGCTGTTCGCTTGCTTGTGCAACAGAATATTTCTATTTACCGTGTTGAAGATGATAGGAAATCATTAGAAGATATCTTCCTACAAATGACGAAGGAGGAGTTTGTTAAATGATGTTGCAATTGTTACAAGCAGATTTGTTGAAAATAAAGCGAAAGGGTATGTGGTTTTTAGCTGTATTAGGACCAGTCGGCGTTGTCGCATTGCAAATGGTTAACTATGGGGTCAGAAAGGATTATTTATTGCAACAAAACAATGATTATTGGGGGAGCTATTTACTCAATACCAGTGCTTTTACGCCACTAGCTATTGTATTGGGGATTGCAATACTGACCTCTTTTATAGCGAGTATTGAAAATGAGACAAATGCATGGAAGCAGTTGATTGCCTTGCCAATATCAAAAATGGCTGTATATTTGTCTAAATTTATTGTGTTATCTTTCATGTTATTTGTTTCGTCCTGTTTACTGATGGTATTTACATTAGCATTTGGTTTGTTATTGAACTTTGATCAAGAGATTCCTTTTCTAATGCTATTACAATATAGTTTCTTTCCTTTTTTAGCTGCATTACCGGTTTTGGCACTGCAATTATGGGTTGCCACAGTCAGTAAAAATCAAGGTATTCCAATTACAACAGGGGTTTTAGGAGTTATTTTAGCTTATTCCGCCTTTTTTTTACCAGATTGGATGATTTGGAAATGGCCAACATTAGTGAATGAATGGGATAACCCTGTTATAAATGTGTGGCTAGGCTTAAGTATAGGCTGTTTACTATATATGATGGGAATGTTTGATTTTACACGAAGGGATGTGAAGTAGATGCTCGCGCTTTTACACTCGGAATGGTTTAAATTGAGTAAATCGAAAATAATATTTCTATTATTTGTTGGTCCGTTGGTTGGCTTGTTTGGTGGGTTAGCAGGAAACTTACTAAATGTAGGAGAGCAAATGAATCAGTGGTACATTCCCTTACTTTCGATGAATTTGACATATGCCATATTATTTTTACCACTAATCACAGGTGTTTTAGCAAGTATCATCTGTCGATACGAGCATCAAGAAGGTGGCTGGAAACAGTTATTAGCTTTACCTGTAACAAGAGGGAAGGTTTTTCTGAGTAAATATATACTGCTAGTTGTTTTAGTTTTATTTATTCAAATTCTCTACTTAGGAGCAATTTATGCTGTTGGGATAATTAAAGGCTATACAGATCCATTTCCATTAACTATTGTTTGGAAAAGTGTTGTAGGTGGATGGATAGCGACAATGCCATTAATAGCTTTACAACTTTGGCTATCGATTTTATTTAAAAGCTTTGCCGCTCCTTTTGCTGTAAATGTTGTTTTTACCTTGCCAGCTTTATTAGTGGTCAATTCGGAGCGATTCGGGCCGTTCTATCCATGGGCACAACCATTTTCCATGATGTATATCGGTGGAAGCACAGATGATGTCTTCTTTGTTCCATATGATCAACTATTGATTGTTGTAGGAGGAAGCTTTCTCGTCTTTTTCCTTTGTGGATATATTTATTTTCAAAGAAAACAAGTTTGATGTGAGTATTATGGGGAGGCTATTGGATGTTTAAAAAGATTTATTTGTTTGCTATTTTTAATTTTATAATAGTAGCATTAGTGGGTTGTGGACAAGGTGAACCGATAGAGAGTGCAGACCAATACGTAGAACAGGTGGATCAATTATTTGTACCAGATGATGTAAAAATAATAGGATTAGGTGAAGCAACACATGGAAATGCAGAATTTCAACATTTGAAGCAAGATGTATTCGAAGCTTTAATACACAATGAAAATGTTCAAGTTTTCGTGTTAGAGGCAGATTTTGGTAGTGGTCAGACAGTAAACCAATTTATCTTACAAGGTAAGGGTACTGCTCATAAGGTAGTAAAAGCACTAAATTATGATATTTATAATACGGAACAAATGGTTGCATTTGTTCAGTGGATGCATGATTATAACGAATCTGCAAGCGATGATCAAAAAATATATTTTTATGGAAATGACATGCAAAGATATGACCAAAGCAAGAAAGGTTTACTAAATTATTATGAAATGGTAGAAGAGGAATTAGCTGCTGAATACGAGGCATTACTTGAGGGTGCTTCTAATGATAGAATGCGTGAATTAACAGATGATGAGCTATCTAATTTAAATGAAATAATAGAAGAAATCATGGCGGATTTACAGAGAAATAGGGAAGAGTATATCCGTTTAACTCAAGAAGAAGAGTATGAACTTGCTTCTCAATACGCTAAAGTGATGCATCAACGGACTACCTTATTCTTGAATGAAGACCGATATACCCATCTTCGTGACCAGTACTTAGCAGAAAATCTAGAGTGGATCGCTGATTACGAACAAGCTCGTGGACATGATAAGGTACTTATGTCTGGCCATAACGGTCATATTGAAAAAACTTCTGCTACGGCGACGGATTCCAAGTCGATGGGTAGCTATCTCAATGAACAATATGGCTCACAATATTACGCGATAGGAACAGATATTATTAATAGTGAATTTCAGTCTAAAAAAGGTAACACTGATGAACGAGAAATATTTACGGTGACGAATCATAATGAGCTAGTGGATGCATTTAGTGAAGTGGAGCAGAATATATTTTTTGTCGATTTTGAACAAGCAAGTCAATCAGGAGCATTACAGACAATATTGTCGAATGAGCAAAAAATGACGAATATCGGTGATCAATTTAGTTCATGGTATAAATTATTAAAGATGTTCTATACCATTAAAATGACTCCAATAAAAGCATATGATGGGATTATTATAGTGAAAGAGGCTACTCCAACAGAAGAAATCTCTTAGTTGTAAGGAAAGGTATCAAATGCATAGCACTATGTGTTATAATTTACCAATAAAAAAAACAAACGTTACGCCATAAGGAGAAAAAGCAATGGATTTAAAGATAGAACAATTGCAATACGATGATGCGGAAAAGCTTCTAGCGTTTGAGTTGGAAAATAGGGATTTCTTTGAAGAGATGGTACCAAGTCGAGGGGATGAATATTATAAGGTGGATATTTTTAATAAGCAGCTTCAAAATCTACTGGATGAGCAAGTAGAAGGATTATCCTATTATCATTTAATAAAAAGTAAAGAAGGTACTATCTTAGGAAGAATCAACTTGGTAGATATTGATCATTCTCAACAATTAGGTCATGTTGGTTATCGAGTAGGAAAAGCTTATACAGGCAGTGGAATTGCTAGTGAAGCATTACGTTTGTTAATAGAATCAATGAGCAAACAAGGGATAAGAAAGTTATTAGCTAAAACGACAACCAATAATATCGCCTCACAAAAAATATTAACAAGAAACGGTTTTGAACAGGTAACGACAGATACAGAGGAATTCGAGATGAATGGTCAAACTGTTAAGTTTATTTATTTTAGGAAAAGTATCGTAACTATCTAATAGACTACGAGAAATGAACAAAATAGCATATAAGATACCATCAAGTGAACAAAATAATTCATTATGTCGATTTTATCCGGTTATTGCTCGCGTATAGACAGATAGTCAAGATGTTTCTTCCGACATAATAGGACAATATTTTTTCATGTGAAACATTTTTTGTAGAAAAATCTTAATTTTCTGTAAATTTTATGGTGATATAATCCTTTCACTAGAATGTTTTAGTAAAATAGTCTAGTAGAGGATGGTGAAAAGGATGAAGAAGTTTACGAAGCAAGAAACAAGCTGGATGTACTATGATTGGGCAAGTAACGCTTTTTCTGTAATCATTACAACTGCTATTTTTCCTATTTACTATAAAGCGCAAGCATCCATGGCAGGAATTGATGGAGCAGATTCAACAGCATATCTTGGTTATACGATTGCTATTTTTACCTTTATATTAGCTATTATTGGACCGATATTGGGAACTATTGCAGATTATGAAGGTTATAAAAAAAGGTTTTTCACCAGTTTTTTACTTTTAGGTCTATTTTCTACATTTGCTCTAGTTTTTGTGCCTGAGGGAGAATGGCTATTGTTACTTGTTTTTTACACATTAGCGTCACTTGGACTGACAGGTGCGAATTTATTTTACGATGCATTTATAGTAGATATAACGGATAATAAGCGGATGAATAAGGTATCAGCAAGAGGGTTTGGTTATGGCTATATTGGTGGGGCAATCCCGTTCGTTATTAGTGTAGCAGTTATTTTACTTGCTCAACAAGAGATTATCTCTATCTCTAGTACTACCGCAAGCAAAATAGCTTTCTTCATTGTCGTTATTTGGTGGGCACTCTTCTCCATTCCACTTCTGAAAAATGTTAAACAAGTGTATGGTGTTAAACGTGACGCAAAGCCGATCCGTGCTAGTTTTCGCAAATTAAAGGAAACAGTCACACATATTCGTGAGTATAAATATTTAACGATTTTTCTAATAGCTTATTTCTTCTACATAGATGGGGTAGGGACGATTATCTCCATGTCCACTGCATATGGAACAGATGTTGGAGTAGATGCGACAGTACTATTGATTGTTTTATTTGTGACACAAGTAGTAGCAGCACCTTTTGCCTTGCTTTATGGACGTCTAGCGGATCGATTCTCCGCTAAACTCATGCTAAATGTAGGAATTATGGTATATATTATTGTTTGTATATACGGTTATTTTCTCGAAACTGCACTCGACTTTTGGATACTCGCTATGCTAGTAGCAACCTCTCAAGGTGGATTACAAGCATTAAGTAGATCATACTTTGCCAAATTAGTACCAAAGCATAAATCAAATGAATTCTTCGGGTTTTATAATATTTTTGGTAAATTTGCGTCTGTAACGGGACCGTTATTAGTAGGGGTAACTTCCCAAATCACCGGAAAATCTAATGCAGGTGTTTTAAGTTTAATTGTTTTATTTGTCATAGGTCTCGTCGTGTTAATCTTTGTACCGTCAGATAAAAAGTTAAAAACGGCTGGCCAACAAAATAGTACTGCTGTATAAAGTGAGGTTTTGATCAGAGAGAGCTTTAGACTTTCGCTGATTGTTAGCGAAGCTTATCAGGAAGTTGGCGTCCGTTTATCCCCACTTAGCTTCTTTGTTAAAACTAGAATCTTGAAGTGAGGATTACTTAAGTTTACAACATTATAAAAATAACATGTCCTTGAGAAGAGAAATCCCTCGAGGACATGTTATGTTATGAGTGTTTTTCATGCTCTGAAAGCAACGCTATAAACTCAGGAGGAAGTGTAATAGATTCTTCTATATGGCTGTTTAGCTGGTCAGCTTCTTTTAGTTCAGATACTTCATTGTGAATTCTCTCCATTTTTTCATCTAATTCATTTGCTGTAAAAGCAGCTTCTTTTAAACCATCTCTTAATTCTTTTGGTATTGCCTTATTGTACTTATAGTAGATTTTGTGTTCTAAACTTGCCCAAAAGTCCATTGCTATTGTCCTGATTTGAATCTCTGCATAAACATTCTCTACTCTATCAGACATGAAAATCGGGATTTTGACGATAAGGTGAAGACTTTTGTACCCATTCGGTTTTGGGTTCTTAATATAATCTTTTGTTTCTATTAACGTAATATCCTGTTGTTTGGTTAGCATATTAGCCACTTTATAAATATCTGTAACAAAAGAACAATTTATTCGAATACCAGCAATATCACGAATGTTCTCTTGTATCATTGGTAGGCTGAGGGGCAATTTTTTCTTTTGGACTTTTTTTAAGATGCTTTCTGGTGATTTAACTCTTGATTTTACATGTTCAATAGGGTTGTAATCATGAATATGTTGAAATTCCTCTTGTAATATACTAATTTTTGTACTTAATTCTTCCACAGCAAATTTATAAGCCATCATAAAGCGCACTAATTCAGTTCGCCAATATTTGATTTTCTCCATTTCAATTTGGGTATGTTCCATGTTGTGAAATCTCCCTTCTGATTCACGAACTTATCGTAAGACTAATCTTGTGATAAGTTTCGTTGCCAATTACTAGGTGTTAATCTCTACTGATTGAAGTTTCTCGTTATCTCCATTTAATCACTAATAATTTACTCCTTCTCTATTTCCATTATTATAAAGTAGCTAGCCTAAGTCAAAGGAAAGATTGAGGAAAAAGTGTGGAAAACCAGTTAGAGTTAGTTTACAACCATTAATAGGCAACGGTTACTAGAAGGTGATTAGTAACATGAATAGATAATAGCAAATCAAATGGTCTGATTTTGTTTTATTTCACAATAAACCTTATTTATTTTTTTTGAGTACAGTCCACATGAGTTATAGTTGGACAGTTCTCTAGTTGCTTTATTGCAGTGTAAACATCCATAATACCCCACTTAAAGCAGGTCGTAAGTGCGTTAAGTGGTAGGGAGTTCAATTGATTCGTTACTTTAAGGCATTAAAGGTTATCTCTGCTGCTTTTGCAATTAATGCATCGTCATACTCAGCATCCTCTTGATCGTAACGAGACATAACGGCAATGATAATTGGCTCTTGGTCTGGTGGCCAAACTACCGCAATATCGTTTCTAGTTCCATAGGTTCCAGCACCACTCTTATCACCAACCACCCAGTCTTTAGGTGATCCAGCACGAATCAATGAATCACCTGTTGCATTCCCTTTTAGCCAGTCTGCAAAAAGTGCACGTTCTTCATTAGAGAGTAAATCGTCAACAGCAAACGCCTTAAGAGTTGTAGCCAGGGCTTTGGGTGTACTCGTGTCACGATTATCCTCTGGGGTGAAGTTATTCAGCTCTGTCTCATATCTGTCGGCATTAGTAACATTATCACCAATGTCTTTTAATGCTATTTCAAATTCTTTAGGACCACCAATTTTTTTATATAGAAGATTTCCAGCTGTATTATCACTGAATCGAACTGCAGCTTCAATTAGCTCTTCTAATGTCATTCCTGATTCTATATGTTCCTCCGTGACAGGTGAGTAAGTAACTAAATCATTTTCATCATATGTGATTACTTCATCAAGTTCCTCAATCGAATGTTGCTGAAGGATGACTGCTGCGGCCAAGGCCTTATAAGTAGAGGCAAAAGCAAAGCGGTCATCTGATTTATATTCGGTAGTCTTACCTGTGTTGGTATCGATTGCATAGACACCAAGTTGAGCACCAAACTCATTTTCTAGTTGAGAGAATTGTTCCAATGTATTAATCGTTTCTTTTGTGATCTTTTCTTCATCCAATTGAGTATTGGTTGAACTGTTGGTATTTGCACAAGCAGTAAGTATGATTATTGACAGCACTGCCAAAATTATTTTTTGCCTGTTTAATATAGTTTTATTTACCTTTTTCAAATGAATAACCTCTTTCTATGTTTATTTTAGTAATGAAAGCTGATTTATTTTTGTTTCTATCCCCCTCTAGACTACAATTGTAGTCTAATATTACATTTGTAGTCTTGCAAAGTCAATCTTTTTTTTCAAGAATGGGACAATAAATTCTATTTTTTGTTATGCCTCGGTAAAAAGTGATAGACTAAAAATCATCATCTGAAAATTAGATATTAGATTGTTTGAATAGATATATAGAATGAGTAATCAAGGAAAGGAGGGGAGATTACGTGTTCTTAACACATTTGTTTATAAGTGTTATCGTTTCGTCTGTAACAATATTGGTTATTTTCGTGCTAAAGCATTTATTTCGAAAGCATATATCAGCTAAATGGCAGTACAATATATGGTTTGTATTATTCATTGCGCTCACACTACCTTTTGTTCCGGCACAATGGATTAATCTTGGAGTTTATTTGATGCTCATTTTGAAGGGGAAATGAATAATGTTTCCTTCGACAACACTAGTAATATAAGTCAGGGAAATCAAAACTGGATGCAGGATTTTGCTGTATCTGTTAATCGATTTGATCAGGACTATATCAATATAATCTTGGCAGGTATTTGGATTGCGGGTATGATCGTGATGATAACCATTGCTTTACGTGCTTGGTTCCAATTAAAAAAAATAAAAGATACAGCTTGGATCCCACCTAATCCAAATGTTATTCGTATCTTGGAAGAGTGTAAGCAGCATTTAAACATATCAAAGCCTATACTTGTTAGGCAATCACCGCTTGTTCGATCACCAATGATATTTGGATTGTTTAAAACGTATATTGTTATACCGATACACATTGATGAATGGCTATCTGAAGATTACCTAACCTATATTTTTATGCATGAACTTCATCATTTTAAGCAGAAAGACATTGTAACGAATTACCTTACCGTTATTTTTCAGATTATTTACTGGTTTAACCCTCTTGTATGGATTGCGTTTAGAGAAATGAGAGTGGATAGAGAAGTCGCATGTGATATAGGGGTATTAAAATGTCTTGATAAGCACAGTTATACAGATTATGGAAATGCGATTATAGATCTAGCAGCACTTTTTTCACGTTCAAAGCGTTTTTCTTTTACGAATCAATTTAATGAATCAAAAAGGCAAATCAAAAAGAGGATGGAAAAAATTATTTCTTTTGCTGATGAATCGAAATGGCTGAAGATAAAAAGTATGATTATTTTTTCTCTCATATGTGTAGTGGTAGCTTGCCAAACTTCCTTCATATCTTTAGCGGATTCAGGTACTAATAGTTATAGTTTTGACAATGACCAAGCATATTACGAGGATTTAAGTGACTATTTTTATGAATATGATGGAAGTTTCGTATTATATGACATTGGAAAAGAACACTACACTATATATAATCAAGCTAATAGCACGCAGAGAGTTTCGCCCAATTCTACTTATAAAATGTATTTGGCATTGATGGCTTTAGAGTCAGGAATAATAACAACGGATCAGTCCACCTTGAAATGGAATAAAAAGCAATACCCTTTTGTCTCTTGGAACAAAGACCATAACTTATCGACTGCTATGAAAGATTCTGTAACATGGTATTTTGAGGAACTAGATCAAAATATGACAAGTGAAACTATACAGGCTTATATAGAAAAAATGAATTATGGAAACAAGAATCTTTCTAATCGTGATGACTATTGGTTGGAATCATCTTTAAAAATCTCACCTGTTGAACAGGTACAATTATTAGTGGCTTTCTATCAAAATCAGTTTGGATTTGAGGAACGGAATATTCAAGCGATTAAGGATTCACTCTTTCTCGATGAATATGGCGGTGCTAAGTTATATGGTAAGACAGGTACGGGTATAGTAAATGGCAAGAGTATGAATGGTTGGTTTACCGGCTATGTGGAAGTGAATGACAATACATTTTTCTTTGCAACAAACATACAAAATGAAGATAATAGTTATGGTAGTGAAGCAGCAAACATTACATTGTCTATACTAACGGATAAAGGAATTATGAATGAAGTAGGGGGATAAAGAATGACGAGTAAAATTCCTAATATATCAGATGCGGAATGGGAAGTGATGCAAGTACTTTGGGAAAGTTCACCACAAACCGCTAGTCAAGTGATATCCTCCATGCAGGAGCAGACGGATTGGAAACCGAAAACAGTGCGAACACTTTTGGATCGTCTTGTTCAAAAGCAAGTTGTCGGTGTTAATAAGGAACATAGAGTTTATACTTTTTTTCCATTATATTCTCGTGAAGAGTGTCAACGTGAAGAGATGCAATCGTTTATGAAGCGAATTTATGGAGGGACATTAAAATCAATGCTAGTGCAATTTATCCAAGAAGATTCTTTATCAGACGAGGATATTAAAGAACTACGCGAAATTTTAAATAAGAATCCTGAAAAATAGAACTAGAAGAAATAAGATGCACTTATTTCTTCTAGTTCTTCTATTTCTAAAGTGTAAAAATAAAGGTAATGAACAAATCTCTCAAGTGAAAATTGGAGATTTGTCGAATAATCGGCATTAACAAATATATATGGGAACGGGATATTCCCTTCTTTCGTATAATTTACGTTATAAGAAGGCTAGTTTGATACAAATAGTGTTACTAGTCCCTTATAACCATCTATGATCAAATGTAATTTCATAGGATATTTAATCCTATTTTTATGAAAAAATATAGGAATTTTTAATCAATTATAGATAAATAGGTTTAACAGATAGTCATTTGTGCTATTCTTCTTTTTAGGAGAAATATTATGAACATCCTACCTAAAGGAGATAAGGAGGACATCAATGAATAATAGGTTAATGTTTAAAGGGCTCTTCTTTTTTGCAATCTTATTTCTTTCATTTGCTTTTTTTCAACCAGTGAAAGCTAGTAATCTAGAGACTTATGAAGTTAGTACTCCTATATTGAATGTTCGCAGTGTCCCTTCAGCTGATGGTGAGGTTTTGGGACAACTAGTAAAAGGGAGCACGCTAATGGTTTTTGATGAGAAGTATGGTTGGGTGCAAACATACTATGCTGGAAAGGAAGTATGGGTGGCGAAGCATCATTTACTCCCAATTGGAGATAGTAGCAGTGCAGTAAGTACGAATGAGAGTAAAAAAACAATTACTATTGCGTCAGACAGTGTTAATATTCGCTCTGGTCCAGGAACTGACTATGCTTTGAGTGGTTCTGCAGTGTCTGGAGATAGTTTTAAAGTAGTGGATGAGTCTGGTGACTGGTATGAAATTAATTTGAATGGTTCTGAAACCGGATGGGTAGCTGCTTGGTTAACGGACCAAGCACCTCAAGGTAATTCATCTCAAGCTACTTCTACCACTACTAGTGAACAGAGTTTAGCAGGATATAATATTGTTATTGATCCAGGCCATGGTGGTAAGGACCCGGGAGCTATTGGATTTAATGGAGTACAAGAGAAAGATGTTATTTTACCAACAGCAGAAAAAGTGGTTAATAGCTTGCGTAATGCAGGAGCGAATGTCATTGTTACAAGATCAGGCGATTACTTTGTCCAGTTAGAAGATCGATCTAGTATTAGTAACAGCTATTATACACATGCTTTTATTAGTCTGCATTATGATTCTTCTATCAACAGTTCTGTTAGTGGTTTGACTGCCTACGTTGCAGATTTTAATGATCGAAATCTAGCAGAATCGGTAAAATCATCTATTTTATCGCATGTAAATTTAAATGATCGCGGTGTTAGACAAGCTAATTATAAAGTATTAGTAAATACAACTGCCCCATCTATATTGCTAGAATTAGGGTATATGACAAACCCTGGAGATTTAGCGATAGCACAATCAGATAGTTACCAAAATAGTGTGGCACAAGGTATTACAGAAGGTTTAATTAATTATTTCAATTAAATAAAAGTGAAGAAATGGTGTGGAGATATCCACACCATTTTTTTGCGTAGAAAAAAAGTAATAAGCGGATGTTAACTACTTGAGAAGATTCGCGTTATATTTAGAATATTTTATATTTTATTCAATATAGGGTTGTATTTCGTAAAAGTATCAAGTATACTCTTTAATTAATATTGATAATCATTATCATTTAAAGAGAGGGAGTAACGATCATGGATGCCTTAGGTGTAGATCGAGTAAGTGTAGGCTATGGAAATGCTCTTATTATTGAAGAGCTAAGTGTAGCTATTCCAAAACATAAAATAACTACGATTATTGGACCGAATGGTTGTGGAAAATCAACGTTATTAAAAACGCTTGTTCGAGTATTACGAGCAAAGGAAGGAGTAGTCTCTCTTGAGGGAAAGGCAATACATACAATGAATACGAAGGAAGTGGCCAAACGAATGGCTGTTTTACCCCAAACAGCACAAGCACCAAGTGGCTTAACAATATTCGAATTAGTATCGTATGGACGATTTCCACATCGTAAAAGAATGGGGAGACTATCAAACGAAGACTATCAATATATTAATTGGGCGCTTGAAGTGACTGGTTTAAGTGATTTAAGAGACAAATCAGCAAATGCTTTATCTGGTGGTCAAAGACAGCGAGTTTGGATAGCAATGGCATTAGCACAAGGAACGGACATACTTGTACTAGATGAACCTACTACTTACTTAGATTTAGCGCATCAATTGGATATCCTGTTGTTGCTACAGCGTTTAAATAAAGAGGAGGGACGGACCATTGTTATGGTTTTACACGATCTCAACCATGCTTCTCGCTTTTCAGATTATATGATTGCTATGAGAGATGGTGCGATTGTAACGAAGGGTGAGCCAAATGAAGTGATGACATGTCATCATTTACAAAAGGTTTTTCAGATTAAGGCGGAATTAACAGCATGTCCATATAGCACAAATCCAGTATGCTTGTCCTACCAATTATGTGAGACAGATGCCGCTTGTAAAGTGAGGTAGTAGTGTTGCGAGTAAACGAAGAAAAGCAATTGCAAGAAGTAAAGGAATCGGCGCGTCCTAAAATAGGAATGGGAATACTAATAGCTGGAACAGCACTCCTTTTTCTTGCATTAGCATTATCTATCTCTTTAGGTGCGGCAGATATAGAGTTAAAAACAGTTTGGGATACGATTTTTCATTTTAATCCAGAGTTAGTCAACCATCAGATAATCTTGGAACTAAGAATACCGCGAGTGATTGGTGCAGCAATAGTAGGGGCATGCTTTGCGGTAGCAGGAGCACTAATGCAAGGAATGACACGAAATCCATTAGCAGATTCAGGATTACTTGGATTAAATGCTGGTGCGGCTTTTATGTTAGCTGTTTGCTTTGCCTTTTTCCCAGGACTCTCCTATACATATGTTATTTTATTCTCCTTTGTCGGGGCAGCTATGGGAGCAGGGATTGTATATGGTATTGGCTCATTATCAGAAAATGGTTTAACACCAATTCGCTTAGTTTTAGCAGGCGCAGCGGTAAGTGCATTGTTAGGTGCGCTTAGTGAAGGGGTTGCACTATATTATGAAATTGGTCAGGACTTAGCCTTTTGGTATGCAGGTGGTGTATCAGGTACCACTTGGGAACAGTTGAAAGTAGTAGCACCGTGGTTATGTATTGCTATTGTTGGAGCGATTGTTCTCTCTCGCTCGATTACCATTCTTAGTTTAGGGGAAGAAGTGGCGATCGGTCTTGGCGAAAACATGGGAAAAGTGAAGTTATTAAGTGCTATTATTATTCTTATTTTGGCGGGGGCAGCGGTTTCTGTCGTAGGGGCAGTCAGTTTTGTTGGATTGATGGTACCGCATCTAGCACGTTGGTTAGTTGGACATGACTATCGTTGGATTATACCAACTTCAGCCGTATTAGGTGCATTACTTGTTGTCTTAGCAGACTTAGTAGCTCGCATGATTAATCCACCATATGAAACACCAATAGGTGCATTAATTGCTCTCTTAGGTGTCCCCTTCTTCTTATATTTAGCTAGAAAAGGAGGGGGACAAATATGACAAAGAAACAGTGGAAAACGAGCAATCAATTAAGAAAAGAACATCAGATAAAATGGAGTTTTCTCTTATTGCTCGTACTCCTTATTGCTTGTATCCTTGTTAGTCTGAACACTGGTCATATTCGTTTAACACCAATAGAAACAGTCATGACACTAATTGGAAAAGGGACAGAGCAACAAGCGTTAATATTATTTGATTTTCGCTTGCCGCGGATAGTCATTGCCATCTTAGTTGGTATGGGACTTGCGATTTCTGGAGCTATATTACAAGGGATTGTTCGTAACCCACTAGCAGAACCTGGCATTATCGGGATTAATGCGGGAGCAGGCCTTGGAGTCATGCTATTTATTTCATTCTTTGCATCTGTATCAGAAGCACCTGTTTACTTGATGCCGGTAGTTGCATTTGTTGGTGCCGGAGCAGCTTCCTTCATCGTTTATGTTCTATCCTACAAAAAGTATGAAGGTCTCTCCCCAATTCGTCTTGTATTAACAGGTGTTGCGGTAGCTGCAGGTATTGATGCTTTAATGATTGTATTAACTTTAAGGTTAGACCCTGATAATTATCAATTTCTAGCCACATGGTTAGCTGGGAGTATTTGGGGGTCTAACTGGACATTTGTCCTTGCTTTATTACCTTGGTTGCTTGTACTTCTCCCTTTTGTTTACACGAAAGCATCTGTACTGAATGTATTAAATCTTGGTGATGAAACGTCAGTTGGTCTTGGAGTGAACATGGAGAAGGAAAGACGAGTACTTTTAGTGTTAGCAGTTGCGATTGCAGCGGTCTGTGTATCTGTAAGTGGTGGTATTGGTTTTGTCGGTTTGATTGCGCCACATTTAACAAGACGTTTAGTTGGTGATAAACATGAACACATTCTTCCAATCTCAGCAATGGTTGGGGCGGTATTACTTGTTCTTGCCGATACAATTGGGAGATGGTTGCAACAATCGGTAGAAATTCCAGCAGGTATCTTCGTTGCTATTATAGGAGCGCCATACTTTCTATATTTATTAGCCAAAACAAAAGATTAAGGAGTTGTTTTTTCGATGAAAGATGTGTATGACGTAACAATTATTGGTGGAGGGCCAGCCGGTTTGTTTGCTGCTTTTTATGCAGGATTACGTGAAATGAAAGTGAAAGTAATCGAAGCCCATTCAGAACTTGGTGGCAAAGTGCGAGTCTATCCGGAAAAAATGATTTGGGATGTTGGCGGTATGCCTCCTGTATCAGGTTTGTCTTTTATCGAGCAAATGATCGAACAAGGTCTGACGTTTAATCCTACTGTAGAGCTCGACCAAACGATAACGAAAATGAATAAGCTTGATACGGATATATTTGAACTAGAAACAGATAAAGATAAGAAGCATTACTCTAGAACCGTTATTATGGCAGTCGGTGGAGGCGTAATTGACCCGATTAAGCTTGATATCGATAACGCTTTTTCATATGAGAAGAGCAACCTGTACTATCACGTGCAATCAATCAAAGATTTTAAGGATAAGCGCGTACTAATATCAGGTGGTAGTTCCTCAGCGGTAGATTGGGCAAATGAGATAGCGCCAATAGCTCAACAAGTATTGTTAGTGTATCGTGGAGATAATTTGAAAACACACGAATCAGATATTTCTAAGTTAAAAGCGAACAATGTTGTCAGTTTGGAAAATACGGAGATAACAGCACTACTAGGTGATAAGGAAATCGAAGAAGTAAGTTTACGCAATAATAAAACCAACTCAATTAAAAACCTACCTGTTGATGCTGTCTTAGTAAATCATGGTTATCATCGTCAGCATCAATTAATGACGGAAAGTGGTCTATCCATTGAGTTAAAAGATGATTATTTTATCAAAGGAAATGTGTTGGGAGAATCGAATATTCAAGGGTTATATGGTGCTGGCGATATTTTGTCCCACGAAGGTAAACTACACCTTATCGCAGGAGCATTTCAGGATGCAGCGAACGCTGTAAATAGCGCCAAACGTCATATAGAGCCTAGTGCAGAACGATTTGCGATGGTATCATCCCACAATAAGCGTTTTACAGAAAAAAACAAGGAATATTTGTATAAAAAATAATAAAAATGTTGAGAAAGGATGAATAAATATGCAAAAGAAACATTACTTTTTTATGTTTATTTTGATACTGACAATGTCGATACTAAGTGCTTGTGGGAGTGATGTGAGTAGTCAATCAGAAGCGTCTGAAGAGGGAGAGAATACACAATCAAGAGAAACCGTTACATATGAATCAGAGACAGGGCCAGTAGAAATACCAGCTGAGCCAAAGCGAATTGTTGCTTTATCCAATGCACCGAATGTACATGCGTTAGATGGAGAGCTTGTTGGTGTGGACAAATGGACTAAAGGGAGCCCACTTTTGGCAGATGAATTAGCAGATGTTCCTGTCGTTTCAGAAAATGAACCAGAAACAGTTATGGCACAAAATCCAGACTTGATTATTGCTGGATCAACGATGGAGAATTTAGATGAATTGCAAAAAATAGCGCCAACCGTCATCTATACTTGGGGGAAACTTGACTATTTGGAGCAACAAGTCGAAATAGGTAAACTATTGAATAAGGAAGAAGAAGCACAAGAATGGGTGCAAGAATTCAAGGAAAGAACGGCAACACTTGGTGAAAAAATCAAAGAAAAATATGGAGAAGACGTTTCAGTTAGTGTCTTTGAAGTAGACGCAAAGAACTTCTATGTATTTGGTGATGCTTGGGCAAGAGGAACAGAGGCTCTCTATCAAGCGATGGATTTAAATATGTCAGAGAAAGTACAAGAGGATGCATTAGAGGATGGTTATCATACGTTGTCATTAGAAGTATTGCCTGAATATGCAGGAGATTTTATTGTGATAAGTAAAAAAGCGTCCGAAGAGAATGAATTTATGCAGAGTGATACATGGAACAGCATTCCAGCTGTTAAAAAGGGTCATGTTATTGAAATCGATCAAGATGCGTCATCATATAGTGATCCAATTACACTTAAATATTTAGTGGACACATTCGAAGAAGGGTTTTTAGGAGAATAAACGTATCATAAAAAACTGCAATTTATTTGTTGCAGTTTTTTGTTTATCTAACATATATCAAAAAACAAGTTAGACAATTAATTTCTTTTGTTATAGGATATTGATTAAGAAAATTAAAATACTTTAGGTAAAAAGGTGTATGTGATGAAAATAAAAAAAGTCCTAAATAATAATGTCGTTGTGACAATGAATGAACAAGGGCAAGAAATGGTAGTGATGGGCAAAGGATTAGCTTTTCAAAAAAAGGTAGGTGAGTCTGTCGATATATCTCGAATTGAAAAGAATTTTGTTTTGCAAGATACAGGAATCAGTGAAAAACTGAATCAATTATTACAAAGTACGTCTGATAAATACTTAGACATTGTATCGGAAATATATGATTATGCGGTCTCTCAATTACCTTATAAGCTGCATGATTATTTGTACGTTGCGTTAACAGATCATATTAGCTTTGCAATTGAGAGAAGTAAAGAAGGTATTCAATTAAAAAATACGCTTTTGTATGAGATACGTAAATATTATAAACAAGAATTTCAAATTGGCTTAAAAGCACTTGATATGATCGAAACACATACGGGGGTTCGGTTAGATGAAGATGAAGCAGCATCGATTGCATTACATTTAATTAACAGTCAATTATCAGGAGAAAATGTAGAGACCGCCGTACAGGTGACAGAGATTGTAAACAATATATTGAATATTGTTAAATATCATTACAAAACAGAATTGGATGAAGATTCGATTAACTATGAACGATTCTTAACACATCTACGTTTCTTCTCCATTCGTTTTATCCGTAATGAACATACAGAAGAAACAATTGATGAATTTTTCTATGAACAAGTGAAGGTGAAGTATGAAACAGCATATGCTTGTACAGAGAAAATCGCAATGTATTTACAAAAGAATTTTGATTGGCAATTAACACATGATGAAAAGGTATATTTGACGGTTCATATCCACCGAGTTACCTATCGTCAACATAAACAAAAATAAAAAGTATATGAAAACGTTTTAAAAAAGTGTTGACATTAGGATAATAATCATGGTAAATTGTAATTGTTAATTAACAAATAAACTTTATAGGCGAAGTAAGGAATGTTACCTATTTTGGGCATAACCTGAATGAATTGGAAGCACATAGTGTTGCTATATCTATGTGCACACCTTCTAATTCATTCAGGTTTTTTATTTACCTAAAACAGCATTCGTTAAAGCGCTTTATGCAAAACAGAAAGCTTTCATCAAAAAACTTACAAGAGGGTGAATGGGCATGAAGTATAGTCAACTAGCAAAAGACATTATTAAAAATGTTGGCGGAAAAGAAAACGTTAACAGTGTTGTTCATTGTATTACACGACTTCGTTTTAAATTAAAAGACGAAAGTAAAGCGAATACAGAAGTATTAGAAAATATGGATGGTGTGGTAACTGTTCGAAAAAGCGGTGGCCAATACCAAGTAGTAATTGGGAATCATGTTCCTGATGTATATAAGGCTGTAGTAGCAGAAGGTGGCTTCCAGTCTGAGAAACAAGTAGATGAAGATGATGGAGAAAAAGGAAATTTGTTTGACCGATTTATCGATATGATTTCTGGAATCTTTACACCGATTCTGGCAGTGCTTGCTGCATCCGGTATGATAAAAGGTTTTAATGCGTTATTTGTAGCGCTTAATTGGTTAGATGAAGAAGGTGGAACATACCAAATATTAAATGCGATTGGTGACGGTTTATTCTACTTCCTACCTATTCTATTAGGTTATACAGCAATGAAGAAATTCGGAGGTACACCATTCCTTGGTATGGTTATTGCGATGGCATTAGTTTATCCTGATTTAGAAGGTATTCCAGGTGCGAGTGAACCGTTATACACATTGTTTGCAGGTACTGTATTTGAATCACCTATCTATATTGAATTTTTCGGAATTCCTGTTATTTTAATGACTTATTCGATGTCTGTTATTCCAATTATCGTATCCGCTTTCTTTGCGGCGAAGTTAGAGAAGTTCTTTACAAAAGTAGTTCCATCTGTAGTGAAGATGTTCTTTGTTCCAATGTTTACGATGCTTATCATCATTCCGTTAACATTTATCATTATTGGCCCTATAGCAACATGGGCGAGTCAGTTGCTTGGAGAAGGAACCATTTGGATTTATGAATTAAGCCCGGTTATTGCAGGTATGTTCCTTGGCGGTTTATGGTTAGTATTTGTTATGTTCGGTTTACACTGGGGCCTTGTTCCGATTGCGATGAACAATATCACGGTATTAGGTCAAGATCCAATTTTAGCTTTGATTTTTGCACACTCATTTGCGCTAGCTGCAGCAATCTTTGCTGTAATGCTTCGTACCAAAGATAAAGGTTTGAAAACATTGAGTTTACCAGCTATTATTTCCGCGTTCTTTGGTGTGACAGAGCCTGGTATGTACGGTGTTGCTTTACCATTAAAACGACCATTTATTTTCACCGTTATTTCATCTGCAGTCGGTGGCGCAATAATGGGTATGTCTAGCACGATTGGTTATGTAATGGGGGGGCTAGGTATATTCCAATTACCGAGTCTTATTCACCCAGATGATGGGATTAGTACAGGCTTTATCGGTGCAGTAATTGCAGCACTTGTATCAATGGTATTAGCGTTTGTTTTAACATATTTCTTTGGTGGCATTAACAAAAAACAAGAATCCAATAGTCCAAATCCAACTAATAATGAAGTAGAAAACCTAGTAATTTCTAGTCCTTTACGTGGTGAAGTAAAACTGCTTGAAGAGATTGAAGATACCGCCTTTGCGTCAGGAGCATTAGGCAAAGGGGTAGCAATTGAACCAATAGAAGGAAAAGTATATGCCCCAGTTTCTGGTACAGTGTCAGTACTTTTCCCAACAAAACATGCAATTGGATTAGAGACAAACGACGGTACAGAAATGCTGATCCATGTTGGTTTAGATACTGTGCAACTAGAAGGAGAACATTTTACAACAGAAGTAAGTCAGGGTGACCGAGTAGAAAAAGGTCAATTGTTATTATCATTTGATATAGAAGCAATTAAAGAAGCAGGCTATCCTGTTACAACACCAGTTGTCGTGACAAACCACGACCAATACGAATTAACAACAACAGATAAACAAGACGTTCAACCTGAAGATGTACTGATTGAAGTAACAAGTAAGTAGTAAAACAAGGAGACGCCGAATAAATCGAGATAACTGTTTGTTCGGACTCCTTTCATTTTAAACGTTAGAAAGATTTCGAAAATAGATTTATCCACAAAAATCAGTGCGAAAAGCGGGAAAAGTGTAGATAAATCTAGATATCAACAAAAATTAGTGTGGAAGGCGAGAAAAATGTAAATAAACCAATTTATCAACAAAAAACAGTGGATAAAGCAGGTAAAGTGTAGATATATTAATCAAAATAAAAAATTAACTTTACTATTTTAATGGGAGGAATCAACGATGGCAAATCAATTTCCAGAAGGATTTTTATGGGGTGGTGCTATTGCAGCAAACCAAACAGAAGGAGCATATTTAGAAGGTGGTAAAGGATTAACGACAGTCGATTTATTACCAACAGGAGAAAAACGTTATCCGATTATGACAGGAAATTTAGAGACATATGAACCACTAGAAGGAGAATTTCACCCTTCGCATCGAGCGATTGATTTTTATCATCGATATAAAGAGGATATCGCGCTGTTTGCGGAGATGGGCTTTAAGGCGCTTCGTTTATCTATTTCGTGGGCACGTATTTTCCCGAATGGTGACGATAGTGAGCCCAATGAAGCAGGGCTACAATTTTATGACGATGTTTTTGATGAATTGAAAAAATATGATATCAAACCAGTTGTCACTTTAGCACATTTTGATGTGCCTGTTCATTTAGTAAAGGAATATGGTAGCTGGAAAAATCGCCAATTAGTCGATTTCTTTGAAAAATATGCGACTACTGTTTTTACTCGTTATAAAGATAAAGTGAAATATTGGTTAACATTTAATGAAATTAACATGTTATTGCACTTACCGTTTGTTGGTGCAGGATTAATTTTCAAAGATGGTGAAGATAAGAAACAAGTGATGTATCAAGCAGCACATCACCAGTTGGTTGCAAGTGCAAAAGCGGTAAAAGCAGGTCATGAGATTATTCCAGATGCACAGATTGGTTGTATGTTAGCGGCAGGTATGACATATTCTTATTCTAGTAATCCAGAAGATGTGTTTGATGCAATGGAAAAAGACCGCGAATCATTCTTCTTCATTGATGTACAAGCACGTGGTGAATATCCAGGTTATGCGAAACGTTTCTTTGAAGAAAATGATTTAACAATTCAGATGGAACCTGGTGATGAAGCGTTACTAAAAGCACATACGGTTGATTATATTGGTTTCAGTTATTACTCTAGTCGCGTAACAAGTACCGATCCGAAAGTGCAAGAGAATAAGACAGGTGGTAATGTGTTTGGATCTATTACAAATCCATATTTGAAAGCATCTGAATGGGGGTGGACAATTGATCCAAAAGGATTCCGTATTACAGCAAATCAGCTATATGATCGTTATCAAAAACCTCTATTTGTAGTAGAAAATGGTCTCGGAGCAATAGATGAACCTAATGAGAATGGTCTTGTAGAAGATGATTATCGAATTGACTATTTACGAGAGCATGTCAAAGAGATGAGAGAAGCGATTAAAGATGGCGTGGAACTAATCGGTTATACAAGCTGGGGACCGATTGATATTGTTAGTGCATCAACAGGTGAAATGAAAAAACGTTATGGTTATATTTACGTTGATAGAGATAATCAAGGAAAAGGAACATTACAAAGAGGTAAGAAAAAAAGCTTCGATTGGTATAAAAAAGTTATTGAATCCAACGGGCACAATATAGACTAATCAAAAGCACCTTCTGCACATGTTGCAGAGGTGCTTTCTTCTATAATTGGAAAATCCATACGCTGTCTAAAAGCGAGAGTCTATCTGTAGATGAGCTTTCTTTCACTCTATTGAGAATGAGCGCTGGTATAAAGCTCCGACAAAACACTACGCTTTCCGCGGGTACAGCTTCAGCTAATTTTCATGAAGAAGACCACTTCATGAAAATGGATCTTCAGCTCGTACTGTTCCCGCAGGAGTCTTCATGTTTTGTCTCCGCTGTGTGATGTGATCTAATGTTTGCGAGTGGAAATACGATGATTCATTTCCAAAAGGAATGCGCTTAGTCAAATGGCATGAAATGTAAGTATTCCTCTCTATTCCAATAGAGAATGTAACCAAAGCGAAGGCAGAATACGGAGACTCCTACAGGAATAGCATGAGCTGAAAATCCACTTTTTCAACCGGTATTGTTGAAAAAGTTAGTTGAAGACAAGCCTGTGGCATAGAAAACACTATGAAAGCGATCTGTGCTTGAATAGATGTTGCACTTGTGCCCCGAGGGTGAAAGCGTAGTATTCTGACGTAGCGATAAGATATCCACTAGCCATCAATCAGAATGAGTGAGCGCATTTCATTGAGTAACTAATATGAGTCACCACTCACTCTCGCTTTTAGACTTCGTAAGTGTTAGCTATTTAAATAATCTTTAAATTGATAAGACACAAAAATTGTTTGGACGAGTACGGAGGTATACGATAGTATAATAGTAAAAACAAAATAAATCGTAACCATTACTATTTACAATTGTGTGTAAATATACTATAATGTCATTCAGAGCGTAATGGTTACGATTTATAAACTAGATGATATGACATAGAGAATGTTAATAATAGAAAAAGGAGAGTGTATAAAATGGCTAAAAAAGCGAAAGTGGCTAAACAGTTAAAACGCCAAAAAATGGTTGAACAATATGCAGAATTAAGAAGAGAGCTTAAAGCAAAAGGTGACTATGAAGCACTTGCTAAGTTACCAAGAGATGCTTCTCCGACACGTTTGAATAGTCGCTGTGGAGTAACAGGTAGACCACGTGGTTATATGAGAAAATTCAATATGTCACGTATTGCTTTCAGAGAATATGCGCATAAAGGTCAAATACCGGGTGTGAAGAAAGCAAGTTGGTAAGAATAGTGTTTAAAGAACAAACATATGAAACAGGGGCATCTAAAGTAGGTTGTCCCTGTATTATTTTGCTTCTCTAAAAAATACGATCAAGCTCTTACATACAAATAGGAGGAAGATACATTGGTAGCAGGAAAAGTAATTCCGGTAACGATTTTAACAGGTTTTTTAGGTGCAGGTAAGACAACTCTACTTAACAACTTATTGAAGGACAGACTAGAAGAGAATATAGCAGTTATCATTAATGAATTTGGTGATACATCAATTGATAGTCAACTTGTTGTAACTACAAAAGAAGAAATAGTAGAAATTAATAGTGGTTGTATTTGCTGTAATGTACGAGGCGATTTAATCGATATATTAAACAATATGATAGAACAAGAAGAAAAAATCGATCGTATTGTAATTGAAACAACAGGAATGGTAAATCCAGCTCCGGTTATCCAAACATTCTTAATGGATGAGCAGATGGCAAAAGTGTTTGAAATTGATAGTGTCATTACGCTAGTAGATGGGAAGCATATTTGGCAGCATCTAAATGAGGAAGAGCCTGCCCAACAAATCGCTTTTGCAGACCTTCTATTACTAAATAAAGTAGATTTGATTACAGACGAGGAAAAACAAACATTGAAAGAACAGTTAGCTAGCATGAATCCACATGCAAAGCGAATATATACGACATATGCTAATGTAGATACAGAAGAATTGATCGGCAAGAAATCCTTTGATGTAACGAGTGTGTTGAAAGTTGCTCCTAATTTACTGACGAATACGCATCATCACCATCATAATAATGACATCGTCTCTTATGTTATCAAAGATAATCGTCCGCTTGATTTAGATAAAGTAAATAAATGGTTTGCTTATTTAGTCCGTATTAAAGGAGAACAATTATACCGCTATAAGGGTGTGCTTAATATTAAGCAGATAGAGAGACCAGTTGTTTTTCAAGGAGTGCATATGCTCTTTGCAGGCACGGAAGGACCTAAGTGGACAAATAATGAAGTGCGTGGTAGTGAGATAGTATTTATCGGGAAGAAGCTGGATTTGGAAGAATTGGAAAAAGGCTTCCGATATTGTCTTGCTTAATTTTTTCGACATAAACCGTAATTGTTTCGATTTATAAGGTGATAGTAGTGAGTAAAGTATATGATGCCATCATTGTAGGTGCAGCTGTTCTTGCTGTTTTAATATATTTTATATAAAAAATGAGGAGGAAGTTTTCATGAAGAAAATACCTGTTACTGTACTTAGTGGTTATTTAGGAGCTGGAAAAACGACGTTACTTAATCATGTATTGAACAACCGTGATGGATTAAAGGTAGCGGTAATTGTGAATGATATGAGTGAGGTTAATATTGATAGTGAACTAGTTCAAAACCAAGGTGGTTTCTCTCGTACAGAAGAAAAATTAGTAGAGATGTCTAATGGTTGTATTTGCTGTACATTACGAGAGGATTTATTAGTCGAAGTGGAGAAGCTTGTACAACAAGGTGATGTCGATTATATTTTAATTGAGTCATCAGGTATCAGTGAACCAATCCCAGTAGCACAAACTTTCTCTTATATTGATGACACTATGGGTATCGATTTAACGAAGCATTGCCGTTTGGATACGATGGTTACTGTTGTAGATGCTAACCGCTTTTGGCATGATTTTGGTTCTGGTGATAGCTTGCTTGAAAGACAACAAGCTGTTGCCGAAGAGGATGAACGAAACATTGCCGATTTATTACTTGACCAAATTGAATTTTGTAACGTACTTCTATTAAACAAAACAGATTTAGTAGAAGAAGAGGACTTGAAGAAATTAGAGCAAGTTATTCGTACATTACAGCCGGAAGCGAAAATTATTCGTACACAGCATAGTGAGACTGACACTAGTGAAATATTGAATACTGGTACATTCGACTTCGAAAAAGCCAGTGAATCGGCAGGCTGGCTGAAGGAGCTTAATGCAGGAGTTGAGAATCATACACCAGAAACAGAAGAGTATGGTATTAGTTCATTTGTTTATAAGTCAAGATTGCCTTTCCATACAGAACGATTAGTGGACTGGTACAACAATTTACCTAAAGAGATTGTAAGGTTAAAAGGTGTAATGTGGTGTGCAACACATAACGACATCGCACTATTATTATCACAAGCAGGTCCTTCCGTAGATGTTGAACCATTAGCGTATTGGGTAGCATCTTTACCAGCAGAACAACGCAAAGAACTATTGCGAAACAATAAGGAAGTACGAGATTTGTGGGATCCTGAATACGGAGATCGTCATACAAAGCTTGTGTTTATAGGAATGGACTTGGATGTTGAGGCGATTACTAGTGAGCTAGACCGTTGTCTATTAACAGAATCAGAGATGGCAGAAGACTGGTCTCAATTTAGAAATCCGTTTAATTGGAGAGTTTCATAAATAGGGGTGAAATGAAGTGATTTTATCAGGACAAACGATTAAGCAACTTATACAGGATGAGCAAATGTCCGTTACCCCCTTTAAAGAGATAAGTAGACAGCCAGCATCGATTGACCTTCGTTTAGGAAAAGATTTCTTATTAATTGATGATGAATCAACGCCTACTCTAACCGTTAATAAAGAAGCTAGCTATCATAATATCCAAGTGCCTGAGGGTGAGGTTATTACGATCCCACCTAAAACCTTTATGTTAGGAACAACTCTAGAAAATGTCCGCTTACCGAATGGTTTGACTGCTTTTGTCGAAGGGAGAAGTTCGATTGGACGTCTTGGTGTATTTATTCAAAATGCAGGTTGGATTGATCCGGGATTTGCTGGCCAGATTACGTTAGAATCATTTAATGCAAATCGAGTTCCGGTTGAATTACAGATGGGCATGCGAGTTTGTCAGTGAGTTATCGCCAAAGTCAATCAGGAAACAGAAGGATATAGCGGAAAATACCTACAACAACAAGGAGTAACAGCAAGTAGGATATACCTAGATAGAGAGGTGGAATAGAAATGAGTAAGAAAATCCCAGTTACCGTATTGAGCGGTTTTTTAGGAGCAGGTAAAACAACGTTACTCAACCATCTACTCAGTGAAGATCATGGATTGAAAATCGCGATTATTGTAAATGATATGAGTGAAGTAAATGTTGATGCCAAACTTGTCAAAGAAGGCGGGTTTGTTAGAGCTGAAGAAAATATGGTTGAGATGACAAATGGTTGTATTTGCTGTACATTACGAGAAGATTTAATGGTGGAAATGGAAAAGCTGGCAGAGCTTGATGTTAATTATGTAGTAATCGAATCAAGTGGTATATCTGAGCCGATTCCAGTAGCACAAAGTTTTATGTATCATGATGAAGAATTAGGAATTGATTTAAGTAAAATATTTGAACTTGATACAATGGTAACTCTTATAAATGGTCAGCAATTATGGGAAGATTATCAATCACAGGATTTATTAATTGATCGTCAAATGCATGTATCAGATGATGATGAACGAGGTATTGTCGACTTGTTAATTGACCAAATTGAATTTGCTAATGTGATTGTAATTAATAAAATCGATCAGTTATCAGATAAAGAAGTGGAAGAACTAACAAATCTACTTTATAAACTAAATCCAGAAACAAAAGTTATTCCAACATCATTCGGAAAGATCGATCCATTAGCAGTGTTGAACACGAAGCAATTCGACTTCGATAAAGCAAGTGAAGGTGCTGGCTGGATTAAAGAGTTAAATGAAGAGCATGTTCCGGAAACAGAAGAGTATGGCATTAATTCATTTGTTTATAGAAGTCGAAAACCTTTCCACCCAGGGCGCTTTCAAGAATGGTTAGAAAATTGGCCGAAAGAAATTATTCGGGCTAAAGGCTTCTTCTGGTTAACTACAAGAAATGATGTAGCAGGATTGTTGTCACAAGCAGGAACGATGTTAACATTAGAAGGCGCTGGAAGCTGGATTGCTAGTTACTCTCCAGAAGAGCAAGCAGAGTTGAAGGAACAAGATCCTGATTTATTTAAAAATTGGGATCCAGAAATTGGTGATCGCGTGACTGAGCTTGTCTTTATCGGAAGTGACATGGACAAACAGGGGATTATTGATTCCTTAAATAAATGTTTGTTAACAGAGGAAGAAGAGCAGATGCCAGCTGATTCATTCGAAGATACATTGCCTGAATTTATCTAATTGCTAGTTCGTATAAAGTATGCTGTAATATAGGCATAGACTAGCGAGGTGTCATAGATGAAAATATATGGATTTCCTGTCGATGAAGCAGGGAGATGTGTTCATTATCATGGTGAAACAGATATTGTTTCGATCAAGTTCAAATGCTGTAACAGGTACTATCCATGCTATAAATGTCATGATGAGAGCACGGAACATGAGCGTCAGTTGTGGCCAAGGGAAGAATTTAATGAAAAAGCAATTCTTTGTGGTGTTTGCCGCCATGAACTAACAATTAATGAATATCTACAGCACAGGAACTGTCCAAAATGTGAAGCAGCTTTTAATCCTAAGTGTGCTAATCATTACGATAGATATTTTGAAATGACGTAAAATGATGGTTGAAAAAACTCTACTGATCGTTAGTAGAGTTTTTTTTGTATGATATAATGAAAAGGAATACATTTCATTATATGAAGTAGGTGAGGAGAATGAAAGCTGATAGTCCGTTTACGAATGTAATAGAAACCGAGGAGCAACTTCGTGAGCTAATTGGTTACCCAAGTGAGCTAGTTGAAAACAAAACGATCTCGATGCTTGATCATCGTTGTAGGGAGTTTATTGAGAAATCTCCATTTTTGATGATTGCTTCCTCTGATGAAGCTGGTTTTTGTGATGTGTCGCCAAGGGGAGATAAACAAAGTTTTGTGGAAGTTATCAGTGAAAAGTATCTTATTATACCAGAACGTCCTGGTAACAAAAGAATGGATACAATGAGAAATATACTATCGAATCCGAGATTAGGCCTAATCTTTTTTATTCCAGGATTAGGTGAGACGTTAAGAGTAAACGGGAAAGCATACTTAATAACAGATCAAGAGCTGCTTAAAAACATGACGGTTAGAGGAAAAGCCCCTCTTATTGGAATTGGGGTAGAAGTAGAAGAATGCTATATTCATTGTGCTAAAGCGTTTAAACGATCTGGGTTATGGAATCCAGATACATGGTTAGATAAACATGCCTTGCCATCTGCAGCAAGGATGATCTTTGAACATGCTAATATTCCAAATACGAGTGTAGCATCTATTCAAGAAGGGTTAGAAGAAAGTTATGCGAAGAGATTGTATTAAACAATAGAGGACTCTCTATTGTGAAGAGTCCTCTATTATTTTCGCACAAACTTTCTGCAAGTATTCAGCGCTATGCGGCACGATATCTGCTAATGAAATATGCTGATCAATAATGGTTGGTTGATCAGAATGAGTATTCCCAAATCCGAGCACATGAATGGATTGTTTCTTGCTGAAGCATAAATCAACAAAATCTTCTAGTTTAACTTTAACTATACCTGCTACTTCTTCTTGTTGTAAAAGGAATTTATCTGTGTCTTTTACATTGTATACATATACGTTAGCCCATTCTTTATCTATTATGTCAGGTGTTTCGATGATATCGTTCATCACTCCTATTGAACGTAATTCATGAAACTTCACATCAATGCCTAATTCCTCTTTGATTTCTCTTATACCATCTTTTGCTGTCTCAGTAGATAATAAGTGACCAGCTGCAGTAATATCAAAAAGGTTAGGGAAATCCTTCTTGTCTTCGCACCGCTTTTGCAAATAAATATAATCCAGACCATTTTCTTTATCAATGAACCAGCATTGAAATGTTTCATGCCAATAGCCTTTAATATGTACATCTTCTCTGCTTGCAACGCCAATCTTGCATCGTTTTTCATTAAAAATGGTGAGTAACTCTTCCATTTGTCTGTTCACCTTTTCTATATATTATTTGTTCGTTAAAAAATTAGTATAACATACTATATAGAATGTTTTGTATTTAAATTCAATAATGTGTATTATTATACAAAAAGGGAGACAGATAATGAAGCTTCAATTAGAGACAAATGATATGGAGAAATATTTACAAGCAACAGAGATAATTGATTATACAAATCCTCTTATTCAAGAAACAGTCTACAAGCTCTTTGAATCAACTTTAACAGAGATAGACAAAGTAAAAAAAGCATTTGAGTTTGTTAGAGATGAAATATCTCACTCATGGGATATTCAAGGAACATTAGTAACTTGCGCGGCGTCTGAAGTTTTAACGCATAAACAAGGAATTTGTTATGCCAAATCTCATCTATTAGCGGCTATTTTAAGAGCGAGTGGTATTCCGACAGGCTTCTGCTATCAACGATTAATGTTATTTGACACACCAGAGCAAGGGTATGTGATACATGCACTGAATGCGGTTTACCTTTCATCGTTACAGAAGTGGATAAGACTTGATGCTAGAGGGAATAAACCAGGAGTTGTAGCAGAGTTTTCTGTTGAAAAAGAAAAACTAGCATTTTCCATTCAAGCAGATAAAGACGAGATAGATTACCCTATTGTTTTCGCACAACCAAATCATAACACGATTAACACATTAAAAACTAATAGAAATGCTATTGAAATGTATACTACTAAATTGCCTGAATTTTTATCACGGTGCAAACATCCGTAAAATCCCCGCCTCAAGGTTCGAGTTAAAACAAAGAGGCTAAGTGGGAGTCAAAAACTCCCACTGATTGAAGTCTCACTTTATCTTAGTGATGTCTATAGTAATGAATGAGCCCAGTGAGTAACTGGGCTTTTTCTCATGTTTTGACTTGTTGTGCTGAAACAATTACTAATATACGGCGAAATATTACAAATTTTCATAAAATCTATGAATTTTTATATCATTTTATCAGGAAAGGATATATAATAGTGTTACATATTGGTCTAAAATATAATGAGAAAAACTAGGTGTTTTTACTTAATTAAAGTTCCTTTTTGTCGATATTATAAGAGAGGGGCTGTCGAATTATATTTCAGGCTAAGGTCGAGAATATTACGGAAAATAGGAGGACATAAGAATTGGCAAATAAAAAGGTAGTTATGTCGGTTACTTTAGGTGCAGCTATTGCGGCATCTATCATTGGTGCAGATGAAGCAGAAGCGGCAACATACAAGGTGAAGAGCGGAGATTCATTATGGAAAATTGCCCGTACGCATGATACAACTGTTCAGTCATTAATCGACATCAATAAGCTTACTTCAGATGTCATTTATCCAAATCAAGTATTAAACACAACTGCTAAGTCTTCAACTAGTAAATCATCTAGTTCTAATAGTAGCAGTAACAAGAACTCTAGTTCAAAATCGAGTTCAAAGTCGAGTTCAAAGTCTAGTTCTAATTCAGGGTCAAGTGTTAGTAAGTATACAGTAAAATCGGGAGATACACTTAGTGGTATCGCATCGAAACATAATATTTCTCTTAACGATTTAATGAAATGGAATAATCTTGATACTACATTAATCTTCCCTGGAAACGTATTTGTTGTATCGAAACCAAATAGCTCAAGCAGCAGTAACTCAGGCTCAAAGTCTAATTCATCTAGTAGTTCCAGCTCGTCATCTAGTAATAAGTCAAGTAGCTCATCTTCAAGTGTATATACAGTAAAATCAGGTGATACGCTATCCCATATCGCTAAAAATAATGGTGTGACAGTAGCAAACTTGAAGAAATGGAATGGACTGAGCTCGGATTTAATCCACATTGGACAAAAGTTACAATTAGGCCAAGTAAAAGGCGTTAGTACTTCAAAAGGAAGTAATAATTCTAGCTCTAATTCTAACGCAAACTCCAGTAATTCATCTTCTGCTGATGTGGAATATGATGTGGATAAATTAATTAGTACAGCTAAAAGCTTAACTGGTATTAAATATGTATGGGGTGGCTCTACAACTAGTGGATTTGATTGTAGTGGATACATATACTATGTGTATAAACAAGCTGGTATGGATATTAAGCGTCTTTCAAGTGATGGATACTATGATCGTTCTTATTATGTAAATAATCCACAGGTAGGAGATTTAGTATTTTTTGAAGGAACATATCGCTCTGGTATTTCTCATTTAGGAATCTATATTGGGGATAATCAATTTATTCATGCAGGAACTTCCACAGGTGTTACTATTACAAGTTTAGATAACCCGTATTGGAAGAAACACTTCTCTAGCTTTAAACGATTCTATTAATCTTGTACGTAAACAAGAGGCAATCACGTGTGTGACAGCCTCTTGTTTTTTTAATAGTCAATTTTTTTAATGATTTTTGCTGGGTTACCACCGATAACGACATTATCTGGCACATCTTTTGTCACGACAGAGCCTGAACCGACGACAACGTTATGACCAATTGTTACTCCTGGATTAACGATTGCTCCTCCACCTATCCACACATTATCCCCAATAGTGATCGGCTTTCCATATTCTTGACCAGAGTTACGTTCATCTGGGAGAAGTGGATGTGTTGCGGTAAATAGTTTAACGCTAGGGCCGAACATGCAGTTATCCCCAATCCGCACTTCACAAACATCTAAAATAGTACAGTCAAAGTTAGCGAAAAAACGCTTGCCTACATGTATGTTATAACCGTAATCAAAACGAATAGTGGGCTCCATAAAAGCTGTATGGCCACCTGAACCTAGTAATTCTCCTAATATTTGTTTGCGTTCGTGGATATCTTCTTCTGTTGTAGCATTATAAGCTCTTACCAATTTTCGAGCGTGTCTTCTCTCTTTTACTAAGTCAAGATCTCCTGATAGATACATTTCCCCCGCGATCATTTTTTCTTTTTCCGTTTTCATCTGCGAATTTTCCTCTCGTTTGTATATATTGTGTTTTTTATCACGGTGCAAACGTCCGTAAAACCCCCACTTCAAGGTTCGAGTGAAAACGAGGAAGCGAAGATGGGGGATAAACGGACGTTAACTCCCACTGATTGAAGTCCCACTTTATAAGCTTTCTTTATTATACCCATTCTATAATGTACTCGTCTATTTAGTTATACAATTTTTTTCATATAATGATTAATATGGTAAGATGATAATGCGTGGAAGTAATCGTAAAAAAAGGGGTATATTTGTCAGAAAAATGAAACTTTATTTAGATATAAATCGTCTATTTTAATATAGGAACCTAACATAACGATAAGGAAAGGTAAATATATTAATTATTGGGAGGAGCATTTCGGCTTTGAGGAGAGTAGCTTTTATTCTGATTCTTGTAAGTCTATTGTGTGGTTGTGGTACGATAAAGACAAATGTGCAGATTGAAGATAAAGATTTTGCTGATTTGTTATTCGTCCAAAAGGTAGAGAATAATTTTACATCAGACAAGTTAGCGATGCCAATAAGCAATCAGACAGAGATTAGGCAAGTATTGTCAATGGTAGACGGGCTTGATGCGAAAAAAATAGATAATGATGAACTTATTAACATATTAGAAAAACAAGATAATTATTATATGTTTGCTTTTTTTGAAAGTGAAGAATCAAATCCAACAACACGAGAATATCGATTTCAAGTTTTAGAAGATGGCACTATTTTGTTTGATGTGAATAAAATTGGTACGTCTGATTTTCCGCTTGTCACAACGGATACACATAATGACTTATTAGAAGAAATGAAGGAAATGCTGGAAATTAATTTCTGAATAATTTGTTAATGGAGGGATTAATCGATATGAAAAGAATAGCTGTATACTGTGGTTCTAGTTCAGGCAGAAATCCTGTGTATATGAAGGAAGCAAGAAAGCTCGGAAAATTGTTGGCGGATAGTGGCATTTCTCTTGTGTATGGTGGATCAAAAGTTGGATGTATGGGTGCTGTTGCAGACGGTGTATTGGAGAATGGCGGAAATGTAATTGGTGTTTTACCAAAAAAACTAAGCGATGTCGAGATTGCTCATGAGAAACTTACCGAATTACATATAGTAGAGGACATGCATGAGCGGAAGGCAATGATGTCGGATTATGCAGATGGCTTTATTGCACTTCCTGGTGGTACAGGAACATTAGAGGAATGGTTTGAGGTCTTTACTTGGGCGCAAATAGGTTATCATAAGAAGCCCTGTGCACTTTTGAATATTAATCAATATTATGATCCAATCATGACGCTTTTTGATCACATGATTGAACAAGGGTTTGTGAAGGACGATTACAAGAAGTTAATCTTAATAGAAAATAACGCAGAGCAGTTAGTTGAACGGATGAAGGTATATGAAGGGGAATATATACATAAGTGGGAGAAGAAAGCAGTAGAGAAAAGGTAATGCTATTGTGATAGTGAAGGTTATCCGTTTGAAAAAAACTTGGCGATGGGGATTGTGTGTACTTTTAGTTATTTGTCTTGTGATTGGGGCTAGTGTGATTCTTGAGAGAGAAAAGCAAGTATCATTTGTTTCGTTGTTACCATCTGATAAGGTGTTAAATATTGCTCATAGGGGGGCATCTGGTCATGCTCCTGAGCATACGTTAATTGCATATGATTTGGCAGAGAAAATGAATGCAGATTACTTAGAGATTGATCTACACATGACTGCAGATCATCAATTAGTAGCCATTCATGATGAAGATGTGGGGCGGACAACGAACGGAGTAGGTTTTGTAAGCGATTTAACTTTAGCGGAATTGAAAGAATTAGATGCGGGAACTTGGTTTAATCAAGCTTATCCAGAACTAGCTAATCCCGATTTTATAGGTGTAACAATACCTACTTTAGCGGAAATATTTGAATTATTCGGTTTAGACAGTGATTATTATATTGAATTAAAAGATCCAGATGACGAAATGATAGATGCTTTTCTTACTGTTTTAAATAAATATGATTTGTTGGAAGCTGATAAGGTGATCATTCAATCCTTTAGCCAAAAAGCATTAACAAACATTCATGCTCAGTATGATGAGATACCATTAATTCAACTGTTATCAAAAAGTAAAACAAAGTCAGCAAATTATAAAAAAATCCGACAATACGCTGCAGGGGTTGGATTACCATTTCAAACATTAGATAAAGCCTTCATCGAAAAAATCCAGGGTAATGGTTTACATGTTCATGCGTTTACGGTGAATGAAACGGAAGATATGGAACGATTAATTGACTGGGGGATTGACGGAATCTTTACTAACTATCCTGATCGATTAGCGGATGTTTTGTGGTAATACACATTGATAGTCAAAAGAGGAGAATGGACATGGGATTAAAGCTAGCTGTATTGCATGCACATCATAGTAACATTGCTTACACAGAAATGGCGCTTGAGGACCGTGAGATTGAACAAATTCATCACGTTGATCCGGGATTAATCCATGCAATCAAGACTAAATCAAAGGACGAGGTGCATCAGAGAGTATTAGCACAGTTAGAATGGCTAACGAATACCAATCCAGCGTCGATTCTTATCACATGCACGAATTATAGCTTATATATCAAAGAACATGAGATAAGCGGTATTCCTATTTTAAAATTGGATGAATTATTTTTTGATACACTTCTTCCTTATTCAGAAATGACATTATATTTCACCAATTCAGAGACGGTTGAGGGAACGATGAATCGGCTGCAGGATTTTCATAGCGGGGCAAATTATCATGTAAAGCTTATAGATGATGCCTTTCATCATTTAATGAACAATAAGAAAGAACGATATACGAAAGCGATTATAGACTATATCGGATATCATCCGGCGAATGGACAGGCAGTATTTCCACAACTGTCCATGTATCAAGCTGCAACGTACTTAAATAAGGGTGGACAGAGTATTGTAACACCGGTCCATGCGCTAAAAAAATTATCATTATCACACTAAAAAGGAGAATCAAATCGATTTTATTAGCAATAGGCAAGAAGACTCCCACCTCAAGGAATGAGAAATGAGCAGGTGGAAGATGAATCGTCTTCTACGATTTTCCCAGCAAAAGAGTAGACTTAACTTTTCCACTTGCATGCAAATAAAAGAAGCGGAATAATGAATCCAACTATTATAGAAATAACAGTATAAGGACCGTTGATAAAAGGGAATGCGGCAATGGTGTTTGGTATGATCTGGATAGAAGCTAAAAACGCTAAGAAAGTGAATGGAATTGTCCATGTTTTGTAGGTTTTTAACGGGATGAGATACTGGATCCCGCTGATAAGAACATAAAAAGACACACAAAGCTTAGAAAAAATTGTAAAAAACCAAATAAAGGCGACAATGATTTCTACACGTTCAAAGAAGTTAAATATATTAATTCGTTGGCCTAAGGCATAGATTGGATATATATAATTACTAGTACCTTGCACACCGAGAACGGCAATAGAGGCAATGGTAATAATGATTAAAATAAAACCGCTAGCTATTCCACCGATCATAATCCCTTTACGTGCTCCGATGTTTTGGTTTACTGTATGTGCAATAGCGAGAAGAATCACTAATTCTAAATAGGTGATGGATATAATCGGTATAATGCCTGCAATTGTACTTGCACGGTTAAGTTGGAAGATAGGCAGAATGTTGGTTAGTTCTGCATCCTTGATTACGAGTAAAGTAAGAAGAATGGCGCAAATCATCGCAAAAGGAAAGAAAAGTTCTGATGTGCGTCCGATTACTTCAATCCCATATCTGACCGCGACTAATACCGTTAATATGATCAGAAAGGAAACTACTTCAAAAGGTGTCCCCATTAAAATCTGTATAGAAATAAAATCACTAATAGACCATAAATTAGCCGACACATTGATAAAGGTATAAAAGCAAAATAGGCTAATAACTATTTTGCCAATCCATTTACCTAATGACTTTTCGATCAGAGTGAAAAAGTTGGAGCCTTCTAGCCTTTGAATAATACGTCTATATAAACATAGAATGAGAGCTCCGATTAAGGTCGCTAGTATTAACGTAATCCAACCATTCTCTTTTCCAAAATTAGTTGCGATACTAGGGATAAAGATAATCGAAGCACCAAGTGTGTTCATCATTACTAATACAGTAAACTGCTTTGTATCTAGTTTTTCAATCAATATGCTGCCTCCCTATTCTTCTTGAAAGCCTTGTAACCATTGTTCTAAAGGGTTTGAAACTGGTTTTGTCGCTAATTCAAGCAGATCAGCAAGGTATGGAAAAGGAAAATCTAATGATTGTAATGATAGGAGTGTGACAGCGATAAGCATAAACATGGTGAAAATGAGCTTATCTTTTGTCGCTTTTGCTTTCCCAATCATTTTAAACTCAAAATAAAAGAGTAATGTGCTTATAATCAAAAAAATAAGAAGTTGTAGCATAGGTTATTCCTCTGTTTGATTTTTCTTTTTGATCGTATCGTAAATGGGTTTATTAATCATACCTGATTGCTTCATTTCTACTTTTGACTGTACATTTACCTGTAAATTAGGGAATATTGTACTCCAGTTTTCTTTTACTTTTTCCCATTCTTTTGGTTTTGCTCGTTTGATCATATTGCCAAATCCGAAAATATCACTCCCGAATTCTTGTGCTTTCATAATGCTTGCCTTAAGTATTTGATTTGTTCGCTCTTCTGCTTTTTGTTGAATGAGTTGCAATTCGTGTGGATCATTAAGGTCAATGGCACATTCTACTTCACCGATATTGGCTTGGACATCCACTTTGATATTAATAACAGGATCTCCGTTTTGATAATCGCCTTGAGCGGTTGTTTTTGAATCTGTTATTTCAAGTGATAATCTTCCCTCATCGTTACATTCTACCCAGCTTAGTGTATTTGATACATTATCTGTTATGTAATTAAATCCCTTGCTTTCTTGTTCATTCATCCATCCTTGGAGTTTATCGCCTTTAAATACACCAATGCCATCTAAATAAATTTGTGCTGTTGGTACAGTTTGTTGTGTATTAGTCTTCTTTTGTCCTGCTTCTGGATCCCCTGTAACATGAATCCCTGTTAATATAGCTTCTTTCCCTTCGGAAGTAACAGACTCGATTAACTCATCTAATTTTACTTCCTTTGTTGGAGCCCAAAAATCTTCTGATGATTCAATACTAGATGTTATTTTCGTAGCGGGTGTTTCTTCTAATGGAGTGAGTACACTGATTAACTCTCGACCAGTTATTTTTTGAGCAATGGTAATGGTAAAATCAGTCCGCAATTCATGGTCTCGAATCAAATAATCTAATGTCCTACCAATACCCTCTTTTGCTAACTCTTCACCGAAAACAATCAGTTGTAAATGACTTAAATGAACTCTTCTAGGTAAGGCTTGGGTTAATCTTCGGTTTGCCTCAAATACTGTATTGCCTGAGGCAGAGTAAGTAGAAATGGTCGATTTGTCTGATCTTTGATCACCAGCAATTTCATTTGGGTTCAATACTTGTAATGTCATCGTAAATCCATCATCTGCAGTATCGATTGCCATCGCCGTTGCAAGGGTGATATCAGATAATTCTTGTGCACTCCAGCAACCAGTTAATAGAAGCGCGATAAATAAAAACATAATTAGAAGTTTTCGCATGTCGTTCATCCTTTATTCGGTGGTTGAGGTTGTTTTGTTTTTTCCCTGATAATGTTACGTTGGTTGATAAGACGTAACCGAGTTGACTTTTTCCAAATCGGTACACGGATTACTGTATCCTGCTGATCAACGGTAATAAAAGGTGCTAATGGTGATAAATAAGGAATACCGAATGAGCGTAGACTTGTTAAATGTAAACCTAATAATAATAAACCTAGAAATATACCGAACAATCCGAGTGTTGCGGCTAATAACATAAAGCCAAATCGTAGAATTCGTACACTAATCGCTAAATTATAATTGGGAATAATAAAGCTTGATATAGCTGTAAGTGAAACGACAATAACCATCGTGGCTGATACAATCCCCGCATCTACTGCTGCTTGCCCTAAGACAAGTGCTCCAACAATCGAGATGGCAGAACCAATCGGATTAGGTAATCGTATTCCGGCCTCTCGTAACAATTCAAAGGTAATTTCCATAATTAATGCTTCGACAATAGCTGGAAAAGGAATCCCCTCTCTTTGTGCTGCCAAGCTGACTAATAAAGTAGTAGGAATCATTTCTTGATGAAAAGTGGTTAAGGCGATATAAGTAGAAGGTGTTAACAATGCTAGAAAAAAAGCAATAAACCGCAATAGTCTAATTAAGCTTGATATATCACTTCGTTGATAATAATCTTCTGTTGATTTAAAGAAATCAGTAAACAACGCAGGCACAAGTAAAACAAAAGGAGTGCCATCAACAATAATAGCGACTCTACCTTCCAATAGACCAACACTGATTGCATCAGGTCTTTCACTGTTTAGCATAGTTGGGAAAGGTGTATAGGTTTCATCTTGAATTAATTCCTCAATATAACCACTTTCTAAAATGGCATCAATATCAATTTGTGCCAATCTTGCTTTTACTTCCTCGACAATATCTGGATTGACGATGCCTTGTACATAGGCGATGATCACTTCTGTATTTGTTTTTGTACCATATGTAAAAGACTCAAACCAAAGATTTGGATCTTTTATTCTTTTGCGGATGAGTGCAGTGTTAGCGTGGATTGATTCTGTAAAAGAGTCTTTAGGCCCCCGGACGACTTGTTGAGTTGTTGGAGCTTCTACATTTCGTTCCTTCGCACCTTTAGAACCAACTGCGAGAGCCTTTGTCGCTCCATCGATAAACAAGATAGCATCCCCTGTTAACAAATGATCCAGTAACAATTTAAAATCAGGAATTTCTGTCAACTCGGCCGTAGTAATTGTTTGTTCGACAAAGTCATATAAGGAAGAATTATTGGGAACTTGCTGCTTTTTCGTTATTTCCATCAAGGGGTTTAATAAGTAATGCTGGATTGTTTCTTTGTCAGTTAATCCATCTATAAAAATAATCATTGCATTCGTAAGTTCTTTGCCAAGCTGAAGATTACGAAAAATAATATCTGAACTATTCCCTAAAATATTTAATAGATGCTCCTTATTTGTTTTAAGATCGGCAAATATTGATTGTTGATAAGTAATGGATATATTTTCAGTAAATACTTGTTTATTCGTCTTTTTCATTCGGCGATTCTTCATAACTAGTTAACCCCTATTTTCTCCGTCTTATTTGTGAGGTTAGTATGAGCAAAAAAAGAATATTTATACGAAATGAACGGTTATATAGGGAATAATTTGTGGATAGCTGAATGTTGTAAAGTTATCCACACAACAGAGGTTGTGGATATGTTAATAACAAATGATGTTGTTTAGATAAAAGGAAAATAATGTGGATAAATGTGTGTATAAGTTAGTCTTATTGTGCGTAAATATAATAGCTGTTATTTTTCATCACGATTGTTGTAGTTATCTGTTGGCTTTCATGATCTAAGCAAAGAGAAAAACAAGAATATGTATGTAAATAAATGATGACAATCTTCCTTTACATCTATATTTTACGGTGGTTCTATTGCTATACTAAATCTATGAAAAAACGAAAGTATCTGCTGAAGGAAGGTGCGAAATGAATTATTTTAAACAGCTATTAGAGATTTTTCTTGTATCAACGAGACTAGGTTTTACGTCATTTGGCGGGCCTATTGCTCACTTAGGTTATTTTCATGAAGAATACGTTCAGAGGCGCAAATGGATAGAGGAGAAGAGTTATGCAGAACTTGTAGCTTTATGTCAGTTTTTGCCGGGGCCTGCTAGTAGTCAGGTGGGCATAGGGATTGGTGTAATGAGAGGAGGAGTGGTAGGTGGAATTGTATCCTTTCTAGGTTTTACGCTACCATCTGTTATTGCGCTGATCATTTTTGCTTTATTACTTAATAATTTTGGTTTTGAGGAAGCAGGTTGGATTAGTGGACTGAAGATTGTAGCGGTAGTTGTTGTCGCTCATGCTGTGATGGGAATGGCGAAAAAATTAACGCCAGACTTGCAGCGAAAAATGATTGCATTATTCGCCTTAATCGTCACATTACTATGGCAGACTGCGTATACCCAAATTGGTGTTATTATTGTAGCTGGAGTAGTAGGATATGTGTTATATCGAAATCAAACGAGTGATGAACGCGCTTCTGGTGGACCGTTTCCTATTTCTAAACGATTAGGTTCTATTTGTTTGACGTTATTTTTGGGACTTTTAATTATTTTTCCGATTTTACGTCAAGTCACATCAATAGAATGGATAGCTTTATTTGATAGTTTTTATCGATCAGGTTCGTTAGTATTTGGTGGAGGACATGTCGTTTTACCTTTATTAGAACAGGAATTTGTTCCGAGTGGCTGGTTGAATGAACAAGACTTTTTAGCGGGGTATGGTGCAGCGCAAGCAGTACCGGGACCATTGTTCACCTTCGCGGCATATATTGGTACCGTTATTAATGGTTGGCAAGGTGGTCTATTTGCGACCTTCGCTATCTTCTTACCAGCATTTTTATTGATTTTAGGTACGCTGCCTTTTTGGAATGCTTTGAGAAGTAACCAAAAAATCAAAGGTGCGTTAATTGGAGTGAATGCTTCTGTTGTAGGTATTTTGTTATCAGCGCTATATCATCCAATTTGGACAAGTTCAATCCTTGCTCCAATTGATTTTGCCTTAGCTGCGATTTTATTTAGTATGCTTGTTTTTTGGAAGTTACCATCTTGGGTTATTGTGGTAGCTGGAGCAGTTGGTGGATTTATCATTTTGTAAACGGACGTTAAATTCTTAGTAAGTATCATTTTGTCATAATTAAATCAATTGTACTAATGCGATAGAATTATCTTTTTGGGACCTTCTATCATATGCAAAAAAACTTGCTTATAATTGCATGAATAATAGAGCCAGGACAAGGGTACATAGTGTATAATAGTAGGTGTAAGCACGTCAGAATAAAAGCTTAATAGATGAAGGGAAAAGCGATAACGGTGCTATGTAATACTTTAGTGGACAGTTAGATTGGGGACTACCAGAATGGACAACTAAAGAAGCGTGTTAATAGGAGGTTCCAATGAAAAAGCTATCAAAGAGTATCAGAATTTCGTCATTAGTACTGAATAAATTGGTGATTATGTTCTGTGTGATTCTCATCATATCAATGCTATTTGCAGGAGGTACTGCAGCAGGTTATTTTGCTGCGTTGGTAAAAGATGAGCCATTAACAACAGAAAAAGAATTACGTGATGCGATATATAATTATGAAGAAACAAGTTCGATCTATTTTAACGATAACGTATATTTAGGTACAGTTCCGACAGAGTTAGAGAGACATGAAGTTTCCTTGGACGATGTATCGGAATATGTAACACAAGCACTTATTTCTACAGAAGATGAGTATTTTTATGAGCATGATGGTGTCGTTCCCAAAGCTATTCTACGAGCGGGAGTACAGGAAGTAGCTAATACTAGTATACAGACAGGTGGTAGTACATTAACGCAACAATTGATCAAACAACAAATCTTAACAAATGAAGTATCGTTTGATCGAAAAGCGACAGAGATTATGCTAGCGCTACGTTTAGAGCACTTTATGAGTAAAGAAGAAATATTAGAAGCCTATTTAAATGTGACGCCTTTTGGTCGAAATGCAAATGGACGTCAAATTAGTGGAGTGCAGGCTGCAGCTCAAGGTATTTTCGGTGTGGATGCAAGTGATTTAAACATTCCTCAAGCAGCATTTATTGCAGGATTAGCTCAAAGTCCGTTCGGTTACACCCCTTTTACAAGCGAAGGAAATGTAAAAAAGAATTTGGACGCAGGTATCAACAGAATGAAAACAGTTATTACGAATATGCGTGATGAAGAATATATTACAGAAGAAGAATATGAAGATGCGATGGATTATGATATACGAGAACATTTAACCTCGTCTTCTCCATCATCATTGCAGGAATATCAATATTTAACGACCGATATTTTAAGGCGAGCACAGGATATTATAACCGATCAATTGCTTGAAGAGGATGGTATTGTATTAAGTGATATAGAAGATAAAGAAGAACGATCCGAAGTGAAAGATTCGTATAGGGAAAAAGCAAGGCTAGAAATAAGGAAGAATGGCTATAAAATTCATACGACGATTGATAAAAAATTGTATGATGCAATGCAAGAAGCTGTAAACGATCCTTCTTTGTTTGGTAGTAACCGAACCATTACTAAAAAAGGCGAGACCATTACTTTACAGGAAGAGACTGCGGCGGTATTACTGGATAATGCTTCAGGAGCAATTCTAGCTTATATTCCTGGTCGTGATGAAGGGAAATCGGCGAACCAATTTAATTTAGCTACTGTTGGGGATCGTCCTAACGGTTCGACAATGAAGCCATTACTTGCTTATGCACCAGCAATGGAATTAGGTATTATTCAACCTTCGACAATTATGCCGGACACGGAAGAATATTATCGAGTAAACAATCAAAAAATATCCAATTTTGACAATGGTTACAAAGGAAGAATGACTGTTCGTCAAGCATTAGCACAGTCAAGGAACGTGCCGGCTGTTCGTGCATTTAAAGAGGTGCCAGCAGATACTGCACGGGAAGTGTTTAATAAATATGGTTTCAGTTACCATGAACCTGGTTTACCGGAATCAACACCACTAGGGCAAATTGATGTAACGGTGGAACAAAATGTCAATGCATATGCGACATTTGCTAATGGTGGAGATCATGTAGAGTCTTATTTAATTGAGAGTATTGAAGCAAAGGACGGGGAAGAGATCTATAAACACGAGAAAAAATCAGTAAATATATTCTCCCCTCAAACAGCCTATTTAACGATTGATATGATGCGTGACGTATTACGTTCAGGTGGAACAGCATCATCAATCCCAGGACAATTGAAGTTTCAAGCAGATTGGGCTGGTAAAACTGGTACATCACAAGAAGCGAAAGATTATTGGTTTGTTGCAACTAATCCTAATGTGACGCTAGGTGCTTGGTTAGGATATACGGAACCTTCAGTATTAGATTCAGGTTATAGTCCACGTTTACAACGGTTGTGGGCGCGGATTGCTAACACTGCTTATGACATTAATCCTGAATTGATGAGTCCATCGAATAGTTTTCAAGAACCAGATGGCATTTCGCATATTGATTCAGAAATCTATAATTCTAAGTTTACTGGTTTAAGAGGAACAGATAAATTTGAAAAGATGTATCCGACGAAAGAATATGTAGAAAAGAAAAAAGAAGAAGAGAAGAAAAAAGAAGAAGAGAAGAAGCAAAAAGAAGAGAAGAAGAAAGAAGAGAAGGAAAAGAAAGAGGAAGAGAAGAGGAAAAAAGAAAAGGAAGCTAAGAAAAAGGAAGAAGAGCAGAAGAAGAAAGAGGAACAGAAACAAAAAGAGGAAGAGGAAGCACGTAAGAAGGAAGAAGAGAAAAAGAAAAAAGAAGAGGCTAAAAAGAAAGAGGAAGAAGCCAAAAAAGAAGAAGAGCGTAAAAAGCAAGAGGAAGCCAAGAAAAAAGAGGCAGAACAAAAAGAAAAACAAGAGAAGAATGAAGACTAACGGTTAGATGAGTGTACTATTAATTAGCAGGCTATTTCGCACATAAGCGATTTAGTCTGCTTTTTCTTATAATAAAAGCCATCATGATGCGAGAGCTCGTAATAACCCAATGATTAAAGTCTCTCTTTATCCGTTCTATGTGTTACTGTTTCATTTCGTCAGAATGACAGTCATGGAGGAAGCAACTTACTACTGCTTAAAAGGGGGGAATAAAAAGAGAATAAATGTACGATAGCGACAACAAGTTATATATGGTAAAATAAGCAAGATAAATACATAAATGAAAATTGTTCAAATTAGAAACCTTTTCGTTTGTTGGTTCGTATATATTAATAAGCGAAGGCAACAGGGGGTGTACATATTGGAGTAGTAGATATTTATTGGTGGTTATTATGGGGCAGTTTGGCAATTGCTATCATTTCCTTATTGCTAGGCAATGTGTTGGATGGAATTTTTGATACGTTATTTGATAGTTTAGGAGATTTTTTAAATCCATTACTCGTATTTGGAACATTGTCTGTTATTGGAGGAGCAGGTGTATTAATCACTAAGTATTCTTCTTTAAACGAATGGTATGTGCTACTGATTAGTGTGTTAATTGGTATTGGCGCATATGTACTTATTTATTATTTTCTTGTTATTCCTATGTCTAATGCTGAATCTTCTACCTCTATTTCTATGCATGATTTGGAAGGTAAGGTCGGTGAAGTTATTACCACTATTCCTGCTAATGGGATGGGAGAGGTATATATCCCTATATCTAGTGGCAGTCGCAACGAAACCGCGGTAAGTTTTGATGAAAAAGAAATAAAGCAAGGAGAGCGAATTGTCGTTGTGAAGGTAGATAACCAAGCTGTATATGTTTCAGAATTAGAAGATTTATAATGTTTGGGGATAACAAATGACTATAATCACTTTACTAGTGCTTATTTTAGCAACGGTTATGTTGTTAATAGGCGTATGGAAAAAGAATTCATGAGTATTATCTGTCGCTTTAGGTAAAGTGAAAATATTGCTTATTTGGAGGTTAACATCACAATGGATATGGATATTTTAGTTGTAATTGGTGTAATAGTTGCGGTCATTTTAGCGTTTGCTATCTTGTTTGCTGCACGTTATAAAACAGTCGGCGCAGATGATGCAATGATCGTAACAGGTAGTTTTTTAGGAAATAAAAATGTGCATAGAACAGACGATGGCGGAGGCATTAAGATTGTTCGTGGTGGCGGTGCTTTCATCATTCCAGTTTTTCAACAATATGAAAACATCAGCCTACGTTCTCACAGTCTAGACATTTCAACGCCAAATGTCTACACAGAGAATGGTGTACCGGTTATGGCAGACGGTACAGCAATTATTAAAGTACAAAGTACAACAGAAGGAATCGCGACAGCTGGGGAGCAATTCTTAGGTAAAGATGATTCAGAATTGCGTAAAGAAGCACAAGAAGTATTAGAAGGTCATTTAAGGGCTATTTTAGGTACAATGACTGTTGAAGAGATTTATAGAAATCGTGAACGTTTCGCACAAGAAGTACAAACACAGGCAGCGGTTGATTTAAAGAAAATGGGTCTGCAAATTGTCTCATTTACGATTAAAGATGTACAAGACGAGAATGGTTATTTAGCAGCATTAGGTAAGCCGCGTATTGCAGAGGTTAAGCGAGATGCTCAAATTGCAGAGGCAAATGCGATGAGAGATGCTCGTATTCAAAAAGCACAAGCAGAGCGTGAAAGTCAAAGCGCTGAATTATTAAGTGAAACACAAATTGCGGAAGCAGAGAAAGAGAAAGAATTGAAAGTAGCATCTTATAAACGTGACCAAGATACGGCGAAGGCCGAAGCGGATATGGCTTATAAGTTACAAGGTGCCAAATCAGAACAACAAGTTAAGCAGGAAGAAATGCAAGTTCAGCTTGTTGAGAAGAACAAGCAAATTGAAATTGATGAAAAAGAAGTACTACGTAAACAACGTCAATATGAAGCGGAAATTTCCAAAAAAGCGGAAGCAGAGCGTTATGCGGCTGAGCAAAAAGCAGAAGCTGATAAAGTTACGCGTGTGAAGCAAGCAGAGGCAGAAGCGTCTCAAATTCGTTTAGATGGTGAAGCAGAAGCAGATGCAATCCGTCAGAAAGGTCTTGCAGAGGCAGAAGCGAAAGAAAAACTAGCAGAAGCAATGGAGAAATATGGAGAAGCAGCTATCCTTGAAATGATTATCAAAATGCTTCCTGATTTCGCTGGTAAAATTGCTGAACCAGTTCGTTCTATTGATAAAGTTACAGTGGTCGACAATGGTAACGGTGAAGGTGATGGCGCAACTCGAATGAGCGGTTATGTGACGAAGTTAATGAGCCAGTTACCAGAAACATTAAAAGATGTATCAGGTGTGGATTTAAAAGGAATGCTTGATAAAGTAGCATCTAAAAATGAATCGAAAATTAATGAAAGTCTAGCAGCTCTTAAGACAGACGATACGGATAAAGAGTAATAGAAAGTGAGGCTTCAATCGATGGGAGTGCTAGATTCCCATCGATTGTTAGCGTCCGTAATACCTTGTGATAAATATTTTTATAAGATCCTGTTAGTTATAAAGATTTTGTATAGCTATAATGAATATAGTTAGTCATATTCGAACACAAACTTGAAAGATATTTCAGCGTAGTTTTTTTATATGAAGCATTAGAATGTTGATTCTAATGCTTTTTTTGTCTGAAATAGGGAAGTGTATATATAAGATGTTTGTCGAATAAACAAGAAAGTTAGTTTTTTGATGTTGGTGAGAATGGGAGTGGAAAAGAATGAAAAAGATAATGGTTGTATTTGGTACAAGGCCTGAAGCGATAAAGATGTGTCCGTTAATAAAAGAATTACAGACACGTTCGTCATTAGAAACAATTGTATGTGTGACTGGTCAGCATAAGGAAATGTTACAACAAGTGTTGGATATATTTGAAGTCGAACCTGATTATAATTTATCCATTATGCAGAAAAAGCAAAGCTTGTTTGATGTGACAATGAATATACTGGATAAGATGAAGTCTGTGTTAAAAGAAGTGCAACCCGATGTTGTTTTAGTTCATGGTGATACCTCGACGACATTTGTCACTTCATTAGCTTGTTTTTATCTACAGATTCCTGTAGGACATATAGAAGCGGGTCTTAGAACAAATAATATTTATGCTCCTTTTCCAGAGGAGTTTAATCGCCAAGCAGTAGGTATTGTTGCTACATATCACTTCGCTCCTACAGAGATAGCAAAACAAAATTTGATGAGAGAAGGTAAAAAAGACCATTCTATATATGTAACGGGTAATACAGCAATAGATGCATTAAAAACAACTGTTCAGCCGAATTATCAGCATGCAGATCTTGAATGGGCGGAGGGAAGTCGACTTATTTTGCTAACAGCTCATCGCCGTGAGAATTTAGGTGAACCGATGTATCACATGTTTAAAGCTATTAAACGCATTGTTGATGAATATCCAGATTTAAAAGTAATCTACCCCATTCATTTAAACCCGATAGTACGAGAGACAGCTAATGAGATTTTTGGGGATAGTGGACGAATAAGGCTTGTGGACCCATTAGAGGTAGTTGATTTTCATAATTTCCTATCCAGATCATACCTCATACTTACTGATAGTGGTGGTATTCAAGAGGAAGCACCTAGTTTAGGAAAGCCAGTGTTGGTAATGCGTGATACAACGGAGCGACCTGAAGGAGTAGAAGCAGGTACATTAAAATTGGTTGGAACAGATGAAGAAGTTATTTATCATCATTTTAAACAATTACTAGATAGCAAAGAAGCTTATGAAAAGATGAGTCAGGCAAGTAATCCTTATGGAGATGGTAATGCCAGTAAGCGAATTGTTGATGTATTAGAAGTAATGTAATACTAATTAATAAGTGATTTGGTACAAGTATAATAATAGCCCCTTTCAAGTATTTACTATTTAGGGTAATATATTAGTATAAAAGTCTTAATTTATTGTGTGATTCATCATATAATTCCTTTTACATAGGTCTGGAGTTAATAGTCGGTTCTTAATGAGGTGGGAAGTTTGAAAGGTAGCAAAATCACATTTATAGTAGTAATTTTGGTGGTATTGATAGTCATAGGATTGTTTTTATTAAGAGAAGTAGAAGATGAGCAACCGATGAAGGAAGCATTAGCTGTGGAATCATTTATTAAGAGTCAGTTATATAAAGCAGATGGATTGATTAAAACAGATTTATTAGATGAATCAACCATTTATTTATCGGAGTCAATAGGCTTATGGATGGAATACTTAATTGATAAAAATGATAGTACTGAATTTGCGAAGCAATTCCAAACCTTATCGAATCATTTTTTATCTGAACAATCATTAATTCCTTGGAGAATAGAAAATGAAACGCAAGCGGAGGCTAATGCAGTTATTGATGATTTGCGGATTATGAAGGCATTACTAGTTGCAGGAGAAAAGTGGAATGATAAAAAATACACACAGCTAGCTGCAGACGTTGGAAAATCCATAGCACAGTTCAATATAGTGGATGATTATTTTATTGACCATGTTAACCTCCAAAACAATATGCCTGGTGATTTCCTTACACTAAGTTATTTAGATGCGGATGCAATCACGATGCTTTATGAGCACGGATGGATTTCAGAGGAACAATATGAACGAAATCGTGACCTCTTGATCAATGCGCCCATATCGTCTAATGGTTTTTTTCCTAAAACGTATTATCCTACAGACAATCATTATGAATTCGATGACGAAGTTAATTTGATTGATCAATATTATGTTGGATATCACCGTGCAAAATGGGGCGGTGATGTCAGTGAATTAGTACAGTTTACAAAAGACGCTTTACGTGAGCATGATGATATTTTATATGGAAGGTTTTCTAATACGACAGGGGAACCCGTAGTAACGTATGAAGGTGCGTCTGTTTACGGCTTAGCGATTTTAATGTGTATGGAAGGACAAGAAATAGAACTAGCGAACCAACTGTATTCGTTGATGAAAGAGCATCAAGTGTTAGAAGAATCGAGTCCATATAATGGAGGTTACATGGATCTTAATACGCTAAAAACACATTCCTTCGATAACTTAATTCCGCTAATTGCAGAAAGAAGGGGTATGGATGAAAACATTTTTTAATAAAGAAAAGACGATACTATTTCTTGTCTTTTTGCATTTTTTTGTTAGTTTCGTGATGTTTTATTTTCTATTACAATCTGATGATTTAGGAGTAGTTTTAATATTTTTGTATAGTTTGATCGTCACTATTGCCCTTTTCCGTGGAGTTATCGAAGGGTTAATTACTAGTCTTATTATTCTTTTCACAGTAGGAACAGCTCTGCTAGTAATTATGTTTCGGTACGAGGAATTTGATAGGCTTTATCAAACGGTCATCACCCCTGAATACTTAGTGATATTTGGTGGTGGGTTAATTATAGGTAGTCTCCTATCAGGATTTATCCACCGATATCATACAGAAATGATTCGCGAAAATAGTCGGCTAAAAGGAGAGATAGATAATTTTGTGTCGATTGATCCTGATACATCCTTTGATAACGCTGGGCGAATGGAAATAGAGATCAAAAGAGAGATGACACGGATTAATCGTCACGGCGGGTTGTTTACCTTAATGTTTTTAGAGCTAGATTATTATGAAGAGTTTGTAAAAGCATATGGACATCAGGAGTTGAACCATTTGTTAGAGGTTGTTGGTGAAAAAGTAGAGCAATCATTGCGTTATTCGGACCGTAAGTTTCGATATAGTGATAATAAATTCGCCTTTCTGCTGATTGAAACGAGCAAAACAAATGTGGAGATAGTAGCAGATAAATTAGGGGAGCAATTAGCTGAACATCAACTATTGAATGGAAAGAAGGTTACATTATTCTTCCATATTAGTTTTGATGAATACAATGAATCCAAAAAAGATATCCACTATACTGATTTAATTGGTGATCTTCAGAAGGAGACGGTTTTTTATGATTTATAAAAAAAACTATTTCATTCTGATGCTATTTGTTTTGTTTTTTGCTAATGCTGGAAATCTGTCGGCAACAATTGATACACATTCATTAGATCAACGAGATGTAACATTGATTTATCATGAACCTGATGAGTTAGCTCAGGCAAATGTTTATTTTCTTGATAGTACGCTAAGTGGATTGTTTCAGCATGTCCAAGTAATGGAATTAGATAAATTGGACAAAAGTGATATAGCTAAAGCAGATATTGTGATGATTTATTTACCTAAGGCAATTGATGAAGAAAAATTAAGCATTTTTGAAGATGTTTCTGGGATGGTAGTTGGTATTGGAGCAGGGGCTACAACATTACCTGCTTTTACAGGTTGGCAGTTTAACAAGGATATCATCATTGATCAGTTAGATGAGACATATTTAACATATCCGGAATCGGTAGTGGTAGTGGAAGATCCGGAACCAGAACAAGTAGAAGTGGTAGCGGAAGGCAGACGGTTTGACAAGACATATCAAGTGATAGTGAAGAATGAAGAGCAAGGTTTTATTGGACTGGATAGTTTACTTGCAGATGGCGAGGAGGTAATTAGTCGGATTATATTTGATTTGTTGGATATAGAAAAGCCTTCTACCCATCCTGCCTATATACGTTTGGAGGATATATCGCCAGTATCTGATCCAAAATTAGTACAAGAAGCTGGTAATTATTTATTGGATAGAGGAATTCCTGTCTATTTAGCTACCATTCCTGTATTTGTTGATTCAAATAGTGGTGTGCAAGTCACTTTGGAAGAGAGACCAGAGCTTTTAAAAGTGTTGCAGGAATTAGTGGATAAAGGGGCTTATATTATTTCTCATGGATATACCCATTCATATCGATATAGTGAGACAGGTGAAGGATTTGAATTTTGGGATACGGAATTAAATCAACCTATTACAACTGTTGATCAACATGAACATCCAGTAAAGTTAAAATCGGTAGATGAATTTTCCAATCTACAAGCATATGAGACATATATTGCTCAGTTTAAAGAAATTGAGCAAGAGTATGTTGAAATGAAATTGGAAAACTCAGTTCATTATTTAACGAAAATAGGTCTAGCCCCTATCGCTTTTGAAGCGCCACATTATACGATGAGCTCAAATGGTTATAGGGTCACATCCAACTATTTTTCAGCAATATTTGGACAAATCCAGGCCTCGGATGTGAATTGGGAACTGATGGTTGCTCCTATGTTCATAAGTCGTCCTTCCGTTCTTCATGGAATGACGTTATACCCTGAGACAATTGGCTATGTCAATGATACAGCATATACGGATCCGATTACAGTAATGGAACAAAGAATAGAGGAAGTATTAGAAGTCCCTGGATCAGTGTTGGGAGGATTTTATCATCCTTACTTAGGGATAGAATATTTGGAAGAAATGGTTAGATTATTAGAGCAGGTTCCGAATTTGGAGTGGATTGATTTATCTCAATCTGACAATCATGTAAAAACTGATTTAGTAGAGGTCACTACTTCAGGTGGTGATATTGAGGTGCAGCAGCTTGCACCATTCCCAAAAGAAAAAAAGAACTGGCTAAATAAGATAGAAGAAGCACCGTTTGAATTTGCTTTATGGGTGATAGTAGTTGTCACAGCCTTATTTATAGGTTTATTTACTATTCACCTGTCTACATTAAGATTAAGGTATCGCAAACGTTTGTTTAGGGAGAGGGCATAATGGCAGATATTTTATTTCATATTTCACTAACGGTTATATGGATCATGTTGCTTTACCATATGTTTTTAGCGCAAGGTGGTTATCGGCATTTCAAGCGATTTGAAAAAGTAATTCCAGATTGGCAACACAAGATGGAGAACATGGATTTGCCAACTGTAAATGTCTTTATCCCTGCTCATAATGAAGATGTCGTTATTAAGCAAACTTTAACCGCAATGTCACGGTTGGAATATCCAAAAGATAAACTAAAGGTTATTTTAATATGTGATAATTGCTCTGATCAAACGAAGGAGATTGGTGATCAGTTTGCAGCTGATTTTCCTTTTATGAAGGTGATTGAAACAGAGGATGAATATAAAGGAAAAGGGAAGTCGAGCGCACTTAATTATGCATTAAAGGAAACAAATGGTGAATTTATTGTTGTTTATGATGCAGATAATACACCACAACGAAAGGCTCTATGGTACCTTGTAATGGGACTTGTTAATGATCCAAGGGCAGCAGCGATGGTTGGTAAATTCCGAGTGATCAATGCTAAAAATACTTGGTTAACGAAATTTATCAATATCGAAACAATATGTTTTCAATGGATGGCACAAGCTGGTCGTTTCCACTGGTTCAAGATTGCAACGATTCCAGGAACTAATTTTGCAATTAGAAGAAGTATTATGGAAAAACTAGGTGGCTGGGATACGAAAGCATTAGCGGAGGACACAGAATTGACGATTAGAGTATACAACTTAGGCTATCATATTCGCTTTTTCCCAGCGGCGATAACCTGGGAGCAAGAGCCTGAAACCTTGAAAGTGTGGTGGAAGCAGCGGACACGCTGGGCGCGAGGTAATCAATATGTTGTACTTAAATTTATCGGGCGAATTTTTAGTATGAAGCAAAAGAAGATAGCATTCGATATTATGTATTTCTTTTTTACTTATTTTCTCTTTTTCTTTGGTGTTATTTTATCTAATGTATTATTTGTCGTAAATCTTATCTTTGATATTCAATTGTCGATTGGAAATGTTGCTTTCGTACTTTGGATTATGGCATTTTTACTATTTGTAACAGAGATTATGATCACGTTAAGTATCGAGAAGAATCAGTTAACATTAAAAAATATGTTGTATATTATTTTTATGTATTTCACGTATTCACAGATGTGGATTGTTTTAGTTATTTATGCGTTAACACTTGAGGTGAAACGAATGATTAAAAAAGAGGATCAAGTATGGTATAAGACAGAGCGATTTTAAATGAATGGGAGGGAATAACGATGAAAAAAATGCTTGTATTATTCATATATGTTGTAGTAGGATACGGCTTGTTTATTAATCTGGCTACAAGTGTACAAGCGAAAGAACCAGTAGAATTAGAGGGTATGTCCATTAAAGTTAATTCAAATACAAGTGCACAGCAAGCTTTAACTACAGAAGCAATAGAGTTAATTGGCCCGGCTGCTGAGACAAATTTCTACTACGAAATTTTTTCTGAGCTGGAAGATGATGAGCATTATGTGAGTTTTTCTATTACGAACTCAGAATTATTAATGGAACCATCAGCATTAACAGTCATGATAGATGGTGAGCCAGTACAATCTATTTCATTAGCGGGAGAAACAGAACAAGAGGTGAAGATTCCTTTAGAAGGAAGTGCGCTAGAACCTGGTATCCATACTATTACAGTGAGTTTTTCAGGAACGATTATAGAAGGAGTATGTGTTTCACAGTATTCAACAGGTAACTGGTTAACGATTCAGCCGAACTCCTTTTTGAATTTAGATGGTGAAGTAAACCTTAGTAGTGCGACAACACTAAATGATTATCCGAGATTATATGTTGGATCAGAGTCTAATAAGGTCCAAGTCATTATGCCAAAAGAAGCTTCCATGATGACGCAACAAAGTGCTTATACGATAGCAAGTTACTTAGCTGATCAATCAACTCCCGCTTCTGTTTCTGTTGTGAGTGAAGATAGTGTAGAGAGTTTAACGGGGAACATTGTGCTTTTAGGTGGCACAGATGAATTTGAAAGTGAGTGGATTAAGCGAGCGTTACAAGATGAATTGTCTACAGTAAATGAGGATGCGTTATATGTTACGCAAATTACCTTAACAGATAAGAAACATATGGTAAATGCCTTAGTTGCTTTAGCTGATGATCCTGAAACGCTTGTAACCAATATTCGACTTTTGACAAATAATGAGACAGTAGAGCAATTATCTAGTGAAGATGTGCAGTTAAAAGATGCAGAGCAGCTATTAGCAGCGAAAACGCTTGATAGGCATACCATTGAATTAACGGATTTAGGTTTAACGGATGTATTATTAGACCAAGCAAATACGAAAACATCGACTTACTATTATGATTTACCTGTTGATAAGTATAATATAAGCGATTTAACGGTTGATCTTACTTTCAAGTGGTCTGAGGAGACAATACCTACAAGTGATAAAGATGAATTATTAGATGTGCTGAGACAAACAAAATTAAAGGTGATCATCAATGATGTACCTCATGGCATAGTGCTTGATGAATTAGCAGAAGATGATAACGGACTTATAACCGCACAAATACCTGTTGATCCGAAAATTGTTCAGAAAAATCAAATGCTGACATTTCAATTAGATACAAGTGGCTTACAGACAGATGGTATGTGTATATCAACTGAAAAATGGTTATACATTTTTGATGATAGTAAATTGGTGTTGAATGTAACGGATAATCAAGCCGATTCTCCTACATTTATTGATCGTTTTCCGTTCCCTTTTACAAACAAAGGGGAGGATTTGGTAATTGTCGTTCCAAAAGAAGCACCAACAGAAGATTTGCAACAATTGTTTAGCAGTTTATCTATTAATAATCAATTACCTAATATCCGATTAGTATTGACAGATGATGTGAGTGAAGAAGAATTAGCATCAGGTAATGTAATATTTGTAGGGGCTTTAAAGGAACATCCGATATTACGACATAACCGTGATAAGCTGAACGTGTTATATGAGGAAGACGCCCCGTCATTAGCATCATATGGATTTTTGCAATCTGAAGTAGAACAATATGCTTTCGTCCAAGAAAATATATGGAATGGTGATTACCATTTAGCCGTGTTTGATGGTAATCAAAATACAAACCATTATCTTTCAGAAGAATTTCTATCTTATTTACGGACTACAGATAATCAAGCAAACATAGCTGTGCAGACAGAGAGTGAACAGTTCTTTACGTATGAGACACAGAGCGACAATGAACAAATAGAAGGTGATAATGAGGGGCCAAATACTGAAACGATTTCGAAGATCGGTTTCGTCATAGCGTTCATTATTTTAGTTATTGTTATCGTGGGGTTAATTTACTACTTTATGAGAAAAAGAAAGTCCGTGGAATAGAGCGGAAGTATTGCTATATCAAAATAGAGTATCCAACAATATTTAAAGAATAAAGAAGAAAAGTGGCATGAGACTTTTTTGAAGTTTCATGCCACTATGGAACAAAGTCCTCCATCTGGATATTCGCTAGAAATGCAGTATGAAATGCCTTCGTTTGTTGTAACATTAACAATCTTTCCAGAAGGTTATCATGTTGAGAATGGAACACCTTATATAAAAGTTGGTAAAGCGACAGGTTAAAACATCATATAGGTTGCAATAAAATAGAGAATAATCGTAAGAGAAGCAGGCAGCATATAGATTATTCTATTTTTTATTGAAGGTCGCTGCAATGCATAAATTGTTAGGAAAATCATCATTAGGCCAAGCATTGCAGTCATTGCATTCGAAATACTTGTCATACTTAAAATCGGTCCTTTTTGATAAAAGATATCTGTAATAACAAGCAGCTGCAAATTAAAAAGGTTACTGCCTAAAATAGAACCAATCGCTAGAGAATACCTGGCCATTTGGAAAGCAGCTAATACCGTTACTAATTCAGGTAAAGAAGTAGAAGCAGCAATTAAAAAGCTACCAACAAAACTAGCATTCATTCCAGTTTGTTCAGCGATCGCATCACCTGTAATCGTTAATGTACTGCCAGCTATAAAAACAACAGCCGCAGCAAGGACAAATCGTGTGATTCCTTGTCCCAATGTATAGTTAGAGTTAACCTCGATTTCCTCTTCCTCGTTATCTAATTTTCTAACGACAAATAAATATAGAATGATTAACATATACATCTCGATTCCTATATTGAAATAGCTAGGAGAGTTGTCCAAAAATATAGCAAAAACTAATAGAACAGTCATCACAAAACCGGTATTTGCTACGGGTAAATGGGCACGCTCCTGGATTTTGTTAAAGACGCGTTTTCGAGAATAGATTAAATCAAATGACATTAAAATAAGTACATTAAATACATTACTGCCTAGCATATTTCCGACAGCGATATCTGGATTATCAATGTATACCGCTGTTAGGCTAGTAGTTAACTCTGGAAGACTTGTTGCGCCACCAATGAGAAATGTTCCAACCATTGCACCACTCATAGATGATTTTTGATTAATAACGTCCCCGTATTTATTTAGTTGAATAGCAGCAACAATCACAATAATAGCTGCAGTGAAAAAAAGAATAAATGTCATGATACCCTCCAATTTTATTCTATATAGTATTTTTAAAGAGAACATATATTCTTGATGATGAAGTTACAATGTGCTATGATAAAGACTTTCATTTCAACTTTTTGTATATCATCAAAGGAGACATACATATGACAGGAAGAACACATATTATGGGTGGGCTTGCAGCTACCACTGTAGCAGCCACATTGACAGATTTAGATCCTGTCTGGTTAATTTTTGCAGGTGCTATCGGAGGACTTGTACCAGACATATGTCATAGCGGCAGTAAAATTGGCCGAAGATTCCCGATTCTCTCCAAGCTGATTAATAGTATATTTGGTCATCGAACTTTTACACATAGTTTATTGTTCTTATTATTAGTTCGATTTTTATTATCGCTAGTTACAAATAATACTTCCTTTATTACTGGTATCATGCTTGGGATGGCTAGCCACTTCCTATTAGATTCTATGACGAAGCAAGGAATAAAATTACTTTATCCAGTTAATATAACGGTTAGATTTCCGCTTACCACGAGAACAGGTGGTGCAGTAGAAAATATAGTATTATTAGCTTTAACGATAGTGACACTTTACTTTGGAAAAGATATTGTGATGAATGGATAGATGGTGAGATATATCGATGCCCTCCTTAAGTTAAGGATGATGGACGCCCGAAAAAGACAAAAAGGAAAGAATAGGGTCACTCATACGGACAGATGGCTCTTCTCCTTTAATAAAAGGGCATCATCGCGTAAACATCTCTTATTTTATCTTTCTAGCGATTGTTTCAAGAATATATAATACTGGTAACTGGGTAGTGACATTAGAGTCTTGATACCACTCTTCGGTTACATAGTAAGCAAGTGTAATATCAGAGATTTTTGCTATAGTAGATAGTTTATTATTGGTAATGCTAATAATCTTGCTGCCGTCTTGTTTCAGTTGATTAATTTGTGTGACAGTAAAAGGGTTTTCCCCTGATACAGATAAGATGATGGCGACGTTGTTATCTCGAAACATTGTATTTATAGGGTAGTGCGGATCCTTAATGTAAACGGAAAACTTGCCCATACTGGAAAAGTAGCGAGCCCCATATTCGGCAAGAATACCAGAGCTACCAATCCCAGTGAAAATAACACTGTCTGCATTACTGATTAAATGTGCAGCATCCTCCATATTATCTTCTAAATCACCTGTTAACGTCCGCTCGAAAAATTCTGTGATAGACTGCTGCGGACTCTTGATCACCGTTTGTTTATTTTCTGCTAAGTCCATTTTTAATTTCACTTTGAATTCAGAAAAGCCGTCACAGTTAATTTTTCGACAAAAGCGTAAAATGGTTGCAGTTGATACATGTGTTTCATCTGCTAACTCACGAATTCTCATATAAGCGACTTTCTCTTTATTTTTTGTTATGTAATTATATAACGCTAACTCTAGCTCATTAAAGGAAGCAATTATTTCATGAGTAAACATTAGGTGGGATCCCTTCTCTAACATAATTAATTGATAGCTCTATTTTAACATAACCGATTATTTGTTACACAGTGTGACATTGATGAAACATGTCACCAAAGCTGTTATATACGACAAAAAGGTATAGGTTTATTTACCATGAAGCTGATTCAAACTATAATGAAAGTAGATAGAAGTAATGAGGAGGTAACATGATGACGACAAAATCATATCAATTCCCAGAAACTTTCCTTTGGGGTGGAGCGACGGCTGCTAACCAAATTGAAGGTGGCTATTACGAAGGAAACAAAGGTTTAAATATTGCAGACGTTTTACCAGGTGGGAAAGGGCGCCTAAATATCTTAAGAGAACCTGGTTTTAACTTTGAAGTAGACACAGATAAATATACGTATCCAAATCATGAGGCAATTGATTTTTACCATCGTTACAAAGAAGATATTGCTTTATTCGCAGAAATGGGCTTTAAAGTATTTCGTATGTCGATTGCATGGACTCGAATTTTCCCTAATGGAAATGAAGAGGAGCCTAATGAAGAAGGATTAGCCTTCTATGACCGAGTGTTTGATGAGTTGCACAAGCATAATATCGAGCCAGTTGTAACGATTTCTCATTATGAAATGCCTGTTAACTTAGTGAAAAACTATGGTGGCTGGAGAAGTCGCGAAGTAGTAACATTCTTTGAACGTTATGTGAAAGCAATCTTTGAACGCTATAAAAACAAAGTGAAATATTGGATGACGTTTAATGAAATTAATAGTGGATTAGTTATGCCTATTATGGGATTAGGATTCTCTATTCAAGAAGAAGCAGATAAATATACACCAACATTCCAAGCTTTTCACCATCAATTTGTTGCGAGTAGTTTGGCAGTAAAAGCATGTCATGAAATGATTCCTGATGCGCAAATTGGTTGTATGATTTTATATGCACCAGTTTATGCGTTTGATTCTAATCCTGAAAATGTGATGCATGCGCTTGATGAAGAGCGTTTATTCAATTATTACTGTGCAGATGTACAAGTTCGTGGTGAATATTCTCCATTTATGACTCGTTTCTTCAAACAACATAATATTGAACTAGATATTAAAGATGGAGATTTAGAATTACTGAAAGAACATACAGTAGATTATATTGGCTTCAGTTACTATATGTCTCGTACAGAGAAAGTAGTTAAAACAGAGGGAGAACAAGCAGATGGTAACATTATGTCTGGTATTAAGAATCCGTTCTTGAAAGCAAGTGAGTGGGGATGGGAAATTGACCCAACTGGTTTAAGAATTGCATTGAATCAATTATATGACCGTTACCAAGTACCTCTTTTCGTCGTGGAGAATGGACTAGGAGCGAAAGATGTAGTGGAAGAAGACGGCTCTATTAATGATGATTACCGAATCGAATATTTACGCGATCACATCGCAGCAATGGGTGAAGCGGTAGAAGATGGTGTAGACTTAATGGGTTACACTGCATGGGGATGTATTGACTTAGTAAGTGCATCAACAGGTGAAATGTCGAAACGTTATGGCTTCATTTATGTGGACAAAGATGATGAAGGAAACGGCACATTAGAACGAAGCAAAAAGAAATCTTTCTATTGGTATCAAAACGTTATTGGAACGAATGGAAAAGAGTTATAAGGTTGAAAAAGGAAGGGGATCACTCCCTTTCCTTTTTGTTTTGGGGTGATGAAGGGCAATGAATTTCTGTATATTTCAACAGTATATCCTTTTTTAAGAATAGGACGTGTGCTATGATAATTCGTATCATCAGTGATGCAAAGGAGCATGACCATGAACAGAAGCAAATTGATCAATAGTGTACTGGTTGCTGGTTTTTTATTAGCGATAAGTTTTTCTGTCTATTACTATATACAAGCTAGTGACTATCAAAAGAAGATAGATGATGCTACCTCACAAGCAGATCTCCCTACTTATCATTTCGTTTTAATCGGAGAAGAGATGGATCATGATTATTGGCGATTAGTTGGTGAAGGGGCAAAAGCTATGGAAGAAAAAGAGGATGTGTTTGTCGAATATGAAGGTCCTAAGCGTTCTAATCCTGATGAACAATTGAAGCTACTTGATATGGCAGTAAAATCAAAAGTGGATGGAATAATTGTACAAGCCTTAAATGAAGATTTTTTACCGGTGATTGATCAAGCGGTGGAAGAGGGGATACCAGTTATTACAATTGATACGGATGCACCTGAAAGTAAGCGTTCTACCTATATAGGAACAGATAATTATGAAGCTGGTAGACTTGCTGGCGAAACATTATTAGCAGATACAGATGGAACCGCTACAGTTGGTATTATTACTGGTAGTTTTGAAAACGCTCATCATCAATTACGTGTTGAGGGGTTTAAGGATGCTATTAAAGAAGCAAGTGACATAAAGATTGTAGCGGTAGAGGAGTCTAATATTACGCGAGTTAATGCGGAGGAAAAGGCTTATCAGATGCTAAATAATCATCCTGATATAACGGCATTGTATGGAACGAGTGCATTAGATGGGATTGGAATGGTTGCGGCTAGTGAAACGCTAGGTAGAGCAGATTCTCTCTACATCATTGCCTTTGATACATTGTCACCTAATATAGATCTTTTAGAACAAGGAAAAATGGACGCACTAATAAGTCAAAAGCCATATGAAATGGGTCATCGTAGTGTAGAGTTAATGCTTAATTTAATGGCTGGTAAAGAAGTGGAATCTGTCTATCATACTAGTCGATCTGTCGTTAGAAAAGGTGATGTCCATGATTAGAATAAGAACGAAATTACTTATTTATTTTGTTGCTATTTTATTGTTAATGATTCTTTTATTTTTTCTGCGTGAACATAACGCACTACGAATTGTCGAGTTACAAGAAGAACGATCAGATTATTACTTTCTGCTAAATGAAATCACCAATAGTACAGATCAAGCTTATCAATCTTTGCAAATTTTTGTGCATGAGCCAACAGATGAAAATTTGCACTACTATGAAGAAGAAAAGCAACGGTTTACAGAATTGCAACAACAGTTTGTAACAACCGCTACTGATAATATCGATAAGAAAAATTATCTTCACTTGCTATCAAGCTTTTTAGAATTGACTGACCAAACAGTCGAAGGTGTTTTGCTCGATGATATTGAGCGGTATTCATACTACTTGAATGAAGCAAATACAAGTGCTACATATGTTCATGAAAGAACATTAGAATTAATGAACTCAGAACTCACGGTTTATCAGCATGTTATGGAACTGGAAGACCAACGCTTTCAATATATAAAAAATATGGGGACTGCCTTTTTTATTTCCGCCGTAATTCTTTGTGTTTTATTTGCGTTATGGTTTTCAAATGGTATTACGAAAGGGATTGAACGATTGACAGAAGCGGCTAAACAAATTTCTGTAGGTAACTATACGGTAGAAGATGTTGAAGTCCCGCAGAATGATGAGTTAAAAATTTTAACGAAAACGTTTAATCAGATGAGAGTAAATATTGTCGAGGCAATTAGAGAGATGAAAGATAAAGCTCGAATGGCTCAATTATTAAAAGAGATGGAGTTAAAAAGCTTACAAAATCAAATTAATCCACATTTTTTATTTAATACGTTAAATGTTATTTCTAAAACAGCTTATATTGAAGAAGCAGAACGGACAAATGCACTTATTACATCTGTATCGGCATTGCTTCGCTATAATATTAGTAGTCTTGACCGAGAAACATCTTTAAAAGATGAAGTAGAGGTTGTCAGAGAATATTTCTTTATCCAACAAGCAAGGTTTGGTGATCGGATAGCGTTTCAACAAGATATTGACGAAGGCTGCTTGGAAACATTAATTCCGTCGCTTACCTTACAGCCAATTGTAGAAAATGCTTTTATCCACGGAATTGAAGAAATGACTGATGGGGCAGAGATTAGCCTGAAGATTTATCCACAAGGGGAAAAAGTATGGATTGAGATAGCAGATAATGGCAAAGGAATGGAGCAGGTAGTCATATCGCGTATTTTATCTGCTGAGGAAAGTAAGGATAAGAATAGAAAAGGTCATTCAACAGGAATTGGTATGCGAAATGTTATCGACCGTTTGAAATTATTTGACGAACAAAGTGATGTAACGATTGAATCAACGTTAGGGATAGGAACGAAAGTAACAATAGGGTTACGAAAGGAGCTGAAAAAATGATAAAGGTAATGTTAGTAGACGATGAAGCAATCGAACGAGAAGGTATTGCAGCCATTCTCAAACGAAACAGAAAAGAGGCAGAAATTGTAGCAGAAGCAAAGAATGGCAAGGAAGCAGTTGAGCAAGCTATCCATCATCAACCAGATATTATTTTTATGGATATTAAAATGCCAGAATTCGATGGTTTAGTAGCAATTGAAAAGATACTAGACACATTGCCAGATACAAAATGTATAATGGTTTCTGCTTTTGATACGTTTCAATATGCAAAAAGAGCCATGCATTTTGGAATCAAAGAATATTTGTTAAAACCTAGTAAAGTATCAGAGGTATTAGAAGCTTATGACCGAATGGTATCGGAATTGTCAGAGAAACAAGCTTTACATAAGCGGTTAGACCAAGCGAGCTCAATAGTGGAGATAGAATTTATTTCAACATTAATGATGGACTATATACATGAAGTAAGTGCGGAGGATTGGGTGAAATGGATCGATATAGAGAAAACAAAAGGATTTGCAGCAGTCTTTTTCTTTCAATCTTCATCTGTTAAGCCGAATAGATTGGAAAAAACAGAGTGGTATCGTAGCTTGAAGCGGGCGTTATCCACGTTATCCTATCAGGTATTAGTCGGCCCGTTAACAGGTTATCATGTCCCAGTGTTAGTAAAAAATGAAAGGGAACAAATGGAGCAATTTGCTAGAGATTCAATTCGAGTATTACAACAAGCTTTACATGATTCACAAGTATATGTGGGGGTAGGGAGATTATTTGAGGATGTACAGGATTTTTCCCGTTCATATGAAGAAGCATTGTATGCATTAGAACAAGTACAGGTCCATAAGGGTGCGAAATATCAAGTCTTTCATCAATCATCTTTAGAGATGAACAAAGAACATTCACCATTAGAAGAAGAAAAAGCATTACTTGAGGCGATTAAACAAGGGGATATTCAGCAAGGGATCTATCTATTTGATAAGTATATGCAGTCTGTACAAAAGCATGCTAATTATCAAGTGGAGGTAATGAAAAAATACCTTGAGAACTTTTTTATTGTGTTATCAAGAGTGATAAAAGATATAGGTTTGGAGCAGGAGAGGACGATAAGTTTTGGCCACCTAGAAACAGCTACCCAAATGAAAGAAACAGCCAGGGCACATTTGCAAAATATGATGCAGCAAATAGATAATTGGCGTTCAGTTGGTGTCCGTGGCTTATTGATTAGAGCGAGGCAATTCATTGAGTCTCATTATCATCGTCCGATTACATTGGAAGAAGTTGCGGATGAGGTAGGATTAAGCTCTTACTATTTAAGTAAGTTGTTTAAAGAGCATTTTCAGGTCACGTTTGTAGAGTATGTAACACAGACAAGGTTGAATAAAGCAAAGGAATTATTAGTCGATGAACAATTATCACTGAAGGAAATTGCTCTAACAATAGGTTATAAAGATCCTAACTATTTTAGCCGCGTATTTAAGAAAGAAACAATGTTAAGTCCGAGTGAATATCGCAAGAAATATACGTAAATAACAAAATAATCTAGCAAATAACAAAAAAGTGAAGATGATGACGCTATCATGAAAGTGCATACATGATAAATTGTATATATCGAAAAGAAAATATGAACTCTTTGACTAGATATGTAAGCGGAACAAAGAGTTATTCAGCAAAAGGAAAACGATATCAATTTATCATGTTGGGGGTATTATCATGAAGAAGAAGCACTCGTTATGGTATGTTATTTTAATAGCGGCAGCAGCAGGTATGGCTGGTCTTTTATATGGTTTTGATACCGCAGTTATTTCTGGTGCAATTGGATATTTACAAGAGTTGTATGACTTAAGTCCAGCAATGGAAGGTTGGGTTATTTCGTGCGTTATGATTGGTGGTGTAACAGGGGTTGCGTTATCTGGATTTTTAAGTGATCGATGGGGACGTAAGAAACTATTGATGTTGTCAGCTGTCTTTTTCATCATTTCTGCATTAGGTTCAGCCTTTGCAATCGATGTTACGACATTAGTATTAGCTCGTGTGTTAGGTGGTTTAGGAATCGGGTTCGCATCCGCATTATCTGTTACGTATATTAGTGAATGTGCACCGCCAGCCATTCGTGGTCGCTTAGGTTCCATGTATCAACTATTTACTATTTTTGGTATTTGCGCAACTTTTTATATCAATTATTTTGTTGCAAATAGTGGGACATATGAATGGGGTCTAGAGCTGGGTTGGCGTTGGATGCTAGGTTATGGAACAATTCCAGGAATTATTTTCTTATTCCTACTGTTCTTTATTCCTGAGAGTCCAAGATATCTAATTCAAAAAGGTCATGACAAAGAAGCTTTCCAAATTTTAAAACGAATTAATGGTGAAGAAGTAGCAAGAAAAGAAGCGAAAGAAATTAAGGCTTCTATCAAAGTAGAGAAAAGTGGTTCAGTCAAAGAGTTAGTTAAGCCAGGCTTGAGAATGGCAATGGGTGTCGGTATTTTCCTTGCCTTATTTAACCAGGTTATTGGTATGAATGCTGTAACGTACTATGGACCAGATATTTTCCGTAGTGTAGGATTTGAGAACAATACAGAGTTTCTAGCAACAAGTATTATCGGTAGTGTACAAGTTGTCTTTACGATTTTAGCCATCTTTTTAATCGATAAATTAGGTAGGAAGAAACTAATGGCAATTGGGTCTAGTTTAATGGCCATCTTTATGTTGCTGATTGGAAGCGTGTTCTACTTAGAACCAGCTAATGCAGGTGTATTATTAATTATTATGATTGCTGGTTTCACTGCTTCTTTCTGTATTTCAATGGGGCCGATTCCTTGGATTATGATTCCGGAAATCTTCCCGAACCATTTACGAGCAAAGGCGGTTGGTATTGCAACGATCTTCTTATGGGGGGCAAACTGGGCGATCGGACAATTCACACCAGTATTAATTAACAACATGGGTAGCTCGTTCACCTTCTGGATGTTCGCTGTTATCAATGTCATCTGCTTCATCTTTGTTATGACAATTGTTCCAGAGACGAAGAACAAAACATTAGAAGAAATCGGTCAATTGTGGAAAACAAAAGAGCAAGTAAAGGAAGAGAAAAAAGTTCAAGAGGAAATGGCGTAAAAGCAGACTTTAATAAAGTGAGAGATTATGGACTCATGCGCTGGGATAAATTCGTATCGTGAGAATGATAAAAGCTGACTAAAGGTAGGTTTCTTTAGTCAGCTTTTTGTTTTCCACTGAAAAGAACTCATTGAAGAATATACACTTATTTACGCAGTTTAAAAGCGAGAGCCTCACGTGGAGGTGGGTTTTCTTCCATTCTATTGGTGATGAGTGCTGGCATAAGCTTCGACAAAACACTATGCTTTCTGCGGGTACGGCTTCAGCTAATTTTTATGAAGAAGTTCACTTCATAAAAATGGATCTTCAGCTCGTACTGTCCCGCAAGAGTCTCCGTGTTTTGTCTCCGCTATGTGATGCGATCTAATGTTTGTGAGTGGAAATATGTTAAAACTATTTCCAAAGTAGGATGTTGTTATTTATATGATGAGCGGATATATCATCCCTTGGTACATATGAATTCCGTACTCTAAGAACATAGAACCTTCGTTGCCTTCTCTCAAACATCGGAAGTGTAAAGCTAGCGAAGGCAGAATACGGAGACTCCTACAGGAATAGCACAAGCCGAAAATCCACTTTGCCAAGTGTTCTTCTTGGCAAAGTTAGTTGAGGCTGTGCCTGTGGAAAGCGGAGTATTCTGACGTAGCGATAAGTTATCCACTATTCATCAAGTAGAATGAGTGAGCGCATTTTATGGAATATTCAACTTGGAGCAACACTTATTCTCGCTTTTAAACTGCGAACAAAAAAAGGACTGCCTACACAATCAGGTAGCTAATTGTGTGACAGTCGCTTTTTATACAAGATAATTAAGCTTATTTTCCAATAAATTGTTGTGTCCAAATGTTTCCTTGTTCTACATATCCAACGCCGATATGTGTAAAGTTTTCATTTAGAATGTTAGCACGGTGGCCTTCACTGTTCATCCATGCATCAACAACTTGAGCAGGTGTACGCTGACCTTTTGCAATGTTTTCACCAGCAGTGCGGTAGTTAATACCTGATTGTTGAATCATATCGAATGGAGAGCCATATGTTGGACTATTATGGCTGAAGTATCCTCTTGATGCCATGTCTTCAGATTTTGTTCTGGCAACTTTGCTTAATTCTTTATCGATTTGTAAGTCTGATAAGCCGTGTTTTTGACGTTCTTCGTTTGTAAGCTCTACAACTTGTTGTTCAAATTCACTAATTGTAGTAGGTTGGTCTACTTCTTCTGTTTGCTCTGTTTCGTTTGCTTGTTCTGTAGTGTCTTCCTCTGTACTTTCTTCTTGCGCAGGTTCTTCAGGTTGAACGTCTTCTTTTTCTTCTTCTTGCTCTTGTTCAGCTGGTTCTTCTGCTACAGGTGTTTCTTCCACTTCTGTCTCTTTATCTGGTGTTTGTTCAGGTTGCTCTACGACTTCCTCTTCATTATTGTTGTTATCGTTCTTGTTCTTCTCTTCTGTTTGCTCTTGGTTTGTTTCCTGAGGTTGCTGTTCTTTTTCTGTTTCTTGTTTTTCGTTTGCTGGTGCTTCCTCAGTTGGTGTTTCTTGCTTTTCAGGTTGTGTTGTTTCTATTTCATCCTGAACAGGTTGCTTGTCTACATTTATCTGTAGATTTTTTAGGCAGTTAGTAATAAACGTTTCTATTGAATGATCAGAGATCTTCTCTCCTGTTACATAATGAAAAGTGTGATGTTGTACATGATTCTTGGCATGTAAAGTAGTATTAGGCGCAAAGCCTGTTGATATGAAAAACGCTCCAGTTAATAGAAGCGAAATAGATAATTTCTTCATCATAAGATGACTCACTCCTTGTGTGTTTTTTGATTACGTGATTATCATAGCATGAGTTTTTTGTAATAATAGAGGGATATTTTTACATCCTTATCATTATTATATCAAATCTTTTATTATCACTATATCGAAAAGCAGGGTAGAAGAAAATAATAGTAATAGAAGAAAATAATAAACAAAATGGGCTATTGACAGTTTTGGAATCCGGGATCATTGTAACAACTTATTACGGTATTGTTGCGTATGTAACAGATTTCGAAAAGCTTGAAAAAATATAGTAACAAGGGAGTTAAAAGGAGTTTGTGCAGTTAAAATAGATTTACATATGATACATAAATCTTGTATAATAGAAATAGAATATGGAGTGAGTGTGAGGATTAACCCCCACACTCTGTGGCATTTACTCGGATCGTCGCTTGGCAGAGCGGCGATCCTTTTTCTTGTGCTTCTTAAAATTGACGATTGCTGTTGTTAAGTTGACAAAAGCAATAAGCATATTAACAGCTAATCCAATAAAGGTGAGCACCACGTCTACATCCATATCTATCACCCCCTTTCGTTACTGAGAGGGTTGTCTAAATTATATCACATAACCGAACTTGTGTTCTAATTATAAGCTAAAAAAGAAGGACTTTTCATGAAGAAAAGTCCTTTTTACCTATAGATTACTAATAAACACACGCACAATATCTGTACCAGCAATAATAGTTCCTAATGTACTACCTAGGTTAGCGAACACTACGATAAGGAGTATCCTTGTTACTTTATTGTGCCAAAAACCTTTTACACTGTGTACATCATCTGCTAATGATTCAAAATCTGATACATGAGGCTTCTTAACAAGTGCTTGGACAAATCCTGCAAACCATCCTGCAGCGATTAAAGGGTTCAGTGATGTAATCGGTGCTGCTACTAAGGCCGTTATTACCGCCAATGGATGTCCTAGAGCTAAAGCTACGCCTAATGCAGAGAAACCACCATTCCAAATTAACCAGCTCATTACTTGTTGCCACCCTGCAACTGGGTTAGACCAGAAAGTAAAGGCAATTAATGCGATAATGATAAGTGGTATCGACCAGCCAATAATCTTTGGTGCTTTTGATTTTGGTGGTAATTTCGTCAATTTTTTCAAATCTTGTTCCTTGTGAATTTCCTTTGTAATACCAGGCACATGTGCTGCACCTAATACGGCGACAACCTTTTCACCCGGAGCCTTCTTGATTTTTTGAGCTAAATATTGATCACGTTCATCAATTAGTGGTTTCTTCAAGCGTGGAAATGCTTCTGAGAATTCATTTAAAACACTGTCGATGGAATCTTGTGTTTTCATCTTTTCTAATTCCTCTTCCGAGATAGATTCTCTGGAAAAGACACTGCCAAGTACTTGTGTTAACAACATCATTTTTCCTTTAAAGCCGATATTGCGCCAAATTCGTGAAAAAGTAATTTGGATATTTCGATCTGCTAAAACTAATTCTGCACCCATTTCATTAGCAGATTCAATCCCTTGAATCATTTCTTGACCAGGTTTTATGCCGAATTGGTCCGCCATTCTTTTTTGGAAAGAGGAAATGGCAAGGTTCATTAGTAATAATGTAGCCTTTTTTTCTTTGATAACTTGGAATATATCCATGTCACTCCAATTGCTCCCATTAACGATAGATTCATATCGTTGTTTATCTAATTCTACACAAATAGAATCAGGCTGTTCTTCTGCAATTATTTGCTTTACTTGCTCAGCACTTTGTTTAGATACGTGAGCAGTTCCAATCAATATGTATTCTTTCCCATCTAGTTCGATTCGCGTAATGTTTTCATTAAGTTCCGACATGATCGATTCCTACCTTTTATGAAATAACTACTATATGATTATTTCTAGTATATCTGATTGTAAGGAAAAAACATACTCACACGGTAGATAATTTATAAAAGCAACAAGAAACACCCCTTTTTTATGAAATTTTCTGATATTTACTTGCTATTTTGTTATAATAAACAAAGTGAAAAGCTTTCTTCTTTTACAAGAGAGGATATAATGATTAAACTATAGTAAATAGTAAGTATAGCAGTTTAAATAGTGAAAGTTTGAACATACTTTATAGGTAAAAGTAACGAATTTTGGAGGAGAACAACGATGACATATGAAGATGACAGCCTGATGCTGCATACAGACTTATATCAAGTCAATATGGCGGAAACATACTGGCGTGATGGAAAGGCGAATCAGAAGGCTATTTTTGAATTGTATTTTAGAAAATTACCTTTTGATAATGGTTATGCTGTGTTTGCCGGTTTAGATCGTGTGTTAGATTTTCTAGATAACTTTGGATTTACGGAGAGTGATTTAACCTATTTAAAAGAGATAGGTGGTTACGAGGAGGACTTTCTGGATTATTTACGTAATATGAAATTCTCTGGTTCTATCCGTTCTGTGAAGGAAGGCGAAATTGTTTTTGCTAATGAACCGTTAATGCGAATTGAGGCACCGCTTGCAGAAGCACAATTAATTGAGACGCCACTATTAAACATTGTGAATTATCAAACATTAATAGCGACAAAGGCTGCTCGTATTAAACATGTAATTGGTGATAGTACGGTAATGGAATTTGGAACGAGACGTGCTCATGAGATGGATGCAGCAATTTGGGGGACTCGTGCAGCATATATTGGTGGTTTTTCTGCCACTAGTAATGTGCGTGCAGGGAAGCTTTTTGGTATACCAATCGCCGGAACACATGCACATTCTATGGTACAAGCATATCGTGATGACTATACAGCCTTTAAAAAGTATGCGAGCACACATAAAGATTGTGTCTTTCTTGTTGATACGTATGACACATTACGTTCAGGTGTGCCTAATGCAATTCGAGTTGCTAAGGAATTTGGGGATAAAATCAATTTTCAGGGTATTCGTTTAGATAGTGGAGATATGGCTTATTTATCGAAGAAAGCACGAAAAATGTTGGATGATGCAGGCTTTCCAGATGCAAAAATCATTGCTTCTAATGATTTAGATGAATATACGATATTGAATCTACAAGCTCAAGGTGCACAAATTGATATCTATGGTATAGGGACAAAATTAATTACAGCATATGATCAGGCTGCATTAGGTGGGGTTTATAAGCTTGTGTCGATCGAGGAGAATGGTAAAATGGTCGATACAATAAAAATTTCAGCTAACCCGGAAAAAGTGACAACGCCAGGAACCAAAAGACTTTATCGCATTATTAATAATGAAAATGGTCGATCTGAGGGAGACTATATTGCGCTGGAAAATGAAGATCCGCAGTCACAAGAACGTTTGAAGATGTTCCATCCAGTTCATACCTATATTAGCAAGTTTGTTACAGACTTCACGGCTGTAGATTTACATGAGGATGTTGTCGTAGATGGAGAGATTACTTATAAGAGCCCTTCGCTTGAAGACATTCAACGTTACATGACAAGGAATATGGATTTACTCTGGGATGAGTATAAACGAACAATGAAGCCAGAAGAATATCCAGTTGATTTAAGTGAAAAATGTTGGGATAACAAAATGACGTTAATTCATGATATAAAAGCGAAAATAAAAGAAAAACTGAATCAGTGAAGGGAGATAGAGCAATGCATACATTACAAAAGGAAATTATCGAAACGTTAAAAGTAAAACCATCGATTGATCCACAAGAGGAATTTCGTCGTAGTGTTGATTTTGTAAAAGCATATTTGACGAAGTATTCCTTTTTAAAAAGTGCTGTATTAGGAATTTCTGGTGGCCAAGACTCTACATTAGCAGGGTATATCTGTCAAACGGCAATCAATGAATTAAATGAAGAACATGGTGAAGGTACATATGAATTTATTGCTGTTCGCTTACCGTACGGGGACCAAGCAGATGAGGAAGATTGTAAGGCAGCAATTGAATTTACTAAACCGAATAAAGTAGTTCGCGTTAATATTAAGGATGCCGTTGATGCTAGTGAAAAAGCTGTAAAAGAAGCAATCGGGGACATTAGTGATTTCGTAAAAGGAAATACAAAAGCGCGTGAACGTATGAAAGTACAATATGACATTGCTGCTGCATGTAGTGGTGTTGTAGTTGGAACAGACCATGCTGCAGAAGCGGTAACAGGCTTTTACACAAAATTTGGTGACGGAGCAGCAGATATTATTCCATTATATCGCTTGAATAAGCGCCAAGGAAAATCCATTTTGAAAATGCTAGGTTGCCCAGAACATTTATATGAAAAAGCACCAACAGCAGACTTAGAAAGTGACCGTCCACAATTGCCAGACGAAGAAGCACTTGGTGTAACGTATGACGCAATTGATGACTATCTAGAAGGAAAACAAATCGCAGAAAAAGATGCACAAACAATCGAAAAATGGTTCGAAAAAACACGCCATAAACGCGAAGAACCAATTACCGTATTCGATGAATGGTGGAAAAAGTGATGACACACGTCATCACTTTTTTATCATGGTTTAAGCCTAGGCTGAATGAACGCCCGAAGAAGTGAGGAAGGGGAAACTTTCGTTCACTCATCAATATAGTGAACAACGAACAACTTTTCTATAAACATTAATAGGCTAAAAATGAATACAGGTATCTGGTGGATGCTATAAGTATAATAAATTGATTTTCTTAACTAAATTTGTTATATTTATCTCGAATTCGAAATAATTATCCTTAAACTTAGGAGATGATCAGATGAACGGATTAAAAGGAATCCATCACGTAACAGCTATTACAAGTAGTGCAGAGGAAAATTATAAGTTTTTCACGTATGTATTAGGGATGAGATTAGTAAAGAAAACAGTTAACCAAGATGATATTCAAACATATCATTTATTTTTTGCAGATGACAAAGGTAGTGCCGGAACAGATATGACTTTCTTTGATTTTCCTGGAATTCCGAAAGGTTCACATGGTACAAATGAAATTTACCGTACAGCTTTCCGCGTTCCATCAGATGCTGCTTTAGATTATTGGGTAAAACGATTTGATAAATATGATGTGAAGCATGATGGTATTAAAGAGCAATTTGGCAAAAAAGTTCTTTCTTTCGTTGACTTTGATGACCAGCAATATCAATTAATTTCAGATGAATATAATGAAGGAGTAGTTTCTGGAACGCCTTGGCAAGATGGTCCTATTCCGTTAGAATATGCGATTACAGGTTTAGGTCCAATTTTTGTTCGTATTCAGGACTTTAAATATTTCAAGCAAGTAATGGAAAAAGTATTGTTATTTACCGAAATCGATAAAGAAGGTTCGTATCACTTATTTGAAGTTGGTGAAGGTGGCAACGGGGCACAAGTAATTGTGGAAGAAAACTTAGTGTTACCAATGGCACGACAAGGATATGGTACTGTGCATCACGCAGCTTTCCGTATAGATGATGTGGAAACATTACATCAGTGGGATGAACATTATCGCCGATTTGGCTTCCAAACATCTGGATATGTGGATCGTTTCTTCTTCCAGTCATTATATACACAAGTAGCACCACAAATTCTATTCGAATTAGCGACAGATGGTCCCGGATTTATGGGGGATGAACCATATGAAACATTAGGTGAAAAATTATCACTACCTCCATTCTTAGAAAACAAGCGAGAAGAGATTGAAGGAATGGTTCGTCATATTGATACAGTAAGAAGTACACAGAAGTTAGACAAAGAATATCTATAATACTAATTCGAGAGTCCGTAAATAAGGGCTCTCTTTTTGTATGGATAAATAATTATTAATTTACAAATAAATACATAAGTGATATCATAATAATATGAAAACGATACAAAGGAGTGGTTATATGCAAGAACGTCAAGCTTGGAGTATGAATGGAGTACTAGGTATTGGATTGATTGTTCTGTTACTAGTAGGTGGTGTGTTTAGTTTTTTTCAATCATTGTTTCTGCTAGGAATTCCATTGTTTATTATTGCGGTAGTTTTGGCTAGTGGGGTGACCATTGTACAGCCGAATCAGTCTATTGTTGTTATTTTCTTAGGAAAGTATATGGGAACTGTCCGTCGTGAAGGAATTCTCATTACTGTGCCGTTTTCGGTACGAAGAACGATTTCTTTAAGGGTTCGTAATTTTAATAGTAATCGATTGAAAGTGAACGATGTAAATGGTAATCCGATTGAAATTGCAGCAGTAGTCGTATTTAAAGTAGTTGATGCAGCGAAAGCTGTTTTTGACGTGGACAAATATGAACAGTTTGTATCGATACAAAGTGAAACAGCTATTCGTGCCGTTGCAACTACGTATCCTTATGATTCATTTACAGGTGAAGAGTTAACATTACGTGGAAATGCTGATGAAGTATCTAATGAGTTAACTGCAGAGCTTCAAGAACGTTTGAAAGTAGCAGGAGTGGAAGTAATCGAAGCGCGTTTGACTCATCTTGCCTATTCAACGGAGATTGCACAGGCTATGCTACAACGCCAACAAGCAAGTGCGATTATTTCTGCACGTGAGCAAATTGTCCATGGTGCTGTTGGTATGGCGCAAGATGCAATTGCTCGTTTAGAAGAAGGTAATACCGTGGAGTTGGATGATGAACGGAGAGTGGCGATGATTAATAATTTAATGGTGGCGATTGTTTCTGATCATGGGGCACAACCTGTGATCAATACTGGGTCACTTTATCAATAAGTTGGTTGTATAATGGCGAAAAAAAAGAATTTTCCGTTGCGCATTGACCCAGAACTCTACGATATATTGCAACGATGGGCACAAGATGAATTCCGCAGTGTTAATAGTCACGTAGAATTTTTGCTTAGAGAATCTGCTAAACGATCTGGAAGACTACCGAAAAGTCAGGATAAGAAAATCGGAGAAGATTAGTGCGTAGTTGATAGAATTAATAAAGAATGAAGATAAAAAGGTGTGGAGGAACTGTCCTTATTCCATTTCACATTTACCTTGTCTTCATTCTTTTTTTGTTATAAGGGAGTGTGGTGACGACCAGAAAATTAAATTTCCCATTGTAAACAAACACTAACCTCAACTGATTGACATCGCGATTCTTAAGAACAGACTAAAGTTTCCTGTGTAATGAGTCATGCTTAAATCAGATGAAACATATGTTTAATAGCGAAAGGTTACAACGTGATAAGTTTTCGTTAATAGAATGTTGTCATTTTGTAGCTACTTAATATAATTTGAAAGGGGTTGCATTCGTGAAAAAGATAGGTTTTGCAGCTGTTTTGTTAAGTCTTATGTTATTTCTGGTAGCTTGTGGGGATGATAATGCTTCTAATGATAGTTCGGATGATGTGGTAACAGATGGTGGTTTGATTGGTGTAGCAATGCCGACAAAGTCTTCCCAGCGTTGGGTAGATGATGGGGAAAATATGGTTGAACAGTTAGAAGCATTAGGATATGAAGTAGATTTACAATATGCTGAAGATGACGTTGATACACAAATTGAACAAATTGAAAACATGATTGTAAAAGGAGCAGATGCACTAGTTATTGCATCTATTGATGGCACAGCACTAACAGATGTATTACAGCAAGCAAATGATCAAGACATTGAGGTAGTAGCTTATGATCGCTTAATTATGGAATCTCCCCATGTTTCTTATTATGCGACATTTGATAATTTCCAAGTCGGAGTCTTACAAGCATCCTATTTGGAAGAAGTGCTAGATCTAGAAAATGAACCGGGGCCATTTAATATCGAGTTGTTTGGAGGTTCTCCGGATGATAATAACGCATACTTTTTCTGGGATGGTGCTTTAAGTGTGTTGCAACCATACTTAGATGAGGGCAAATTAGTTATTCAAAGTGGTCAAACAGAATTTGAACAAGCAGCTACAATGCGCTGGGATGGTAACACAGCTAAATCTCGAATGGAAAATATTTTGAGTAGTGCTTATGCAGGGGATGAAAAAGTGGATGCAGTATTATCACCATACGACGGTATTAGTCGTGGAGTTATTCAAGCGTTGAAAGGAATTGGATATGGTTCAGATGAGCTTCCGTTACCTGTGATTAGTGGTCAAGATGCAGAGCTTGCTTCGATTAAATCTATTATTGATGGTGAACAGACACAAACGGTTTTCAAAGATACACGTGATTTAGCTGCAGTTGCAGTAGAAATGACGGAATCCATATTAAAAGGAGAAGAAGCAGAAGTTAATGATACAGAAACATATGATAATAACGAAAAAGTAGTGCCTACCTATCTAGTAGAGCCGATTTCCGTAGATATTAACAATTATCAAGAAGTGATCTTCGATAGTGGTTATTATTCAGAAGATGAATTGTAACGAGTAGGCTGGAGCAACATGATGAATGTAGTGGTGATCATGATCATCGCTACATTCGTTGTATCTTTATGGAAGGTGGTGAGGATGTGTCCGGTTATATTTTAGAAATGAATCAAATTACGAAAGCCTTTCCTGGTGTAAAAGCGTTAGATCAAGTGGACTTGCAAGTTAAGCAAGGTGAAATACATGCATTAGTAGGAGAGAATGGTGCAGGTAAATCGACATTGATGAAAGTCCTAAGTGGTGTTTACCCTTATGGAAGTTATGATGGGGAAATTTTATTTGAAGGGGAAACGTGTCAGTTCAAGGATATTAAGCAAAGTGAACGTGTAGGTATTGTGATTATTCATCAGGAGTTAGCGTTAAGTCCTTATCTGTCAATCGCGGAAAATATTTTTCTAGGTAATGAACGAGAATCACAACATATTATGAAATGGCAAGAAACTTTTTCAGAAGCAAAAAGGTTACTAGAGCGAGTTGGGTTAAAAGATTCTCCTGAAACAGCGGTGATGGATATCGGTGTCGGGAAGCAACAATTAGTGGAGATTGCCAAAGCATTATCGAAAAATGTAAAACTATTAATCTTGGATGAGCCAACCGCGGCACTGAATGAAACAGATAGCGAGAATTTATTAAAGCTGTTATTAGAGCTTAAACAACAAGGCATGTCTTCGATACTAATTTCACATAAATTAAATGAAGTATCATTGGTAGCAGATTCTATTACGATACTTAGAGACGGTAAAACAATTGAAACGCTAGATGCCACAGTGGAGCAAGTATCAGAAGCACGGATTATTAAAGGGATGGTAGGACGTGAATTAACCAATAGATTTCCAGAAAGATATCCACAAATCGGTGAGACGCTTTTCGAAGTGAAGAACTGGAGTGTATATCATCCGCAACAACAAGAACGGAAAATAATAGATAACGTTCATTTTTATGTGAAAAAGGGTGAAATTATCGGTATTGCTGGATTGATGGGGGCAGGGCGGACAGAATTGACGATGAGTATTTTTGGCAAATCCTATGGCAGCAAAATTAGTGGAGAGCTATATAAGAATGGAGAGCTAATTGAAGCTAATACAGTAGCACAGGCGATTGAACATGGCATTGCGTATGTATCAGAGGACCGCAAGACATACGGTTTAAATTTGATCGATGATATTAAACGGAATATTACGTTAGCTAATTTAAAGAGAATATCCCGATTAAACAATATAGTGATTGAAGAAGGAAAGGAAGTACAAGAGTCACAACAATTAAGCGAGCAATTAAATATCAAAACACCTTCGCTTGAACAACTAGCGGGTAATTTAAGTGGTGGAAACCAGCAAAAAGTTGTTCTAAGTAAGTGGATTTTTACGGAACCAGATATTTTAATATTGGACGAACCAACAAGAGGTATTGATGTTGGTGCTAAATTTGAAATTTATACACAAATTAATCAGCTCGCACAGCAAGGGTTAGCTGTAATAGTCATTTCTTCAGAATTGCCTGAAGTATTAGGATTAGCAGACAGAATATATGTGATGAATGAAGGAAGAATGACCGGTGAATTACGGAGAGAAGAGGCGAACCAGGAGGAAGTTATGCGTTATATGACTGGAGCGGGAGGGGAATAAACGTGCAAACGATCGTTCATTTATTCAAAAACAATGTAAGAGAATATGGAATGATTATCGCATTAGTATTAATTACCGGTTTGTTTTGGGTTTTAACGGATGGAGTAAATTTTACTCCCTTAAATTTAACGAACTTAATTTTACAGAATGGCTTTATTCTTGTACTCGCAATTGGGATGGTACTTGTTATTATTACAGGTAATATTGATTTGTCTGTTGGCTCAATTGTCGCCTTTATTGGTGCGGTAGCTGGCGTTCTTATTATTAATATGAATGTACCAGTATGGTTGACGATTATTCTTGCACTTCTCGCAGGAGCTTTCATTGGTGTATGGCAAGGATTTTGGATTTCTTATATTGGGATACCATCTTTTATTGTAACATTGGCAGGTATGCTTATTTTTAGAGGGCTCACATTATGGTTGCTAGGAGGCCAATCGTTAGCGCCATTTCCTGATTCCTTTCAACAAATTAGTAATGGATTTTTACCAGATATCGGTGGAGGGAGCATTCATATTGTTACACTTCTCCTATCGGCTTTGTTATCGCTCTTATTAGTTTACTTGGAATTCAGGGCTCGCAAGGCACAATTACAATATCATTTAGAAGTGCTGCCTATTTGGGTAACCCTAGCTAAACTAACGGTCTTATTATTAGTGATTAACTGGTTTGCTTACCAGCTTGCATTGAACAAAGGAATTCCTATCGTATTAGTGATTGTTTTATTATTAATTGCATTGTATACGTTTGTTATGAAAAATACGGTGATCGGTCGCCATATTTATGCAACGGGAGGAAATAAAAAAGCAGCGGATTTATCTGGTATTAAAACGAAACAAGTAGTATTTTGGGTGTTTGTAAATAACGGTGTACTCGCGGCATTAGCTGGGTTAATGTTTGCAGCGCGGTTAAATTCTGCGACGCCTGCTGCAGGTAATATGTTGGAGCTTGATGCGATAGCAGCTGTGTTTATTGGTGGTGCTTCTATGGCTGGTGGGGTTGGGACTGTAATAGGAGCGATTGTTGGTGGCCTTGTGATGGGGGTTATGAACAATGGTATGTCCTTAATTGGTATAGGTATTGACTGGCAACAGTTTATTAAAGGGCTAGTATTGTTATTTGCAGTAGGATTTGATGTGTACAACAAGAAGAAAAGTTAAGCAGAAATAAAAGCACTGATCATTAATGATCAGTGCTTTTCAATAATTGATTTTTTTCTTTGAGTAATTGTTGAAATTCTGCCTCGAGTTCTTTGGAAGGTTCGATACTTAATCTACTCAGTACATCGGTTATTTTGGTTTCAAGTATTAGCAATTGTTTATCAAGATTATCTTTGGTGATCGTGTTATTGCGCTGATGAAAAGATTGATAGTTCCCCTCAAAATAATGGAGTTGTTGTTCTTCGATCGAAATAATCTTATTAGCAAGTTTTTCGATAAACCTACGATCATGCGAAACTAAGAGGACGGTACCTTCATAATTGATAAGTAATTTCTCTAACGCCTCCATTGCTTCTGTATCTAAGAAATTAGTTGGTTCATCTAAGATTAGTGTATTGCTATGACTAAGGAGTAGTTTAGCGAGTGTAGCTTTGACACGCTCACCACCACTTAAAACCGTTACTTTTTTATCGACGTCATCACGAGAAAAATGAAGTCTTGCAAGTACTGTTCGAATCAACGTATCCTGATGAAGCGATCCTTCTCGTACATTTTCTAATATAGATAGATGTGGATCAAGGATGGATAAGTCTTGCTTAAAGTAAGCAATTTTACAAGCAGCAGAAATTTGTATACCTTTTTCACTGTTGATTATTTTACGAATGAGTGTAGTTTTTCCGCTTCCGTTTGCGCCGATAATAGCAAGTTTGTCGCCGCTCTTAATAGAAAAACTGGCCTTTTTCCATAAACGTCGCCTACCAATATAAGCCTCTATATTCTCCGCTCGAATAAGTGTTTTACCTGTTAGTTGTTCTTGGTGAGGCAAATCCATTTGTATCGGTGTTTCTTCATAAGGTTTCTCTACTTTGTCTAATTTCTCTAGTCTTGTTTCGATTGATTTGGCTGTTTGCTGCAACTTTTTTTGTTTTTTTGCAAAATACGGTTTTGCTCCTGTTATTCTCGCTTCTGATTTACTCGTGTTTTTTGGTTTTTTTGTAGCTCGTTCTGCTTTTTTAGATTTTAATGTTAAAGCATGCTCTAATTGGTGTTTTTTTGCTTGGTAGTTTTCGTATTTTTGTTGCTGTTCCCGTGCCGCCTGTTCTTTTTGTTCTTTAAAAGCTTGATAATTTCCTTTGTACTCATGCAGTTTCCATTGCTCTATTTCCCATATTTTTGTACAGGTTGTGTCTAAAAAAGCTCTGTCATGTGAGACGATAATATAGGCACCTTGCCAATGCTTCAGCGTATTTTCTACCCATTCAATATGGTTCGTATCTAGATGTGTGGTAGGTTCGTCGGCTAAAAGCAAGCTGCTTCTTTTCGCGAATGCTTGTTGAATATAATCTTGTGTCACTTCACCACCACTTTTATCCCCATCTGGTTCTTTTAGCTGAGGAAGGAGAGCTACTGTACCAAAACGTGTAAGGCTGCCTTTTTCAGGTGCTAACTTTCCAGCTAATACGTGTAATAAGGTTGTTTTCCCACATCCGTTCTTTCCAACTAGGCCAATCCGTTCCCCTTCATATATGGTTAGTTCATCTATCTCTACTAAAATTCGTGCTTTGGCAGAGATAACTAACTCGTTAGCTTGTAATAACATAACAATCGCTCCATTCGTATTTGGAGACGCAAAAAGGTCCCCTTATTCCAATCAGAATAGGAGACAGTAACCGAAAGAAAGGCAGAACCGTATAAGGATTAATCCTTATACATATACCGGTCAATGAGTATGCATCCTATTCTGAATATTCCTTATAAAGACATACGTATCCCATGAATCTGAGATAAGATCTTTATAAAAATATTGATGAGAGAATAGGATTATTATTTCATTGGCCTACAGTTCACCCTTTCGCTTTTATTTAATTAAAGTGTACAGAGGTAGAAGGAATAAGTCAACCTCATAACTTATACCGCATTCTTTTTTCGTAATAGATAAATAAAAATAACAGTCCATATTAAAAGCCAAATCAGTGGAGTGTCGATAATGACAACAAGAGTAAGACTTAAGAAAATAAACAGGAGTTCTTTTTTTCTTTTTATTTCTTTCGTCGAAATAATAAATGCAATGACAAAGATACTGATTAAACTAACAATAGCGATGAACAGAAAGCTTCCTATGCTTCATTACTCTTTGTGGAAAATATTTCCCTTATTTATTTTACTAAAGCGAATAGAAGTTGTAACGTTCATAGCATCATCATAAATTATCGGTGACAAAATGGAGTAATTAATAAAAGAATATCATCATTCATATTGGGAATTTTCCCTTATGAAAACTCCACCATAAACCGACAATGATTATTCCCTTCTGTTTTGCATTGTACTCTTTTGACGTTTTCTGTGCCTAGCACTTTTCTAAACATACTTGTTTCGCACTGACAGGCGATATGAAATTCCTTCGCTACTGCATAAATAGGACAATTATATTCAAGAATTTCGAATTGGTTTTCGTCATGCTGATGTAGCTCTGCCATATATCCTTTTTCGTTTTGGATATGGACAATATCGCGTAGCTTATCTTGGTTCGATGTTCCGCTAACACGTTCTGAATATTGATCAATCAATCGCTCTTCACGGTTTTCAAACAGTTGTCTAATCGATTCTCTTCCATGTATTTCTTCGATATCTTTTAAGAATTCGACACTAATTGATTCATAATTGTTCGGAAAGAGCCGTTTTCCTTTTGCTGTTAAAAAGAATTGTTGAATGGGGCGTCCGATCTCTTGTTTTACATCTTGACTGGATATTAGGCCATCCTTTTCTAATGTAGATAAGTGTTTGCGAATAGCCATATGCGTAATATTTAAGTGCTTGATCAGTTCATTAACAGATAAAGCGGATTCCTTTTTTAATAACTCAAGAATTTTATCTTTTGTCGTTTGTACCATTAGATCACTCCTATACGAGCTTCTATCTACTAAACTCTGAAAAAAATGGAAATATTGAAGCATAGGTATTGAATATTTGTTAATTATAGTATAACATATAATTATACTTTTTATACTAAAAGGTATAATAAATCATTTTTGGAGGTTTTACATATGGCAAACTTTACTTTACCTGAATTAGGCTATGCATTTGATGCACTAGAGCCACACATTGATCAAAAAACGATGGAAATCCACCATGGCAAACACCATCAAACATATGTTACAAAGCTAAACGCAGCGTTAGAAGGACAAGCTGAATTAGCAGACAAAAGTCTAGAAGATCTTCTAACTGATTTAGACAGTGTACCTGAAAGTATTCGCGGTGCTGTACGTAACAATGGTGGTGGGCACTTTAACCACACATTATTCTGGGAAGTAATTGCTCCAGGATCAAAATCTGATAAACCAGAAGGCGAATTAGCAGCAGCAATTGATGAAGCATTCGGTAGCTTCGATCAATTCAAAGATCAATTCGCAAACGCTGCAGCTACAAGATTTGGCTCTGGCTGGGCTTGGTTAGTTGTAAACAGCGAAGGTAAATTAGAAGTAACAAGCACACCAAATCAAGATAACCCAATTTCTGATGGTAAAACAGCTATCCTTGGTGTAGACGTTTGGGAGCATGCTTACTACTTAAACTATCAAAACCGTCGTCCTGACTATGTTGCAGCATTCTTCAATGTAGTAAACTGGGATGTAGTAGCAGAGAAATTCCAAGCAGCTACAAAATAATGTACGTTCTATGATCAATAAGTAAACATAAAAGAGTGGAGAGGTGCTTGGTATCTTTCCACTTCTTTTTAGTACACAGATATAGTTTGTAAAATATAAAAAATGGCTCATAATAAAATGAGGGTATTACTGACGTTTACATCTTGATAAACACAAATAAGTGTAAGTTTAGGGGAGGTACTTAAAAATGGCATTTGTCATAACGGCACCTTGTGAAGTAGAGAAGGCTGGGGAATGTGCAACTGTATGCCCAGTCGACTGTATTGAAGAAGGTAAAGACCAATTCTATATAGACCCTGATATTTGTATTGACTGTGGCGCATGTGTTGCAGTATGTCCAGTTGATGCGATTGTTGAAGAATATGAATTAACTGAAGAACAAGAACCATATTTAGAAAAAGCAGAAGCGTTCTTCGGTAATTAATGAAAAAAGTGTAATTAGTTCCGTTTTGAAGTATGCTTAATAAATTGTAAGATAAAATGAGCGTTGAATTGTACATCAATTTGATGCTCATTTTTCTTTAATATTTCGATGTTCATCTGTATTTAGCATTTCCCTTTGCAAAGCTACGTACAAAAACTAATGTAATTTGCAAAAAAAAGAGCAAATTCCTCATTGAGAAATGCTCTGTCTTGTTAAACTAAAGCACCCGTTAGTTCAAGGTAACTCTTCAGGGTTGTTTGGATTGTTCTTTTTTTCTGCTAAATAATTCCAAACATAATAAACAATCCAAAAAATGATTATTACTAAAGGTGAAAAGAACTTGTAATTATTAGGGAGAAAGATAAATAGTAAAAGTGCAATAATTGAAAATGGTGGCATAAGTATCCAATAACGCTTGTTTTTAAAATCTTTAAACACAATATCACCCCCAATTGTTGAAGAGTAGTCTACTAAATTCTAATTTAAACTTAACTACTGCTAATGCCAGAAGATAGAGAGCAAATCCTTATTGAACATAAGCCCCCGTTAGTTTAAGTGAACTATTTCACAAGAGAAGCCCACTCCTATGTCGGAATGTGCTTTGAATAGACCTTCTCTTTTATAGAACTATCGTGTTTTATAGTTTTCGTGCCTTGATTACAAAAGTTACAGGGAGAATCTTTGCTTTTTTTGCAAAATCGCTTTTATTGGATTGAATAATTTCATCATCAGAATCTTCAATCATTTGCTCAATGACAAATCCCTCTTTCGCCAACGCATTCACATAAGTTGACAGTTTACGGTCGGATAATGTTAGCGTACTTTCGCCAAGAGTTACTGAATACCAAGATTCATCGAAATAACATTTCTTAAATACAAGCTTATCATTCTCTGGAGCAACACATTTATGTATCGGGTGAGACCAACTGAAAATAAAAACCCCGTCCTTTTTTAGATAAGATGCAATCTGGCGAAAGGTCCCCTCAAGGTCGGTTGTCCAGCCTACCGCATAAATAGAATAAACAAAGTCAAAATAATTCTTTGGTAAGCCACATTCTCTTTCCATAGGAGAACAGACTAACTTCGCTGAAAGACCACACGACGTCAACAGCTGTTTTGTTTTTTCGATTTGATTTTCCGATAAATCCATCCCCCATAGTTCAGATGCTTCGCGTTCCCCCATATATTTCAAGGATTGACCGCTCCCACAGCCTATTTCTAGCATCTTTTTTCCCGAGACATCCCCAAAAAGCTGACACTTTTCTTCCGAGACAAATGCTCCATAGAAAGGAAGTGCGGTTGCTCCTAAAACATCATTTCCTTTTGTATCCCAAAATAGGCTATTTGTTTCATGAATACTAAACGTATCCATTTCAGCTGAGATAGCGCCTACCTCACCACCGCCAATCATGTTTGTTCTATGAACAGAACTCTTGTCCATGCCGTCATCCTCCCAAAATCTGACTCACTAAATATTTCTATCTATTATATCAAAAGTACGTTCCTATTTGAAGTAATTTTTACCAAATATTAGATTAAGTAAATCTACTCATTAGCAATTCCTGTCATCCCATAATTTCGCAGTATTAGTATCACTTCAATTCTTCCACTAAACTGCCCCGTTGAATAACGTTCTTTAATTTTTTTACCATATATAAGTTAATTATCCCAAAATTATCTAAATTATTTATGCAGTTCGAAGTACAAAAAGCCTTACATTTTCGCCTGCAATTTTATATGAAAAAAGTAGTTCAATTAGGGGGTGCAAATTATAATTTTGTACTCCAAAACTGAACTACTTTCATTTTGTTATTCTTTCTCCCCAACAACTGTAAAGCGTTCGTTAACATGCTGTGGATTCTCGATTTCGTCTACAAGTGAAATAGCATAGTCTGCGTAACTAATATAACTTTCTCCAGCATTATTGTTTATTACGGTTTCGTTTCCTGTTTTGTAGGAACCAGTTCGTTTTCCTTCTGGATCAAACATTGCCGCAGGGCTCAAGTGTGTCCAGTTTACATTATCTGTTTGTTTTAATTCTTCCAATGCTTTACCCATGTTCGAAGCTAATGGATAAACGAAATCTGGAAAGTCTGGTGTGTCATATAAATGGGTTGTTTTTTCTTCATCTACATATAAACTACCTGCACCACCAACAACGATTAGTCGAGTGTCTACCCCTTTGAATGCATCAATTAACACGCGATGTGAGTCAACATGCAAATGCTCTTGTCCTTCAGGAGAGTTGAACGCATTGACTACTACATCAAACGCTTTAATATCTTCCGTTTTTATATCAAATATGTCTTTTTTCACTACTTTCACATCTTTATTAACGATTTTTTCAGGATTTCTTACGATGGCTGTAACTTCGTGACCTCTGCTTAGTGCTTCTTCTGTTATTAATTTACCTGATTTTCCGCTTGCTCCAATAATACCGATTTTCATAGTAAATTCCTCCTTTAACTCATTTGTAACCATTATAGTTACAAATGAAATGTGAGTCAAATAAAAAAACATCTCACTTCTAATCAGTGAGATGTTCGATAATATCTTGTAATGTTTGCTTCGCTAATTCCTGCTCCATAGCAAGTTGAGCGCGGGTTAGCGAAATGTCGAGTGCTGTTTGAATGCTTTTCCCGACATCACAATTCGGATTAGGCTTTTCGTGAATAGCGAATAATTCTTTTTCATCTGTAACAGCTTTATATATATCGAGTAAGGTAATTTCTTCAGGTTGTTTGACAAGGGAGTAACCAGCAACACCAGGTCCGCCTTGAATTAGTTGTGCTTTTTTTAGTAAAGAACCGATGCGTCGAATGACAACGGGATTCGTATTAACACTTCCTGCGATTATATCTGATGTGGCTACTCTGTTAGCTTCGGAAGCTATCAGAGATAAGATGTGAATCGCTACGGAAAAACGTGTGTTTATCATTTTGTTCACCACCAATGTATATATTTTAGTAGCTCCTTCGTTTGATTGTCAATAAACACTAAAAAACAGTGTATCGTAAAAAGAGGAGATGTTATAATTTGTATGTCGATGGAAGAGGGTGGGAATAAATGTGGAAAAAAATATTTAAAAAACCGGAACCAGTTCATGATGAGTTCCGTCTAATATATGACATGTTTTATTCAAGAGTATATCGTGATGCTTTTTTTATTACGAGAGATGCGCATTTAGCACAAGATGCCCTGCAAGAAACGTTTGTAAAGGCGTATAAGCATATGGATCGATTAGAAGATAAGGAACGGATAGGAGCTTGGCTATCGACTATTGCAACGAGAACAGCCATCGACTTGCTTAGAAAAAGAAAAGGAACACATGAAGTGTTGAGTGATGAAGTCTTCTTACAAAATCAAGATCTAGAAGAGGTAAGCTTGGATCCCCTAGACATAGTCGAAGGAAATATAGCTAAAGAGACATTGAGACAAATAATGGGTGAACTAAAAGCAGAATATCGTGAAGTATTACTGTTACATTATATACATGAGCTATCCATAAAAGAGATTGTCCTTTTATTAGATTTGAACGAATCTACTGTGAAAACAAGATTATATCGTGGTCGAAAATTAATCAAAGAAGAGCTAACGAGTAATCCGAAAAGACAATGGATCGGTGGTGAATCATGTTGAGTGAGGATCACAAATGGAAAGAAATGCTTAAAGAGGACTATCTCCACGTGCAAGTTCCAGCGGAAAAAAAAGAGGATAGTTGGGATAGTATTGTGCAAGAATTGTCAAACGAACCACGAAAAAACAGAAGAGCATCAAATAAATGGATGTTAGTAGCGGCAATGCTTGTTTTTATGGTAATAGGCACTATTCTTGTACAATCTAATCAGACACAAGCATTTAATTGGATTATAAGCATGTTTGAAACATCGAATGGTAATGTTACGCAAATAAATCAATCAAATACACAAGAATCCTCTACAGCAGATGATGATGTTCCGGATTTTACTAGGATCGAAACAGAATCTGTACAAGAATATCGTGAGGAAATGTCCTTTGAAGAAGCACAGGAAGTCACGGAATTTCATTTGTCACAGCCAACATACTTACCAAAGAATTATGTATTAGATGACATAATTGTATTATATGAAGAGGATACTGCAAAACAGGTGGAGTTTCATTATATAGACGAGTCAAATAACTATATTTCCTTACAGCAAATATATCAAGCGAACGATTTTGCTGATGCGAAAGTAATCGATAATCAAGATACAGAGGTAGAAACGATTACCTTACATGGTGGAGAAGCAAGAATGTTAATTTATGAAGATGATCAGATTGAAATGATCTGGAGTACTACACATATGAATTGGGTGTTAGAGGGTACGGAAGATAAGCAAGAAATGATAAACATAGCAGAAGCTATTGAGTAGAAAAGGAGGCTTACGATTATATCAAGCCTCCTTTTTTCTATTTAGAATTTAATAGCATTGGTTACGGCATATAATTGTTCACTTTTTGTATCTTTTAAAATGGTGTGAACAGTATGTATACGATATTCATAGTTTTTTTCGATCTTAAAGTTTACACTTCCACTAACAAATGAGGAATTTCTTTCTGTGAATCGTTTGCTGTTTCCTGTGTTCACCCATGCGCCTGTTGCTTTATTTTTTACTTGCAAGTGGATGCTACAACTAATTTGCTGTACGGAAGAATAACTAGATGTATTACATCTTGCGCCAGCGGTTTTTGCATCTACTTTACTAAATGAAGCATTACCATTTTTGATGTATTTACTGGACTGGGTATCCATAATCTCGGTCGTTACTTGTGGTGAATCCTCTATGGATGCATCCACATCTACTGAAAATAATAAAAAACCTATGATGAGAATACATGATGAAACCAAACTACTCCTTACCCATTTCATTCAATCATCTCCTTATAAGATTTTTGCTACTATAAGAAAGACGGAAATAAATGGATAAAGGTTACATTAATTGTTTAAGAACTTTGTTTTTTTAATGCATTCATTTGTAAAAATCTTAAAGCCATTTTGATTCTTAGTAAATCATCATTATTCTTTATATCAATACGGAGAATTGAGCTTATTTTATTCAGACGATATAGAACTGTGTTGCGATGGATAAAGAGTATGGTGGCGACTTCTTTTAAAATTACCGTCACATTCAATAAAGGTCTCAAGTATTGCTAACATATAATAATTTAGATTAGCTGCGTAGAAAACGATTAAACTTGTAATACGTAGTACTCCGTCATGATCGTATAGGCATTCTTTTCGTAATTTGATACAATAGAGTATGGAAGGTTACTAGAAAGGAAGTTTAAATATGACGTTTGTCAATGAAATGCGTCCTATTACGCCTGATTATGATCCGTGGGAAGCATACATGGATGTAGAAGAATACGGGGAAATGACGTTAACGAATATAGAGTTTACAACAACTCATTTATGTAATATGCGCTGTGCGCACTGTGCTGTTGGGTACACATTGCGAGATAAGGATCCAGATGCCTTGCCGTTTGACTTATTGAAGCAACGTTTGGATGAAATTCCGCATTTGCGTACATTAAGTATTACTGGCGGAGAACCGATGATGTCCAAAAAATCTGTTCGTGAATATGTGGTGCCGTTACTACGATATGCCCATGAGCGAGGTGTTCGGACACAAATTAATTCTAATTTAACATTGCCATACTCTCGTTATGAGGAAATTATTCCATATTTAGATGTATTACATATCTCACATAACTGGGGAACGCCAGAGGAATTTGCGGAGACTGGTTTTGCTAATATGGAGCGTAAGCCTAGCGAGGAAAATCGTAAAAAATATTTTGACCGTATGGTAGAAAACTCACAACGATTAGCAGCAGCTGGAGTAATGGTCTCAGCCGAAACGATGTTAAATAAGCGTACATTTCCATATTTAGAACAAATTCATGACCATATTGTGGAGATGGGCTGTGCCCGTCATGAGGTTCATCCAATGTATCCGGTCGATTTTGCTAGTAATATGGAGACACTTTCTTTAGCAGAAATGCAAGAAGGTATTGAGCGCTTACTTAATCATCGTAATGAATCAATGTGGATGCTGTTTGGTACATTACCATTTTATCCATGTAATAAAAGTGAAAGTGAGCTTGCATTGCTTAAACGATTATACCAAGAGAAAAACGTTACAGTAAGAAATGATCCAGATGGAAGATCACGCCTTAACGTCAATATTTTCTCTGGAGAAGTGATCGTAACAGACTTTGGTGATGATGAAGAGCCGTCACTTGGTAATATTCGAACAACTCCACTGCAAACTTCCTATGATCGTTGGATGGAATCGAAAACGGCTAAGTCATTGAATTGTCATTGTCCGGCTGTAAAATGTTTAGGTCCCAATATTTTAGTAAAGAATACGTATTATCAAGATACGGATTTTACGAAAAGAGAAGCAAAGATTGCAAGATAATGGAGATAAAGCCCTGTTCTTAAAAATGAGAGAACAGGGCTTTTGTTGTGTGTAAGGGTAGTTACCGAAGCGATGTGACAAATGTCATATTTAATTCCTGACAACTGCGTCTTATAAATACGATGTAATTGGCGTAAACTTCACCTATAGAAGTTTTGAAAGTAGGGATGTTGATGAGCAAACAAAAACAAGCACAGTTAAGAAAAGATGTTATGCCTTATGCTACATCAAAAACAAAAACAAGCATGATCCAACTACTTAATACGATTCCACCATTTTTTATACTATGGTATTTAGCCTATCAAAGCTTATCGATCTCGATTTTGTTGAGTCTAGCTTTTTCCATTATTGCAGCGGGGTTCATGGTACGCACATTTATTATTTTCCACGATTGTGCTCACCAGTCCTTTTTAAAGAATAAGAAATGGAACCGTGTGATTGGAACATTGACTGGTGTTATTACTCATTTCGCTTTTGAGAAATGGAAGAGAGAGCATGCGATTCATCATGCTACGAGCGGAAATCTCGATCAACGCGGAACAGGTGATATTTGGATTATGACGGTGAAGGAATATCAACGTGCAAGTAAATGGAAAAGATTGCAGTATCGTCTTTACCGTAATCCTTTTGTTATGTTCGGGCTAGGACCATTTTTATTATTTTTATATGAAAATCGATTTAATCGTAAAGATGCTCGTAAAAAAGAGCGCTGGAATACGTATTTGATTAACTTTTTGTTAATTGCGACTTATACAGTGCTAGTACTAACGTTAGGCTGGCAGGCGATTCTGCTAGTACAGATTCCGATTGCATATGTAGCAGGAATGTTAGGAATTTGGTTGTTTTATGTTCAACATCAATTTGAAGATTCTTACTTTGAAAATGAATCGGAATGGGATTACGTTAAGGCTGCGGTAGATGGAAGCTCCTATTATCAATTACCGAAATGGTTAGAATGGATGACAGGAAATATTGGTTATCACCATGTACATCATTTAGCGCCAAGAGTGCCTAACTATCATCTAGAAAAGGCACATAGTCAAACACCTCCATTACAAAAAGCTACAACGATTACATTAAAGACGAGTTTGGAATCTATTCGCTTTCGACTTTATGATGAAGAACGAAAAACGTTTATAAGCTTTAAAGAAATGAAAGTACGAAATAAACAGCAAGCGAATATACCTATACCTACCAGAAAAGATTCACAGTCTATACGTTCCTAAATGAGGAATGGCCTTGTCCACTCGTTCCAATTCTTTTGGTACAATGATGACAAGGTCTTTTTTGTTGCCAAAGCTACCACCTTTATAAAAGAACACATCTTACGTTGGCAGAAAAATATTCTTTAAGGTAGTGGAAAGATATGATAGGTTAGAAAGATAATGTGAAGGGGAGACGGTGTAATGCGTCATTGGTATGATATTTTTCCTCGAAATACCGGGTTGAGTTTGTATATATGGATTATTTTTTGTGTGCTTCCTTTTTATTTTATTTTTCGATCTACTTCTTTGTGGGAAGTTGCTTTTGGGATAGCGGCAACGATGATCTTTTTTGGTGTGTATTGGGTGACATTTAATTCGCGTGGACCATTAGTATATATCGGTTTAAGTATCGAATTTTTGATCCATAGTATGATGACGATTCTGTTTCAATATGTCTATTTTGCCTTGTTTACGGCATTTTTCATCGGAAATATTCGGAGTAAGGCAGGGTTTATCACGATGTATGTGATTCATCTTGTTATATCTGTTGGGGCGATGACGACAGGTTTTTTATTGGATTATACTTCCTTCTTAAGTCAGATACCTTTCTTAATTATGACTATTCTAGGTATCATTTTAATTCCGATAAATCGTTATAATAGATTAAAGCAAGAAGCGTTGGAAGGACAATTGGAAGATGCCAATAAGAAAATTGCACAGTTGGCCATTATAGAAGAGCGACACCGCATTGCGCGAGATTTACATGATACGTTAGGGCAAAAACTATCATTGATTGGTTTAAAGAGTGAACTTTCTGCTAAGTTAATGGAAAAAAATACAGTAGCAGCGAGAAAGGAACTGCAAGATATTCAAGATACCGCGCGACATGCTTTAAAAGAAGTACGTGAAATGGTTTCGAACATGAGGAATGCCAAGCTATTAGAAGAATTTGATCGTGCTAAAGAGCTATTAAATGCTGCAGGAATAGAGCAAAAGATGATGGTGGAAGCTGATTGTGAACACCTTCCATTGTTTCTTGAGAATGTCTTGAGTATGTGCTTGAAGGAAGCAGTAACTAACGTTGCAAAGCATAGTCATGCCTCCAGCTGTTCGGTTTACCTTACAGAAACGAAACAAGCAATTCAATTAGTAGTAGTTGATAATGGTATAGGTCATGTAACGAGTAAAGATATGGGGAATGGGTTAAAGGGAATGAAGGAACGATTGGAGTTTGTTAACGGAACATTGGATATGCGACGGAACGACAATCAATTTGAAGTACATCTATCAGTTCCAAAAGTATTGAAACAGATTGAAGAGGGGGAAGAGTTGTGATTCGACTTGTGCTCGCGGAAGATCAACAATTGCTATTAGGTGCGCTCGGTGCATTGCTAGATTTGGAAGAAGATATGGAAGTAGTCGGCAAGGCTGTAAATGGAGAGGAAGTGTTAGCTTTAGTAAAGAAAGAACAACCGGATATTTGTTTAATGGATATTGAAATGCCTGTTATGACAGGATTAGACGCAGCAGAACAGTTGCGTGATTATTCTTGCAAAGTAGTCATTTTAACTACATTCGCGAGACCAGGGTATTTTGAAAGAGCAAGAAATGCTGGTGTGGGTGGTTATTTGTTGAAAGATAGTCCAAGTGAAGAATTGGCACAATCCATTCGACAAATTATGAAAGGAAAAAGAGTGTACTCTCCAGAATTGATTGATGTTGCTTTCTCTGAAGGGAATCCATTAACAGATCGAGAAATTGATGTGATGCAATTACTCGTTCAAGGAAAGCCGACGAAAACGATTGCGAATGAACTGTTTTTGTCAGATGGGACTGTCCGAAATTACATATCGATTATTTTGGATAAATTAGAGGTGAAAAATCGCATTGAAGCTGTGGCAAAAGTGAATGAGAAAGGATGGTTAAAATAGAAGTCGTTTTTCGGTTTCTATTTTTTGCTTTTTTATATAAAGGGAACGTATAATGTTCTAGCAGAGTAAATAATAAAACATTGTACGTTACAAAGATTCGAACTTATTCACTATTATTTGCTTTTGTTAAAGGGCATACATAGTTTCATACTTATACAACAGGGGAGTGAGAAAATGACGAAAACGATACAAAAACGAGGGACAATTGTTGCACTTTTGTTAGCGGGTTCATTTATTGCAATACTTAACCAAACATTAATGATTACAGCGATACCACCAATCATGGTTGAGATGGATATAACGGCTAATTCAGCACAATGGTTAACGACGATCTTTATGATGATTAACGGTATTATGATTCCGATTACAGCATTTCTAATTGATCGATTTACGACACGACAATTGTTTATTACAGCAATGAGTGTTTTTGCGTTTGGTACATTAGTAGCAGGCTTTGCACCAAACTTCCCAGTGCTATTGACTGGCCGTGTTATTCAATCGGCAGGTGCAGGGGTTATGTTACCATTAATGCAAACCGTGTTTTTAATGATCTATCCAGTTAACAAGAGGGGAACCATCATGGGGATGGTTGGATTAGTAATTTCCTTCGCTCCAGCAATTGGTCCATCATTATCAGGGTGGATTACAGAACAATTTTCTTGGCGAGTACTATTCTATATTATTTTACCTATTGCTATTATTGATATTGTGATTGCCTACTTTGTTATGAAAAATGTAACAGAAGTTTCGAAGCCTAAGTTAGATGTGTTATCTATTATCCTATCATCCTTTGGGTTTGGTGGGTTATTATATGGATTTACCAGTGCGGGTAATAATGGCTGGACTTCCCCGATCACCATCATCGTACTAGCTATTGGTGCCATTGCTCTTGTTTTATTTATTTTACGCCAATTGAAGCTGAAACACCCGATGTTAGAATTTCGTGTGTTCACTTATTCCATCTTCCCGTTAACGGTAAGTCTTGGAATGATTGGATTTATGGGATTAATTGCGGTCGAAACAATAGTACCGTTATATATGCAAGATGCGAGAGATTTCTCACCACTTGAATCAGGTTTAGTTATTTTACCTGGAGCATTAATTACAGGGATAATGTCGCCGATTGTTGGTAAAATTTTTGATAAAGTAGGAGCAAGATGGCTTGTTATTAGTGGATTTGCCATTATGGTTATAGGATCGTTCTTGTTTACCATTCTTGATGAACATACCTCGATTACGTACTTAACGATTGTCTTTGCACTGCGTATGTTCGGTCTTTCATTAGTAATGATGCCAGTTGCGACGGCTGGTTTAAATCAACTACCAAAACGATTAATTGCCCATGGTGCAGCAATGGATAATACTTTACGTAACGTATCTGCTTCTGTTGGTACGGCGATTATGGTAACGATCATGACACAAGCCGAAACCATTGCTGAAAATGCAGGGAACCTATACCCAGGCATTCAAGCAGCAAATACAGCATTTTTAGTACTTGCTGTTATTACCACAGTTGGATTAGTATTATCATTCTTTGTGAAAAATTATAAACCAAATGAAGAGTAGGAGATTAGCATTTTGCTAGTCTCTTTTTTTGTGCGAAAAACTAAGATGGAAATGTATAAAGTAGTAAATAAGATTCATTTTCTTTTCGTATATTGTCGATCAACATAAAAGTGGTTGACGTTATATTTGTATGCGTTTACAATGTTGATTTGTAAGACGCATATCTTGCTAAATTACTAGAACCAAAAATAACAACGTTGTTATTTTTGGAGGAGAAAGGAGATTCTTATACTTTTGTTCATCTACTAAAAAAACAGGAGGTTAAAGGTAGGATGAAAAAACATCGAAGTAAATTTGCGATTTTTGTCATAGCTATTCTTATATTGTCTCAGGTTCAAGTGGTACATCTTGGAGCAGAAATTACAAGTGGTGAAAATGATAGGGAATTCGTTGTTTTTGGTTCTAATACTTCAGATGATAGTAATCCAGATCCGGTTTTCCATTCTGATCTGGCCGTAACAATTGAAGCAAATGGTGGCAAAATTTCTAGTAGTGTTGATGGCATTTCCTTTTTATATGAAAAAATGCCTGATGTAGCGAATTTTGAAATAGCAGCAACGGCAACAGTGGAGCATTTTGATGCAAATAATCAAGTTTCCTTCGGTTTAATGCTCAGAGATGATATTGGCGAGAATCGCAATTCTGCTGGTCATGAATCTAATTATGTTGCTGTTGGTGGATTGGATCAGGAAATGAAAGGTTTTTACAAAAAGGACTCACTAATCAAATTAGATATGTTTTCGGATAATAAAGTTCCAGGAATGAATGAAGAATACCAGTTATCTATTAAGAAAACAGGTGATACGTATATACTTACCTCTAATGGAGAGACAGAGACATTTACAGCTGATGAAATCTTTTCTGATGATATACATGTTGGTGTGTATGCCGCTAGAGGAGCAAAAGTTCGATTTGATGATATTACATTAATAGAATCACAGAATGTAAGTGATGTAATTGTGGATGAAGAAAGCTTAGAGAAACGAGAGTATTTAGTTGGAGAATCATTAGATTTAACTGGTTTAGAAGTAACAGCAGTATATGATGAGGATACAACAGAGGTTCTTTCACCAGAAGATTATGTCGTGACAGGATTTGATAGTAGTGAAGCGGGCACTAATACATTAACGATTCATTATAATGGCTTAACAAAAACAATAGATGTGGAGATTTTACCTTATACGATAACAGACTTAGCAGTGAAATATTATCCGGCTAAAGAACATTATTATGTAGGCGATGCTTTTTATTCAGAAGGCTTAGTTGTGGAAGCAACTTATAATGATGGTTTTGCGAAAGAGGACTTATCCGATGAGTTATATACACTAAGCGTTGATGATAAGGTAATAGAGGAAGGGGCCATATTAGAGGAACCAGGTACCCATCAGGTTGTAGTTGCTTCAACAGAACAACCAGAAGTAAGTACAACATTTACGATTGAAGTGTCAGAAGAAAAGGTACAAGAATTAGAAGTTCGTCAATTGCCTAGCAAAGAAGTATATTTCATAGGCGACGAATTAGATTTATCTGGTATGGCGATTTATGCATTATACTCAGATGGCCATGCGGTTAGATTATCGTTATCCGATATAGAAGTAGCGGGTTTTGATACAGAAACGGTAGGGAGTAAAGAGTTACTTCTATCTTATAAGCAAGCCGAGGCTACTGTACCAATTACAGTGAAGGAAAAAGAATTAGAGCAAATAGAGATTCAACAATATCCTTCTACTACTTTTGCAGTGGGTGATTCTTTTACAAGGGATGGTTTAACTGTTGCGAAGGTGTATGATAATGGTGAGAGTAAGCTATTAGAAGAGCAAGATTTCGAGGTAGATGTATCTGCATTTAATAGTGATGAGCCTGGTGTTTATCCAATTGAAATCATACCGACTATGGAAGAAGTATCTCCGATTACGTATTCTGTCACAGTTCGTGAAGGACAAGAAGTTGAATGGAAATCGACCCATTTTGGTCAGTCTACATCTGCTCAAAATAATAAAGTAGAAATACTTGATGATGGTGTCGTTAAATTAATAGCAGATAACGGTGGTAAAATCACAGGTGACCATGATGGGCTTTCCTTTTATTATACAGAGTTAGATGCTAATGAAGACAATTTTGTTTTATCAGCAGATATTAATGTATTAAATTATGCCAAAGATCCTCATGATGGCCAAGAATCATTCGGTATTATGGCACGTGATGCAATTGGAGAAGAAGGGAACTCAGCGGTCTTTGCTTCCAATATAGCCGCAGTTGGTGGATTTAGTGGTGGTACAAGAGAGCCGAATGGTACACAGCTTTTAGTAAGAACAGGGGTACTTGCATCTGATGGAGAAGGTAGTCAAGGGTTACAACGTAGTATGATTAATGATACGAAGCCAACATTAGAAACAACTGAGACAGACTACCGTTTAACATTAGCAAAGACAAATAGTGGTTTTGTTGGTCAGTTAAATGATGGGGAAGAACATATTTTGTTTGAACCAGAAATATTAAATGTGCAAAACGATAAAATGTATGTTGGCTTTTATGCAGCACGAGTAGCTACAATTGAAGTAAGTAATATAGACTTATCGGTAAGTGCCGCAGCGACAGATGCACCGAAAGTAGAGCCACCAGAAGAACCAGTGAAACCAAATGTAGAGATCACCTCTTTAACCAAAACAGGTGATGCTGATTATTCTTTCAAATTCCAATCAAATGTCGACGGGCGAGCAACAGTCAGACAAGAACATGATATCCTTGTGGAAGATATGGATGTGACAGGGAATGAGTTAGTAGAATTAGATACGACACTTGAGGGAGAGGATATCACTAATTTTACGGTTGTCTTTGTACCTGATGATACTCAAAATTTAACAGATTACGGTTCGATTGTCGATAATTTTACAGTAACGGTGAAAACCTTTGCAGACGAGGGTGGAAATATTTATGTTAGCCCAGAGGGTGAAAACGATGCTGATGGCTCGAAAGAACAACCGTTAGACTTGGATACAGCGATTGATTATGTACAAAAAGGCCAAACGATTATCGTACAAGAAGGTCACTATGTACGTAGTGAGCGATTAGAAATTGCTAAATATAACGATGGTACAGAAGAAGATAGAAAAGTGCTAATGGCAGATCCGGATGCTGAGAATAGACCGGTGATTGATTTTGACAAACTTGGAAGGGGTGTTGTTCATAGTGGTGATTATTGGCATGTGAAAGGGATTGACTTTGCAAGATCAGCTCCTAACTATAAAGGATATCATGTAGGTGGTAGCCATAATATCATTGAAAATGTAGCTGTTTATGAAAATGGAGACACAGGCTTACAGATTAGCCGCGCAGATCGTGCAGAAACAATTGATGAGTGGCCATCTAATAACTTAATCCTAAATAGTATGACATTTGATAATCGTGATCCATCTGAAAACAATGCGGACGGATTTGCAGCAAAATTAACAGTTGGAGAAGGTAATGTTTTCCGGGGATCGATTTCCCATAATAATATTGATGATGGATGGGATTTATATACGAAGGTAGGAACTGGTGCAATCGGCGCTGTTACGATCGAGAATAGTATTGCGTTTAACAACGGGTATGTAAGAGGAAGCGATCCAGGACAAGGCAGTAAAAATGGATTCAAGCTGGGTGGAGAAGGCGTCCATGTGCCACATGTGATTCGTAATAGTATTGCATTTGGGAATGGTGCGGTTGGCTTTGATAGTAATAGTAATCCAGGTATCATTGCGGAGAATAACTATGCCTTTGATAATGAAGGTCGTAATATCGGATTTACTACTTATTCCAATATTGAAGAGGATTTCACGATTGATGGATTTATCTCTTTTCATACGGAAGATGTAAGTGCTGAGGAACGAGCAGATGAATTTCCGTCAAGGCTTGTATCTGAGCGAAACTTTATGTTTGATGGTACAGAAACAGCAAATGATTCAGGGGATGCTGTTCCACAAGATGTTTTAGATGTGTTAGCTACCATTTCAGAATTTGAGAAAGATGAAGATGGTCAAATTATTTGGGGTGATATTTGGGATACATTTAATGAATTTATGGAGCAGTACGAACAAGTAGTGGTGGATGATGATAAAGAAACGGACGATGAGCAAGAGGATCCATCACAACCAGGTAATGAACCGGATGATGGACTGATAGATCCTGATGAGGAAGAAATGCCTGTCATAACAGATGGTGAACTAGAATTAGAAGGAGATACGCTTGTTGTCGAGCTTTCGATAAAAGATGGGTCTACGCCAGTGTATTTAACAAAAGAGCAAGTGAAGCAGTTAAAAGAACAGAACGCCTTCATTCACATTCAAAATGGTGAGGTAGAGCTCATTGTTCCATCCGCTATTTTAACGGAAGAGGAAGTCTTTATTACCTTAGACAAATTAGCAGATGTAAGTGATGCTGTCAGCTCTGTTTATGATTTCACGATTGAACAAGCAGGGAAGGAAATAAACGATTTCGGTAATGAGGTTGTGACGATGTCCTTTAATGTAGATAGTCAAGCTGAAGTAGCTATCTATTATTTAAATGAAGAAGAGGAGAAGTGGGAGCTTATTGGTGGAAGCTATCAGGATGGTAAAATAACAGCAGATGTCCATCATTTTAGTACATTTACTGTGTTTGAACAAGAAAGTGAACAAGTAGATACTAGTAAAGAAGCGAAAGATACAGACAAACCAGAAGCTATTAACATTGAGGAAAGTAGCGATGATACTGAAGGTGACGGCGGATTCAGCTTGCCAGATACAGCTACGAATATCTTTAATTGGGCACTGGCTGGGGTTGTCTTACTCGTGATTGGAACAGTCATAGTTATTTTCGCTAGAAAACGAAAAGCATAATGCAAAAGGGAAGAGTGGTATTGTTCAGGTACCACTCTTCCTTTTTTTAATGTCGTCTATGCTTAGGGATTGCTTGTTCAGTAAAATTATCAGCAAGCTTTTGTAATTCTCCTTTCATTGTTTCGCCTTCCATCGGTATCCCGTGACCTGCAATAATGATATTAGGATCTAATTTTGCCAGCTTTTTGACTGATTGTTCCGCATCATACCAGTCTTCGGTAAAATAAGCCGGCGGTCCATAAACATGCTGTAATGGAAAAAATACAGCAAGCGTTGATTCAGGTTTTTCGGTAGAAAGTGCATCACCCGCAATAAGTACACGATCTTTTTTGCGAAACAAGCTAATATGTCCTGGTGTGTGGCCAAACGTCTCAATATACTGCCAATCTGATAAAAAGGGAAGCGAACCATCAGATGGTAAAGGCTGCACAAAACCTTTTAAATGATCTATTTTTGTTGGAAAAATTCCCGATAGTAAAGAAATTAGCCCTCCACCAACTGTCGGATCGCCTGGAGGATATTCTTTTGCACCAGTAACATAATCTAACTCATATGGATGCAAATAAATTGGAATATCCCAGTGTTCTGCTAGTTTTTTTGCTGAACCAGCATGATCGAAATGTCCATGTGTTAGGATGATTGCTTGCGGTGGTTTTTTTCCATAACGTTGTTCGCAAGCATGTAAAATTCTTTTATGATATTTATGTGTGCCTGTATCAACTAATACCCAATCATCATCAGGCTTCCCGATCATGATAACATTTACGATAAGTGTTCGATAATAAGCGATATCTGACAGCACTTCTTCTGATACGGCATGATCGAAGTCATGTTCGTCATTGATCGATTTATCTATATACTCTTGTTCCATTATTTTCCCACCTTTTTAAAACATACACTAATGTTATTTTGCTATGAAAGGAGTCGTTTTATACTCATAGATTCCGAAATTGAGTAAATTTTATGTAAATTAGGAAAAAAGACTTTAGGCTTATGGACAAAATGGTAAAACATGATAGAATTTTAATAAGGAGACGAAGAAGGGATCGGTCGAGATGATGAAGTGGATGAAAAAATTAACCGTTTTACTCATTACGATATTAACGCTTGGCTTATATGTCCCACCAATTTATATTGATGCGGATGCGGACGTTGGTAAAGATATAGGCTCAAGTACAGATAGAGCGAAACCAGTTGAAAAAGATCCGATTATAGGTTCGCTAACAGAGGAAAATGTTGTCCTCGAAAATTCAAATCAGCTCTATTTGCGAGAGCTTAATAATCTCGCGAAGAATCAGTTACAAGCAAAATTAGGAACAAAAATATCAGCAAAAATCGATACTGAAGTTACTCATATGGTAGTACCGAACCTAGAAACAGTATTGGAAGAATTATACGAAGAATTTGGTGAAGCAGAAAGCCAATACTTGATGATTGCTGATGAGCCTTCTGATGGTTATGGGGAGCGTATTTTTAATCTTTATCATTCGAAGGAAAAAGAAAATGTTGCGAAATTCCATGTAAACCGGTTAAAAAAACCTCAAGATGGTTATTATTTTCAATTCCACTATCACTTGCAAGACGATCAATTTGAAGCACATCTCCCAATAGCAGAAGTGTATTGGGGTAAAAATACACCGCCCAAATGGATGGCGTAATAATAAAGAGATGCCTTATTATGACAAGGCATCTTTTTTGTAAGCGAACAATTAAATTTCTAGAAAGCGCGGTGAATGAGTGAAGAAGAGAAAATCAGACAAAATGTTCGTTTTGTTATTTCTCTGCACATGGTATACTATTATTTATCTGAATTTTTAAAAATGTTATTATAAGGAGCTATGACAATGCCTATTAAAATACCTGATTTATTACCTGCGAAAAGTAAACTACAAGAAGAGAATATTTTTGTGATGGATGAGAGTAGGGCATTTAAACAAGATATCCGACCACTCCGAATATTAATATTAAATTTGATGCCATTAAAGCAACAAACAGAAACTCATTTACTTCGATTATTAGGGAATAGTCCATTGCAAATAGATGTTGGCTTATTACATACGAATACACATACATCGAAAAATACATCACAAGATCATTTAAAACAGTTTTACAAATCAATTGCTGATGTAAAAGCAAATAAATATGATGGATTAATTATCACAGGTGCACCAATCGAGCAGCTTGATTACGAATCAGTTGATTATTGGAAAGAGCTATCAGAAATAATGGAGTGGAGCAAGACGAATGTAACCTCGACATTACACATTTGTTGGGGTGCTATGGCTGGTTTATATTATCATTATGGATTAAATAAATATATGCTACCAGATAAAATATCTGGTATCTTTCCACATACAATAAATGACCCATTTGAAAAATTAGTAAGTGGGTTTGATGAGGAATTTTTAGTTCCACACTCACGACATGCTGATGTACGAAAAGAAGAAATAGAAAAAGTACCCGATCTTAAAATTTTGAGTGAATCAGAACGTACGGGAGTATATATTGTAGCCTCAACAGATGGAAAACAAATCTTTGTTACAGGACATCCAGAATATGATGCCTTAACATTGAAGAAAGAATACGATCGTGACGAAGCGGCTGGATTAGATCCGGAAATACCAGAAAATTATTATCCAAATGATGATCCAACGCAAATGCCTAAATTACGTTGGCGAACACACTCAAATATATTAATTTCAAACTGGCTAAATTACTATGTATATCAAGAAACACCATATGAGTTATAAAAGTGGACTTCGGTCGGCGGGCGTTCTAGACTCCTGCTGATTGAGGTCTTATTTTATGAGATTGAACACGGTTGTTCTTATAAGACTTATTATACTCTTCTAAAAACCATGTAAGATTACCTAACATTTAAATTGTCTGAAAATTCATTCGCGCGTAGACTATACGTAACAGTTGATGTTAATAATTTTTACAAGGAGAGGAAAACACGATGGAAATTGTACTTATGGATAATTTATGGGTCATTATTGGTACTTTTTTAGTTTTATTAATGATTGGTGGATTTATTTTACTTGAAGCAGGTTCCACTAGAATGAAAAATGCCGGTCACATCGCGGGTAAAACCATTTTTACTATCGGTATCGGTTCACTTGTCTTCTGGGCAGTAGGCTGGGGTTTCATCTACGGTGAAGGTAACTGGTTTATTGGTTTATCTGATTTCTTCTATGGAGATACGACATTCAGTGAGGAAGGTTTATCGCCAGCAGTTGATTTTATGTTTCAAATGATGTTTTCACTTATCGCTTTAACAATTGCTTTCGGTGGATTTGCTGAACGTGCTAAATTATCAGCATATGTCATTTTTGCGGTATTGTTCTCAGCGCTTGTCTATCCGGTTGTAGCTCACTGGATTTGGGGAGGCGGTTGGTTAGCAGATCATGGTAAACAAGATTTTGCGGGGTCAACAGTTGTACACTTAACAGGTGCAATGGCAGCATTAGCAGCTACAATGATCTTGAAACCGCGTATTGGTAAATATAACAAAGATGGTTCATCTAATGAGCTAGCTGGTCACAACCAAGTGTATACAGCTTTAGCCGTATTACTTCTATGGGTTGGTTGGTTCGGATTCAACGGTGCAAGTACATTTGAAGTAGATGGTGCATTCTTCGGTTATGTTATCTTAAATACACAACTAGCAGCAGCGGCGGGTGCTATTGCGGCGATGTTATTAGTTTGGGCAGTAACAGGAAAAGCAGATGTTCCGACAACATTAAACGGTGCATTGGCAGGTCTAGTAGCAATAACAGCATCATGTGGTTTTGTTGAGCCTTGGGCGGCAGTAGTAATTGGTGCTATCGGTGGTTTAATGGTATACGGAAGTATGAGATTATTTGATAGAGCACGTATTGATGATCCAATCTTCGCGTTATCTGTTCACGGTACAGTTGGTGTTTGGGGTACGATTTCAACAGGTTTCTTCGCTACAAACGAATTATCAGTTGGGATGGAATGGGGTCTACCAGGTTTATTATATGGTGGTGGATTCGAACAGTTAGGTGTACAAATTTTAGGTGTTGTAGCATCAGGTGCTTACGCATTTATCGTATCATTCATTATTCTGAAAGTAATGGATAAAGTAATGGGTCTAAGAGTTTCTGAAGAGGAAGAAATCATTGGCCTTGATATGAGTGAGCATGGTAGCTATGGTTACCCAGAAAACATTCCAACTTCTACAGAACAAGCGAAATAATGATTCGTTCTTCTATTGAAAAGGAGAGGACCTTCGTCATGAATTATACAAAAATTAGAGAATGGCGAGAGCAATATATTCATCAACAAGAAAATCATGAAAAGCTGAATCAATTCCATGATGAACTGATGATGAAGACTATTACTACTGCAATGGAGAAGGTGAAACAAGAGCAGGGGGATATCCCTGCTCCCTTCGCCTTTTTCTTGATGGGTAGTGCTGCTAGAAAAGAGCAGTCGATATGGAGTGATCAAGATCATGGTATTGTCTTTGATGGGACAAATAAGCATCAAGCATATTTTCAAGCATTAGGAAGCGAGATTGTAAAAGGATTAGAAATGGTCGGATATGAACGATGTGATGGCTTTGTGATGGCTTCTAAGTCACTATGGACAAAACCTGTGGAGGAATGGAAGGAACAAGTCATCTCGTGGTTAAAAGAAGAAAGCTGGCAGTCATTAAGGCATTTTTCTACTTTTTTTGATTCTCGTGTTTTCTTAGGTGAGGAAACATTATTACAAGAAGTAAAAGAAGTTACTTTTTCTTATATTCAGGAACAGCCGATGATTATGAATAGATTAATAGATAATTTTGCGTTTATTCACAAAAGCATCGGTTTATTTGGTCAACTTTTACCTCAGCAAAACGGAAAAAGGGCTGGTCAAATTAATATCAAAACAACTACACTATTCCCTTATGTTAATTCACTTAGACTATTAGTTTTATGGAACCAAATATCTGAAGCCTCTACTGCTAGTAGGTTCACAGCGTTGAAAGAGACATATCCTTTTTTAACAGAATACGAGGTTTTGTTCGAAAAATTGCAAGCGTTCAAATTTGTCTTTACAAAAGATGCAATTGAATACGATGGAGTCCATTATATTCCTTTGAAAAATTTATCAAAAGAAGACAAACAGGAGTTGAAGGAATACATGAAAAAAGGTGCAGAGTTGTTTGAACGAACAAAAAAACTGATAGAAAAAGAGTGTGCAAAATGGTCATGAATCAAATGCTACAATTTATTAAACAGATGTCAGGGAAGATCAATGATATGAATCCTGTTACTAGTCAAGCAGACGCGAAAAAGATAGCTTATATGCGTAATTTGCAAAGAGAACTGAAGCAAAAGGATGTATTGAATACCCCGTTTAAAGATTTGTCTGTTGTAGTATTTGATATCGAGACGACTGGATTTTATCCATATAATGGTGACACGATTCTTTCTATTGGTGCAATAAAGATGAAGGGTGCTGCTGTTTTAGAAGATCAATTGTTTTATAAAACAATATATAATGAATTACCACCTTCCGAGGAAATTGCTGCGCTTACAGGTATTACAGGGACAGAGTTAGAAAAAGCATCTGCATTGCCTGAGGTGTTACGGCAGTTTTTTCAGTTTGTTCATAGTGACACATTGATCGCGCATCACTCGAGTCATGAGAAACAATTTATGAAACATGCAACATGGACTTCGTTAAGAACAAGCTTTCAGCACCGAGTTATTGATACATCTTTTTTAATAAAAGTAGTATCACCTGATGCATCATTTATTACGCTCGATGAGTGGTGCGATTATTACGGAGTAGATATCGGCAGGCGGCACCATGCATTGTATGATGCTGCAGCTACTGCCAAGTTATGGTCTGAAAATGTCAAGCGAGTAGAAGAGATGGGCTTTACTAACTTAAAAGATATTTATACACATATTGCTAGTCTTTCTTAAATTTGAAAGGAGAGGAATCGAAGTGAATTATGACATACCAGACCACATGGCTACCTTTCCGATAAGTGTTGTAAAAGAATTGACCAAATTAAGTGGAAGACAAATTCGTTACTATGAGGAACAAGGATTAATTGCACCAGTCAGAAATGAAGGAAACAGAAGAATGTTTTCTTTGCAAGATATCGAGCGATTGAAGAGAATTAAAGAATTAATTGATCAAGGAATCAATATTGCTGGTATTAAAGTAATGTTAAAGGATTAAAGCTCCCCTAGCTGATGATAAAGTTAGGGGGCTTTTTTGTGGTTCTCTTATATGATTATCACGCTAACTTTCTTGTTTATTTTCCATTACCTCTTGTGATGGTTGTGATATACTGAAAATGGAAAATAACTCATCTTGTAAAATTCATACATCCAGAAGTACACGCCATTATCACGGAGTAAACGTCCGTAAAACCCCCACTTCAAGATTCGAGTGAAAACAAAGAAGTTAAGTGGGGGATAAACGGACGCTAACGCCTTGATAAGTTTCGCTAGCAATCAGTGGGAGTCAAAAACGCCCATTGATTGAAGTCTCACTTTATGTTGAGATTCATTGCTAATGCTCGTGAAAGGGGAAATTTTTTTGGATAAACATTCGTTTTTAAGCTGGCTTCGCGATAAGGTACAAAGAATTCCAGAAGAAGCACAACAAGCTATTTTGCAAGATTTTGAAGCGCGTTTTGACCTTGGCTTGAAAGAAGGGAAGACGGAGAAAGAAGTGGTAGACTCATTTGGGCCATTACAACAGTTAGAAGAGGACGTTTTAGCTGACTATTATGCTAGTCAACCTACTTTAACTGCCGCAGAAGATGACTCTTCAGACAGGATTTGGGCAATCATTGGTTTAACTTGCTTTAATGTCATCATTGTACTTGGTCCGTTGATGGGACTTGTCGGTTTATTTGTAGCAGGTTGGACAGTAGGTGGAGCGTTTATATTATCTCCGGTATTATGTATAGTAGAGGTCATGATGGATAGTAGATCGTATGCATCCTTTGATTTGTTTGTTTCGATCGCCTTATCTGGACTTGGATTATTCATTTTGGTAGGTATGCTAAAGGCTACTCGTTTTTTTACCAAAGTTATTATTGCATATATAAATTATAATATAAGGGTAATCAGAGGAGGGAAGAAATGACGAAAACATTATTGAGCATAGCTACCTTTTTATTATTTATAGGTGTAGTTGGTGGAATTGTTACCTATCAATCTGCTGATCCTGTTCCGATTGCTGTAACGAAGGAAATAGAGCCGACAGATTTTCAAACGATTAATGTGCAAACGAGTATGGAGAAGGTGGAAATTCTCTCTACAAACGATCATGTCCCTAGAGTTGAGTTAACTGGTAAGGAGTCAAATAATGATCGAACAGAGCTGTCAGTAGAAGTGGATAATGATACATTAACTGTACGTACAGATCAAGGTGCTAGAAAATGGCTTCGTTTTGACCTTTTTTCTTATTCCCGCACATTATCGATTTATTTACCTGATCAAACATATGGTCAATTAGTTGTGGATGTGAGTAATGGTCGTATAACAGCGAAAGGTCTAAAGATGAAGGGTATCGAACTAACGGCGAAGAACGGGCGGATCGAAGTAGATAATACCGTAGCAGATCATTATCAATTAAGAACATATAACGGTAGGATGAATATTCTTAATGTTGAGGGGGATATAACCGCCAAAAGTGATAATGGGCGAATTTCAATAACGACAAAAGACCTCGAGCGAAATATGAATGTAAAAGCGAATAATGGAAGGATTACTATTGAAACAGAACAGTTACCAACAAATGTTGAGATAGATGCAAAAACAAATAACGGAAGTGTAGATTTGTTCGGTCAAAGTAGTGACAAAAGGATTTACGGAAACGGAGACAACTTAGTTGAATTATATACAGAGAACGGAAGTATAACCGTAAGTGAATAAGCGTTAATACTGACTGTTACTTTATAGATAAGCAAATCTTATCTATAAAGTAACAGCTTTTTTATGGGGAAAAGTGGGCAGTCAATATTACAGGAATATTACAAATGTAGAGCAATGCAGAAAAATAGAGAGAAAAGAAAAGAATTTTAAAGAATTGCATTATTTATATTTACAAAATAATTAAATATGGTACGATATACTTGAATTCATTAATAAATGAATATTTTTTTAGGAAAGGGGATAGTTGACTATGGTGACTTCATTATACATGGTTTCTCTAACTATTCTGCTCACTTTTCTTGTTTTATCTGCCGTTGAGAAGATTTCTTCTCGCAGAAAAAAACTAAAAGTAGAAATGAATTTAGAAACACCGCAAGCACAAGCACAGACAGTTGTTGCTGGTAAAGAAATGAGATAAGTAACTAGTTGCGTATGATAGGACTAGATAAATATAAAACCTCCTTCCATGAAGGAGGTTTCTTTTATTACGCTTTGAAAACTACCGATTGAATGCTTACTTTAAGAAAATTCCCATTCGTCCTTGAGATGTAAGTAAAGTAACAATAAGTTAGCTTCATTTCCTCTAGTGTTACTTTCAATTAATGTGCTAATCTTCGGTAACAGAATATTACTAACCTGCTCTGTTAATGTAGCTTTTTCATTAGGCGATATATCAACAATACGTTCTGCATATGTTTTTAGAAGTTGCCAATCCTTTTGGTTAAACTGTTTTAAATGGAAGGCTTCTAATGGTAATTCTTCTTTTTGTAGACCGAGATTCGCGATATGTTTCTCAAGCGCAGATGGTTTAAACGATTTTTTTCGTCTTTCATGCACAACAATCGTGCCAGCAGCTAAATCGCCTAACCGTTTATGTTTTGGATGTGCAAAGACGAGCAGAATTCCAAGGGCATAGGCACCTGGTAACATGTCGATCAATCTTAGCAAGTTTCGGATAATACTAGATAAAAACGTAATATTATGACCATTCTCCTGCACTACTCTAATACCTAGTATTTTTTTGCCGAGTGTTTTTCCGCCCCAAAAGTATTCAAAAAAGATATAGTACCCAAACTGAAGTACGAAGATAGAAATTAATACAATCGCAAAAGCTATACTGTCAAAATGACTGAATAAGAAATCAGTTGTGCTAAATGGGAGTATTAAAGATAAGATAATGAGAAATTGAACAACTGATAAAATGATGTTATCGATAAGCAGAGCGGCTGCTCGTGATCCTAGACCAGCTAATCGGAATTGTAGTGAGACGTATTCTGGTGTTTTAATCTGTAATTGTTCTTGTTCCATAGTAAACTCCTTTCAAAATAATTCCGCTTTTATAGTGTTTTTATTCCACATGCTCACCTTCAGCTAATTTTGTGAAGAAAAATGTTTCATAAAGTGGAAAAGACAATGTTAAAAATAGCTATCTGCACTGTTCATTACCCTTTATATCTATTATAATAAAGTAAAATCCTAGTAAAAAAGGTGATTATGTGCAACTGAATCAATTTATTAAACAACACCGTCAAGATTGGGATCAGCTTGAACAGCTGATAGGTCAATTACCAAAAAAGAAAAACAGTGAAGTGATCGAGCAATTCCAGCATACATATCAAAGAGCAGTTAGACAATTATCTTATAGCCAAACCTATTTTCCGAATGAGGACGTTACGAATTACTTGAATGAATTAGTTGCCAAGGCACATAATGTGCTTTATCAACCAAAGCATTCCTCATGGCGCCAAGCCTACCATTTTTTTACTGGTAAGTTTGTAGGTCTATTACTTGAGCAATGGAAAGCAGTAGTTATTGCGTTGCTACTATTCTGTTTCGGTGCTGTAGCAAGTTTCTTTGCTGTAGCTGATAATCCAAATAGTGCTTATGGTATCCTCTCAGAAGAATTAGCACAAAGTGTTGATCTAGATTCTTTAGGAGAGGAGACGGCTGGTGTGGATGCACCAGTAATGTCGACGGAGATTATGCTCAATAATATTCGTGTTGCGATGCTAGCCTTTGCAGGCGGTATTACCCTCGGAATATTGACTGTATATGTACTTATTTATAACGGTATTATAATCGGTGCTATGGCTGGTCTGTTTTGGCACTATGGTGATACATATGTATTTTGGGCATATATTGTTCCACATGGTGTCGTTGAATTAATAGCTATTTTTATTGCAGGTGGTGCAGGATTGTTAATGGGTTACAAGCTACTTGTTCCTGGTAATTATTCGAGAGGATACCAACTGAAGAAACAAACAATTAGATCGGTTCAATTGTTATTAGGAACGATTCCTTTGTTTGTAATAGCTGGTATCATCGAAGGATTTATTACTCCTGCAAATATTTCATTAGAAATGAAATATGTTGTAGCGATTATGACTGCTTTTGGTCTTATTGCATACATGATAATTGGCCATTTTCTTTTGAAACGACGAAATAGATTAGATTAATCCTCGATTTAATGTATCGATATAATGGGAAACAGAGGTGACTGCCAATCGTTCTGCCGGAGCCTCCAGCATGGGTAGTCCATGCTTTTCCCATTTGTTCATTACTTGTTTTTGGTTCAAGTATTGCTTCTGTGCTAGCCCTTTTTCCATTGTTGTTAATACATTTTTAGGCTTTATTTTTATTTGCTCCTGAAGTAAGAGATCTTGGATGCCGAGTGTAACAAACAAATGTTTTTTTCTAAGTTTTTTTAAATAAGCGAGTTGATAATCTTCATTAGCAAATGTCTGTACATCACTAAATAATAGGATCATACTTCGTTTACGTTGAATCGATTGGGCATGCTGCAATGCTAATGCATAATTTGATTCCTGTGCATCAATTTGAAGGTCATAAACACCTTGTAAAATGGTATTTAAGTGGTCTAACCCTTTTCCGTTAGGAATAACTCGTTTAATCTCTTTGGAAAAGGCGATGACAGATACATTATCCCCATTTTGTAATGCAGCAGCAGCTAAGGTTATGGCTGCCTCTATCGACTTCTCTAATCGATTACCTTCTTCTAATTCTACACCCATCATGCGTCCGCAATCTAAGAGTATGGTGATATTTTTTCCGTGTTCTGGTTCATATTCATTCGTCATCATTTCTTGTAATTTAGCAGATTGTCTCCAATTTATTTTTCTAGGATCATCCCCAACTACATACCCTCGTACTTTAGAGAATTCGCCGACTCCACTTTTCATTTTGCGAATTTTGATTCCTTCTGTTAACAAATAGTTTTGCGCACTTGCTAAATATCGCTTTGTTTCAGAAAGGTTAGGAATAACTTTTACTTCATTAGGGATGGAATAAGTAATTTGTTTCTCCCAAAGTCCCCATTTTGTTTGGAATCGAAGGAATAGTCGATCGATCGTATAATTCCCTCTTAATTCTGGAAGCATTTCATAAGGTATTTCTACTTTTCCATTACTAGGAACGTCAATATTAGAAGGAAAAGTAGTGCTGAAGGATGCTGGTAGTTCATCCTTCAGTCGAACAATAAAAGGAGCACTCATATGATTTTGAATGTGAATGACCACTTTCTGTTTTTCATATCGTTCGATTTCCTTTTCCATGGCTCGTTTTACTTCAATATTTGCTTTATTAGGAAGTAGAAAAGCATCTATCACTAATACACTAACGATAAGCAATGTGGCAATGAGTAGAAAAAGCCATGAAAATTGCCAAAGTGATAGGATGAAAATAGCTAGTAAAAATAAAGCGTAAAAGGATAATAGTTTCTTTGTTGGGACTATTCCTTTATCTCGGAACAGCAATCGATCCCACAAGCTCTTGAATCGTTTCATCAATATCAGATCCTTCCAATTCCGCGTATGGAGATAGTTGAACTCTATGACGTAAACTAGGAATGGCTACTGTTTTTACGTCATCTGGCGTTACGTAGTCACGATTATCTAAAAAAGCCCAGCTTTGAGCTGTTTTTGCAATAGCGATAGCGGCACGAGTACTTGCGCCATACTGAATATGTTCAAGCTCACGTGTTTTACGGACAATTTTCATGATATAGTCTGCAATATCCTTGTTAATGGTTACTTCTTGAACTTTTTGTTGTATCTCAAGTAATGCTTCATTGGAGAAGATAGCGTCGAGTTCTTTCGCGCTTGCTTGTTCTGCTAATACCATTTGCAGTACATCTGTTTCTTCTTCAAGTGTTGGAAAATCTACTAACAATTTAAAGAAGAATCTATCTTGTTGTGCCTCAGGTAATGGATACGTACCTTCAAATTCAATCGGATTTTGTGTAGCAGCAACAAAGAAGAAATCAGGTAACTTATAGGTTTCCCCTTGAATGGTTACTTGCTTTTCTTCCATAGCTTCTAACAGTGCTGCTTGTGTTTTAGCAGGTGTACGATTAATCTCATCTGCTAATAGGACATTCGTGAAAATAGGTCCTTTTAATGTTTGGAAATCTTGTTCTTTCATATTATAGATAGCACTACCAGTAATATCACTTGGTAATAAATCCGGAGTGAATTGGACACGTTTATATTCACTGTCTAATAATTGAGCTAATGTTTTTACCATTTTCGTTTTACCTGTTCCCGGAACTCCTTCAATTAATACATGTCCTCCTGCTAAAGCAGCAGTTAGTAATAAACGTAAATTTTTCTGTTGGCCAAGGATGCGTTGTTCATATTGTTCTAATAATGACGTAATCGTTTGTGTCATCGCTGTTCCACCTCTTCTCTAATTTTATCGATTGTAGTTGATAAGGAAAGATACTCACTCTTGTTCAACGTTTTTCGTTGTCCAATGGTTTCAATTGATTGTGCAATCTTTCTTAATTCGTTTGCGGAAAACTGTGTATTATGTTCTGCTAATGTTACTAATCGTTTCTGCCAGCTTTGGTGATAAGGTATACCGTAACGAGAACGGATAGCTTCTTTTAAATATTCAAGTTGATATTCCACTGACGTATAATAATTTTTCCCTTTTGTTTGCCAAATGGCGATTGCTTTTAAGCGTTGATTGCTTAATCTAACTGTTTCCTCACGTACTGGGTAAATCGGTCCAAATCGTTTTCCTTGGTACCATAGTATAAAAATCGTGATCATTAGTCCTTGTACAAGTAATGTATAGGCCCAGCCAGGGTATAGTTCAAATTGTGATAAGGTTCCACGAGAAGTATCGGCACTATATTCATCGAAAACAATTTTGTTCGCCTTTTCAAATGGGATGAGATTAAAGACAGCTTCCGTATGATCGTATTCGGTAATGTATTGGTTCATTAACCAATCTGGTTCTACTAGTACGATTAATGACCCATTACCAATCTCTCTTTCGATGGCAAGTGCGCCATATTCATCTTCTAATAGTATATGATCATCTGTTTCTAGACTCAGACGAACGGAATTTCTATTCATTAAATGGAGTGTACGCTCTTGTGATTCTGCTTCTGTATTTACCTCTTCCTCTGGAACTGTTTCTGGCATCACATAATCTGTTTTTAAGGAGAAGAGTCCATCTGGATTATTCTTCGCCAGTACAAGTGTATTCCCTTGGCGAATATAATCAAGGTAGTGTTCTTCTGTTCGATTATCTGTGAAAACAGGTGGACTTACTAATATTCGTAATGCCTGATCAGAAAGAGCTGGTAATCTGTCTTCTTCTGTTACGTCATATCCATTTTCACCCAAATATGTATAAAGCGCTTTTAACCCAGTAGGTGCAGGTGATTCAACCAAATATGGAGGATAGGACTTCGGTGTTTGACTAGTTGAAAAAATACTGGCTCCGATAAGTAGAAGGAAAAATACCATACCAATGATCCATATTTTTTTGCCATTCATTATCGTTCACCTGTCTCTTTCGTAGCAGTTTGCTCTACAATTGATTCAATCCAGCGATTGATCTCAGATTGATAAGATTGATATTCATCAACCGTAATAGGGTGTTTACCATAGGTTATTTTTTCAAAGAAAAGTGCTAATTGATAAAAGTCTTCTGCAAATGCTTTATTGGTTTGTTTTAATTCATCATAATAATCCCAGTTTGTTTTCCATTGTCTAGCTTCTAACCACTCGTGTTCGTCAACTACTAAAAGTAAGCTTAAGAACTGATGTCTTGTCGCCAAACGATAATTAGCTTTTGTCTCATAGTCATGTGCTGCTTGTAAATGGTCACGGTAGCTCCAACTAAGTTCTTCACTCTGGTTAAATAGTTGGCGTTTGGATAAGCGTTTTTTCCGAATAGTGATCATCACTATTGCGATAATAGTAGCTAATACTATAGCAATAATGATCCCAGCAGTAAGCATTGTAATAATATTACCCGTTGTAGAAGCGGGATTGAAGGATTCAAAAATATAATTCAATATTTTCTGAATCCATTCGACAAAACGGTCCCATAGGCGTTCTAATAGACTTCTATTATCTTGGTAATAGATTTGATATTCTTGGCCATTTAAAATATCATTCAGTTGCTCTTGTTCTTTTTGATAAGATGCCATAGCCTAGCTCCTTTAAGATCCTTGTGTATCGTAGTCTTTAATCATTTCTTTTAAGTCTGATCCTTCTTGTCTTACAGTTGCATCAAAATACATCACTGCATAACCAACAGTGAAAACAATGGAAGAGATTAATGTGATGATATTGGATAATAGTTGGTAAAGCACACTATTACCTAAGAAAACTAAAGGAATTTCCAAAATAGTGCTAATGATTCCAGAAATAATACTAAGGACTATTATCAGTCCAAAAAACTTCCATGTTTGTTTTTTTGTTAGGTGCCAGCTTTTTCCTAAGCCAGGTGCGACTTTTTCGAATAATACAGCAGGTAAGTATAAGCTCCATCTTGTTACTAATAATCCGATACAAATAAAAATAGCTACGATAGAAAACATTCCTAGGAAGAATCCAATAACCGGATTTATATCCATGCCGAAGATAACGATGAAAGCGATAAATAGGACAATGAAAATGGGAATGAAAAGAAAGAATGTGATTATTCCTATTAGTATAGAACTACCAAGTAATGGCCAAAAACGTTTGAATGTTTTTTTTATCATGTCTGTTGCTTCAATTTTTTTATCTTCTCTAGCATATTTTACCGCCCAAGTAATAGCACCGGCTAGAACAGGGATAACAATCCAAACTAACATATTTAATAGCAGATCTGTCATATCCTGAAAGGTTGTTGTAGCAGTAATAGACTCAGTATTGGATAGAATTTGCTCAAAGAAATCATTACGTTCTTCGCCACCTATAACTAAATTTCGTCCAGTTAAACTTAATATTAATGCTTGTAGCGCAAAGATTGGAATCATAATAAAGAATGTGATAGCGAATAGTGGCTTGAAATTTGATTTTATAATACGAAAAGTTTGATCAAGAATTTCGCCAAATCCTAACGGTTTCATTTTTTCGTTCATATAAAGGTTCCTCCTTATTAATGATTGCATATTGCCTATTTTAACATGATTTTCTATATAATAGGAAGGAAGTAGAAGGTTTTTGAAAAAATAGTAGCACAAACCTACTATTTGGTCTGTGCTACTATTTAGAAGAGATTAGCAAAATACGTTGTTATTTTGCTGTGTTATTTGTTTGTGCTTTTGTCTTTAAGAAGAATGTCATAATCAGACCGATAGCAGATAAGGCAGTAGCTACCCAGAATGCGGTATTATACCCACTAATCGATGCTTGATTAAGTATGTCTACTTCTGAAAGACCAGCAATCGCCTCTTGATCTGGTTGGTAATGTGCCGCTGTTGTTGTCATAACGGAAATAAGGATAGCTGTTCCGATTGATGCAGATACTTGTTGCATCGTATTTGCCATTGCTGTACCGTGTGGATGCCATTCAATTGGCAACTGATTTAAACCTGCTGTCATTACCGGCATCATGACTAAAGAAAGTCCGAACATACGAATAGCAAAAATAACAGATAAATAAACAAAAGATGTATCTAGATCTAAGTTTGTGAAGAGGAAAGTAGTCACTGTTACAATAGTCATACCAGTTACCGCTAACCACTTCGCACCAAGTCTATCGAAAAGCATACCTGTTATAGGTGACATAATTCCCATCACGATAGCTCCTGGTAACAACATTAAACCAGATTCTAAAGGACTAAATCCTCTTGTGTTTTGCATATACAATGGAAGCATTGTTTCTGCACCAATTAATGCCATAAGGACAATCATCGTAAGTACTAACGATAATGAATAAATCGGATATTTAAACACACGAAATTCTAACATGGCGTTTTTTAATTTTAATTGACGAATAATAAATGCAGCTAAAATAATTGCTGCGATAACAATGATCGCGATAGATGCTCCGTTGATATTAGTGGAAGCTTCGCCACCATGTCCTCCGCTAATACTCGAGAATCCGTATAAAAGGCCACCAAAACCAAAGGATGATAATAGGATAGAGAGTATATCGATTTTAGGATATGTTTGTTCCGTAACATTTTTCACAAAAATGCAAGCTGTAATAATCGCAATAATGACGATTGGTAATACAACATAAAATAATCCTCGCCAAGAAGTGAACTCAAGTAACCATCCGGAAAGGGTTGGTCCAATTGCTGGAGCGAAAGAGATAACAATCCCTGACATCCCCATTGCAGCCCCGCGTTTTTCGACAGGGAATATTCGTAACATAACGGTCATCATTAATGGGAGCATAACTCCAGAACCAGCAGCTTGGACAACCCTAGCTACTAACAGTAATTCAAAAGCATGAGAAATGGATGCAATGAAAGTACCGAGACCGAAGATACTCAATGCTGTGATGAATAATTGTCTTGTTGTAAAACGTTGAATTAAAAAGGCCGAAATAGGTATCATGATACCATTTGTAAGTAGAAAGGCAGTTGTTAACCATTGTACTTTATTTTCAGCAATGCCGAAATCAGCCATAATACTCGGTAAAGCTGTTGCTAGAAGTGTTTCATTTAGTAAACCGACAAAGGCACCAACAAGCATAACCGCAACTATCGGTATCCTTCTTATCTCGGTTGAATCTATTGTTTGATTCATTTATTTTCCCCCCTGTTGAATGAGACGTTCTAATTTAAAGACGTCTGTTTGTATTGTTTTTTCTTTTTTTAAATAATGTAAATACACCTCAGCATGGATTGAATTGGACGCTTTTTGTGCTATCTCTTGATCAAGTAGCTCAAATACTTGTAAAAGCTGATCTTTTCCTTTCACAATATCTTGTTCAATAGCAGTTTTTATGTTTTGCAACACAGCTTCTATTGTATCGCTCGTCTCGTCTTGTAGAAAAGGATCCATTTTGTCTAAATTGTCCACGATGCTATCAAGATGATGACATATCCACAAGCTAAGCTTTTCTATATCAAATGCTGCTTGATGAACGAATTTATAGAGTAAATATTCTTTAAGCATACCTTCTAGTATAATCACTATGTCGGTAAGATAAGGTTGTATTTTTTCTCCATAATATAGATAGAGAATTTCCCGATGTTGCTTGACTAAAGTAATGTGAAGCTCATCCATTTTCTTTGTAATTTGTGGGTCTTTATTAGGATGAAACTCATTAAACACCACATGGATAAAGGTTTCGTGCTCTAACCATTCTTCGAGCTCGTACTGTATATAAGTAGCTAGGTGATGATTTGATTTTTCCATGCACTGTGAATGATGGGTCATTTTAGCATGGTGCTGGTCAATCATTTCTAACATTAACTCACGTTTAGAAGAAAAGTGATTGTAAAAGCCACCTTTAGAAATGCCTGCTAATTGTGCGATTTGTTGAACGGAAGTCTCGTTATATCCATTGTCGGAAAATAGCTGTAAAGCCGTATTCATAATCTGTGCTTTCGTATCCATTAACTCACCTTCTGACTATGTGGTCATGATAATGACTTTTTGGTCACGAGAGCAATTTTATTAAATACTAGAGGCGGTGTCAATGTATCTGTTTGAACATTTACGTAAGCTTTACAGAAATAAAAGAGTTCGGGGCTAGTGCAATTTGTCAACGCCTTTCCGTTCCTTATGCTGCTACTACTACAAGTCGTTGACAAATACGCAAATACTGCGTTTAAACGATAAACGGACTAACACCCAAAATGGATTGAATCTTCTTTTGCTTCATTGCTGCCACTTAAGCAAAAGGGAATTAGCTTCTGCTCCGTTCAAAAAGGCACAAGGGACAAAAACTATCTATCCCTTGTGCCTTTTTATTTTGTCCAATAAATGATATCTTGAAAATAAATCTAATTAAAGAAAATATTTCAATCAAACAAATAAAGGTGGATTTATATGAAAAAAAGAATAATTTTCTTAACGTTTTGTACAATAATGCTGTTAAGTGGATGTCAATCCACAGATCAGAAATCAGTTTTATCCCAACAAAGCAGTGATATTCAAGAATTAAAATTAGCCGAATTTATTGGGTTAGCTTCTTACAATGGACACTACGAAAAAGAATACACAAAGAAAGAAGACGTTAATATTTTCAAGAAAGGATTTCAGCAAGCCGAAACTAAAAATTATGATTTAAACAAGTATGATTATAATCTTAGAATCACTTTATCCGATGAAACTAATAGAGAATTGCACTTAACTAAAACTGATAATAATGAAATTGTATTAAAATATATTGGCGACAACCCCGATACACTTGTTATTGACTCTAAACACGCTAAAAATATAATTGAGTTAATATATAAAGAGGCTGGGACATAATTAAATAGGAAAAATGAAAATCCGAACAATTCTATGCTAAGCGTAGGCAAAATACGTAGACTCCCGCGGCAAAGAAAACACTACGAGAGCACTCTTTGCTCGAGTAGATGTTGCACTTGTGCCCAGCGGGTGAAAGCGAAGTGTTTTGCCGAAGCGATATATTATCATACTTAGATGTTCGGATTTTTCCTATCTAATTACTATTTTGTCCCAGCCTCTTTACTATTGTTGTATAAACCTTTTTGAACAGTTATTTCTTAGAATCTACTTCTGTAAAACGTTCTGCTATTTTTGTAATTGTTTCCGTAGCCTTCACCATATTATCAACAGAGATGTATTCGAACTTGCCATGGAAGTTTTCTCCACCTGTGAAAACATTAGGTGTTGGTAGTCCCATGTAAGAAAGTTGTGAACCATCTGTTCCACCACGAATTGGTTGAATAATAGGATCCACTTCCATATCCTTCATTGCTTCGGCGGCAATATCTACAATATATTTTACCGGTTCAATTTTCTCCGCCATATTGTAATATTGATCTTTCATATCTAGACGAACATTTTCTTTTCCGTATTGTGCTTGCGCTTTTTCTACGATTTGTGTAAGTAATTGTTTTTTCTCCTCAAATTGATTACGGTTATGATCGCGAATAATATAATATAGTTTCGCTTCTTCCACATCTCCATTAAACGAAAGTAAATGGAAGAACCCGTCATATTCTTCTGTATGTTCAGGTGCTTGCTCTTTCGGTAATGCTTGATGAATATCCATGGCAATTTTCGTTGCATGAATCATTTTACCTTTTGCCGTACCTGGGTGAACATTATTTCCTTGTACGGTAATTTTCGCTGCTGCAGCATTAAAGCTTTCGTATTGTAGTTCTCCTAATGGCCCACCATCAATTGTATAGGCGAACTGTGCACCAAAACGATCTACATCAAATTTATGTGGTCCACGTCCGATTTCTTCATCAGGTGTAAAGGCAACGCGGATAGTACCATGTGGAATATCAGGGTTGTTAATTAAATATTCTAATGCCGTCATGATTTCTGCAATGCCAGCTTTATTATCTGCACCTAGTAATGTAGTACCGTCTGTTGTCATTAATGTGTGACCGATATAATTATGTAAGGATGGGTATTCATTTGGTGATAGAACAATGTTTTTCTCTTCATTTAACACAATATCTTTCCCATCATATTGTTCTACAACTTGTGGTTTCACATTTGCACCTGTAAAGTCTGTTGCGGTATCCATATGGGCAAGAAAACCGATAACAGGTACGTCTTTATCGACGTTGCTAGGTAATGTAGCCATCACATATGCATGGTCATCAACAGCGACATCTTGCATACCGATTTCTTTTAGTTCATCAATGAGTAAGTGGGCAAGATCCCATTGACCTTCTGTTGATGGACAGCTTTGACTATCCTCGCTGGATTGCGTATCTACTTTTGCATATTTACTTAAACGATCAATAAGCTTTTGTTTCATTAAAATCCCTCCATAGTACATTAGTTATGTATAGTATCTATCTTAATCATATCATAATAAGTGTACAAGCATAGTAAGAGGAGATTTAACAAGAATTTATGTATACTGAGACTAAAGAGGAAAAGGGGGCTAGCAGATGACAGATAATATTCATAAACGAAAAAGTGAACATATTGAATTAAGTTTAACAGAAGAAGCTTTAGGTCAAGGTGTTACCAATGGTTTTGATTTGTTTCAATTTCGTCATAATGCTTTACCGGAGATCGACTTTGATGAAATAGATAGTAGTTCATCGTTCTTTGGGCGAGCGGTAAAGTCGCCATTCGTGATTAGTTCGATGACAGGTGGTGCAGAAATGGCAGAAATGATTAATCGCAATTTAGCTATAGCAGCAGAAGAACAAGGTTGGATTTTTGCATTAGGATCGACGAGAGTAATGCTAGAAAGCAATGAGTTCCGTAGTTCATTCCAAGTGAGAAAATATGCACCGAATACGCCGATTGTAGCAAATATTGGAGCAGTACAACTAAATTATGGTGTAACAATTAAGCAAATCAAACAAATTATTGAATGGACAGATGCTGATGCATTAGTATTTCACCTTAATACGATTCAAGAAGTGATTCAAAGTGGGGGAGATACTAATTTCCGTAACTTATTAACGAAAATGGAAAAGGTGATCGATGCTTTATCGATTCCAGTAGGAGTGAAAGAAGTCGGGTTTGGGATCGATGGTCAAACTGCTAGAAGATTAACAGACATTGGCGCTTCGTTTATTGATGTCGCAGGGGCAGGAGGTACATCATGGAGTCAAGTGGAGAAGCTTCGTTCAAAAGAACCGTTAAAAAAACAAGCAGCAGAAGCTTTTTCCAGTTGGGGTAATCCTACCGCAAAATGTTTACAAGAGATGAAGGATATGATCCCTCAACAAACGATTGTAGCAAGTGGAGGAATTCGGACAGGTCTTGATGCAGCGAAGGCAATTGCTCTATCTGCTGATTATGTTGGGTTTGCAAGGTCTATTTTGAAAGAAGCTATACAATCTGAAGAGAAAGCAATTGAATGGATGCAAGTAAAGGAACTGGAATTAAAAATGGTTATGTTCGGCATAGGTGTAAGTAGTATAGAAGAATTACAATTAACGAATCGGTTATATCAAGCGAAAGATACCTACCTGTAAGCAGAACTTTGTGCAGGTGGGTATCTTTGTTGATAAGAATCTATGTAAACGAAAGATAATTAAAAATAAGTTATACCGAATAAGGATGACTTATGCTATAATTATTTTTAAAATATTAGAAAATTAAAAATAATTAGAAAACAAAAGGGGGAGAATCATGAAAAAGCATTCGCTTTTATTTCTTTTGATTGCAATGTTTATGGCTATTGTATTAATGGCATGTGGAACAAGTGATGATTCAGCCGGAGAGGCGGATAATGAAGATGCAGAAGAAACTGCTGATTCTAATGAAGGAGAAGCACCTGATGATACTGTATATCAAATCGGTGCAACCCAAATTGTCGAACATCCTTCACTAGATGCAGCATATGATGGTTTTCAAGCTGCGGTAGAAGAAGCAGGCCTGAAAGTAGATTTTGATTTTCAATCCGCACAAAATGATCAAAATAATGCAGCAACAATCGCAAATAATTTTGTGGCAGAGGGTGTAGATTTGATTTTTGCTAATTCAACGCCGAGTGCGCAAAGTGCGTTGCAAGCAACGAGCGATATTCCGATTCTTTTTACATCTGTAACGGATGCAGTGGAATCAGGGCTTGTAAATGCTTTAGATGAACCAGGTGACAATATTACAGGTGTATTAGATTTGCACCCTGATTCTATTGCGAGAACAGTAGAATTTATTGACCAATATTTCGAAGGAGCAACTGTCGGTTTGATTTATAATGCAGGAGAGGCAAATTCAGTTGCACAAATTGAAGTAGTCAATGAAGCGGTAGAGGGAACAAGCTTATCAACCACTGAGGCAACAGTTGGTAATTCTTCTGAAGTACAACAAGCGGCAACTTCATTGGTTGGAGATGCAGATGTGTTCTTTATTGTGACAGACAATACTGTCGTATCAGCGTTAGAAGCGGTAGCTAGTGTAGCGGAGGAGCAAGGTATTCCACTACTTGTAGGAGAGCCTGATTCAGTTGAAAGAGGCGGCTTTGCGACATTCGGTATTGACTATTACACAATTGGTTATCGAACAGGTGAAATGGCAGTGGAAATATTAACAGCTGAAAAAACACCGGCAGACATCCCTGTAGAAGTTCCGCCAAGTATGCAGTTATTTATCAATAAAGAGGCAGCAGAAGCACAAGGTGTAGAATGGAACGATGATTGGGATAATGATGCAGAATTTCTAGAACCAGCAGAAGACGAAGAGTAATAGATGAAAACCTCGACATGAAGGAAGCATCATAGGTGTCGAGGTTTTCTATCATAAGATTGATAGGAAGAAAGGGCGAGTAATATGTTTATCTCCATATTTAGTGCAGTAGAAGCTGGTATGATCTATGCACTAATGGCATTAGGTGTGTATCTTTCATTTCGTATTTTAGATTTCCCCGATTTAACGGTTGATGGAAGCTTTGTCACAGGTGGTGCTGTAGCAGCGATTTCTATAGTGAATGGTGTTCCTCCGGTACTAGCAACATTTTACGCGATAATTGCAGGGTTTATCGCAGGGGTTGTAACAGGAATTTTGAATACGAAAGGAAAGATTAATCCATTATTATCCGGTATTTTAATGATGATTGCCTTGTATTCTATTAATCTACGCATTATGGGCAAGCCAAATGTTGCCTTATTAAACGAAACAACGATGTTTACTCAGATAGAAGGATTTTGGAGCACACTAGGTATCGATCAATTCTTAAATAGTATTGTGATGAAAATAGGTATCAATCAACTTCCTGGTACTTGGGCTGTTTTAATTGTGATGATTATTATTACGTTTATTATTAAACTTATTATGGATTATTTCTTAAAAACAGAAGTAGGCCTAGCATTACGAGCGACAGGCGATAATGAAAAAATGATTCGCAGTTTCTCAGCTAATACTGACATTTTGACAATTGTTGGTTTAGGTATTTCTAATGCATTAGTTGCTTTATCCGGTGCATTAATTGCTCAGTCTGGTGGTTTTACTGATGTAAGTATGGGAATTGGGATGATTGTGATTGGACTTGCATCCGTTATTATCGGTGAAGCATTATTTGGTACGAAAACCATTGCTCGTACAACGTTAGCAGTGATAGGTGGTGCCATTGTCTATCGAATTGTTTTAACGTTAGCACTTAAGGCGAAGTTTCTGGAAACCGGTGATACGAAGCTAATTACCGCTGTCATTGTCATTCTGGCTTTAGTCACACCAAAAATCATTACTAATCAAAAAGAAGCACGAAGAAAAAGAAAGAAGCGAGCAATGCTCTCTAATAGAGAGGAGGCTAATAATGCTTAGTATGCAAGGTATATCCGTAACTTTTAATGAAGGGACCTTAGATGAGAAGAAGGCATTACAAAATGTTCAGCTAGAAATGAAAAAAGGTGATTTCGTTACAGTGATTGGTAGTAATGGTGCGGGTAAATCAACCTTGATGAATATGATTTCTGGTTCATTAAAACCTGATATTGGAACGGTAGAAATTAATGACAAAAATGTCACTATGTTACCTGAATATAAACGATCTCAATATATTGGAAGAGTTTTTCAGGACCCGATGGCAGGAACAGCCCCGACGATGACAATTGAAGAAAACTTAGCAATGGCTTATGCAAGAAATAAAAAACGCACCTTGAAAATCGGAGTAGGAAAAAAACGAAGAAACCTATTTAAAGAACATTTAGCCACGCTTCATTTAGGTTTGGAGCATCGTTTAAATGCAAAAGTTGGTTTGTTATCAGGTGGGGAAAGGCAAGCACTATCGTTATTGATGGCAACTTTTACAGAACCGAATATTTTATTGTTAGATGAACATACTGCAGCCTTAGACCCATCCAGAGCGGAATTGATTACGAACCTGACTGGTGAAGTAGTGGATAAGTTCGGCTTAACAACATTAATGGTTACACATAATATGCAACAAGCATTAGATTTAGGTAATCGTCTGATTATGATGGATAAGGGGCAAATTATATTAGAAGTGTCTGGGGAGGAAAAAGAAAAACTGACAATTGAGAAGTTATTACACGAGTTCCAACGAATTCGTGGTACACAAATGGAAAATGATCGAGCGATATTAGGATAATAACATAGTGTGAGAATAGCTATCTTTTTTTACAAGCGAGGGGGAGCAATAATGAAATACGGTTTTTCAGAAAGAGTAAAATATTTAAAATCATCGGCAGTGCGAGACATTTTGAAGATAATTAATGAAGGGAATATTATTTCTTTTGCTGGCGGGCTACCAGAAGAGAAATTATTTCCTGTGGAAGCAGTAGACAAGGCATTTCATAAAGCAATTACTACAAACAAGAAAGCATTACAGTATGGTGAAACAGAAGGTGTTCCAGAATTAAAGCAATTACTGGCAGAGCGTATGAAACAAAAAGGTTTGCATCGGTCACCAGATGATATTTTAATTACCTCAGGTAGTCAGCAGGCAATCGATTTATTTTCAAGGGTTATGTTTAATAAGGGGGATGTTATTTTAACGGAAAACCCTACTTATTTAGCGGCATTACAAGTATTTGAATCATATGAAACAAATGTTATTGCAGTTGATTCCGATGAAGATGGTATGGTAATAGCAGACTTAGAAGCAAAAATTGAAAAATATAAACCAAAATGCATTTACGTAGTACCAACTTATTCTAATCCAACTGGTAAGGTGTGGTCCTTAGAAAGACGAAAAAGATTATTAGAGCTAGCAAAAAAATATCATGTCGTTATTTTTGAAGATGATCCATATGGTGAATTACAATTTGATGATAACGAACAACCACCGGCGATTGCATCTTTAGATACGAATGGTTTGGTATTGTACACGAGTACCTTTTCCAAAACGGTAGTACCAGCTGTTCGAATTGGCTGGATTGTCGGTCCCCACCAAATTATTCGGATTATGGCTCAAGCAAAACAAGCAACGGATTTGCACACTAATTCGATCGGACAGTATGCATTGGTGCACTTGTTGAGAGATTTTGATATTGAGGGGCACATTCAAACGATTAGACGCACATATTATGAGCGAATGCTTGTAATGAAGCGATTATTAGAAAGCGCAGATATTGATGGATTGGAATATATTGTACCTAAAGGTGGCATGTTCTTCTGGGTGAAGCTACCAGAACACGTAAATACAACGGAATTATTAAAGGAAGCAGTAGATGAAGGAGTGGCCTTCGTTCCAGGAGCGCCATTTTACGTATCTAACCCAGAACAAAATACATTGAGATTAAACTTTACCAATGCAGAACCGAGCTTGATTGAAGAGGGAATGAAACGATTTTTGAAAGTACTAGAAGCAACCACGGTTCAAGCGTAGATATGAACAAAAACGGGAGAGAAAAGGATAGAAAATGTAGATAAACCGATATATGAACAAAAACGAGAGAGAAAAGGATAAAAAATGTAGATAAATCGATATATGAACAAAAACGAGAGGGAAAGGATAGAAAGTGTAGATAACCAGATATATGAACAAAAACCTGAGAAAAAAAGATAAAAAGTGTAGATAAACTGGTGTATAAGGAGTATATCTCTGAATGAGAACAGGAGAATAAAAGCATGGTACTCGCTAAGGAAAAATCGAGTACCATGTTTTGTCATTTCATCTACAATCCAAACAATTTCTTCCACCAAGATTTCGCTTCTGGCTTTTCAGCAACTTTCTCTTCTTCCACCAATAAAATGTCTTGTTTATCAACAGCTGTCTTTGCTACGAAGATTAAACCATATTCGCTATCTGTCTCACGATTAGATACATATGTGTGTGTGATATGATGCTTGTCAGCAATCTCTCGATATGGCTTGAAAAAGCGCAAGCTCATGTTGCCATTCATTAGTAGGGAAGCATCTGAATATTGACGCATCAGACTTTCGAGTTCAGTCAGTCCTTTTTCACCACGGACTTGTGCTTTTGATAAAGCTAATAAAACTCTCTCACGATAAGTCCCTAGATATTTTCTTTTTTCATCTGGTTTTAATTCCTTTGCTCCATAAATGCCTTCTTGTAAATAATCTTCTACATCTTTTTTTACCATGTTCAACACCTCATCCTTAGTATATACAAAAAAGCAAAAGCTCCCCAATAAAAAGGGAGCTTTTTAGATAAGAATTGGTTAGGGATGTTGAAAAAAGAATAGATGTTTCAAAGCATATTAGTCTTCATCTACAGGATATACGCCATTTTCGTCATGTACTTCCTTACCAGAAAGGGGGGGATTAAAAACACAAACCATACGCATATCTGTTTTCGCACGAAGTAAATGTTCATCATTTTTATCTAATGCATATAATTCATCTTTCTTAATTGGCCATACTTTATTATCACTTAATGTAACGACTTCACCTTCACCTTCAATACAGTAAACAGATTCAAGATGATTTTGATACCAAATATGTGTTTCAGTACCTGCTTTAATAATTGTATCGTTGACAGAGTACCCCATGCCGTCTTGTTTCATAATTAAGCGACGGCTAACCCAGTTACCTCCATCTACATCATATTCTGTTCCTAGTACATCTTCTAGTTTAACTACTTTCATGAATAAATTGCCTCCTGTATAGTTATCTGATGATTTTGCCGACATGTAACTTTTGGAGCGGTTTCGCTAATAATTAGCGAAAGTCTCACTTTATAAAGAAACTGCCATTTTCTTAATTTGTAACAGGTTCCTTCACTAAGTCCTTCACGCTTTGTTCAATAATCGTTAATCCCTTTTGTAAGTCTTCAATAGGTATGTTTAATGCAGGGAACAGCTTGAAAACTTCATCATTTGGTCCAGCTGTTTCCATAATTAATCCTGATTCAAAGCAACGAGCGGCTACTTTTTCGGCAAATCCTTCTACTTCTGAAGCAATTCCGACCATAAAGCCACGGCCACGAACTTCTCCTTTGATTTCTGGATAGTCTGCGACGATTTGTTCAAGGAATTGATAGATGATTTGCGATTTTTTATGAATTTCTTTTTCAAATGAACCATCTTTCCAATAATCAAGTGCTGCCGTTGCTGTAACAAAAGCATGATTATTACCACGGAACGTACCATTATGCTCACCAGGTTTCCAGATATCTAGTTCTGGTTTAATCAATGTCACGGCAAGTGGTAATCCGTAGCCACTTAATGATTTAGATAAACATACGATGTCTGGTTTGATACCAGCAGCTTCAAAGCTGAAGAATGTTCCAGTACGCCCAATCCCTGCTTGCACATCATCGATAATAAGTAAGATACCCCAACGACGACAAAGCTCTTCGACTTTTTTCAACCATTCAAAGCGGGCAGCATTAATTCCTCCTTCACCTTGTACCGTTTCAACAATCATGGCTGCTGGGATTGCTACACCACTACCATTGTCTTCAAGGAATCGCTCAAGATAAACAAGTGTATCGTGATCTACATAGTTGTCATATGCCATCGTAACAGTGTTTTGTAATGGAATACCGGCACCTTTACGTTTCATCGAGTTACCAGTGACGGATAGGGAACCGATAGTCATTCCGTGGAAACCACCTGTAAAACTAATAATATCTGTACGGCCTGTTACTTTACGAGCTAGTTTCAGTGCGCTTTCAACTGTATTTGTTCCAGTTGGTCCAGGGAACATAACTTTATAATCAAGATCACGAGGTTTTAAAATGATATCTTGAAATTTTTCTAGAAATGTAGCTTTTGCTGTGGAAGCCATATCTAAAGAGTGGGTAATACCATCACTTGTGACATACTCTACTAGTTTTTCTTGCATATGATCATCATTGTGGCCATAGTTGAGTGCACCTGCACCAGAAAAGAAATCAATATATTCTTTTCCATTTTCGTCCCACATTTTATGTTTCTTCGCTTTTGTGAATACTTTTGGAAAGCTACGAACATAACTACGTACAGCAGATTCGTGTTGGTTAATAATATCAAGATTTTTACTCATGTTTTAGGTTCCTCCTAAGATCGTATTTAGTTAATTCAGAAAATACGAAATATTTTTATTTTTACTTATTAATTGGACCTATGACAAACTTAAATTCTTCTTCATGTTCATCACCTGGAAAAATGTCCTTGGTAAAAAACTCGCTAGAATGAATATCAGTATGAAAGTCACGAGCTATTTTTTGGAATAACGATTGTGATGCTTTGTTATCAGGTGTAATCGTTGCTTCGACAAATCGGACAGCTTTACATGCATCACTCGCTAATAGGGAATGTAGCATTTTCGATGCTATGCCTTTTCCTCTTTGGGATGCATCCACACCAATTTGCCAAACAAATACAGCATCTGGTCTTTTTGGGGGGATAAATGCGGTAATAAAACCAACCACTTGGTTATGTTGTTTTGCAACGACACAAGTCTCACTAAAATACTCACTCATTAAGAGGTATTTATAAGGAGAATTGGTGTCTAATGTTGACTTGGTAACTAATTCCCACATGGCTGCTCCGTCTTCTTTAGACGGTTTAGAAAAGATGACCTGATCTGACGCAGCTACTTTGCTTTCGTTTAAAATCACGGTTTGCTCCTTTCTTTGTAACAAAATACTTGTTCAAGTAGTACATAATTTATCTTAAAGAAAACGTTATCTATTCGCAAATTGCTTATAACGTGATTAAACTGTATTAATCTTAATCTCTTATGATGAGTGTTACTCAATTACAGTAGCTTTATAAATCCTTTGATATTGTCATGTATTCTTACAAATGAGCAAGATTTGCCAATTAATCAAAAAGTAATTTTAAAATATAAAACTACTAAAAAAGAGGCCTTAAGCCTCTTTTTTAGTAGTTATTATTGATTATTCTTTTACGCTTGCTGGTACTTCTACGCCTAATTTAGCAGCAACACCTTCTGCTAATGCAGGATCTACTTTATAGAATAGTCCTAATTGACGTTCAACAATACCTTCACGAGTTACGCCACTTAAATGATCAGCGAAGTTTTGCATTAAATGATCGCGTTCTGCATCATCCATTACATCACGGAATAAGGCACGTGGTTGAGAATAGTGATCATCACTATCGTAAGCAACACTATCAGCGAAACCATTTACTTCGAATGGGTTAATTTTGTTTTCTGGTGTTTCTTTAGGTGTTTCATCAAAACTATTTGGTTCATAATTTGGAGCACTTCCACCATTTCCATCGAAGCGCATTTGTCCATCGCGTTGATAGTTATTAACCGGTGCTTTTGAACGGTTAATTGGTAATGCTTCATGATTTGCCCCAATACGGTAGCGATGAGCATCAGAATAGGCAAATAAACGACCTTGAAGCATTTTATCAGGAGATGCTTCGATACCAGGTACAAAGTGACCAGGTGAGAATGCAGCTTGTTCTACTTCAGCAAAATAGTTCTCAGGATTACGGTCTAATACCATTTTACCAACTTCCACTAATGGATAATCAGCGTGTGGCCATACTTTTGTTACATCGAATGGATCATAACGATAATCTTTTGCTTCAGCAGCAGGCATAATTTGTACTTTTAGCGTCCAAGCAGGATAGTCGCCTTCTTCGATCGCATTAAATAAGTCTTCTGTATGATAATCTGGATTAGTTCCTGCTATTTCATCTGCTACTTTAGGGTCTAGTCCTTTCACACCTTGCTCACTAATAAAGTGATATTTAACAAAGAAAGCTTCTCCATCTTTATTTACCCATTTGAATGTGTGGCTTCCATACCCATTTTGGTGACGAAGAGTTGCTGGAATACCACGGCTAGAATGTAGGTACGTAATTTGGTGTAGAGATTCAGGTGATAATGACCAGAAATCCCAAACAGCATTCGGATCTTTTAAGTTAGTTTGTGGATTACGTTTTTGAGTATGGATAAAGTCTGGGAATTTAATCGCATCACGAATAAAGAATATAGGTGTATTGTTCCCAACTAAATCATAGTTACCTTCATTTGTGTAGAATTTAACTGCAAAACCACGAGGGTCACGTACAGTGTCAGCAGATCCTAATTCACCAGCAACTGTAGAGAAACGGATGAACATAGGCGTTTTCTTACCAACTTCTGATAAAAAGTCTGCTTTTGTATATTTAGAAACGTCATTTGTTACTTCGAAATACCCATGAGCACCGGCACCTTTTGCGTGTACAACTCGTTCTGGAACTCTTTCACGGTTAAAGTGAGCTAATTTTTCTAATAAATGAACGTCTTGGATTAATGTTGGTCCTCTATGGCCTGCAGTAATGGAGTTTTGATTATCCCCAACTGGAGCACCAGAGGCAGTAGTTAAGTAATTTTTTTCTTGGCTCATATAAAATAACACCTCTCCTTTAATCTATATTACATGTTTTATTATAATAGAATTCTTATAAAAATCAATATTTATTTATAATAATTTTAAATAAACTTTTTCTGAATATTTCATTTATCACGGTGCATAAGTCCGTAAAACCTCCATTTCAAGGTTCGAGTGAAAACGAGGAAGCGAAGATGGGGGATAAACGGACGCTAACTCCCTGATAAGTTTCGCTAACAATCAGTGGGAGTCAAAAATTCCCACTGATTGAAGTCTCACTTTATAATTCTTTACCCGGAAGGGAGCGAATTTAAACAAAAAAATTGAGCAGCTTTTTAAAGCTACTCATCATAGAATGGGAAACATCCTTAACTTTTGTTGATTGGGGGTAACAAAAGGTATGTGTAAAGGGAATGTTTCATCACTAATTGTGATTAAGTTCAGTATAACGATAATGATAATCATTTGCAACTAAAAAGTGATAAGTTATGCAATTTTTCTGAACATCCATATTTTTGGTAATAACAGTAATTCGGAATAAAAGTCTAACATTCATTGCGTGCGAATAAAAAGAAAATTCTAATAATTAGGTGTATACTATTGATAGTAAAGGAAGTGATATAGATGATGGTATTAGAATTAGAACAGGTTGGACTTAAAAAAGAGGGAAACTGGATATTAAAAGAAATTAATTGGAAAATTAAAAAAGGGGAGAATTGGACGTTATTAGGATTAAATGGTGCAGGGAAAACAGCATTATTACATATGTTATGTGCGTATTACTTTCCAACAGAAGGTCATGTTAATGTGATAGGTAAGCAATTTGGCAAAGATATACTTGGTGAGAACTTACGACAGCAAATTGGGATTGTCTCCTCTACATTAAAACAACGTATCTATGGTACTGATACAGCTTACCAAGTTGTATTAAGTGGTGCATTTGCATCAATCGGCTTATATGAGGAACCAACAGATGCAATGCGTGCGAAAGCACAACAATTATTAAAGGATTTAGATTGCTTCTCTTATGCGAACCGGGCTTATCGAACGCTTTCGCAAGGGGAGCAACAACGTGTGTTAGTTGGACGAGCACTGATGAATGATCCGAAGTTGCTCATTTTGGATGAACCAACCAATGGCTTAGATTTTATCGCAAGAGAGAAGTTATTAGTATCCATTGAACATATTAGTAAGGGAGATAAAGCACCATCGATTATTTATGTAACACATCATGTGGATGAAATATTACCAACTTTTTCTCATGCACTTTTATTACGCGATGGACGAGTATTTAATCAAGGTTTGACAAAAGATATGATTAACTCAGATAATTTAACTAACTTTTTTGATATGCCTGTCGAGGTAGATTGGTCTGAAAGGAGACCAAGATTGAAGAAGAAATAACATCATAGGGGTACATCATATGCTTCAGCGTTTAAATCAACTATTACAACGAATCATGCCATTAATTGCACCATCAAGTGTAGTGATTGGTGTATTGTTTGCTAACTTTTTTATTCAATTTGAAAATTGGGTAATCTGGATCTTTGCGTTTATGACTTTTGCTGGAAGTTTGAGTTTGAACTTCGTTGCGCTATATCGCGTGATTAGTCACCCTTTATCCATTATTATTGCGCTTTTAACTCTACATATTATTATGCCGTTATGGGCGTTTTTAATTGGTTCGGTTACATTTAGTGGAGATCATTTTACGATTACAGGATTAGTATTGGCGATGATTATTCCAACAGGCATAACCAGTTTTATCTGGGTTTCCATAAACAATGGGAATGTTGCATTAACCTTATCACTCATTTTAATTGATACAATTCTTTCGCCATTTATTGTGCCGTTATCCTTATCTCTATTTGTCGGCACTTCTGTCGACTTAGAAGTATGGTCGATGGTGAAGGGATTGTTCATCATGATTGTGATCCCGTCGATTATTGGAATGATCTTGCATGAAGCCACACATGGTAAAGTACATGAAGAATGGAGTCCGCGATTAGCTCCTTTTTCCAAAATTGCTTTAGCACTGGTCATTATGATTAATAGTTCAGAGGTAGCGGATTATTTCATTCATGTTGATTGGCACCTAGTGAAGGTTGCGATTACGATGTTCTTGGTAGCTGCAAGTGGATATTTTATTGCATGGCTATTGTCCACATGGTTAAAAAGAGATACACAAGATATTATCTCCTTAACCTTTAGTAGTGGAATGAGAAATATTAGTGCAGGAGCAGTTATTGCGGTTCAATATTTTCCATCGCCAGTAGCTGTGCCAGTTGTAATTGGGATGCTGTTTCAGCAAGTGTTGGCATCATTATATAGTAAGTTTTTAAATCGAAGGAAAGAATGATTTTTTCTTCATTAATTAAGCACCTTCTTAATAATATGAGAGTATAGAAGAAAAGAGAGAAGGTGCCCTTTTTGATTACATGGTTGTCTTTTGTTTTATTGTCATTAGCAACTTTTCGTTTAACAAGGTTAATTGTTTATGATAAGATTACAGGTTTTATTCGAGCACCCTTTTTTGAGGTGGAAGAGAAATGGCTGACTGATGGTACGGTAGAAGAGACAGTTACATTTAAGGGACATGGATGGAAAAGGTGGATAGGTGAATTATTACGTTGTCATTGGTGTACAGGTATTTGGTCATCGATTATTTTATTTATTGGATTCCATTATTATTCTATTGTATTTATCCCTATTATTATTGTTCTGGCTGTAGCAGCGGTCGCATCGATTATAGAAGTAGTGATATCTTATTTTATTTAATTATTCGTGCCCTTTCTCTTGTTTCCACTACAATTGCATGATTTTCTTTTTTTGCCTTTTTTACGCTTGCTGATCGACTTTTGAGTAATATTTGACATAATCAAATCTCCTTCATTGTACAAGATTAAAATCTCTTTCTATTTATATTTTATGTGTTAACTATCAAATCGTTCTCAGATAAGGTAAAAAAGGTAATGCTGTCCATTATCGATGCTCCAAACCAACAAAAATGGTTTGGAGCAAGTTTGTTTTGGCGTGTGTTATAATGACTGTATCATTTTTTATCATGGTGCATGAGTCCGTAATACCCCCATTTCAAGATTCGAGTGAAAACAAAGAAGCGAAGATGGGAGATAATCGGACTCTAACGCCCTGATAAGTTTCGCTAACAATCAGAGGGAGTCAAAAACTTCCACTGATTGAAGTCTCACTTTATAGAGAGAAGGGAACGGTTTTTCATGTGGATTGTTATTATTGTTTGTATTATTGCGGTGATTTCTGTGTTAGCGTTATCAATCATGACTTTGAATAAGGGCTATGGGTATAAGCATACAGTTGATCCTCTACCAGATGACATAAATCAGTCAAATGAACAACAATCAGAAAAAAAGGAAGAATAATAGAATGCCCCCCTTGCTCAAAAAATGTAACATGTCACTAAATTAATAGTTATTAAAGACAGAATAGTGAGATAATTTATGGTAAGATGAGCGTATGATAAATGCATAAATATAATCAATAAGTATAATGAAATGAAGAATGTTAAGGGGGAAATATGAAGATGACATCAGTAGGAAGCCTATCCTCTATCAAGAATGCAAGCAATATTTTAGAAGCAATTGGGGAGAATATACTAGTTGCAGATGCTAATTATAACCTTATTTGGATGAATCCAAAGGCAGCGAAACTATTATCTACTGTTACTTCCTACTTTTATGTGAATAATGTGGAAGAAATGATTGGTAAAAACATGAACTTTTTTCACCAAGAAAAGGCAGATCGATCGAGAAGGATAATGAACAAGTTAACAGATACTCATTCAACAAGGATCAATATTAAGGATAAGTATATAGCGGATATTATTATTAATCCAGTTCGTGATGAAGGCACTATCGTTGGATATGTAATTATGTTAATGGATGTTACCACAGTAGTAGAAGAAGAGGAAAGAAAAGAGCAAATGATTCAGGAATTGTCAGCGCCAGCATTACATATATGGGATAATACACTTGCTGTTCCGATCATCGGCTATTTAGATTCAAAGCTATTTAATATTATTTTGGCAAAGCTCTTAAAACAATGTGAAAAAGAGGATACAGAATATGTCATTATTGACTTTAGTGGTATGAAGCAATGGGATAATGGTTTACCTAAGAAAATTAGTGAGATGATTACTTGCTTATCTGTTATGGGAGTAGAGTGTTTGTTTGCTGGAGTTAAACCAGATCTTGCTCAGTGTCTAGCAGCAAATAATGGAGTGCTTAATGTTCCTAAATTTGCAACGACCAAAGTAGCGATTAAACATATTATTTCACAGTAATACGTATGTATAAAAAACGAAAGCTAGTTATTTATGACTAGCTTTCGTTTTGATGTTAGTTCATAATCCTATTACTGATTGAAGTCTTATAATGAAGCTTTGTAAATGGCAATAGAATCGTCGCGATTTAATTTTTTGAAGTTACCAAATTCAGGTCTTGCGATAACTGTTTTGTCCGCCATTTCTTCAATGCTATCTTCAGTAATATCGTAATCAGACAAGCGAGATGGTGCCCCAATGCTATTCCAAAATTCACGAAGTTTTTTAATACCTTCAAGTCCAACTTCTTTATCTGATTTACCATTTGGATCAACGTCAAAGACGCGGACAGCGAATTGTTTGAAGCGATCTACATTTTCATCAATTACATATTCCATCCAGTTCGGGAAAAGAATAGCAAGTCCGCCACCGTGTGGAATATCGTGGACAGCAGATACAGCATGCTCAAGATTGTGTGTTGCCCAGTCACCTTGATATCCCATATTAACCATTCCATTTAACGCCATTGTTCCGTTATACAAAACTGTTGCACGAAGTTCTTCGTTTTCTAAGTCTGCTACCATTTTAGGTGCTGTTTCGACCATTGTTTGTAGAATCCCTTCTACCATGCGATCTTGTAGTAAAGTATTTTCTTCGTGATGGAAATAATGCTCTAAGGCGTGAGACATGATATCTACCATACCATAAATTGTTTGGTTTTCTGGTACTGATTTAGTGAAAGCAGGATCTAAAATAGAGAAAGTTGGGAAGGTATATGGACTACCCCATCCGTGTTTCTCATTAGTCTCCCAATTAGTAATAACAGATCCACTGTTCATTTCTGAACCAGTTGCTGCTAGTGTTAGGATCGTACCGAATGGAAGTGCAGATGTAGCTGTTGCTTTTTTCGTGACAATATCCCAAATATCATCATCTGATTTAGCACCTGCTGCAATTGCTTTTGTACAGTCAATTGTACTACCGCCACCTACTGCAAGAATAAAGTCAATATTTTCTGTTTTACAAATTTCAATACCTTTTCGTGCTGTTGTTACACGAGGATTTGGCTCGACACCACTTACTTCAAAAATGTTTTTGTTTTCAGCTTTTAATATGTCGATTACCTGGTCATACAAGCCGTTACGCTTAATGCTTCCGCCTCCGTATACAAGCAGAATATTATCACCGTATTGTTGTAATTCTGTTTTTAGGTTTTCCAATTGTCCTTGACCAAAGTACAATCTAGTTGGGTTTTGAAAAATAAAATTTTGCATAGCTGTTACCTCCTCATATAATCAACATTCCTTTTTAATATGGCAATAAAATCAGTATATGTAAAGAATTCTGCTTCATCCGTAATTGTGAACAAATTCTGAATATTAATAAAAGTAGGTGAAAATGTTCAACGATTCACATGACAAAACAAAAAAGGAAGTATATACTAAAAACATAGAAATTATGCTCAATACTGAACAAAGTATAAGGGAGGAAAGTGAAATGAAAACAGTAGAGGAATTGGATAAACAAAACGTAGCATGGCAAGATTTCAGGCCAGGGCGCTGGCAGCAAGAGATTGATGTGCGAGATTTCATTTTGAAGAACTTTACCTTGTATGATGGTGATGAAGTATTTTTATCAGAAGCAACAGAGAATACATTAGCGTTATGGGAAAAAGTGATGGAATTAACGAGGCAAGAGCAAGATAATGGTGGGGTATATGATTTAGATACAGAAATTGTGTCTACGATTACTTCACATGAGGCAGGATATTTAGATAAGTCAAAGGAACAAATTGTCGGAGTACAAACAGATCAACCTTTTAAACGCTCATTGCAGCCGTTCGGTGGTATTCGTATGGCGGTAGCTGCTGCAGATGCATATGGTTATCAAGTTGATGAAAATGTTGTGAAGAATTTCACAGATTATCGTAAAACACATAATCAAGGTGTATTTGATGCGTATACGAAGGAAATGTTATTAGCTAGAAAAGCAGGAATTGTAACTGGTCTTCCTGATGCATATGGTCGAGGGCGAATTATTGGAGATTATCGTCGAGTAGCGTTATATGGTGTAGATAGATTGGTTACTGATAAGCAGGATCAGCTAAAAATTGTTGGTGGGAACGGACAAATGGCAGAGGAGGTCATTAGAGAACGCGAGGAAATAACGGAACAAATTAGGTCCTTACAAGAATTAAAACAATTAGGGGAGATTTACGATTTTGATCTATCAAGACCTGCAAAAAATGCAAAAGAAGCGGTGCAATGGTTGTATCTAGCTTACTTAGCTGCAATCAAAGAGCAAAATGGTGCAGCGATGAGTCTTGGTAGGGTGTCTACTTTTTTAGATATTTATATCGAAAGAGACTTAGCAAAAGGTGATTTAACAGAGAAAGAAGCACAGGAATTGGTCGACCACTTTGTGATGAAACTCCGCCTTGTGAAATTCGCTAGGACGCCTGAGTATAATGAATTATTTAGTGGCGATCCGACATGGGTAACAGAATCAATTGGTGGTATCTCATTAGATGGTAGACCACTTGTAAGTAAAAATTCGTTCCGCTTTTTACACACGTTAACGAATTTAGGCCCTGCACCAGAGCCAAACTTAACGGTGCTATGGTCAACAAGATTACCAGAAGCATTCAAGAAATATTGTGCTAAGATGTCGATTGCTACAAGCTCGATTCAATATGAGAATGATGATCTAATGCGGGAAGAATATGGCGATGATTATGGTATTGCTTGTTGTGTGTCAGCGATGCGTATCGGTAAGCAAATGCAATTTTTCGGTGCACGCGCGAATTTAGCTAAAGCATTACTTTATGCGATAAATGGTGGGGTAGATGAAAAATTGAAAAAACAAGTAGGCCCAGGATATGCTCCGATTGCTTCTGAGTATTTGGCATATGATGAAGTGGTGGAGAAATATGATGATATGTTAGAGTGGCTAGCAGGTCTGTATGTTAATGCGTTGAATGTTATTCATTACATGCATGATAAGTATAGCTATGAGCGGTTGGAAATGGCACTTCATGATAAAGATGTGTTTCGAACGATGGCATGTGGTATCGCAGGTTTGTCTGTTGTAGCAGATTCATTGAGTGCGATTAAGTATGCAAAGGTCAGAACGATTCGAGATAAAAAAGGTTTAGTTGTTGATTATGAAATAGAGGGCGATTTTCCGAAATACGGAAATAACGATGATCGTGTAGACCAAATAGCAGCAGGTCTAGTGAAGGGATTTATGAAGAAGATAGAAAAACACCAAACATATCGAAACGCTACACCAACACAATCTGTTTTGACGATTACTTCTAATGTTGTTTACGGTAAAAAGACAGGTAATACACCAGACGGGCGTAAAGCAGGGGAGCCTTTTGCGCCTGGAGCGAATCCATTGCATGGGCGAGATACGAGAGGATCACTTGCGTCACTTAGTTCTGTAGCGAAATTGCCATATGAATTTTCCTTAGATGGTATATCTAACACATTCTCGATTGTGCCGAGAGCATTAGGTAAAGAAGAGGATGTCCGGGTAAATAATTTAGCGGGTATGCTTGATGGTTATGTTTTAAAACGTGGTCATCATTTAAATGTGAACGTATTTGAAAGAGAAACATTAATGGATGCAATGGAGCATCCAGAGCAATATCCGCAATTAACGATTCGTGTATCAGGCTATGCTGTTAACTTTACTAAATTAACACGTGAACAACAAATAGATGTTATTAATCGGACGTTCCATGAAACAATGTAAAACGATAAAAGTGATTCTTCAATCAGTGAGAGTATTACGGAATCATGTACTGTGATGAAAAAGAGGTGGGTATGATGATTGGAAGAATTCATTCTGTGGAAACTTGTGGTACGGTCGATGGACCTGGTTTGCGGTACGTCATATTTATGCAAGGGTGCTTATTAAGGTGTCAGTATTGCCATAATCCAGATACTTGGAAAAGAATGGATGGTAAGAATATAACTGTAGAAGAATTAGTTACCGATATTCAGTCATACTTACCTTTTTTTCAAGCTTCAGGGGGAGGAGTGACTGTAAGTGGTGGTGAGCCATTATTACAAGTAGATTTTCTGATTGAGCTTTTTACCGAATTGAAGCAATTAGGAGTTCATACAACGATTGATAGCTGTGGTGGTTGCTTCTCTGCTTCACCCTATTATCTAGAAAAGTTAGATACACTAATGCAAGTAACCGATCTTGTCTTATTAGACTTAAAGCATATTGATTTAGCAGACCACATCGCTTTAACCGGTATGTCTAATCAGCATATTTTACATTTTGCACAATACCTTGACGATCGAGGTGTACCGGTCTGGATTAGACATGTGTTGGTGCCAACCATTAGTGATGATAATGAAGCATTGCAAAGGTTAGCTGAATTTATTCGAACCCTTCATAATGTTGTTAAGATTGATGTGCTCCCCTATCATAAGCTTGGCGTTTATAAATGGGAAGAACTAGGGTTAGAATATCCGCTTGAAGGGATAGAACCACCGACACAAGAGCGAATAAATAATGCAGAGCGGATATTGCGTACAGGGTTAATGAGAAAGAAAATGGAGTCTTTTCAGTAAATGGAATGTGTAATAATTGATGAATGATCAGTAGTATTGTTAGAATATAAGCAATAGGACGAGTGGTTTAACGTTCTAATTTATTCTAAGAGGAGTGGATAGAGTGAGTAATGTATTATTTACATCAAAAGCAACTGCAAAAGGCGGTCGTGACGGTCATGTCAAATCAGATGATGGTTTAATCGATTTAAACCTAGTAGATCCAAGTAGTGAAGGAACAGGTTCAAATCCAGAACAATTATTTGCTGCTGGTTATTCTGCGTGCTATGATGGTGCATTGAATTTATTGGCATCTAGACAAAAGAAAGAGATTGATTCTTCTATTACTGCAGAGGTTAGCTTGTTAAAGGATGAAGCTGACGGTGGGTTCAAAATCGGTGTGGTACTTAATGTAGAGATTAAAGGTGTATCACAAGAAGAAGCAGAAGAATTAGCTAAACAAGCACATGATTTCTGTCCATACTCCAAAGCGACAAGAGGAAACGTTGACGTAGAATTAAAAGTACGTGCAGCGTAAAAAGAAAAATAAAATAAGCACGGTGCTCTAAGCACCGTGCTTTAAACATTCCTACTAATTAGGAACGATTTTTAAAGTAGTCTGTAAAGGCTAAGAAAAATTCTACGCCTTGATAAATCCAAACACTAATTGCTGCGAAAGAGAATAAACCAATCATAAAGAATCTAAACCACATAGTTGTTACCTCCTTTTATTTATTTTTGTGAAAGGGGTATAGATGTGATCAGATAATTAGATTGATAAAAAGCAGCATGTAAAAAATGTCTCGATACAAAAGCACGATAAAGTGAGTAAGTGATCAATGTTAATAATAGTACACTTAATATGATACTTACTTCATTGATAATTCCTTTGTCGGCTTTTGCGCCATGATGATCAGTATCATGATAAAATAGTCCATGTAATTCTTCGCTTAAATCAATAGTGGAAGTTACCAAAGATAGTTGTGATGGATAACTTGCTAGTGTGATAAAGTGAGAAATGGTTAGTATCATCATGACAAAAACGAAGGATTTCCTCATTAGATAACCATCTCCATTTCTTGTAACTATAACAGTATACACCTGATATAAGTTCAGGTAAAGTAGTCAATCTATCTACATATACCCTATTCTGGAAATAATAAACCGGTATTTCTCCAAACATCGTCGTTAACACATCAAGCCGATACATAAACAATATGCCAGAACGCCTTGAATTATTCATCAATCAACGATGTTAACTGTTCATACATGTATCCTTTACGAATAATGGGTATAAAAAAAGCGCTATGATTCATAGCACTTTTTTGTTTCGTCCTGCACCTAGTCCGCAAGCCATCATAATGACAGTGAAGATAATAATGGTAGTGATAGAAGGATGCCAGCTACCAGTCATATCAAAGATTAGACCAATTACAATTGGACCGACTGCGGCTAATAAGTAGCCAAATGATTGTGACATGCCTGATAGTTCAGCAGCTTGTCTTGCGTTTGATGTTCTGAGTCCAAGTAGAGCTAATGCTAAACTAATCGAAGCTCCTAACATGATCCCGATCAAGGTGACCGCAATCGTTATACCTACTATACCAGGTTCAACATAAAGCATACTATAGCCGATAATACCAAATAGTCCTGTGACAGCTACGATAGGCTGTTGATTCGATAATCTGCTGGCAATCACTGGTGTGAAGAATGTAATAGGTACACTTATAAATTGCATATAAGCAACATACCAGCCTGCTGTAGAAGCAGTCAATTCATAAGAAATTAATATTTCTGCTAGCCATGAGACTGTTACATAAAATAAGAAAGACTGTAATCCCATAAAGAATGTTACAAACCATGCGGTAGGTGAACGTAACAATTTACCGATGCTTGCTTCATACAATTGTGGATCTTCTTCTTTTGGCTGTTTACTCATGACGAATAACCAAACAAGTATACCGACAATGGTTAATATACTCCAACTAGCTAATGACCATTTCCATCCAATTCCTGCAGTTGTGGTAATAGGTACACTTAAACCAGATCCGAGTGCCGCAAAAATAGACATCGAAGTGGAGTACGCACCTGTCATTACACCAATTTTCTCTGGGAATTTACTTTTAATTAAGCTTGGTAAAATAACATTGATAATAGCAATTCCAACCCCGATTAAGATCGTACCAATAAATAATAAAATAATGGATGAGGTAGAACGAATCCAAATACCAATAAGGATGGTAATCAAACCGTAAAGTAATGCTTTTTCGTTACTTGTTCGGTTGGCGATTTTAGGTGCGATGGGTGACATAAAGGCAAAAGCGATTAAAGGTAAACTTGTTAACAAGCCAGCACTCCAATTGCTAATGTTTAAATCTGAACGAATAATCCCGATAATAGGACCAACTGATGTAATTGCAGGACGTAAATTAAATGCTAAAAGGATAATTCCTACAATAAGCAGACCAGTATACAGTCTCTTTGTGTCCTGTTGTTTTTCCATTTGTTCACCTGATTTCTATAGTATTATTAACAACTAGTTATAGATATGTGCTAAAATAAGTAAGTAGCGCTATGCTACTAGATTTTGCATTATAATAGAATACCATACATTAATTATAGGCAAAAGTTAATTGTTTTAAAAAAAGCTCATTATGATGAAAGAAGGTCACATTTGTATGGATAATCCAGTCGTTAAAGAAATACTTTCATGGTTAAAAGCACTACTGATAGCTATTGTCATCGTCCTCCTTTGTCGTCACTTTTTAATTACTCCGTCTATTGTAAAGGGAGAATCAATGATGCCCAATTTAGAGAATGGAGATCGGATTATTTTAAGTAAGATTAGTAGTATTGAACGATTTGATGAAATTGCTTTTGAAGCACCAGATGAGAATGAAAACTATGTGAAACGTGTCATCGGTTTACCAGGTGATACAGTTGAGGTGAGAGATGATGATTTGTATATCAATGGGGAAAAATATGAGGAACCATATTTGGATGAGTACAAATCGTTATTATCAGATGGACAGACGCTTACAAATGATTTTACACTAGAGGATATAACCGGAGTAGATACCGTGCCAGAAGGTTATATATTTGTACTAGGAGACAACCGTAGAATAAGTAAAGATGGTCGTGCATTTGGTTTTATTGATGAAGATTCTATAATTGGTGACGTGAAGTTCCGTATATGGCCACTACGCTCATTCGGATTTATTAAATAGTTGACAATCGTAGTGATACATGTTTTATTGGTAATAACTTCATAATAAAAATCCACTAGGGGTGCTACAAAAGTAGCTGAGATAAGAATGTGTTTTCTTGATCCCTTTGAACCTGAACTGGTTAGAACCAGCGGAGGAAAGTGGAGTCGGTCGGTGTACTTCATTTCTGCACCTTACTTTTGATATATGATTTCAAAAGCCGCTCTGCTTTTAGCAAGTGGCTTTTTATTATGGAAAAATATAAAAAAGTGGAGGCTGGAAATGATGAAATTTAGTCAAGTTTTGCGAGAATCAGCAGAGGATATTTACCAAGGAATTTTTGAACACCCATTTGTAGTTGGTATCGGAGAAGGCAATTTACACAAGGAAGCAATTGTTCATTATGTGAAGGCAGATTTTGAATATTTAAATGCTTTTATGAACATTTATGGAATTGCAATTGCTAAAAGCAGCACAAGAGAAGATATGAACTATTTTTATGACAAAATCGGTTTTGTTTTGAATAGCGAAATCCATCCACACCATAATTTATGCGAGGTGGCAGGGGTAGATTATGAAGAATTGCAAGGCTATCCATTACCACCAACAGCCAATCATTATGTGACACATATGAAAAGTGTTGCCCAACAAGGCTCGATGGGAGAGCTAATTGCAGCACTACTACCATGTCCATGGACATATTTAGAGATTGGGCATCACTTGAAAGAGAAATATCAACCGACAGAAGACCATCCTTTCTATGAATGGATTACTTTCTATGCGAAAGAGGATACAGCATCTGTGACAACGGAATTATGTGAACGTATTGATAAATGGGCAGAAAATGTTGGGGAAGAAGAGAAGGAAAAAGCAAAACAAGCCTTTATTAAAAGCTGTCAGCTTGAGTATCTATTTTGGGATATGGCTTACAATGTGGAGGAGTGGCCATTTTCTTTAGAGGGGGTACAACAATGAGTAAGGTAGCATCAGCACTGACGATAGCTGGAACAGATCCATCTGGTGGTGCGGGTATACAAGCAGATTTGAAAGTATTTCAAGAGCGACAAGTATATGGTATGAGTGTTATTACTTCTGTAGTGGCACAAAATACGTTAGGTGTTCAAGATGTTCAGCATTTGCCTATTGATTTTATTGAAAAGCAGTTAGATGCTGTATTATCAGATATACCACCTCAAGCAGTCAAAACAGGAATGATTGCTACAGTTGAGATGATGGAGCTCGTTGCTAGTAAACTAGCAAAAACAACTATTCCTTATGTGATTGACCCTGTTATGATAGCGAAAAGTGGTGATTCACTAATGGATATCACATCACGACAAGTGATCCGAAATACATTAGTTCCACTTGCTACTGTCGTAACACCAAATGTACCAGAAGCAGAAAGTTTAGTAGGTTTTGAGATTCATTCTAATCAAGAGGCAGAAAATGCAGCTAAAGTAATCGTAGAAGAATTAGGGGCGAAAGCAGCTGTTGTAAAAGGTGGCCATTTAGAAGGAGAAGCAACCGATGTTTTGTATGATGGAAGTAGCTTCAGTTATTTTAAAGCGGATCGCTATGAAACAAAGCATACACATGGAACTGGTTGTACTTTTTCAGCTGCGATAACGGCAGAATTAGCCAAAGGTAAATCTATTAAAGAGGCAGTAACGGTTGGTAAAGATTTTATAACGGATGCTATTCAATATCCATTAGCGTTGGGGAATGGGTATGGTCCGACCAATCATTGGGGATATAGATTGAAAGGTTTGCCACAGCAACAGGAGGTGTTGAAATGAGTCATTTACTTGAAAAGGTTAGACAAGAAAAACCGTTAATTCATAATATGACGAACCAAGTCGTGATGAATTTCACCGCGAACGGTTTATATGCTGTAGGTGCTACTCCTGTTATGACACATGCGAAAGAAGAAGTAGAAGAGATGGCAAAGAATGCTAGTGCTCTTTTATTGAATATAGGAACGTTGACGACAGAACAAGTAGAGGCAATGATTCTTGCAGGGAAATCCGCTAACAAGGCGGGGGTCCCTGTCGTATTAGATCCAGTTGGTGTAGGTGCGACAACATTTCGTACAACAGCAGCTAAGCAAATTTTGCAAGAAGTTCAGATAGCCTGTATTAGAGGAAATGCAGGTGAAATAGCCAATTTAGCGGATATTGATGTACAAGTTCGTGGTGTCGATAGCGCTAGCGATATGGATGAAAGACAGTTAGCGAGTGAAGCGTATAAGAGGTTACAAGTACCATTAGCGATCACCGGTGCGACAGATATTGTGATTAATAAAGAGGAACAGGTGATGATCTCTGGAGGGCATCCACTCCTGACAAAAGTTACGGGAACTGGTTGTTTATTATCTTCTGTTATTGCTGCTTTTTTAACCGTAACAGAAGATGTGACTAGTGCTATAGTAGATGCACTTAGTTATTATAGTGTAGCAGCAGAAAATGCGGCAACAAACCAGATATATCCAGGTAGCTTTCAAGTAGCATTTCTTGATCAATTAGCTGCAGTGGATGGAGAAGAAATGGATAAGAAAAAAAGCCGAATTAGGAGTTTTGAATGATGGAACGACAGTTATTGTCCGTATATTTTATTCTTGGTAGTAATGATACAGAAGAAGACCCTTTATACATATTGGAACAAGCTTTACAAGGTGGGATAACGCTTTTCCAATTTCGTGAAAAAGGTTCTGATGCACTTAATAGCGAAGCGAAAAAGCAATTAGCGAAACAGATGAAAAAGCTTTGCCACGTATATCAAGTTCCTTTTTTCGTTAATGATGATGTTGATTTGGCGGTAGAAATAGGTGCTGATGGTGTACATGTCGGACAGGATGATATGCCGATTAGTGAAGTACGGAAGCAAGTCCCTAAAGGTTGTTTCATAGGGGTATCTGCGACAAATGTGCAAGAGGCCGTACAGGCGAAAGCAGATGGTGCAGATTACATAGGTGTAGGTCCTATTTATAGTACGAATACGAAATCAGATGCTAAAGAGCCGATTGGAACAGCCGGACTGCAAGCAATTAGAGAGCAAGTTGGCGAGACACCTATTGTTGCTATCGGTGGAATTGATTTACCAAGTGTGCACGCTGTAATGCGAGCAGGTGCAGACGGAGTTTCTATTATTTCTGCGATTAGCCGAGCAACTAATTCTAAGCATGCAGCAGCAAGTTTTTTGGCGGATGTTAACGATTTTCATCAATAGCTATAAGTCGATAAAATGCGACTGTTTCTGATACACTAGAAGTATCATGATAGTAGGAGGTTATGTTGTGCGTCTTAAAGATAAAAAAGTAATTGCTTTAGTGGACGAAGACTTTGAAGACTTAGAGTTATGGTATCCTATTTTACGTTTGCGTGAAGAAGGAGCAACAGTACATCTAGTCGGAAAAGAAGCAGGTCATAAGTATATCGGAAAATATGGTGTTCCGGCAGAATCTGATTATGCGTATTCTGATATTAATGCAGAAGAGTATGATGGAATTTTAGTACCTGGCGGATGGGCGCCAGATAAGTTAAGAAGATTTCCAGAAGTAATCGAAATGGTTCGCTATATGGATCAAGCGAAAAAACCGATTGGCCAAATCTGTCACGCCGGTTGGGTGCTCATTTCAGCAGGTATTCTTCAAGGTAAGAAAGTAACTAGTACACCTGGTATTAAAGATGATATGACAAATGCAGGTAGCTTGTGGAGTGATGAGCCAGTGGTAACAGATGGACATATCATTTCTAGTCGTAGGCCACCAGATTTACCACCATATATGAAAGCATATGCAGACTTTCTAGCTGAACAATAAGCAAACTTGATCTTACAAGGTTTTCCTTGTAAGATTTTTTTATGGATGGCAATCTTAACGTGTTATGCTCAAGGTAAAGAGGTAAAAGTCTGATAGAATGGGGTATGATAAATGGAATTTCTATGGTGGACATTGATTGTTATATGTTTTGTGTTAGCTTTTGTTGGGATTATTTTTCCGATCATACCATCTGTTTTAGTTATTTGGGTTGGTTTCTTTATTTATCAATTTGCATTAGCAGCAGAAAATATAGGGTGGATTTTCTGGATTGCAATGGTCGTTCTAACATTGTTGCTTATATTTTCTGATATTATTGCAAATAGTTATTTTGTAAAGAAATTTGGCGGAAGTAAAGCAGGTGAAAGAATGGCGGCTTTAGGGGTAATCGTTGGCTCCTTTGTGATTCCGCCTTTTGGTATTATTATCGTACCGTTCCTTCTTGTAGTGATAACGGAAATAATTCAAAAAAAGACAACACAGGAGGCATTTAAAGCAGCATTTGGTTCCTTAATAGGATTTCTGAGTGGGACGTTTGCAAAAATTATTATTCAATTAATCATGATTATTTGGTTTTTTATCGCTATTTAAGGAAATATAAATGGACACCGAGGTGCTAACAAATGAAACGAGTAGTGACAATAGCTGGAGCTGCTGCACAAGGTAGTGCCGGCATTCAAGCAGATTTAAAGACATTTCAAGAACGTGATGTGTATGGAATGTCGGTGATTACAGCAACAGTAGCTAATAATTCTAAAACGAGTCAAGGCATTTTCATCAGAGATATCGAAGAAATAGAAGCACAATTTTACGCAGCAACAGAAATGGTTGGACTAGATGCGTTGAAAACGGGGATGCTTTTTTCAAGGGAAATCATTGAAAAAGTAAGTGAATTGTTACAAGACTTACCTGTACGGTATAAGGTAATTGATCCGGTCATGATTGGAAAAATGGGTTCGCAGTTACTTGCGGATGATGCGATTGAGGTATTGAAGGAGCAACTAATTCCACAAGCAACGATCATTACACCGAATCGTTTAGAGGCGGAGAAATTATTGGAAGAAGAAATTCCACGAGAAATCGAAGCGTTAAAAGCTGCGACTAAGAAATTATATGGATTGGGTCCACAATCTGTTTTATTAAAAGCAGGTAGTGTGGAAGATGAAGCAATTGATATTTTCTATGATGGACAAGAATTCACTGTATTTCGTTTGCCACTAGTCGAAACGATACATACAAGTGGAGCTGGATGTACCTTTGCAGCCTGTTTAACGGCAGAATTAGCAAAAGAGGTACCAATGATCCAAGCAATCGAGATGAGTAAACAATTTGTCTATAAAGCAATCAAACATGCTTTATCATTTGGTACGGGGATTGGTTCTGTAAGGCACGGGGCATTTAGACAAAAGAATGAACATGTACTAGGGAAGCAGTAATGGATGAACTGCTTCTTTTTTCCTGTAAAGAAGATGTATAATCCTAACTTTTTCTAAAAATTTTCCTTTTTATGAAACGTAATAAGTTGTTTTACCGTATATATGATTGGAAATAGGGAGGGGGAATAGTTTGAAGATAGCAATGGAGTTACAAAATGTACATAAATCAATTGGGAAAAAACCGATTATTAAAGGGTTGAATTTTTCGATTAAACAAGGAGAAGTGTTTGGTTTTTTAGGACCTAATGGTGCCGGTAAAACGACAACGATTCGGATGATGGTTGGTTTAATGAAAATTACGTCGGGTGATATTAAGATAAATGGTCTTAGTATTAAGAAGGATTATAAAGAGGCTATTCGTCATATCGGTGCAATTGTCGAGAACCCAGAAATGTACCCATATTTATCTGGTTGGAAGAATTTGAAGCATTATGCGCGCATGATTCCTGGCATTACGGATGATCGTATTCGTGAGGTAATTAGTTTAGTCGGTTTAGAAAAGGCAATCAATGAAAAAGTAGGCAGATACTCCTTAGGTATGCGCCAACGAATGGGTATTGCTCAAGCGCTTTTACATCGTCCGACGGTTTTAATCCTAGATGAACCAACGAATGGTCTTGATCCAGCTGGTATACGTGAAATTAGAAGTTATATTAGAAATCTAGCGGAAAAAGAACAAGTATCTGTCATTGTATCCAGCCATTTATTATCGGAAATAGAATTAATGTGTGACCGAATCGGCATTATTAAAAATGGTGAACTGATTACGGTAGAAGAAGTAAGAGATACAGATACAGAAGAGGAAGAAGTTACGGTAAGATTAGAGGTAGATGAGGAAGAAAAAGCAAAAACAGTTCTTCAAGAAACATTGAATTTAAATGTGCAATCTGAACAAACTCGTCTGAAGGTAAATGTCGCAAAATCTAATGTGCCTAATCTAGTTAAAGAGTTAGTGAAGGAAGACATAGCTATATATGAAGTAGCACTAGAACGAGGTAGTTTAGAAGATAAATTCTTTGAGTTGATTGGAGAGAATACTATTGCGTAATTTATTAGGGTTATTAAAGAATGAACAGATGAAGCTGTATTCCCGTTGGTCCACTTGGTCAATGTATATCATCCTTTTTGTCCTTATTGTAGGTAGTGCGTTAATTCTATTATGGGCAGATAGTGTTGATGAAACAACATATGGAGATGATTGGGAACAACAGCTTACACAAGAAAATGAAGAATATAGGGAATTAAATCAAGAAGGAGATTTTTTTGGTTTTGATTCTGAAATACAGAAGAATGAATATCGTATAGAGAATGATATTCCACCTTTGTCCTATGATGCATGGCAATTCACCCTTGATAACGCTAGTTTATCAACAATGATTAGCTTATTTACTATTATCGTAGCAGCTGGTATTATAGCAAATGAGTTTCGATGGGGAACCATTAAATTATTATTAATTCGTCCTAATTCTCGAACGAAGATATTATACACGAAGTTTTTATCTGTCTTATTTTTTTCGGTGACAATGCTATTGTTCTTAGTTGCTACTAGTTTTATAATAGGTGCAATAATTTTTGGTATCAATGGCTGGAATCCTAGTTTAATCCAAGTAGGGGCAGATGGTGTGGAAGAAGTAGCGATTTTCACAGAAATTATTACACAATATGGATTTAATGTGGTAAATTTAGTGATGATGACTACGTTTGCCTTTATGATTTCGACATTGTTTAGAAATAGTACAATGGCAATTGGATTGGCGATCTTCTTAATGTTTACAGGAAATATAGCTGTTGAGGTAGTGGCGAAGTATGATTGGGCTAAGTATATCTTGTTTGCCAATACAGACTTGAGCCAGTATTTCGGGTCAGGTAGTCCGATTGTGGAAAGTATGACATTAGGATTTTCGATCACAGTGTTAATTATTTACTTTGTATTATTTTTATTCATTTCGTGGTTATCGTTCTCTAAACGTGATGTTGCGGGAAATTAATTTTTATAAGGGGAGAGTAAAATGAAAAGAACAGCTGAAATAACACTATCCATTATTGGTTCTGTGTTGTATTTAATTGGAGCATTGTTTGGTGGCATTTTCCGTATGTTTGAAGGTAATGAAGAGTTAAGAGAGGAAATAATGAATGATCCACAAGTACAACAAACTGATATAGGAGATGTGCAACTAATATTAGATACTATGGGATCGTTTGGTACGGTAATTGTTGTTAGCTCCATTATTGCTATTGTAGTAGGTATTGTAGCGTCAATCTTATTTAAAGGAAATAACAAGCCAGTTATTGCAAGTATTTTGTTACTCGTGACATCTGTTGTTATTATCTTTATTACGTATGGTTTAGGTATCTTTGCAGGAATCTTCTTCATCATCGCAGGTATTATGGGTCTTGCGCGTAAACCTAAGCAAGAAGTAAACATGGAACAATATTAATAATCGAAAGTTTAGAACCTTCATCTGTTTATCAATAAAGCAGATGAAGGTTTTTAATATTTATTCATAAAAATGAATAATCGTCTGAATAGCTATTAAACTAGTAATCTTTTTCATATTCTAAGAAAAAAACAAAAAAATCTTAAAATAACTATTGAATTAATATGCTTAATAGTGCATAATAATACATAATTAATCAAACGAAAATAATGAGAACTATTTAAAATAGGTAAGGAGAGATTATGATGGCAAAAGAAAAAATTGTTTTAGCATATTCTGGAGGACTTGATACCTCTGTTGCAATTAAATGGTTACAAGATAAATATGATTATGATGTTATTGCGGTAGGATTGGATGTAGGTGAAGGAAAAGATTTAGAATTTGTGAAGAAGAAAGCTATTGATGTAGGAGCAATCAAATCTTATTCTGTTGATGCGAAGCAGCTTTTTGCGGAAGATTTCGTTTTACCTGCACTTCAAGCAAATGTGATGTATGAAGATAAATATCCATTAGTATCTGCGTTATCTCGTCCATTAATTGCAAAAGTACTTGTTGATATAGCGGAAAAAGAAGGAGCCGTTGCTGTTGCACATGGTTGTACAGGTAAAGGTAATGACCAAGTTCGTTTCGATGTTGCGTTTACGGCATTAAATCCGGATCTTCAAATTGTTGCACCTGTACGTGAATGGAAAATGACAAGAGATGAAGAAATCAACTACGCAAAAGAAAATGGTATTCCGATTCCGATTGATTTAGACAGTCCGTATAGTGTGGATCAGAACCTTTGGGGCCGTGCAAATGAATGTGGTATTTTGGAAGATCCGTGGGCCGTTGCGCCAGAAGATGCTTTTGAATTAACGGTTAACCCGGTAGATGCACCTGAAGAGCCGGAAATTATTGAAATTGAATTTAAACAAGGTAAGCCAGTTGCGATTAATGGTGAAGAATATCCGTTACATGAGTTGATATTAACATTAAATGATATTGCTGGTAAACATGGGATCGGACGAATCGATCACGTGGAGAACCGTCTTGTTGGAATTAAATCACGTGAAATTTATGAGGCTCCTGCAGCCATTACATTAATCAAGGCACATCACGAAATTGAGTCGATTACATTACCAAGAGAAGTGACGAAATTCAAACCAGTTGTAGAGCAACAGTTAGAACAAGCAATTTATGATGGCCTTTGGTTTACACAATTGACAGATGCACTAAAAGCATTTATTGCAGAAACACAAAAATATGTGAATGGTGTGGCGAAAGTTCAATTGTATAAAGGGCAAGCGTTTATTGTCGGACGTAAATCAGAAAATTCTTTATATGATATGGAGCTTGCTACGTATAACAAAGGTGATCAGTTTGATCATGATGCAGCGCTTGGTTTCATTAAACTTTGGGGATTACCTACAAAAGTACATTCAACGGTGAATGATGTGCATGCAGATAAAGCGAAAATCATGGAGAAAACAACAATTGATGTAAAGGAATCAGTGAAGTCATGAAACTATGGGGCGGTCGATTTACAAAACCAACAAATGAATTAGTTGATGAATATACGGCATCGATTAGCTTCGATCAAAAATTAGCACAATATGATATCCAAGGTAGTTTAGCACATGTGGAGATGCTGGCAAAATGCGAGATTATCCCAACAGAAGATGCAGAAACAATCAAAAAAGGATTAGAAATTGTAGCGAAAAAAATAGAAGCAGGCGAAGCAGAACTAACCGAAGCAAATGAAGATATTCATATGAATGTGGAGAAACTACTAATTGAGGAAGTAGGCGCTGTAGGTGGTAAGTTGCACACCGGAAGAAGTAGAAATGACCAAGTAGCGTTAGATATGCGCTTATATTTGCGTGATTCACTCGTAACGTTGGTCGAATTACTAGCTCATCTCCAAAAAGCTTTAGTAAAACAAGCGAAGGCAAACCTAGATACGATTTTGCCAGGCTATACGCATTTGCAACGCGCGCAACCAGTATTATTTGCACACCATATGATGGCATATGTATCCATGTTTGAACGTGACACAGATCGTTTATGTGACAGCTTCAAAAGGGTTAATCGTTCCCCGCTTGGTGCAGGGGCACTAGCGGGTACAACCTTCCCAATCGATCGTCATTATGTGGCGGAAAAGTTGAACTTTGATGGTGTCGTAGAAAACAGTTTAGACGCAGTTAGTGATCGTGACTTTGTTGTGGAATTTCTTTCTAATACTTCCTTGATCATGATGCATTTATCTCGTCTTAGTGAAGAATTAGTACAATGGTCAAGTGCGGAGTTCAATTTTATTGAGTTAGATGATGCGTTTAGTACTGGAAGTAGTATGATGCCACAAAAGAAAAATCCTGATGTCGCAGAATTAGTGAGAGGGAAGACAGGTCGAGTTTATGGCAACTTAATGGGGATGCTAACAACATTGAAGGGCTTGCCAATTGCTTATAATAAAGACATGCAAGAAGATAAAGAAGGTATGTTTGATTCAATGGAGACATTAAAAGGAGCTCTAGCTCTTTTTGCCCCGATGATTGAGACAATGGAAGTGAAGAAAGAGAATATGTATGCAGCGGTTGCGGAAGATTTCTCTAATGCAACAGATTTAGCGGATTACTTAGTCAATAAAGACTTACCATTTCGCGAGGCACACGCTGTTGTCGGTCAAGTTGTCTTGCATTGTATTCAAGAGAATAAATATTTATTAGATTTAAGTTTGGCAGATTTCCAAAACTTCTCTTATCTAATTGAAGATGATATTTATCACGTACTTTCACCGGAAACGGTTGTCAATGCAAGGGATGTTGTAGGTGGAACAGCGAAAAATAGGGTTCAAGACCAAGTCAAGCAAGCAGAAACAATTCTAGAAGAAACAGATGCATGGGTAGGAACATATGGAGAAAAAGTAAACGTTCTGAAAAAATAATAAAAACGCAGCTGACCAACATCAGTTGCGTTTTTATTATCAGAAGAGAAAGTGATGCAGAACGCTTGGTGTCGATATTCACGTTGAAAGTGTGGAAAACATATTTTTTAGAAAATTTTTTAAATATTAATGAATAAATATGAATAATATAGTATAATTATAAAAAACAAATTAAATGGATTGAAATAAGAGATAGTTATTGGAGGGGAAAAATAATGCCAGAAACAACAGGTTATCTCGTTTTGAATACAGGGGATGTATTAGAAGGTAAATGGTTGAGTTCGTATAAGTATGCAGATGGGGAATTGGTGTTTAATACAGCAATGACAGGTTATCAAGAAGTAATGACAGACCCTTCTTATGCAGGACAAATCGTTACAATGACATATCCTTTAATCGGAAACTATGGCTGGAATGAGGTAGACTACGAAAGTATTCAACCTTCGTTAAAAGGTTTTATCGTTTCAACACCAAGTCATAACCCAGAACATTATGAATCCAAATATACATTAGTCGAAATGTTGGAGAAACACAAAATCCCAGCATTGTCGCATATTGATACAAGAGCATTAACGAAAATTATCCGTAAGCATGGGGAAGTGTACGGCAAAATGACGGATAACCCCGAAGATAAACCAGTTAATACAAGCGTGAACCCAAATATTGTTTCAACCGTATCGGTAGCAGAAAAAATAACGTATAAAACGAATAATTCAACTGATCAGAAAGCGCCACATGTAGTAGTTGTTGATTTTGGTTACAAGCATTCTATTGCACACTCACTACTAGAGTTAGGTTGTGATGTGACAGTTGTCCCTTTTGATACGAGATTTATTGAAGTTCAATCATTAGCTCCTGACGGTGTTGTGTTATCAAATGGGCCTGGTGATCCAAAGGCATTAGCACACCTCTCAACAAATTTGAAACAAATTGCCGATCACTTCCCAACAATGGGGATTTGCTTAGGGCATCAGCTAATCGCACTTGCCTATGGTGCGACAACGAAACGTTTACCATATGGTCATCGAGGTAGTAATCATCCGGTTAAAGATGTACAAACAGGAAAAGTGATGATTACCTCACAAAATCACGGTTATGTCGTTGATTATGATTCTGTGAAAATGGATGATTGGTATGTTTCGCATATCAATGTGAATGACAAATCAGTGGAAGGCTTAAAGCATAAAACTAAGCCTTTAATGACGGTGCAATTTCACCCAGAGGCACATCCAGGACCAATTGATACCCATCATTTATTCGTAAACTTTATCAAGCAGTTCATTACAAAGGGAGAGAAACAGCATGCCTAAGAAAGATGATATAAAGAAAGTGCTCGTAATCGGGTCTGGTCCGATTGTAATTGGGCAAGCAGCAGAATTTGATTATGCTGGTACACAAGCATGTCTAGCTTTAAAAGAAGACGGAATAGAAGTTATTTTAGTAAATAATAATCCTGCCACCATTATGACAGACGAAAATATAGCAGATAAAGTATATTTGGAGCCTTTAACATGTGAGTCCATCACGAAAATAATCGCAGAAGAACGTCCAGACGGTATTTTGCCAACTTTAGGTGGTCAAACAGGTCTTAATATGGCTGTATTATTAGATGAAGCAGGTGTATTGGAACAATACGATGTGACGTTACTAGGAACTCCGCTTGAGACGATTCAAAAAGGGGAAGACCGTGAAATGTTTAAATCCATGATGAAAGACATCGGAGAACCGATTGCAGAAAGTCTTTCTACTTCTTCTATTGAGGAAGCAGTAAGTTTCGCTAAAAAAGTAGGTTATCCGATGATTGTTCGACCTGCCTATACACTAGGTGGTGCAGGTGGCGGTATTGCAAATGACGAGCAGGAATTACGCACAATTGTGAAGAACGGCTTACATTATAGTCCAATTAATCAAGTGTTAATTGAGCAAAGTGTGAAGGGGTGGAAGGAAATAGAGTATGAGGTAATGCGTGATGCCAATGATACATGTATTATTGTCTGTAATATGGAGAACTTTGACCCTGTTGGAGTTCATACTGGTGACAGTATCGTTGTTGCGCCGTCTCAAACATTAACAGATCGCCAATATCAAATGCTTCGGACATCATCAGTAAAGGTTATCCGTGAGTTAGGTGTAATTGGCGGATGTAATATTCAATTTGCGCTAAACCCTGACAATGATGATTATATTATTATTGAAGTAAATCCACGAGTTAGCCGTTCTAGTGCACTAGCTTCTAAGGCAACAGGTTATCCGATTGCTCGAATTGCAGCAAAAGTGGCGCTAGGTTATCAATTAGATGAGGTGATTAATCCGATTACAGGTGATACATATGCAAGTTTTGAGCCTGCAATCGACTATATTGCGGCAAAAATTCCGCGCTGGCCATTTGATAAATTTACTGGTGCTGAACGATCGTTAGGTACTCAAATGAAAGCGACAGGAGAAGTAATGGCACTTGCGCGTAATTTCCCAGTGGCAATAAATAAAGCAATTCGTTCATTGGAAATTGGTTTAGATTCGCTACATTTACCAGGTGTAGAGAAGCTATCAGAACAAGAGCTGCATAATGCTTTAGAGAATGCAACAGACGAGCGAATGTTTATTGTGGCAGAAGCATTACGTAGAGGGATGTCAGTGGATGAGATTCATGACATTACGGCTATTAACAATTACTTTTTATATGAATTGAAAGCAATGATTGTTAAGGAACAAGAAATCGCAGAAAAAGGCTGGCGACAGATAGACGTGTCAGATTTGCAAGAGGCAAAAGGGTTCGGTATTTCTGATCATACGTTGGCTACATTATTACAAGTAGATATAAAAGAGATTCAACAAAAAATCAAAACAGAAAAGCTCGCACCTTCTTATAAAATGGTCGATACATGTGCTGCTGAATTCTCAGCGGAAACGCCTTATTTCTATAGTTCTTGGAATGAATGGGATGAGGTTGAATCATTGGATGGTGAAAAGCGAATGGTTGTGCTAGGTTCTGGTCCAATTCGAATTGGGCAAGGAGTCGAATTTGATTACTGCTCTGTTCATGCGGCCAAGTCCTTACAAGGACAAGGAATTGATGCGGTTGTGGTTAACAACAACCCTGAAACAGTGAGTACAGATTTTAATACAGCAGATCATCTTTATTTTGAACCATTAACGGTTGAGGATGTTTTACACGTAATCGACAAAGAGAATGCACAAGGTGTCCTCGTTCAATTCGGTGGTCAAACAGCTATTAATCTAGCTGACGGTTTGAAAAAAGCAGGTGTCCAGATTGCGGGCACGGCGCTAGATGCAATTGAAGCGGTAGAAGATCGAGATTTGTTCTATCAGTTGTTACAACGATTGAATATCCCACATATTCCAGGTGATACGGTAATGGATATTCATGATGCGAAAGCAGTGGCGCAAGAAATTGGTTACCCTGTTTTAATGCGACCATCTTATGTAATTGGTGGACAGGGAATGGTTATTTTGCACAATGAGCATCAACTTGTTGATTATTTATCGGACTTACAAGCAAAGACACATGATAATCGAATTTTCCCCTTATTAATTGATCGTTATATTGAAGGATATGAAGTGGAGATCGATGCGATTTGTGATGGAGCAGATATTTTAATTCCAGGAATCTTTGAACATGTTGAAAAAGCAGGTGTCCATTCAGGTGATAGTGTAGCAATTTTTCCAGCGCCGAGTTTAACAGATGATCATAAACAAACCATTGAGCAATATACAAAAAAAATCTCGGAGGAACTACAGATAAAAGGGATTATGAATATTCAGTTTGTACTAAGTGAAGATCGCCAAACCGTTTATGTATTAGAAGTGAATCCACGTGCTTCTCGAACGGTTCCTATTGCGAGTAAGGTAACAGGTGTACCAATGGTTGACTTGGCAACAAAAGTACAGATGGGAGAAGCGCTAGTAAGTCAGGAATGGAAGGTAGGCCTGCATAAAGAAGTGCCTTATTATGCAGTGAAAATGCCTGTTTTTTCTACAAATAAGTTACCAGGTGTTGATCCGATTCTCGGGCCTGAAATGAAATCAACAGGGGAAGCAATCGGAATTGGTACAACTGTAGAGCAGGCGATGGCAAAAGCGTTTGGATGGAAAGAGGATAGTCTGCAATCATTAAGAGAACAAGACACCATTTTCTTATCATTAGCGAAGATAGATGAAAAACTGCAGCGAGCATTACAGTCTAGTAATATCATGATTGAAGCAGACACAGAAACACAAGCTTTATTGTCAGCACATGATATCCATGTTCATAAAGTTGTGAGTGTACAAGAGGCAGAGCAGAAATGCTTAGCTGATCAATATGTATTGATTACAGATACACACCGAACTGGAGAAAAGGATGAGCATGTATCATTAAGAGAAGCAGCTCTAACGTCAGATACACTACACTTTAGTGCAAATGATACATTAAGTGCTTATATCAATGTTGCTCAAATAGAACAAGAGTCACCACAATCGATTCAATATTATCGACAGAATAAACCGAATATAAATAAGAAGGAGCGTGCAATGCCTTGACACGGAAAGAACAATTAAAAGGAAAAGACCTTTTAACACTTGCAGATTACTCGAAGTCGGAAATAGCCTATATTTTAGAATTAGCGATGGAAATTAAACAAAAACAAAAAAATGGTGAAGTTTATCAGCCGCTTAAAGGAAAAACATTAGGAATGATTTTTGAAAAATCCTCTACTCGTACGCGCGTTTCCTTTGAAACAGGTATTTATCAATTAGGTGGAATGGGACTGTTTTTAAGTTCGAACGATATTCAATTAGGGAGAGGAGAACCTATTTCTGATACAGCCAAAGTGTTATCAGGCTACTTAGATGGCATCATGATTCGTACTTTTTCCCAACAAGATGTCGAAGATTTAGCAGCGAATGCTTCTATTCCAGTCATCAATGGTTTAACGGATGATTATCATCCATGCCAAGTACTTGCCGATTTGCAAACGATCCAAGAGGTAAAAGGGAGGCTAGAAGGTTTAAAATTAGCTTATATCGGTGATGGAAACAATATGGCTCATTCCTTGATCATAGGCTGTGCAAAAATGGGATTAGATGTTGCAATTGCTGCGCCAGAGGGGTATCAGCCTGATGAGAATATCGTTAAACAAGCACAAGCTTTTACGGATGATAGCGAAATTTTCATTACAGAAGATGTCGTAGAAGCTGTAAAAGATGCAGATGTTATTTATTCAGATGTATGGGCAAGCATGGGACAGGAAGAAGAACAGAACGAACGAGAAAAAGCTTTTGCTTCGTATCAAGTAAATGCAGATCTATTCTCGCATGCGAAGCAAGATGCTATTTTCATGCACTGCTTACCTGCGCATCGAGGCGAAGAAGTAACAGCAGAAATTATTGATGGAGACCAATCTGTCGTATTTCAAGAAGCAGAAAACAGATTACATGCACAAAAGGCATTAATGGTTGCACTGATGGGCTAGATCTCTTTACGAGAGATCTAGTTTTTTTTTCATGTTGCAGTTCATATTTTGTTATTGCTATAATAAAGATTAATTGTGTGGCTTTCCACATTAGTAAATTAAAGGATTGATCTAACATGAGTATCTTAAAAGAGTTACAACAAATTATAGATCCAGAACACATTTTGATAGATGAAGCATTAAAAAAACATACGTATACACAATTAGGAGGCAGAGCAGATTTTTTCGTCACGCCATCAACGGTGGAAGAAGTACAAGAAATCATCCGTTTTGCCAATAAGTCGGCTATTCCTTTTACCTTATTAGGAAATGGCTCTAATGTCATTATTAGAGATGGCGGTATTCGTGGAATAGTGTTAAGTCTGAAAAAATTCAAAGGCATTCGTAGAGATGGAGAGAAGGTTGTTGCAGAAAGTGGCGCTCGTATCATTGATACTTCCCGTTTCGCTTTAGAGGAACGCTTATCAGGTTTGGAATTTGCTTGCGGAATTCCAGGATCAGTAGGTGGAGCATTGTATATGAATGCTGGTGCTTATGGCGGTGAGGTAAAAGATTGCTTAGAAAGCGCGCTAGTAGTCGATGCGGGTGGAGAGGTACATCGTATGCCAGCAGAAGCATTTGACCTTGATTACCGAACAAGTAATATCGCCGCAAAAGGATATATTGTTTTAGAAGCAACCTTCCATTTAACAGAAGGAGACTATGATGAAATAAAAGCAGTGATGGATGATTTAACGTATATGCGTGAATCTAAACAACCGTTAGAATATCCATCATGTGGTAGTGTATTCAAACGACCACCAGGTTATTTTGCAGGAAAATTAATTCAAGATAGCCATTTGCAAGGCAAGGGAGTAGGTGGAGCAGAGGTTTCCACTAAACATGCAGGATTTATCGTGAACAAAAATAATGCGACCGCTACAGAGTATATTTCCGTCATCGAAATGGTGCAACGCGAAGTAAAAGCAAAATTTGATGTTGAGTTAGAGCGAGAAGTTAGAATTTTAGGAGAAGATTGAGAAGCGAGCGAGTAACGGTGAGTGAATGAACGCCTGAAAAAGAGGTAGGGCAGAAAATTCGGTCACTCATAAGCGAGATGAAAGCCCGAAAAAGCGAAGGAAAGAAACCACAGTTACTCATCCATCATAAAAAAACAGCACCTTATGATATGGTAGGGCGCTGTTTTTGTTTTACTTATAATAAGTCCATTGTCGAACTCCTGTTTTTTGAAAATGTTTCTCTAAACATCCACGAATTATTTTTTTAGAATATTCCTCAATACACCAATCATAGACAAGATTAGTTGTCAGTTTTTCATGAGGAAATAGTAGTTGTAATTCTTGAATATTTCGTAAAATGCTCTCCGATATTTGTTCGTTTTCTCCACATTTTTTACACGCACTTTTTCTAGCATTGATTTCAACTGATAGATGCTGACAGTTACAACAACGAACTCCTTTTTTGATATGAGGATAGTCACCAATATCGTGTTGAATGAAGTGATGGGCTAAACGATGTTGTACTGTATTCAAGGAGCGGAAAAAATCTTTTTAGCTGAGTGGAGAAAACGAAATGCTTACTGATCGGTGCTTCATAGAGGGTAAATGCCGGATGGATAAGCACATCCATTGAGTGGGGATATCTTTTTGCTGCAAAAACTTTCGCATTAATGTTTCATTTTTAATTAATTGTAAAAGAGGATTGCTTGTTTCTTGTAGGGTAGCTTACTCCAACTTTTTTCACCATATTTGTAATCTCCGTTTAATTTTTCACATCAAAAAGGTATAGCGTGTCGCCGGTAAGAAGAATGGAATCGATTTGGAATGTGGTAGTGCCTAGCTCAAGTCGAATGTCACTGAGGATAATAAAGTGGTCTGGCAATTCTTTTTCAAGCAACTGCTCCCATCTTTTCTCACCATCATAGCCTACTTGTAATTGATGAAAATAATTTGTTTCTTGTTGGGTAAAGTTTACTCGTGCTTGCAATGCTTCAAAAATAGATAATCCATAAGGTTTTTGTCCGATTTTTTTAATCATTATTATTTCCTTTCTACAAAGATTGAACAGGTGCATCCATTACATTAGCGAGAATAATATAAACAAAAAGCCCAGCAGGTATAAGAAAGATAAAAGCCAATCGAACTAAAAAAGGCGAGATTCCAAAATGCTCGGCAATACCGCCACATACACCATCTAATGATTGATTAGTAGTCGATCTTCGGATACGAATCTTCATTACCATAACCTCCCTTCTAAAAAAATAGTAACACATTTTACCATACTCTAACAAAACAGATTCATTGCAAATGAAGGAAAAATTCTATATACTATCCGTAATAAAATATTGCGATAAATATTCCTTTGGGGCAGGGTGAAATTCCCGACCGACGGTGATAAAAGTTTTTAACTTTTTCAGTCCGTGACCTGGAGCATGTAAATGTGAAGGTGGATTTGGTGAGATTCCAAAGCCGACAGTGATAGTCTGGATGGGAAAAGGAATTGGTGATGTAGTGACTTTTCTATAGGGAAAAGTAGATCTTTTTGTATTGGCAAAAAGGCTTCTTTCTAATAGCTTTATTGCTACAAATCCAAGTTTTTTTACTATGAATACACACAACCCCTAGGTTATTTATGCCTAGGGTTTTTTATTTTATCACGGTGTAAACATCCGTAAAACCTCCACTTCAAGGTTTGAGTAAAAACGAGGAAATGAAGATGGGGGGATAAACGGACGCTAACTCCCTGATAAGTTTCGCTAACAATCAGTGGGAGTAAAAAACTCCCACTGATTGAAGTCTCACTTTATATGAAAAAGGAATGATCAAGTGAAAACACATGAGGAATGGATGGATCTCGCGTTAAATTTAGCGGAAGCAACAATCGGACAAACAAGTCCGAACCCATCTGTTGGAGCTGTTGTCGTCAAGGATGGAGAACTTCTCGGTGTTGGCACACATTTAAAAGCGGGTGGACCACATGCCGAAGTACATGCAATCAACCAAGCGGGAGAAAGGGCAAAGGGGGCGGATGTGTACGTTACGCTTGAGCCTTGTTCCCATTACGGTAAAACACCACCATGTGCAGAGCTTCTTGTGCAGAGTCAGGTGAAAAAAGTGTATATTGCCTGCCTTGATCCGAATCCAAAAGTAACTGGAAATGGTGTAGCTATTTTAAAACAAGCAGGGATTGAAGTGGAAATTGGTATTAGAGAAGAACGCGCATTGCAAATCAATCAGCACTTTTTCCACTATATGAATGAGAAGCGACCATTTATTACGTTAAAAGCTGCGACAACATTAGATGGCAAAACAGCAACAGCTACAGGTGATAGTAAATGGATTACATCTCAATTAGCTAGAGAAGATGTCCATAAACAACGACATCAATATGATGCTATTTTAGTAGGACGACAAACAGTTGAACAGGATAATCCTAGTTTGACTACTCGCCTGCCCCAAGGTGGAAAAAGTCCGATTCGCATTATTTTAGATACACATTTATCACTGGACGGTGATTTCCACATTTTTAAACCAGATTCACCGACTTGGATCGTATGTGGTAAGCAAGCAGACAAGAATCGTTTCCTAAACAAATATCCGCATGTAAAAGTGATTCAGTTACAGACTACTAAAGTCGACATAGCGGATTTAATGGAAATTTTAGCAGAAGAGAAAATCGAGTCCCTTTATGTGGAAGGTGGTGCAAGTGTGCATCAATCCTTCGTACAAGCTGGATTATTTGATGAATGTCACTGGTATATAGCGCCAAAATTATTAGGTGGTGATGATGCTAGGGCCGTCATTGGTGGTACTTCACCGATCAAAATGGCAGAAGCAGAGCAACTAGTATTCCAACATATCGAACAAATGGGCCCCGATATAAAAATCATTGCCAAACGAAAGGAGGAATCTTCATGTTTACCGGAATTGTAGAAGAAAAAGGTAAGATCATCTCTATTACACAAACCAATCAAGCATTGCAACTAAAAATTCAAGGGAGAAAGGTAACAGACGATGTTACTGTTGGTGATAGTATTTCTGTCAATGGAGTTTGTTTAACAGTCACTCATTTTGCTAATGATTGGTTTACAGTTGATGTGATTCCTGAAACATTTCGAGGCTCTTCATTAGCATCATTGTCCGCTCAATCGACTGTGAATTTAGAGCGTGCAATGAGTGCAAATGGTAGATTTGGTGGTCATTTTGTTTCTGGTCATGTTGATGCAGTAGGAACAATTGAACGTACGTGGCAAGAGGATAATGCGAAATATTATTATATTGCGACAAAGGATACACGTTATTTGACAATGAAAGGTTCCGTTGCTGTTGATGGTACGTCGCTAACGGTTTTTGGTGTCGATGATAAAGGGTTCACCATTTCGCTCATACCAGAAACACAAGCAGCAACTGTTCTTGGAACTAAACATCAAGGGGATATTGTCAATGTTGAATTCGATATGTTAGCGAAATATATGGAACGTCTTCTTGAGACAAGAAATCAAACAACAGGTATAACAGAAGAAAAATTGAAACAGTACGGTTTTTAGGGGGATCGTGATGAAACAATCTGTAGAAGTAGCTATTGAGGCATTAAAAGAAGGAAAAGTAGTTATCGTAGTAGATGATGAAAATCGTGAAAATGAAGGTGATTTTATTGCCCTAGCAGAGCATACAACACCAGAAGTAATTAACTTTATGGCGAAAGAAGGCCGAGGTTTAATTTGTGCCCCGATGACAAAAAGCTATGCTGATCGTTATCAGCTAGGAGAAATGGTTAGCCGTAATACAGATGATTATGGCACTAATTTTACGGTAAGTATTGATTATCATACAACACATACAGGAATCAGTGCTCAGGAACGATCTTTAACCATTCAAAAGTTAGTCGATGACAACACAACAGCACAAGAATTTAATCGTCCAGGACATGTATTTCCATTGATCGCTAAAGAAGCTGGTGTGTTGGAACGAACAGGGCACACTGAAGCAGCGATTGATTTAGCAAGATTAGCTGATTCCAAGCCAGTTGCGACTATTTGTGAGATTATGAAGCAAGATGGTACGATGGCACGCCGACCTGATTTAGAAAAAATCGCGGAAAAACATGACTTACCATTGATCACAATAGGGCAATTGGTTAACTATCGTAAACGTTATGACCAATTAATTGTTAAAGAAACAGAAATTGATTTACCAACAGCATATGGTGAGTTTAAATTGGTAGCCTATACCGAAAAATATACAGGGCAAGAGCATATCGCATTATATAAAGGGGAATTAGATCCAAATGAGCCTACATTGGTTCGCGTTCATTCTGAATGTTTAACGGGCGATGTACTAGGTTCACAGCGTTGTGATTGTGGTCCACAGCTGGAAAAAGCTTTAGCAGAAATCCAAAAGGCAGGGCGAGGAGTTCTTGTCTACATGCGACAAGAAGGTCGTGGAATTGGCTTAGTGAATAAAATGAAGGCCTATAAACTACAAGAGGAAGGCTATGACACCGTAGAAGCAAATCATCAACTAGGTTTTCCGGATGATTTACGAGACTATGCCATCAGTGTGCAAATTTTGCGTGATTTAGGTGTTGGTAAACTACATTTACTTACAAATAACCCGCGTAAGCTTTCAAGCATGGAGGAATATGGATTGGAACTAGTAGGAAGAAAAGCGATCGAAATTCCAGCAAATAAAAATAACGAACATTATTTACGAACAAAAGTAGAAAAATTAGATCATTTATTACATGTGAAGGATAAATAGGAGGAGTATACAATGGGTAAAGTATTTGAAGGAAATTTAGTAGGAACTGACTTGAAAGTAGGAATCGTAGTAGGTCGATTCAATGAATTTATTACAGGCAAATTATTAAGTGGTGCAGAAGATGCTTTTCGTCGTCACGGTGTAAGTGAGAATAACATTGAAGTCGCTTGGGTACCTGGTGCATTTGAAATTCCTTTAGTTGCGAAAAAAATGGCGGCATCAGGCAAATATGATGCAGTTGTTACATTAGGAACGGTTATCCGTGGTTCTACGCCACACTTTGATTATGTCAGCAATGAAGTATCAAAAGGTGTTGCAAGTGTGTCAATGGATGCGGACATTCCTGTTATTTTCGGTGTTTTAACAACAGATACGATTGAGCAAGCAATTGAACGAGCTGGAACAAAGGCAGGGAACAAAGGGGCAGAGGCAGCTATTTCAGCGATTGAGATGGCAAATCTGTTGAAAGAAATGGAATAAACAAATAAAAAACATGGACCGACATTATTCGGACCATGTTTTTTATTTCTGTAGAAGTTCTATGATATCTTTTTCCATTTCTTCTGGTTGTGTTTTTGGAGCATAGCGCTTCACAACATTTCCGTCTGCATCAATTAAAAATTTGGTGAAGTTCCATTTAATTTGATCGGAAATAATACCAGGTGCTTCTTTGGTTAGATGTTGAAATAAAGGGTGGGCCGTTTTGCCACGTACATCTGTTTTAGCAAACATCGGGAAAGTAACGCCATAGTTTAGGCGACAATATTCTTCTGCGTCAGTACTTGAACCAGGTTCTTGGTTCATGAACTGATTACTAGGGAATCCTAAAATTTGCAAGCCGTCATCTTTATATTTTTCATATAAGTGCTGCAGGCCATCAAACTGTGGAGTGAATCCACATTTACTAGCAGTATTGACAATGATCATTGCTTTGGTTTTGTATTCCTGTACAGTTGTATCTGTACCTTGAACAGTTTCAATTGAAATATCGAATAATGACAATGAAATCGCCTCCTCATAAAAAGGATAACATAAAAATACGAGGAAACAAAAAGAACACGAGATTAATCTCGTGTTCTTTTTGTTTTTATTGAACAACCCCGTCTGCTTCAGCAATTCTAGCTAATCTTGCATGAATTTCTTCTTCTGATAGGTCATGTTCTTTTACATATAGGTTGCGAGGGTGAACACGGCATTCGTGTGTACATCCACGCATATATTTGTGTTCATTTTCTTCTGAACAAAGAATTTGTTTATTACACTCAGGGTTTGCACAATTTGCATAGCGTTCACACGGCTCACCATCGAAATAGTCACGACCGACTACAACATGTTCTTTGCGATTTACTGGTACAGAAATACGTTCATCGAATACGTATAGTTGACCGTCCCATAGTTCACCTTGTACTTCTGGGTCTTGTCCGTAAGTGACAATTCCACCATGAAGTTGGCCGACGTCGTCAAAGCCTTTTTCCTTCATCCAACCACCGAATTTTTCACAGCGAATTCCACCTGTACAATACATTAATACTTTTTTACCTTCTAATTGATCGCGATTGTTTTCAATCCATTCAGGAAGATCGCGGAAATTATCGATATCAGGGTTGATTGCACCACGGAAATGACCTAATTCATATTCATAATCATTACGAGTATCTAAAATAACGGTGTTTTCATCCTGCATTGCTTCATAAAATTCTTGTGGGTTTAAGAAGTCTGCATTTTTCTCACGAGGATCCACATCTTCTTCACCTAAACGAAGTGTTACTAATTCAGGACGATGACGGCAGTGCATTTTCTTAAATGCATGTCCATCTGCTTCATCTATTTTGAATACCATGTCACTAAACCTTGGGTCGTTATGCATGGCCTCCATATATTGATTTGTTTGTTCTACGGTGCCAGAAACAGTACCGTTAATACCTTCTTCTGCAACAAGAATACGTCCTTTTAGTCCGAGTTCTTTACAGAAATTTAAATGTTCTTGTGCATATGTTTCTGGTTCATCAATTGTTACGAACTTATAATACAATAGTACTTGATACTTTTCTTGTGTTTCCATTATTATTACCACCTATCAATTCATATTTGCAAGATATAAATGTTTTTAGGTTGGTTTATACTTTTATTATCTTGCAAGAAAACATTTTATCATGTTTTAGTTATGTTCACAACATCAATAGGTGAATTGTATGGGTATGATTACTAGGATAGCTCGCCTTCAAACCACTTAATCAATGCCTGTGTACCACGGTCTTCTAACCCTTTTTCAGCTAATACTTCATATAACTCTAATGATAAGGCAAGTCCAGGAGTTTGAATGCCCAAATTTTTTGCATTGGATAAGGCAATTTTCATATCTTTAATAAAATGTTTAATATAAAAGCCCGGATCGCTATCACCTTTAATCATACGAGGAGCTAAGTTAGAAAGTGACCAGCTACCAGCAGCACCTGCAGAAATACTTTTTAAAACGCGTACGGGATCTAGCCCGGCTTTTTTGGCATAAATAATAGCTTCGGATACCCCGATCATATTAGAGGCGATCGTAATTTGGTTGGCCATCTTTGTATGTTGTCCAGCTCCTGCCGGTCCTTGTAATACAATATTTTCTCCCATTAGCGCTAAAATGGGCTCTACTTGGAGAAAGTCCTCGTTTTGACCGCCGACCATAATCGTTAGGGTGCCATTCTGAGCGCCGATGTCACCGCCGGATACAGGTGCATCAAGACTATGTAACCTTCTTTTCTTAGCAGCGTGAAAAATGGTTTCAGCAAGAATTGGATCAGAAGTGGTCATATCAATGAGATACGTACCTTGCTTAGCGTTGGCAATAATGCCATTTTCGCCTAGGTAAATGTCTTCCACATCAGATGGATAGCCCACAATGGAAATGACGATATCCACATTTTGAGCAAGAGAAGCAATCGATTCTTGCCAAACTGCGCCAGCATCAAGAAGTTCTGCTGCTTTATTTTTGGTTCTTGTAAAAATATGAAGCTCATGACCCGCCTCCATCAAATGACGTGCCATACTTTTTCCCATTACACCAGTTCCGATAAAGCCAATAGAAGTTGTCATCAATCTCATCTCCTTTTTCTTTTACTTTACCACGGTGTAAACGTCCGTAATACCCCCACTTCAAGATTCGAGTTAAAACAAAGAAGCGAAGATGGGGGATAAACGGACGCTAACGCCCTGATAAGTTTCGCTAACAATCAGCGGGAGTCAAAAACTCCCCTGAGTAAGGGGAGTTTACTCTTATTGAATATTTGATTGTTCATCAAGTACTAATTTTGCAGTTTGAAGGTTGCCGTCTCTAAAGAATGTGACGTTTACTTCTTGACCAACATTTGTTTCACTATATAAATATTTTCTAAGGTCTAGCATAGAGTGAATATCTTGATCATCGATTTTTGTTACGACATCATATTGTTGTAAGCCAGCCTTGTCTGCAGCAGAGCTTGGTTCAACTTGTGCGATAACAATACCGTGATCGACATTGTCATCTAAATGCAATGTGTCTTGTACATGACGTTGTGGAACACTAGCTAAATCTAAAGCACTGATACCGATGAATGGACGTGCTACATCATTGCCAGTTTCTAACTGTTCGATGATTGGTTTGGCGTCATCAACAGGGATGGCGAATCCAATGCCTTCAACAGAAGATTGAGCAATTTTCATAGAATTAATACCAATTACTTCTCCAGTACCATTGATTAATGCACCACCACTGTTACCAGGGTTAATTGCGGCATCTGTTTGAATGACATTGACCGTCCAGTCTGCTTGATTGTTATTTGTTAAATCGACATCGACACCGCGATTTAAACCACTGATAATTCCTTGTGTAACAGATCCTGCAAACTCTTCCCCTAGTGGGTTACCGATGGCGATAGCTGTATCTCCAACACTTAAGTTATCAGAAGAGCCTAATTCAGCAACTGTTGTCACTTTATCACTTGGAATTCGTAATACCGCTAAATCAGATAATGAATCTGTTCCCATGACCGTTGCATTTACATTTTCACCATCTGTGAGGACAATTTTAACTTGTTGAGCACCTTCTACTACGTGATTATTTGTTACGACATATGCATATTCGCCATCTTTTTTATAAATAACACCTGAACCTGTACCGGCAGGCTGTGCTTCTTCCCAAAGATCCACTTGTTGAATATTAGAAACCCCAACGACTGCATCAGATACTTTTTGAACAGCACTGCCAATTGAGTTCGTAGATTGGTTAGCTACATTTGCTGTTGGGACTGATTCACTTGTCGTTGCTTGTGTTGCCGTTTCATCATTATCTGCAGATGCTGCATCGTCATTATTAATGGTGTTAATAAAAATACCACTAGTAAATAATGCAGCAATAACCCCACCTGCGACACCACTAACTAAATAAGAAAGAGTACTTTTACTTTTTTTGGCCTTCGGTTGTTCAACTACTGTTTGGGTTTCTTCTTGTTGTTCGGTTGGTTGTTGATTGAATTCTTCACTCATCTATAATCATCCTTTCCTAAAAGAAATAGGTTAATTTGTTTCTGTACTATTATCATACCGCGCATTTACGGTACATTGATGGGATAATTGTATAATTTGTGTGTAAAAGACAGAATTATTTGGTCGATGCTTAATTTTTTGGCGTAAATGTGCGAAAATAAGAGCAAGGTAACTGGGTAGAATGGGAGAGGTGACAGACTTTGAACCAACATGTATATATCGTAGAAGATGATCCAAATATTCGAGATATTGTGAAAGCCTATTTAGTAAAGGAAGGGTTTCAAGTAACGATGCGTGAGAATGCAGAGGATGCATGGAGTCTTGCTGAACAGGGACAGCCCGATATGTGGATTTTAGATATTATGCTTCCAGGGATGGATGGCTATGAATTATGTAAAAAAATACGGCAAGTAAGTGAAGTGCCGATTATTATCATATCAGCTAAAGATGAAGAAGTTGATAAGATTCTCGGGCTGGAGCTTGGTAGTGATGATTACTTAACGAAGCCATTTAGTCCAAGAGAATTAGTCGCAAGGGTGAAGCGTTTGTTCAAACGTGCAGAAACACAGCCGGTTAAGCCTGTTAATGATGAATCTATTCTTACGCTTGGGGATTTAGAAATTGATAAAGCAGCTCGGACGGTTCATTGGCAACAAAAAGAAATAGATGTGACGTCAAAAGAATTTGAAATGTTAGAAATTTTTGCAGCACAACCGAATAGAGCTTTTTCTAGAGAAGAATTATTAACCCTTGTCTGGGGGAATGATTATTTTGGAAGTGATCGAGCAGTAGATGATTTAGTGAAACGATTACGTAAAAAGCTAGATGGCTTACCAATTGAAACGGTTTGGGGTTATGGCTATCGCCTTGAGTATGATGAGGCGCAGCGATGAAACTTCAGCATCAGATTACAATTGCTTTTACAACGCTTTTAGTTATCATTATGACCATAACAGGTATTTTAATTTATTCTCAACTTCTGCAAATGCTCATCCAAAATGAACAACGACAGCTAGAGGATAAAGGAGGATTGATTGTTGATTTTATTTTAACAGAAGGACTAAATGATACGAGAAGTGTTCAACGTTTTTTTCAGTTACTTGAACAGTATAATTTGCAAGTATTTGTTTATGATGAAAATGATGACAGAATTGTTCTTTCCTCTTTATCGGATGTCGATATGATTGACGACTGGACACAGGAATATAACTTGAATAGTCGCATTCAGCCTGTATGGCAAGGAGATGGCGACCGCTATGTTGTATCGATTATTCCAATCGTTTCACCGCATTCAACACAGCACTTAGTTTTATTAACACCATTAGATAATCTGCAAGAGGTACAAAAAAACTTAGTTAATCGATTGTTTTTAATTTTTGTTATCGGTATTCTGGTTACCATTTTAATCAGTCACTATTTAACAGCGACGCTCGTTACACCATTGACGAAATTACGACATCAATTGAAGAAAATTGAGAAGCGAAAATTCGATGAAATGGAAGAGGTAAAAGCAGCTGGTGAGATTAAGCAAGTGGAGCAAAGTGTTGTGGAGATGGCAAATGAATTAAACAGTTATATTCAATCACAACAGCAATTTTTCCAAAATGCTAGTCATGAGCTGAAAACCCCTTTAATGGCAATTCAAGGTTATGCTGAGGGTATTCGTGATGGTGTGTTTGAAGGGGACGACGCAGACCGAGGCTTCGAAGTAATGATTGCTGAGATTAAACGTCTGAAAAAAATTATCAATGAAATTATTTTATTGGCAAAACTAGATAGTGAAACAGACATTTATAAAGTGGAGAAAGTAAATAGTAAAGTGTTTATGAAACAAGTGGTGGAAAGAGCGATCCCGATTGCTAATGAGAAAAATATAGAAGTGCTCGAGCATCCTGTCGATGAAATAGAAATTTCTTTTGATGGAGAGAAAATGTTACAAGCAGTGATGAATATTGTTTCTAATGCTATTCGACATGCCAACACGGAAATAGAGATAGCTGCATTTGTTAAAGCAAAACAATTTCATATAGAAATAACGGATAACGGCTCGGGAATTGATGAGGAGTTAATGAAGAAGTTGTTCCATCGATTTGTAAAAGGTGAAAGCGGAGAGACAGGATTAGGGCTAGCGATCGCACGAGCTATTGTCGAGCGATCTGGTGGAGTAATAAAAGCAAGTAATACGACAGAAGGTGGAGCAAGATTCACGATGATCTTTACCGAATTTAAAAAAATTAATGCTTAATACTAACAATTCTAAACGATTGTGGTATACTGGATAAGTTATAATATGATGAACGCATTTCTTAAGAGGAGAGAATAATATGACGCAATTAAGAGAAGAGCTTCGCAATATTGCGATTATTGCCCACGTTGACCACGGTAAAACAACTTTAGTTGACCAGTTACTTCGTTATTCAGGGACTTTTCGTGATAATGAGCAAATAGAAGAACGTGCAATGGATTCCAACGACATTGAAAAAGAGCGTGGAATTACTATTTTAGCGAAAAACACAGCGATCAATTATCAAGATACACGAATTAATATATTAGATACACCAGGACACGCAGACTTCGGTGGTGAAGTAGAGCGTATCATGAAAATGGTAGATGGAGTATTGCTTGTAGTAGATGCTTACGAAGGATGTATGCCACAAACTCGTTTCGTATTGAAAAAAGCACTAGAGCAAAAATTACAGCCTGTTGTTGTATTAAATAAAATTGATAGACCAAATGCTCGCCCAGATGAAGTAGTAGATGAAGTATTAGACTTATTCATCGAGCTTGGTGCGGATGACGATCAATTAGAGTTCCCAGTTGTATATGCTTCTGCATTAAACGGAACATCTAGCTATCCTGATGAAGAGCAACAAGAAACAATGGAACCAATTTTTGAAACAATCTTAGAAAAAATTCCGGCTCCTATCAACAATGCCGAAGAACCATTACAATTCCAAGTAACCATGCTTGATTACAATGATTACTTAGGACGTATTGGGGTTGGACGTGTATACCGCGGCTCGATCAAAGTTGGACAGCAAGTATCATTAATGAAAACAGATGGTTCTGTGAAAAACTTCCGAGTGACGAAATTATTTGGTTTCATCGGATTAAAACGTATTGAAATTGAAGAAGCGAAAGCCGGTGACATTATTGCGCTTTCTGGTATGGAAGATATTAATGTTGGAGAAACGGTTTGTCCAACAGAACACCAAGAAGCATTACCAATTTTACGTATTGATGAACCAACGTTACAAATGACGTTTGTTGTAAATAACAGTCCATTCGCCGGAAGAGAAGGTAAATATATTACTTCTCGTCAAATCGAAGAACGCTTATTATCACAACTAGAGACAGACGTAAGTTTACGTGTAGATCCGACAGATTCTCCAGATGTTTGGACAGTATCAGGTCGTGGGGAATTACACTTGTCTATTTTAGTAGAGAATATGCGTCGTGAAGGATATGAGTTACAGCTTTCTAAACCAGAAGTTATCGTGAAAGAAGTTGATGGTGTTAAGTGTGAACCAATCGAACGTGTACAAATTGATGTGCCAGAAGACTATACAGGACCTGTAATGGAATCATTAGGTGCACGTAAAGGTGAAATGCTTGATATGGTCAACCATGGTACAGGCCAAGTTCGTATGGAATTCAAAGTGCCTTCACGTGGTTTAATTGGTTATGCAACAGAATTCATGACACAAACTCGTGGTTACGGTATTATCAATCATACATTTGAAGAGTATGCTCCACTTGTCAAAGGTCAAGTTGGTGGGCGTCGTGAAGGTGTGTTAGTAGCTTTAGAAAATGGTAAAGCTTCTACTTACGGAATCATGAACCTAGAAGACCGTGGTGTTATCTTTGTTGAACCAGGTACGGATGTATATGCTGGGATGATTGTTGGTGAACATAACCGTGAAAATGACCTTACTGTTAATATTACGAAAGAAAAACATTTAACAAATGTTCGTTCTGCAACAAAGGATCAAACAGCAACGATTCGTAAAACACGTGACATGTCATTAGAAGAAGCAATTCAGTACTTGAATGATGATGAGTATTGTGAAGTAACACCAGATTCTGTTCGTTTACGTAAGAAAATCCTTAACAAAAACGAACGTGAAAAAGCAGCGAAGAAAAAATAATAAGTAAAAACATAACCCGTTTTGGTGAGCGAAGGCTTACCAAAACGGGTTTTCTATATGAAGGGAAGGAACCATCATGCGCTTTTTTAGAAGAATAAGATTTCTATTTACCTTTCGTAAATCGATTCCTTTTTTAAAAGAATATTTTTTGTCTAATCAAGTAAAGCGAAGTACCAAAATAATTGCGCTAGCTCTTATTCTTGGTTATCTTCTTTTTCCGTTTGATTTAATTCCGGATTATTTGCTTGTTATAGGTCTATTTGATGACGTGATGATTGCGGCTCTCGTTTTACAACAGTTAATCCGAATGGCGCCAGCAAGTTTGAGGGAAAAGTATGAGCTAGAGATAAAATAGTTCTCTAGATCTCTCTTCTCATTGCTTTTAAAACATCTACTTGTGTAGCACGCTTGGCAGGCTTTAGTCCAGAAATAATGGTAACAATCAAACAAATGACGGTAGAAATAGCAATTAATGAGAAAGGTATGCTTGAAAATTGAAATCCTTCGGGTAATTCATTGTTAAATACCGACTCAATGATAAATGGTATACCAAGATTTAGTAAAATGCTTAGAATATACGCGACTATCGTACCTATTACAGCTCCTAATAAACCGATATAGCTACTCTCTAATAAGAATATTTGTTTAATTTTCTTTGGATGTGCTCCGAGTGCTTTCATAATACCGATATCTGGAGTTCGTTCTGTTACAGCCATTGTCATAGTGTTATAGATACCGATGGATGCAATAATAATGGCTATTGTCCCAATGAAGATAAGTCCTGCTTTAGCTACTGTAAAAATGACATTTATTTCTTTTAACTCATTTGCTGCAGAATAGGAGAGGTAATTTTTTTCAGATAATTGTTCTGATATCTCCTGTACATCTTCTAATGAATGGGCAAATACATTAACATTGTTATAACCAGTTAACTCTTCTGTTGATTTAGGATAATCTGGATCTATATTAGCACCTCTAGGTGTTCCGGTAAATGTTTCTATATCACGTAATAAATCGTCAGATATGTACATATATTGATCTTGTATCCATTCTCTTGCTGGTGGTTGGACAACACCGGTAATGGTTAATTCAATGGTATGTTCTTCGATCTCATCTCCCTCCCCTTTCTCCACAGTCATATCAATTTTCTCTCCAACTAATGAGTCAGCATATGCATATTTGTCTTTTAGTACCCCCTCCTCGTTATAGAGGTCTTCATCCTCCGCAACATCCGCTTGATAAAGTGTTCCAGCGAAATCTGAACCGACAACAACTTCATAAGGTGAGTCTGGCAATGCTCCTTCTGTCAATTCCATTCCTGCTTCGAATTCTGATGGAAAATCAGTTACTACTGTTTCGGCAAAAGTCTCGTAGTTATCTAAATGATAGGCTGGGATTTGAGCTAGATTCCGTTGTCTTGTAACAGCCTTTACTTTATCTATCTGTTCTAATTCTTCTATTTCCTTATCTGTAATGAGTGCATAATCATCATTTGTGTCAATTCCGTGTATTTGGATTTGTGTAACGGCACGATCGTGAATAATATCATTAACAAATGTTTTTTGTAAGCCGAATCCGACAGAGGCAAGTACAATTAAAAAAGTTACGCCCATCGCTGTAGCTAATACAGTCATAAAAACTCTAGACTTACTTCGTTTCATATTACTGCGAACAAATCGCCATTGATCTTTAAATTTCATGAGTTAATTTCCTCCTTTACCACGACGCCATCAAGCATATGAATCTTTTTTGAAGCAATTCGGGCAACTTCTTCGTCATGCGTAATAATTAAAAAGGTAATATTCATTTCTTTATTTAAGGAGCGGAGCAATTGTAAGATTTCTTGCTCTGTTTCACTATCTAAACTACCTGTTGGTTCATCAGCAAGAATAATTGGTGGTTTAATGACGAGTGTTCGGGCAATGCTAACACGTTGTTGTTGTCCCCCGGATAATTCACTAGGATAATGGTGATGATAATCACTAAGACCAACTTTTGCTAATGTTTGTGTGGTCCATTCTTTTCTCTCTTTTTCCGGTATTCCTTTGAACACTAATGGTAGTTCAACATTTTCAAAAGCAGTCATGCTTGGGATCAGCTGAAAATTTTGAAAGATAAATCCTATGTTATCTAAGCGAAAATTAGCAAATTCACCTTCATTAAAATTGGTTACATTTGTCTCGTTGATCATGACAGATCCTTCAGTAGGTTTCATGAATCCACCAATTATATTTAATAATGTCGATTTACCAGAGCCACTTTTTCCTGTGATGGCAAGAATATCGCCCTCCTCAACAGAAAAAGAGATGTTCTTTAATACGTGTAATGCGGTTTCCTTCTGTTTTTTTCCTAGTAAAAATGTATGGTTAATATTCTTTACTTCAATCATGTACATCCTCCTTTTTTTCTCTTCACTAATAATGGACGTAAATAAAATGGAGATTACTTCATTTTTTTGTGATAAAATGAAAAAAGCCTTCTTGAAGGAGTTTTCATATTATGAAAAAAACTAGCATATATTTCTTGTTAGTGTTTGTCGTTTTAACGGCTTGTAGTAGTCAGGAGATATCTATAGGAGTGCTGCATGAACATGCTAATAAGGAAAGAGTCAGTAAAGATACAAGTGTGAAACGTTTTAATAGGGAAATATCCATTGCGGCAATAGGGGATATATTGATCCATGACCGTGTTTACCTTGATGCATGGGATGGAGAGCTGTATGACTTTCAGCCGATGTTTGCCTCTATAAAAGATTACTTAATTAACACGGATATTACGCTGGCTAACCAGGAATCTATTATGGGTGGTGAAGCAATTGGCTTATCCAATTATCCACAATTTAATAGTCCGTTTGAAATAGGGGATACATTACAGGATGTCGGTGTGGATATTGTGACAATGGCAAATAATCATACGTTAGATCGTGGGGAACAAGCGATTCGGAATGCCGTTAACTATTATAACGAGATTGGTATGGCGTACACAGGTAGCTTTATAAGCGAAGAGGATAACGAAACGATTCGAGTGTTGGACGTAAAAGGAATAACTGTTGCCTTTTTAAGTTATACATATGGTACAAATGGAATGCCAGTCCCTGATAGAAAAGATTACTTAGTTAATTTAATAGATAAACAAGCTATTGAAAATGACGTGAAAAAGGCTAATAATTTAGCGGATATGACAATTGTGAGTTATCATTTTGGCGATGAATACCAACGTCTGCCGAATCAAGAACAACAGGATCTAGCACAATTTGCAGCAGATTTAGGTGTGGAAGTCGTGATAGGTCATCATCCACACGTCTTACAACCGGTTGATTGGGTAGAAGGTAAAGATGGTAATCAAACACTTGTCGCTTATTCGCTAGGGAATTTTTTATCGGGTCAATATGAGCTTTATCAACGAATAGGAGGAATTTTTCAATTCTCTGCAAAGAAAGATGGAACGACTATAACAGTGGATACACCAGTATTTTTGCCTACATTTGTCGATTTTGACATAATTAATGATAAAATGACAGACGTGCAAGTAATACCGTTAAAGGATGTTTCGGACGAACAATTATCGAATGCATCCGACCATTTAGAAGAGATAAAAGCACATTTAACTAAATATGTAGACGATGTACAGTTTATTGATTAAAGGAGAAGTGAGAATGGAATGGCGTAATATTTATCGTGGTTTTCTTATGGGCGCAAGTGACCTTGTCCCAGGTGTAAGTGGTGGAACATTGGCAGTAGCATTAGGCATCTATGACCGCTTGATTGAAGCGATCAATGGTTTGTTTACAAAAGATTTTAAAAAGCACCTGAGATTTTTAATTCCATTAGGTATCGGTATTGTAGCAGCAGTCTTTCTGCTGTCAAAGTTGATTAAATGGCTGTTACATTACTATCCGCAACCAACATTTTTTGCGTTTTTAGGTTTAGTAATCGGTATATTACCGCTATTATTCCGAAAGGCCGATGCTAGAAAAACGTTTAAAGTACAACACATTTTGCTACTCGTTATCGGCATTGCACTTGTTGCGTATATAGGTATTAATCAAACTGAGGATACTAGTATAGTCACAGAATTTGAGTTTTCTACTTATTTGTGGTTACTTGGATCAGGTTTCTTAGCAAGTACTGCAATGATTTTACCGGGGATTAGTGGCTCTTTTCTGCTGTTGACTTTAGGTTCCTATTATACCATTATTAATGCAGTAGACGAGTTGGATTTTGTCTCTATTGGCATAGTTGGTATTGGAGTTATACTAGGTATTTTAATAATGAGTAAAATTTTGCGATATTTATTAGCAGCATTTCCTACGGCGGTTTACGCTTTTGTAATTGGTATGGTGATTGGCTCTATCTTCGTTATTTTCCCAGGATGGCCAATTAGTGTTGGAATAACTATCGCATCGATTCTTACATTTGCTATCGGACTTTTCGTTGCGTATGTACTAGGAAGAGTGGAATATCGTTGAACAGAATAGTTGCTTTCCGTTAGTGATCATGCTAGCTTTGATTAAAATAGTAGAACCATTTAAAGAAAAAGGAGAATGAATGATGCAAGCTATCGAATCAGTAGAACAATTTAATGAAGTGATCGCTTCTGATAAACCAGTTATTATTAAATTTTATGCAGACTGGTGTCCAGACTGTAAGCGAATGGATATGTTTATTGGAGATATTTTAGAACAATATAATAATTATGATTGGTATCAAATAAACAGTGATGAAGTACAGGGATTGGCAGAGAAATATGAAGTAATGGGTATTCCAAGCTTGCTTATTTTCCAAAACGGTGAAAAATTAGCACATCGACATAGTGCATATACGAAAACACCGGATGATGTCCTAGAATTTCTACAAGAGGAATTAGCTTAGGAGGCAGTTTTGTACTGTCTCTTTTTTTGTGAAGTATTACAGAAATATTGTTAAAAATTGACTAGTTTTCACAATTTTCTTATAATACCATTCATATATAGATAATGAGAGGGGATGAGAGGGATGGATCGAAAGAAGCGTGAGTATGTAAAAAAGAAGCAAGACCCTTCCCTGAAACTGTTCGTAGTACTTTCTAAAGCATATCGTTCGGTTGCTGATCAAGTAGCGAAAGATATTAGAAACCATGGTTTAAATACGACGGACTTCGGTGTGTTAGAGCTTTTATATCACCTAGGGGAGCAACCATTACAAAAAATAGGAGATAAGATTTTATTGGCAAGTGGCAGTATTACATATGTAGTAGATAAATTAGAGAAGAAAGAGTTAGTGAAGCGTACACCTTGTCCAGATGACAAGAGAATTACATTCGCATCCATAACAGCAAAAGGAGAAGACTTATTAAATAATATCTTCCCTGAACATTGGAAACAAATTGAAGCAATAATGGAAGGATTAGATGTCGATGAAAAAGAGTCAGCTATTCAGTTATTGAAAAAACTAGGTATGTATGCTGACCAATTCTCTGATAAATGAAAATTAAAAAGGTTGTTCTTGACGGGATTGTGAAAATGGTGGAAAATCTTAAGGTTCATGTAAATTTCTAGCTGTAATAGTTGATTAATATCTTTGTTTGGTGTTTGTATGGTGTCTGAAATGGGTAAACATAACTGATATATATTTGTTAGAGAGGGGCACTTATAATGAGACATCAAATAGACGTATATATTAGTGACGATTGCTTAGAAAGTCAGCGGATGGTTGATTATCTATCCAATTATGATATTCCAATCAATGTAAAAAACACAACAATTGATAAGGATAACCTGCGTCAATTGCAAGAAGAAGGTATTTACTTAACACCTGCAATGGTAATTGATCATCATTATAGTGTTATCGGTTTTCAGGAGAATAAGATAAAAAACATGCTGAACTTGCATGGAGAAGCATCTATCCATCAGTGAACCTATTTTCCTTTTTTAGCATAGGCTAACAGTAGAAAATTGTAGATGGAGGGATAAGTATGGATTATCGAAATGATGGTTATCCCCATTATCAAATCCCTTATTCGTATGAGGGGTATCCTTATCAACCACCAACATATACGTCGCCAATGCCGATAACGCCATATCAATATTATCAAAAGCCGGTGATACCGAATCAATATGATGGATTTGACCCACAAGCAGTATCCACTGTTAACAAGCAACATCCGTCATTTCTTCAATATTTTCAAGATAAAAATGGTGAAATGGATTTAGATAAAGTGTTTCATACAGTTAATCAATTAGCTAACACTTATCAGCAAGTATCCCCATTAGTGAAGAATGTTGGTAGTATCTTGAAAAGTTTTCAAAGATAATCGTATATGATCCTTGTCCGTTGTGGCAAGGATTTCTATTGTTCCAGAATGATATTAAGAATTGAGCAGAAGCAATAGAGCTAAATGCGGGTTAACGAATGTAATATCCTAATAAGTTATCACCTTATGTGTAGGAGGTCAAAGTAAGATGACTGCATGTCTTGTTATTCATGGTTTTACTGGAGGCCCATACGAAGTGGAGCCACTTGCGACATATATTGAGGAGCAGACAGACTGGTATGTAGTAACACCAAAGCTGCCAGGCCATGGTTTGGGAGCAGGAAGAGACTTAGAGCTATCAGATGTTTCTTATAAAGATTGGATCTCAGAAGCAGAACAAGCCTATTTAAACATTGCCAAGGCGCATGCTGACGTATATTTAATAGGGTTTTCCATGGGAGGTATGATAGCCGCTTATTTAGCGGCAAAGTATACGTGTGTGAAGTTAGTTCTTCTATCCACTTCACGGAAATATATTAGTGTCCCAAGAATGGGAGCAGATATCTTACAATTTGCTCAAAAAGCGGTAAGGCATAAACTACATGATGATGTATTGTTTAATCATTATCGCAAAAAGTACGGGTCTGTTCCGTGGAAAGCAATTCGTGAATTTTTAAGATGTATGAAATTTACGAAACCATACTTAAAAGACATTCATTGTCCTGTGTTTATTGCACAAGGGATGCAAGATGGAATGGTTCCGTACAAAACGGTTCACTATCTTGATAAAGAAATCCCTGTTGATGCTGACATCATCTATTTCCATGATTCGAAGCATTTAATTTGCTTAGGGGATGATAAAGAGGTAGTCATTAACGCTGTTTTTCAATTTTTAACAAAGGAAAGTAGCCCTCAAGAACAAACGAGTGTAGGAGGATGAATAAAGTTCTTAGGAGAAGCAGGTCCCTAAGAACTTTATTTTTGCCCCACGGTTAACTTCATTTGTCTTTTTCTTCGGGTACTCGTGATGAATAGCAGTAAACCGAAGATAACAATAGTCCCGCCTAGCCATTGTGCCCAAGTGATCGTTTCGCCGATAATGAAAAAGGCGAGTATGGAAGCTCCGATTGGTTCAAATAAAATCCCCATCGAAATAACAGAGGTGCTAAACCATTTTAATGCCCAATTTAATAAATTTAAGCCTAGTATAGTTGGGATAATCGCTAGACTAAGGAAAATCATCCATTCATTAGAGCTATAGCCTGTTAACGGATAGGAAGTGGCTACGTTATAAATGACAATAGTAATCGCGCCTATGCTGTAGGCGATAAATGTGTAGCTCATGACAGAAATTTTCGCTCGAACCCCTTGTCCAAGTAAAAAGTAAATCGTAATAAAAACAGCACCAATAAGAGCGAGAAAATCTCCATATAGTGCTTCGCCAGCAATTTGAAAATCCCCCCAGGCGATTATAACACTTCCAAATATGGCAATAAGCATACTGATAACAGTGCCAGCTGAAAAGCGCTCATTAAAAAATAAATATGTTCCAACAAAAGCAAAAATAGGTTGTAATGTGACAATGACCGTAGAACTAGCTACAGATGTATACTGGAAAGATTCAAACCAGACGATATAATGAATCGCTAAACTAATACCAGCTAAAACCGTTAGCACCCATTCCCTTATTGCTAGCCTTTTTAGTTCATCTCTTCTTCTTAAAAGGATATAAGGTAATAATAAAACAGCAGCAAATAATAAACGATAGTTTGCGGTTACAGCTGAAGGGACGTCACTTGCCATTTTTACTAAGACAGCGGCAGTTGAAATCGAGATAACTCCGATAATAATCGCCATATATGGAAAGAATGTTTTTTGCACAACATCACCTACAATGATAGAGAATAGAATCTTTTTTTATTAGTATAACAATTATTTTTGGAAACACTAATGATAACTGTTTTTGCTGTAACTGCAATTGTTTGAAACGATATAAAATATTATATAGAATAAACAAGAAGAGTGTGTTATGATGTAATAATCCATTGAATGGTCATTTTAAGCCTCTTCCAGATGTGGAGGAAGGCTTTTTTCATTGTTATTCGTATGTATCTTTGTTAAAATTGAGATTTCTTACGATAACGACATGTCATATAAGGTAGCTTATCATACCTTTAGTATATATTTTATGTAGCTAGAATAACTTGGATACACTAATAATAACGAAGAAAAAATGATAATAAAAATGAGAATTATATAGTGAAAATAAAGGAGTAGAAATTAATAGTGACAAAATTTAATCAATTAAGTATCTCAGCGTCAATTATGAAATCAATAGAGAAGATGGGCTTTGAGGAAGCTACGCCAATTCAAGCTCAAACGATTCCATTAGGTATGGAAGGTAAAGATGTTATCGGTCAAGCACAAACAGGTACAGGAAAAACAGCTGCGTTTGGTATTCCGATGATCGAAAAAATTAATCCAAAAGAGCGTAAAATTCAAGGGCTAGTTGTTGCTCCAACACGTGAATTAGCTATTCAAGTAGCAGAAGAAATGCACAAAATCGGTAAATTTAAAGGTGTTCGCACGCTTCCAGTTTATGGTGGTCAGCATATGGAACGTCAAATTAAAGCATTAAAAGATGGTCCACATATCGTTGTAGCAACTCCAGGACGTTTATTAGATCATTTACGTCGTCGAACAATCCGTGTTGACAATGTTCATACTGCTGTATTAGATGAAGCAGATGAAATGCTAAACATGGGATTCATTGATGATATTCGTGACATTCTTAAGGCTATTCCAGAAGAGCGACAAACATTACTATTTTCTGCAACAATGCCAAAAGAAATTAGAAATATCGCTGCAACATTAATGAAAGAACCATCAGAAGTAAAAGTCAAAGCGAAAGAAATGACCGTATCAAATATCGATCAATTCTTTGTTGAAGTACATGAAAAACAAAAGTTTGATACATTAACAAACTTACTTGATATCCATGTGCCAGAATTAGCTATTGTATTCGGTCGTACGAAAAAACGTGTGGATGAACTAACAGAAGGACTTCAAGCTCGTGGTTTCCGTGCTGAAGGAATTCATGGTGATTTAACACAAGGTAAACGTACATCTGTTTTGAAAAAATTCAAGTTCGGTCGTATTGAAATTTTAGTAGCGACAGACGTAGCTGCACGTGGTTTAGATATTTCTGGTGTAACACATGTTTATAACTTCGATATTCCACAAGATCCAGAAAGCTATGTACACCGTATTGGACGTACAGGTCGTGCTGGTAAAATGGGTGAAGCTATTTCTTTCATTACACCGAGAGAAATGCCGCACTTACATCAAATCGAAAAAGTAACAAAAAGTAAGATGCAACGTATGACTGCTCCTAGCTATGATGAGGCAAAACGCGGTCAACAACAATTAACTGTACAAAAATTATTGAAAACAATCGAGAAGCAAGATCTTCAAGACTACCGTGAAACAGCTAGTGAGATTTTAAGTGAGCATGATTCTGCAACTGTAGTAGCAGCAGCACTTAAGATGTTAACAAAAGAAAGAAGACAAACACCAGTTACGTTATCTTCTGTTCAACCAGTAAGCGTGAAGAAATCTAACAACAGAGATAAAAGTAAAAAATTCAGAAATGATAAACGTGGATATGGTCGCAAAGGAAAACAAGGTGGCCGTAACCGCAAATTCCAAAACAAACGTAACAACAATAACAATAATAATAAAAGATAATGTAAGATAGGAATCAGTGGGAGATAAACTCCTGCTGATTTTTTTGTAATATAGGTAAGTATATAATCCGCTGTATCAAGGCATTTGTAAGCAGAGTAGCCATTTTGAAATAGCTTGTACAGGGAAAACTCCGCTATGAAACTGTTCTACATTGTTTGTGACTATTAACTACTCGAGCTTTCTTCAACTGTGCAATAAAAAGGAATGTCGGCGAGTACATTCATTGAAGAGCATTAATTAGCGAAGTGGGCAAGCCGTAGTGGTTGTTACGCTTATTATTCATGTCAAAATAACTACTTTGGAGAGGGTTGGGTGGGTTTTCCTATTTTTTTTTTAGAAAGGATGAAATGGGAGTATTTATTTAGACTAACTGATGAGAAATAGGAAAGCTCAAACTTCATTTAGAACAATTCTAACAAAATAAAAAGTCCGCTAATAACGGACTTTACGTATCTAAATTAAGATAATGCCAATGGATGCAATGATTGGTACAGCCATCAGTAGGGAATAGCCGATAAAAGGTAAAGCTAATAAACTATTTCTATCTGACTGCTCTAGGTTAGAGGCAGTATTCTTCAACTCTCTAGTTGTTATGAATATCTGGATGAAACTGATAATGAGTACAATGACAATAATAATGATGGCGATACTTTTATTAACGACAGATAGCATCTCATTAGCAGAATTTGCGAATCCTAGGATAATAAATAGTATGGGAATAACTTCTAGCATTCCTATATGAATGAAGAAGCGGCTTTGTTCCTTTTGTAATGCTTGTCGATCATACTCATTACGCACGATTCGATAGGATAATCTTTTAGTTAGCTGTCCATAGACAAAGGAAATACCTAAGGCTATGATGATGGCTGCGATAGTGAATAACGTTAATGCTAACATGTATTACTTTCCTCCTGCTACTAGAATAGTCGAGAGATCACACCAAGTATAACAAGGGCGATTAGCACACCGAATAATATTTTCTTTACATATGGATTAGGTTTACTGCGAAATCTCTTTTTGTTCCAACGATTCGGATCAAAACCAATTTCGTCATCATGTTTAACGCGACGTTTATTCTTCCATGGTGAGAAGGCCTGCGCATTGTTTAATAAAATCGGTCCTAATGCAAATCCTGCAATAAAGCCAAAAACATGACCAGCGATATTAATATTTGGTCTGATAAACGTCAAGATTAAACCAATGATCGTAATAATGAGAACAACTCGAGCATCTTGTGAATCGATTAATTTTTTCTCGAAAAAGACCATAAATATATATATACCAAACAAGCCATAAATGGCACCAGAAGCACCAACATGAATATAATATGGATTTGGTTCTACGATATAAGTTAAAATATTTGCTGCGATACCTGACATTAAGTATAAGCTAATAAACTTCCATTTCCCGAGCATTTGCTCTAATGCTGGTGCAAATAAGACAAGTGAAAAGGAATTAAATAGTACATGTGTGAATCCACCATGTAGAAATATTGGTGTCACTAAACGCCAATATTCTCCTTGGCTAATTAAGCCATTAACACCAGCACCCATGATGTAAATCGAGTTCCCGATACTAGGGACAAATCCGAGTAGCCATATCAAAATTTGCAGTGCGATAATTACGGAAACTACCGGATAAAACTGTAAAAAGTCACGAAACCTTTCTGTTCGAAAAAACATAGTATTCTCCTTTTGAAAAATTGATTGTTTTCATTTTAGCATATATACAAGCGAGAGTAATAGCAACACTCTTTCATTTGTTTCACCTATTAAAAAAACTGCGTTATACTTACGATGTAAATGGAGTTGATTATATGATAAAAGGAATTGGAGTCGACATTATTGAGCTGAGACGTATAAGAAAAATTATGGAACGCCAGCCGAAGATAATTAATCGTATTTTAACAGTGAAAGAGAAGGAGTTATTAGATGCTCTTTCATCTGATAAGCGAAGAATAGAATTTATAGCGGGTAGATTTGCTGCAAAAGAAGCTTTTTCCAAAGCAAGGGGAACTGGAATTGGAAAATTACGCTTTAGGGATATTGAAATTACGAACCATCATAGTGGAGCACCGATTTTACATTCAAACGTTTTAACTACTGAGATATGCTTTGTGTCTATCTCTCATAGTGAAGAATATGCTGTTGCTCAAGTGATAATTGAAAGTGAACCTGCATAATAAGGAAGGTTGTCTCATACTATTTTAGTGCGGGTAGGAGGGAACAAGATGTACATCGTAACCGCAAAAGAGGTGTACGGAATAATTCGTGATAGGAAAAGAAAAGGGGAGGTTTGTAGCATATAGAGGAAAAGAACAAGGCTGATCGATAGAGCTTGTTTGATGGAAGAGTTCTCGCAAATATTTCGTACAATATCTCAGGCGGGGATCGTGTTCCCTTTGTCCACTTGAGAGGAGACAAAGGAGAGGTGTCGCGATGAAAAAATATATGGGTATCCTTATCGGGATTTTATTGCTCATTGTTTTAGCAGCTTGTGGAGAAAAATCGAAGGAAGATGTTGTGAAGAAGTTGGAAGAGAACCTAGAGAAGATGACTGCCTATCAGTCACAAGCGGTGATGAAATTAAGCACGGGGAAAGAAGATCAAGAATATAAAGTGGAAGTAACACATCAGACACCAGACTATTATCGTGTATTATTAAAAAATGAAAATGATGAAGAAAGTAGTCAAATCATTCTGCGAAATGATGAAGGGGTATTTGTTTTAACGCCAGCATTAAACAAAAGCTTCAAGTTCCAAAGCGAATGGCCAGCAAACAATAGTCAGCCATATTTGTATCAATCATTAATTAATGATTTAATCGAAGATCCAGATGCAACATTTACGACAACAGAAGGACATTATGTGTTTGAGACGAAAACAAGTTATGAAAGTAACAGTAATTTGCCGTATCAGACGATTTATTTTGATAAGAAAACATATGCACCAGTGATGGTGAAAGTGCAAGATCATGATAAAAATGATCTGGTAGAAGTCGAATTTACTAACTTTGAGGTTGATCCGGATTTACCGGAAGATACATTTGATATGGAGACGAATATGACGAGTAGTATTTTCGGGGTGCCTGTGATGGGACAAGAAGATGTGCCAAGTCAGTTAACGGTTTTATATCCTTCGGAAAACCTTGGTGCTGAGTTAGTGGAAGAAACACAGATGGACACGGAGAACGGAAAACGAGTAATGTTGTCGTATGAAGGAGACCGCCATTTCACCGTTATTCAAGAGACGTTTGATGTTTATCCGACAAGTACGATATCACCAGAAACAGTTACAGGAGAACCAGTTGACCTAGGTTTTACAGTGGGAGCAAGTAGTGATGATACCTTACAATGGCACTATCAAGGTGTGAATTACTATATTGCAAGTGAGCATCTGACGAAAGAGGAAATGAAAGAAGTTGCAAGATCCATGTCAACGGAAGCAGCGATGAAATAAAGTACGTCTTCTGTTTGTAGGATTTTTACATTCTTACTGATCGGTAGCGAATCGTATCAGGAAATTAGTGTCCGTGGATTACCTAATTAGTTTACTTAAAACAATTAGAATCTAGGAGCGGTGGACTTTACAGACTTTTGCACGGTGATAAAGTGATACTACTACTGGTAATTGTAAAAGCAGACTTTTTTGAAAGTCTGCTTTTTTAGTTACGTGAGTAATAACAATATACTCTCTGATTTTTTTATATATCGTTTTCCTGCTTTTTGGTATATAATGAAAAACATTAGATCGTACAGCAATGAAGGAGAATCGTCATGAACGAAAATTTTTATCGAGATTCTTGGGTAGAAGTGAATTTGAATCATATTATATATAATATACAGCAATTAAAAAATAAATTGTCCGATCAAACACAGATCTATGCAGTGGTAAAAGCAAATGCATATGGACATGGTGACGTGGAAGTAGCCAAAACAGCCTTGGAAGCAGGCGCAACAAGACTAGCGGTTGCGATATTAGATGAGGCGCTCCACTTACGAAAAGCAGGTATTCAAGCACCGATATTAGTAATGGGATGGATACGACCAGAAGATGCTAAGATTGCTGCAGAACATGATATTACAGTGACATGTTATCAAAAAGAATGGTTGGAAGAAGTGAGAAAGATTTCTTTAGCTAATCCGCTCAAAGTCCACTTGAAGTGGGATACTGGAATGGGGAGAATTGGTATTCGTACAGAAGAGGAAATGGCAGAATTACTTCCGTTACTAGACGGTGGCAATGTGTTATTAGAAGGAATCTTCACACATTTTGCAACGGCAGATGAGCACAATATGGATCACTTCGAAGGACAAATCGCTCAGTTTGAAAAATTAAGGGCATTTTTTGAAAGAAATTGGTCAAAACATAAGATAGTGTATCATACAGGTAATAGTGCAGCGAGCATGCGCTTTCCTGAAAAAATGTTTGATTTTGTCCGTTTCGGTATTAGCATGTATGGATTGTACCCATCACAAGTAGTGAAACGGGAAAGACCAATAGTATTAAAGCCAGCACTTTCTTTACACAGTCGCTTAATCCATGTGAAGAAGGTAGAGAAAGGAACGCCTATTAGTTATGGTGCAACATATGTTACAGAGAAGGAAGAGTGGATTGGTACGGTGCCAATCGGTTATGCTGATGGAATACGTCGATCCATGCAAGATGCAGAAGTGTTAGTGAATGGTGAACGCTGTCAAATTGTTGGGCGCATTTGCATGGATCAATTGATGATCCGTTTGCCAAATCAGGCAGAAGTTGGCGATAAAGTCACATTGATTGGTGAACAACAGGAAAAAGTAGTAGAAATGGATGAATGGGCGGAAAAGTTGGATACTATTAATTATGAAATAGCATGCATGCTCAGTTACCGATTGCCGAGAGTATATTTGTAGAATAAATCTGGCACACAAGATAATTCTGCAAACTTCTGGTAATACTGAATGTATATTGTAGAAAAAAACGAAAAAATATCAAATATCCCTTTGCAATGCCTTTTCGTGAATGATATGATTAGGATGGATTACGAATTTAGGCTTGTTAATGTTGGTGGAGGTGTGTGGTTTTGTCTGAAGACTTACAAGAAGTTGCCGTGAGATTACCTAAAAACCTGTTGAATGAGGTGGATGGCTTGATGAAAAGTGAAGATAGCAATTTAAGTGATTTTATTTGTCAAGCAACAAAGACGTATTTACGTGAAACAAAGAAACGTCATATCCAGGAAGCAATGCAAAAAGGCTATATGGAGATGGCAAAAATCAACCTGAATATTGCTTCTGAAGCTTTTCAAGCGGAAGAGGAGGCAGAAATCACCCTAGAGCGCGTCGTAAGCGGGGTGTAGATTTTGATTGTAAAAAGAGGCGACGTATATTTCGCCGATCTCTCCCCTGTTGTGGGGTCTGAGCAGGGCGGTGTACGTCCTGTATTAGTTTTGCAAAATGATATTGGAAACCGCTTTAGCCCTACTGTGATTGTTGCTGCGATTACCGCCCAAATTCAAAAGGCTAAATTACCGACACATGTCGAAATAGACGCAAATAAATATGGATTTGAACGGAATTCTGTTATATTGTTAGAGCAGATCCGAACGATCGATAAGCAGCGGTTAACAGATAAGATAACGCAGCTAGATAGTAATATGATGGAACGAATTGATAAAGGATTAGAAATTAGTTTAGGCCTAATTGATTTCTAATCCTTTATCTACAAACACCCTTGCTTTTTTAAAAAGCAAGGGTGTTTTTTTTATAGGTAAGGGAAAAAAGTTCGTATTTATGGACAAAATGTTCTTTTAATTAATCGAAAATTCTATTATTTTGATGTAAACTAATTAGTAGAGTGAAATAGAGAGAAGTGGAGGTCGAATAAATGCCTGAAACATTACGTAAAATTGTCATCGAAAACAGTGATGTGATTTCCAAAAAGTGGTTGAACGAAATTACAGAAAAGCGTATAACAGATTATACATCAAGTATATCAGATGATCTGTATCATACGACAAATCAAGAGTTTATCAATGTTATTTTTACTAGTATTAATCGAAAAGGTGATATCGTCGAGATGGATGATTTTGCAGAACGTTTAATCAGTCTTGGCTGGCCACTTAGTTATATAACGGATGGATTGCAAAAATTTAAGCGTGTAACGATTGAATTTATTATAAGTCAATCTAAACAAAATGATTCAAACGAGTTTTCAAACATTTTGATTATTGTAGAGGACTGGGTAGAGCCGCTTATCAGTCATCTCGTTAATCGGTATTCAGGAAGCTGGGAAAATACCGTATCCTTGCAAAGAATGGCATTACAAGAATTATCAGCACCACTTATTCCGGTAATGGATAATATTACAGTTATGCCTTTAGTTGGTACAGTTGACACAGAACGAGCAAAATTAATTATGGAAAATCTTTTAGAAGGTGTGATTAAACACAATTCAGAGGTTGTCCTAATGGATATCACTGGGGTGCCAGTTGTAGATACGATGGTAGCCCATCATATTATACAGGCAGCTGAAGCGGTGCGTCTTATAGGAGCGACTTGTATTTTAGTAGGGATCCGGCCAGAAATTGCCCAGACAATTGTTAATTTAGGTATTGATTTGAGCAAATTTCCGACAAAAAGCTCTTTGAAAAAAGGATTTAATGAAGCGTTGAAATTAACTAATCGAGAAATTATTGATTTAAAGCAAGATGATAAAGATGAAATCATCAAGATGATTGATTCATTGAAATAAGGAGGTGCTTCGATGAGAATCCCAATATTAAAATTACATAATTATTTATTGGTTTCTATTCAAATTGATCTCGATGATCAAACAGCGATTGATTTTCAGGAAGACTTACTTCATAACATACATAAGAGTGGAGCAACAGGTGTAGTCATCGATTTAACTTCCGTTGATATGATAGATTCCTTTATAGCTAAAGTATTAGGCGATGTTGTATCAATGTCAGATTTAATGGGAGCAAAAGTTGTTCTAACAGGTATTCAACCTGCTGTTGCAATCACTTTAATTGATTTAGGTATTCATATGCAAAATGTTGCTACAGCACTTGATTTAGAACAAGGGCTAATTAAACTTCACCAGGAACTGGGGGAGTAAAGATGATAACAAGCTCAAGTGTGAGAATAAAGAAAGAATGGGATATTGTTGGTGCTAGGCAAATGGGCAGAAAGTTAGCAAAAGATTTGGGTTTTGGAACGATTGACCAAGCGAGAATCGCCACTGCGATATCAGAGTTAGCTAGAAATATCTATTTATATGCCGAAGAAGGAAAGGTTGAGTATGAAATTATAGAGGAGATGAATAAGAAAGGTTTAAGAATTGTAGCATCTGACAAAGGGCCAGGTATAGAAGATTTAAGTAAAGTAATGGAAGACGGTTATTCTACTTCTGGTGGACTAGGTGCAGGATTACCGGGGGTAAAAAGATTGATGGATTTTTTTGATATCATTTCTGATCCTGGTAAAGGAACGACTATATCTACTATTAAATGGGTTCGGTAATAAAACATAGTAATTATAGCTAAGGGGGTATGGAAATGAAAACCGAAAAAATCGATGTCAGTAACTATAGAGATTTATTACAAAAGTATATTATGGCACAAGATGAAAGGTCGTTATATCAAGCAGAACAATTCAGTAAGTATTCTATACAGCACAACATATCTCCTGAAGAAATTATTAATGTCCATATCCAAGCATTAAAAGAATTATATCCGGAATTACCAGCGGAAATTGACGCTTCTATGAATTTTTTGTTAGAAACAATGATTTCATATGGGCTTGCATATCAGGAGTTCAGGTCGTTACAAGAGAAACAAGGAGCACTTGAATCAGAAATTTCGATTGCAGCAAATGTACAACAAAACTTACTATCTACTACCAAGCCGAACGTAATAGGGCTTGATATTGGAGCAATCAGTGTTCCGTCACATCAGATGAATGGAGATTACTATCACTTTGTTACGGATGAATCGAATAATTTAGGGATTGCAGTTGCAGATGTCATTGGGAAAGGAATACCCGCTGCTTTAGCGATGTCGATGATCAAGTATTCAATGGATAGTTTTCCAGATACGATGAGAAGTCCTAGTGTTATATTAGAACATTTAAACCGCGTAGTAGGCCGAAATATTGCTGACTCTAGTATGTTTATTACAATGTTCTACGGATTATATAATGATGATACAGGAGCGTTGCAATATTCATCGGCTGGTCACGAACCGGGATTTTATTATTGTGCAGAGAAGGATACCTTTTTCGAAATGAAAACACAAGGGCTTGTATTAGGTGTTACTTGTCAGGCGGATTATGAGCAACATGGTATTACGATGGTAGAAGGCGATATAGCAATCTTTTTAACAGATGGTGTAACAGAATGTCGTATTGGTGATCGTTTTATTGAGAAAGAAGAAGTGTTAGAAGTTATTAGAGAGTATATGCATTTACCTGCCCAAGAAGCGGTATGTTCTGTTTATCGTCATTTTGAACGTTTACAAGATTTCCATTTACGAGATGATTTTACTCTTATCTTTTTAAAAAAGTAGTTTATAGAAAATAAAATAGGGAATAAAGAAAGGTAAGCTTAAAACTAAAATTGACAAGCCTTATCTTTTATCAACAGCAAAGACAAGCCCAGTAAGAGAGCGAGTTTTGTCGGTTGACGAGGAGGTAACTGTTTTGAATTTATATGTAGAGACAAAAGAAGACGGCAATACGCAAGAAGTGAAATTATCTGGAGAAATTGATGCCTATACAGCACCTAAGTTAAAGGAAGCTCTGTTGCCGTTAATAGAGATTAAAGGAACGGAAGTGGTTGTCAATATGGAGGATGTAAGTTACATGGATAGTACAGGTTTAGGTGTATTTATCGGGGCGTTGAAATCCTCGGACGCAAATAATAGTAAATTACGCTTGATTTGCCTGCAAGATCGTGTGAGAAGATTGTTCGATATTACTGGATTAGATGGCATTATTAATATTGATTCAAGTGTACGAGGTGGGAAATAATATGGAACCCTTTGACTTTATTGAAATGAAAGTGCCAGCTAAGGCTGAATATGTAGGTGTGGTTAGGTTAAGTACATCAGGGATAGCGAACCGAATGGGCTTTAGCTATGAAGATATAGAAGATTTAAAGGTAGCAATATCAGAAGCAATGGCAAATGCTACAGAACATGCTTATAAGAAGGAAGATGGTGGCGAAGTAACAATAGGTTTTGGTGTTTATCAAGATCGTTTAGAAGTGATGATTGCAGATAGAGGTGGTAGCTTCGATTTACAGAAAGTAAAAAAAGGTATAGGACCATATGAAAGTGATCAATCTATCGAAGATTTGCGTGAAGGTGGCTTCGGATTATTTTTAATTGAAGCATTAATGGATAAAGTGGAAATAAAAAATGATTACGGTGTGATTGTATTAATGACGAAATACCTCCATGAAAATGAGGTGGATGTTAATGACAACCAAATCTCAACCACGCAGTAATCGTGATGATGAGGTTTATCAATGGATTCGAATTTCTCAAGAGAACCCAGATGACCAAGCTACGCAAGAGAAAATTGTGTTAACGTATCAAAATCTCGTAAAGTCACTTGCGCGTAAATATGCAAAAAACGAAATAATTTATGAAGATCTTGAACAAGTGGGAATGTTAGGTCTGTTGGCAGCGATTAGAAGATATGACCCGAATGTTGGGAAATCGTTTGAATCATTTGCTATCCCTACTATTATTGGAGAAATCAAACGATTCATTCGTGATAAAACATGGAGTATACATGTTCCAAGAAGAATTAAAGAGCTAGGCCCAAAAATTAAAAAGGCAACAGAAACTTTATTAACAGATAATCAGCAATCACCATCTATTAAGGAGATAGCTGATTTCATTCAAGTCTCAGAAGAAGAAGTGCTTGAAACAATGGAGATGAGTCAAAGCTATAATGCTTTATCTGTTGATCGAAAAATTGAAGCAGATGCTGAAGGTAGTGAAGTATCCATTTTAGATTTAGTCGGCAATAAAGAGTTAGGCTATGATGACGTGGACAGACAACTGTTATTGAAGAAGATTATGCCGATTTTAACCGAGCGGGAGCAACAAATCTTACAATATACGTATTTTGAGAATAAAAGCCAGAAGGAAACAGGAGAAATACTAGGAATATCACAAATGCATGTATCAAGAATACAACGGCAAGCACTAAAGAAACTTCGTGAAGCATTACATGCAGAAGATATGGAGGCCATTCGTTAATGCAAAGACGAGAACATATGAAGGTATCTGTTTTCCAAAAAGCTAAAAAAGGCAATTATTATTGTGGGGATAGTTACTTTTATCACGAATCTGATGGCAAATATATTTGTGCGTTAGCGGATGGGCTCGGTAGTGGTGAATTAGCGAGGGAATCATCACAAATTGTTATGGATGTCATTCGTGAATATCGGAATGAATCTGTTAAAACAATAATGAAAAAAAGTAGTGAGAAGCTAATGGGAAAACGCGGAGTAGTCTTAGGGATTTTGCGAATTAATTTTATGACAAAGCAATACACTTACTCGTCAATTGGGAATATCGGATTGATGACCATTAATGCACAGTCTACTAAAAAAAGAAATATACCACTAGCGGGATATTTGAGTAGTTATGAAAAACCATTTAAAGAAATGACAGGCGAATTGGAGCCAGATATGATTTTTATTATGTTTTCTGATGGAGTGCAAGCAAGGGAAGTATCTAATCCGTATTTTCATCATCGAGAAGTGGAACATATAACAGATACTTTTGCTTACTTGAACCAACAACCATTAGAAGATGATACGACTTTAATAGCAATGAAGTATTATGAAGAATCCCTTTAGATGATAGGGGGTTCTTTTTTGTTTTGTTGATAATTTTGTTAAAATAAAGAAGGATCTATATGAAGGAGGAAGCGCATTGGCAAATAGTGAAGAATATATACAACTAATTAATGCTGTTACAGATAAAACAAAGATTAATCAAAAAGCAGTAAAAAGTGTTATTCAATTATTAGAAGAAGGAAATACGGTACCTTTTATTGCACGTTATCGAAAAGAAATGACAGGGTCACTTGATGAGGTGCAGATTAAAGATATCCAAGATGCATGGAATTATGTCAATACACTTTCTGACCGAAAAAAAGAAGTCATTCGCTTGATAGATGAACAAGGGAAATTAACGGAAGATTTGCAGAAGAACATCGAGCAAGCCACACAACTTCAAAAAGTAGAAGATTTGTATCGTCCTTATAAACAGAAACGTCGTACAAGAGCAACAATTGCCAAAGAAAAAGGTCTAGAGCCATTAGCGGAAACAATATATAAAGAACAGACTACTGATTTAGCGAATGCTTCTGATTATTTATCCGAAGAACATGGTTTACATACAGTAGAGGATGTGCTAGCCGGCGTTCAAGATATAATAGCAGAATGGGTAGCAGATGAACCGGCATATCGCGAACAGATTCGTAAGCAAACATATCAAAAAGGCTTGATCGTTGCTAAAGCGAAAAAACCAGAATTAGATGAGAAAAAAATTTATGAAATGTATTATGAGTATAGTGAAGCAGTAAGCAAAATTGTCTCGCACCGAATTTTAGCGCTAAATAGAGGAGAAAAAGAAGAGGTGCTCAGAGTACAAGTAGAGCCTCCGGTAGAGAGTGTAAAAGAGTATTTGCGCAAACAGGTTCTACAACCATCTGCAACAGTAGAAATAAAAGAATATTTATTGCAAGTGATAGAGGATAGCTATAAGCGCTTGATACAACCCTCTGTTGAAAGAGAAATACGTTCCAATTTATCAGAAGTAGCGGAAGAACAAGCGATTGATATTTTCTCTAAAAACCTAAAAAGCTTATTGTTACAACCACCATTGAAAGGAAAATATGTGTTAGGTGTAGACCCGGCTTTTAGAACAGGATGTAAATTATCGGTTATTGATGATACTGGGAAGGTTAAAGCAATTGATGTCATGTATCCAACAGCGCCAAAACATGATACAGCTGGAGCGGAGAAAAAAGTAATCAACTTTTTAGACGAGTATCCAGTAGAATTAATTGCAATTGGTAATGGTACAGCTTCGCGTGAGACAGAGCAATTTATTGCTGATGTTATTGATAAGCACCAATTAGATATTGCCTACATTATTGTGAATGAAGCTGGAGCCAGTGTGTACTCTGCATCTAAACTAGCAAGAGAGGAATTTCCTGATTTGCAGGTTGAAGAGCGAAGTGCAGTATCTATTGCCAGACGTGTGCAAGATCCACTTGCAGAATTAGTAAAAATAGAGCCTAAAGCAATTGGTGTTGGGCAATATCAACACGATGTTAGCCAGAAAAGATTAGCCGAATCGTTAACCTTTGTAGTCGAAACAGCGGTAAACCAAGTTGGAGTAAATGTTAATACAGCCTCTTCCTCTTTATTACAATATGCTTCAGGACTAAATAAGACAGTTGCAAACAATATTGTAAAATATCGTGATGAACATGGTAAATTCACAAACCGAAAACAATTAAAAGATATACCTAGGCTTGGTAATAAAACATACGAACAAAGTATCGGATTCTTGCGAGTAGTAGATGGGGAAGAGCCATTAGATCGCACACCAATCCATCCAGAATCGTATAAAGCAGCAAAACAGGTTTTAACAGAAGTGAATTGTCAGGTAGATGATTTAGGTACAGAGAACTTGAAAGACTTAATCAATCAATTAGATAAAAAAGCTTTAGCAGAGACTTTAGAAATTGGTTTACCAACTTTAGAGGATATATTAAAGGCTTTAGTGAGTCCAAACCGTGACCCACGTGATGATTTACCACAGCCATTACTGAAGAAAAATGTATTATCAATGGAAGATTTAAAAAATGGTATGGAATTACAAGGAACAGTCCGCAATGTAGTAGACTTTGGTGTGTTCGTTGATATCGGCGTAAAACAAGATGGATTAGTTCATATTTCAAAAATGTCTAACAACTACGTGAAACACCCAATGGATATTGCATCCGTTGGTGATGTAGTAACTGTATGGGTGGACCAAGTGGATATAGAGAAAGGGCGAATTGCGCTTACGATGGTTCAATCATAAAGTTAGACTTCAATCAGTAGGAGCGTTCGTGATAAAAAAAGAAGAGTAAAGGGGGCATTCAAAAGCTCCTTTTACTCCACTTTATTTTCTTCACTATCCCAATAAAAGAACCAGCATTGATTTAACAAACGGATTTGATACTTATTTTTATGAAGGAATGCACCAGCTAACTGTTTTTGAAGCCATTTAGGCATTCTTAACATCCTTTCATGAATAACTGTTGTTTTATCATATGAAATAAGATAGGATGGTGTGAATGTGTGGGAATAATGACACAGACAGAGTTAGAGAAATTGATACATGATATTTCAAACAATATATTTAAGAAACCCTTTATAGATGAAGTCCGATTCAATAACCGTCTAAGGACTACTGGAGGGCGCTACATACCATCACAAAGAGTTATCGAATTAAACCCTAAGTATTATACAGAATTAGGGTACGATGAATTTGTTGGGATTATTAAGCATGAGTTGTGTCACTATCATCTTCATATCGAGGGGAAAGGCTATCAACATCGTGATCCGGAGTTTAAGCAGCTTTTAAAAGAAACGAATTCACCAAGGCATTGTAATCCATTACCGTCCATTCAAAAAGAGTACCGATACAAATATCAATGTACGAATTGCGGTTATATCTATCCGAGGAAAAAGAGAATGAATTTAAAACAATATCGCTGTGGTAAGTGCAAAGGAACGCTAATTTTATTGCAGGGTAATCATCCGTAAACTGTCTATTTCATCATTCAAGTTGTAACAGATAAGCTGAGCGGAGAATACAGGGGCACAATACTTTTTGATAAGACTTAAAAAAATATAATAAAACTATTGACTATGGTATAAAACATGTGTTAAATTATATTGGTGTCACTTCGAGAGACGCATTTTCAAAACAACTTCAAAAATTATTTCAAAAAAGTTGTTGACATTTCTAAAAAGATGTTATATTATATTTAACGTCGCCAATATGGTTGAACAAATTATTCCACAGTAGCTCAGCGGTAGAGCAATCGGCTGTTAACCGATCGGTCGTAGGTTCGAGTCCTACCTGTGGAGCCATGGAGAAGTACTCAAGTGGCTGAAGAGGCGCCCCTGCTAAGGGTGTAGGTCGTGTAAGCGGCGCGAGGGTTCAAATCCCTCCTTCTCCGCCATTAATTTTTTAATGGCCCGTTGGTCAAGCGGTTAAGACACCGCCCTTTCACGGCGGTAACACGGGTTCGAATCCCGTACGGGTCATCTTTTTTAAAAGAAGAATTTAATAGGTCCGGTAGTTCAGTTGGTTAGAATGCCTGCCTGTCACGCAGGAGGTCGCGGGTTCGAGTCCCGTCCGGACCGCCATTCGTTGGGCTATAGCCAAGCGGTAAGGCAACGGTTTTTGGTACCGTCATGCGCTGGTTCGAATCCAGCTAGCCCAGCCATTTAAATATTTTTATTAATCTTTTCTTTTGATCAATCTTTCACAAGAAAGATAAAAGAAGATGGACAGTGTAGGTAAGGATGCTTCTGCTAGCGTTTGAAATCAGATGATTTCAAAAAACAGAATGCGAACTGCTTTCGTGATATTATTGCATTAAGAGCCATTAGCTCAGTTGGTAGAGCATCTGACTTTTAATCAGAGGGTCGGAGGTTCGAGCCCTCCATGGCTCATCATTTTATTGCATGCAGCGAGCGGTCGTGGCGGAATGGCAGACGCGCTAGGTTGAGGGCCTAGTGGGAGATAATCCCGTGGAGGTTCAAGTCCTCTCGACCGCACCAAAAAAACTTTTAAAAAACTATTGACTTGGTTACAACTTGTGTGATATATTAATAGATGTCGCTTTAATAAGCGCCCGTAGCTCAATTGGATAGAGCGTTTGACTACGGATCAAGAGGTTAGGGGTTCGACTCCTCTCGGGCGCGCCATAACCGGGAAGTGGCTCAGTTTGGTAGAGCACTTGGTTTGGGACCAAGGGGTCGCAGGTTCAAATCCTGTCTTCCCGACCAGCAGAAAATTTAATTAGATACATTTAAAACACTTGCGGGTGTAGTTTAACGGCAAAACCTCAGCCTTCCAAGCTGATGTCGAGGGTTCGATTCCCTTCACCCGCTCCATTAATAAATGGGCCTGTAGCTCAGCTGGTTAGAGCGCACGCCTGATAAGCGTGAGGTCGGTGGTTCGAGTCCACTCAGGCCCACCATTTATACAAATTGAACTTTGAAAACTGAACAAAACAACCAGTATGAATTTAAACATGAAACATGCTAGCTTATAGAAGTGAGCATAAGTCAACTTTATTGAGAGTTTGATCTTGGCTCAGGACGAACGCTGGCGGCGTGCCTAATACATGCAAGTCGA
>NZ_JAWZSR010000004.1:0-404040 GCF_033949965.1 Gracilibacillus pellucidus | reverse complement strand
TTATATCTTGCCTATTCTAATGCACTTAATGTAGTTGAAGGGTTAGTTCTTGTACTTGCTGATTATTACCAGTTTGACATTAATGTAATTTTGTTTAAAAAATTACATTCTCATTTAACTAATCATTCTTAAACTCAATTTTAGACTTGTAAAGTAGGAAGCAAAAGAAGAGATAGTGGGTATTTCAAAATATATTTTGAATACCCACTTTTTATTTTCATAAAAGACATTGTGAAAAAATGTACTTTAAGTAACGGGGTGCGAAAGTTCAATAAGTCGGTCATTTAAACGATTGTCTTTTTTTCTAAGAAATGTTTTTTGAATATTATGGTATTATGAAGAAGGGAACGTTAAAATACGTATATTTAGCAATCTGGAAGAAACTATTAGCATTCATACGTAATAAACTTAAAAAAAGACTTAGTGGCAGAAACGTCAAAAGAGAAAAGGGAGTTTTATTATGACAAATAGGTCAACTAATGGAAGAATAGACTCTGCTTCAAAAGTGATTCTGGCATCACCACAAACCATCTATCAGGCATTCTTGAATCCAGAATCATTAGTTTTATGGCTTCCACCTAAAGGAATGTTGGGTCATATTGACATGTTTGAGCCTCGCAAAGGTGGAAATTATAGTATGACCCTCACGTACGAATTAGACCATTCAACACCTGGAAAGACTTCGGAAAACACTGATGTTTCCCAAGGGATGTTTTTGGAGTTAGTTCCAGACAAGAAAATTGTACTATCAGTAAAATTCGATTCGAATCATCCTGCATTTTCAGGCGAGATGATACAGACGTGGTACTTGGAGGCCGTTTCAGAAGGCACAAAGGTCACTATCGTTTGTGAAAACGTACCTGAAGGAGTAAGAAAGGCGGATCATGACGAGGGGTTAATCTCCACACTGGAGAATCTAGCTACCTTTACAGAGTGACAAACTATGAAAATCATTTTTAGTATTTTTATAAATAACATAGACCTTAAGCAAAGGGCACGATAGTTGAATAAACGTCGCTTTACTTATTCAACTATAGGGTGCTAGAGTTGAATAAGAACTACATAAATAATGCCTTATTTTAAAAGACTTTTCAGTCACTTTATAGAATTTATAAACAATTAGAAAGAGGGATGATGGTCTTGAGATTCACTGAACGTACTTTAAGAGTTCTTAAAAATGCAGAAAAGGAAGCCGAAAAAACAACCAAGATTGTTTATCCAGTTCATTTACTATTAGGTATGTTGCTCGAAAGAACTGCTCTGGGCGCTGAACTATATATTACTTACCCAAAACTTAGGGATATATTAAATGAACGAGTTAAGAAAATATATGCCAATAATGACGAACAAGGGATTAGTTATGAACCTTTTACAATAAATATTTCGCTGTTCACTAAACAGGTACTAGAGATTGCAAATAATCGAATGAAACGATTCAAACAGATTTATTTAAATGAAGGACATCTAGTGGATGCAATTTTTAGAAACAATGACTACTTAACAAGTGCAATATTTGATGGATTGGATGTTTCACGTGTTCTTGAAATAGTGTCATATCCGAGAGATATGATTGTTTCTTTAAAGGATTATTCATTCCCAAATATACCGACATCCAATATAACTTTTAGAAAAGCAGAGCAAATTGATGCTATATCGTTAAAAACCTTTGTAGAAAAGGAATTTGGAAATGGATGGTTAGACTCTATTGAAAACGGGTTTTCAATAGAAGATATTCCTATTTTTATTGCTCTAGATGATGAAGAAATTATTGGTTTTGCTTGTTTTGATGTTGTGCGAAATAAAAAAGGGGTATTTGGTCCGATGGGAACAACTTATTTAAAACGGGTACAAGGTATAGGGTATACTTTGCTTCATTTGTGTTTAAGTGAAATGAATGAAATAGGTTATGAATATGCTGTTATTGGAGAAGCAGGACCAATTGAATTTTATGAAAAAGCTTGCAATGCAGTAGTAATTCCAAAACCTTTGTAAAATCATACAATATTTGTGAAATGGTATACTTAAATTAACGGGTGCGAATCCTGAACAAGAGGTACACTGTTAATAGCTTCAATTCAAATATTAGATATAGAAACGAGGAAAACGTTTTTTATGATTAAATTAAGATTTTTTGAACGATCAGATTTTCAACAACTTATAAATTGGATTGAAACACCAGAATTTTTACTCCAATGGGGAGGTCCTAATTTTAGTTTCCCATTAACTGAACAACAGTTGGAGAATTATCTTAAAGATGCGAACACTGATAATTCTCCTGTTTTGGTATACAGTGTTATAGAAGAGGAAACTGGATATATAATAGGACATATATCATTAGGCAATATTGATAAAAACAACAAGTCAGCAAGAATAGGGAAAGTATTGGTAGGAGATAAAAATGTCAGAGGTAAAGGAATTGGTTTACGAATGATGAAAGAAATTCTAAAAGTTTCATTTGATGAACTTAACCTACATAGAGTTAGTCTCGGTGTATTTGATTTTAACGCTTCAGCAATTGCTTGTTATGAAAAGGCGGGATTTTTAAAAGAAGGGTTACTTAGAGACTCAAGAAAGATTGGTGACGAATACTGGAGTTTATGGGAAATGAGTATTTTAGAGAATGAATGGAAGGAAATAAATAAAGGTTAGGCTTCTTGTGCTAAAGGGTGCTTTAATTGAACAAGAGCTATGATTTTAAACAGTAATTTGCTACACGGTACAACGATACTGTAATAATATAAACATCTAGAATACGATCACTTTTTGGGTGGTCGTCTTTTTTTGTTGACTGATGACTGATACTGTGTAGCAACAATTCTTGTGCAGAAAATGAAGGTAATAATTTGTTGTTTTGGGTATAATTTCAATAAATTGATGTATGGAATTGTGGGAACTTTCACTTACATTAACGGACAGTTTAGTAGAAAAGGGATGGGAAAACCAATGAGTAATTCTGTAAATTATAAAATGTGGACTGTTTGCATGATTCAAAAGGAGATAAGGTATTACTATTTGATAGATAACACGATAATTTCAAAGGGTATATTCCGTCTGGTGGTAAAGTTGACTTTCCTGAAAGTATAGTAGAATGTGCAATTCGAGAAGCAAAAGAAGAAACAGGATTAGAAGTTAGTAACCTTAAATTTAAAGGTCTCTATTTGAATATGTAAATCCAGTTGCTATGGATAGATACATGATTATTAATTATAACAAAAGATTTTAAAGGAGAGCTACTTGAAGATGCACCAGAAGGAAGGGCAGTTTGGGTAGATGTTAAGGAAGCATATAATCTTCCGATGCAGAACTCTATTCGAAGAAGATTCCCTTTATTCTTTGAAGAAGGGGCATTTGAAATACAGGTTGAATGGAATCATGCAGAAAATAAAGAGGGAAGCGTTACTATAAAAACTACTTACATGTAAATAACAGAAGGTTGGATTAACATTGAAGCAAAATAGCGTATTATCGTTAATTATTGGTTTATTGCTAATTATTGTTATTTCCTTTTTAGTAGATAAATGAAGGACGACAACTTACGATGAAGTTCTAAATTATTTACTTCCGACTGATGAACAGGTTAGACATATTTATTTGACCTATATTAACTCTCACATGGATGGAAGAGAAGTGAAAGATATGACTCTAGAGAGTGTTGATTACCGCCACTGAAAAGTACCACTACTGACATATTATTTACCACCAAATGCCATCAACTTTACCACCGAGTGCCAGACTGTTTACCAGCTCAAGCCTCCTATATAATTAATTTCACCATGAATATGAAGTTGTTTTCTTCTCTTTGCCACAATTATTCAGCCCCTTCATCATAGAAGTTTTTGTTAAATGCATAATCACTATCAGAAATTAAATCACGAACATTTCATCATCAATTTCAGAATAGTTGTAGTAGAGTTGATTTTTATCAATGATTTTAATAAGCAGTTTCTTTTGATCACTAAATGATAATTCATTTAAATTGTCTTTAACCGCTTTTAAATCTACACGGAAGTCAATCTCGGCTTTTTCTAACATGAATTCAAGGACATTGTGTAGTTCTGTTTGTGTTTTCGCATTCTGAATCGATTTCAAGGAAACCCTGTTTTTTCCATCAATTCTACATAGACAAAAATACCGCCACCTTGCCAGTCAATATCTTTGGAAATTCCACCTTGTTCAACTTCGATTACTTTATGAAGACGTGGAACTGAAACTGTATTTATGTAATCTATCTGTTCGACCCCAAGATAACGACGGTTCATTTTATGTGCAACAGCTTGTGTGGTTGATGACCCCATGAAAAAATCTAAAACGCCGAAAGAACTCCCGGCCTTTTTAAAAAAAGTCGAATTATGTGATTACTGCCATTGTAATGTACCACCTCTGCCAAATTATTTACCACCAAATGACATCGATTTTACCACAGAGTGCCCGGCTGTTTACCACCTCAAACCTCCTATAAATTAGTGAGCACACTTATAGTGTGACACTTTTTATATAGGAGGTTTTTAATTTGATTCACTATCGAAGGATTTTGGAATTACACCATGAGGGAATCAGTCGAAGAGGCATTGCCGTAAGTACGGGAAACTCTCGACAAAAAGTAACAGAAGTCATTGAATTGGCTGAAAAGAAGGGATTAGTATGTCCTTTGGAGGAGGAAATGACGGATCAATGGATGGAGGAATTTCTCTTCCCTGAAAAAACTATGGAAGGGTCCGGAAGACAACCGATGAACTTTGACTATATTCATGAAGAATTAGCAAAGCCTAATGTGACACTCTCACTTCTTCACCATGAATATGAAGCTGAATGCCGTGCGAACCAAAGAATTCCCTATTCCTATCGTAGTTTTGCACGATACTACAGTAAGTATGCCGATAAATATAAAGCTACTTTACGTATTCGGAGAAAACCAGGTGAAATCATGGAAGTAGATTGGGCTGGTTCCACAGCTTTCATCATTGATAGAGATACTGGACAAAGCCTATGTTTTCGTGGCGACATTGCCATGTAGTCAATTATCCTATGCGGAGGCTACCTTATCCATGGATTTACATTCCTGGATCACTGCCCATAATCATGCATATAAGTATTTTGGCGGTGTCACACAAATTATTGTACCGGACAATCTTAAGGCAAGTGTGACAAAACATACTTCACGAGAATTGATCTTAAATCCTACCTATAGAGAAATGGCAGATTATTATAACACCGTAGTAATGCCAGCACGAGTCCGTGCACCAAAAGATAAACCAAGTGTGGAAGGGTCAGTTGGAATTATTTCTACATGGATCATCGCAGCGCTGAGAAACAAACAATGCTTCAGTATGGAAGAATTGAATGAGGAAGTTGGGATAAAATTAGAGGAATTTAACCAACGACCTTTTACTCGTAAGAAAGGCTGTTGGTTATCAGCATTTGAAGAAGAGGAGAAATTCGCCCTTTCTCCTCTTCCGATGTTGCCTTACAAAATGTCTGAATGGAGAACTGTAAAAGTACGTCCAGATTATCATATTTCTGTCGAAAGCATGTTTTATTCAGTCCCATACGAATACATCAATCGACAGGTTGAAGTAAGGCTTTCAGATGACCTAGTAGAGGTTTATTTTAATCATATGCGAATAACTTCTCACAAACGATTATATGGGAAGTATGGTCAATTATCCACTATTCGTGACCATATGCCAGATAACCATAAATTATTTGTAGACCAAACACCCGAAGCTGCGATTGAGTGGGGACAGAGTATTGGATCGTCAACATGGAACGTTGTTCAATATATTCTTGCTACCTCTCAAACTGAGAAACTAGCATTACAATCTATATTTTCATTAAAAAAGTCTGAAAGACGTTACTCAAAATAAGAAATTGAACGAGCATGTAAGATGGTTTTTTCTATGACTAAACGGTCAACCGTTAAAAGTATTCAAACCATATTAAAGAATAATAAAAAGAATGATGCTGAGCAAGAGTTAAAACGCACAACAGAAATAAACGAAGATAACTTTGGTTTCACACGTGGAGCTGCATATTATGGAGGTAAGAAAAAATGATGAATGAACAAACATTAACCAAATTACATGAAATGAAATTAAGTGGTAAGGCTGAAGCGTATAAAGAGCAGGCATTGAACAGAGAATTTCAAAAGATGAGTTTTGAAGATCGCTTTTCTTTACTCGTCGATGTAGAACAATCCCGTCGTCAAACCAATAAACTTCAACGGTTGATAAAATCAGCTACTTTTATAAATTCAAAAGCGTCAATCGAAGATATTGAATATCATGAGGATCGTAAACTGGAGAAAGATTTGATATTGAAATTGGCTAGTGGTACCTATATCCATGATAATCATAATATTATATTAAAGGGTCCGACTGGTTCAGGAAAAACATTTTTAGCTACTGCATTCAGGGTTTCTGCTTGTAGACAATACTACAAAGTAAAATATATTCGCTTACCAGAGTTACTAGATGAATTGTCGCTAGCAAAACTAGCAGCTGACGGAAGTTACAGGAAATGCTTTAAGAAATATACAAAAGTTGATTTACTAATACTAGATGAATGGTTACTTACGGATTTAACAACGGATGAAGCAGCAATTCTATTAGAAATCACGGAAGCTCGTCATAAGGTAGCGTCGACAGTTTTCTGTTCACAAATCGACCCCAATGGATGGCATTTAAAATTGGGCAACGAAACAATTGCGGAAGCAATATTAGATCGTATTATCCATGACTCCTATCAAATTCTGATAGATGGAGAGATTTCTATGCGTGAAAGTCATGGCCTAAGTGGAGAATCCTGATATGGCAATAATGACAGAAAATGACCTAAAAGAAATGGAAGAATACTATTACTGGGTGGGTTACAAATAATGGTACCCCTTTCCTAAAGAATTACAAATAAAACTTTTAAGTATGTATGGTCAGGAACCTTTTCCATACAGTTGGACCACACAGGATATTTATGAAGGTTCTAGAAAAATCATTTTCGATTATTTTAAAGTAAATTAATCAATTACAAAAGTCCTACGGTTGTTGATTTAAAATAAAGTTTGATTAAAATGAGTCGATAAAGCTTGATTTAGCAACTCAGAAAGAGCCTGTTTTGGAAAAAAGATTAATCAAAACAGGCTCGCAGTATATTTCATTCCATAAGGTTTTTATAAAAAAGTTTGGTTATTTTCTACCTTTGATCTTCAACAATCGCGCCCTATTACTAAAGATAAGAGACTTTTTAAGGCAGACACACATCCATCTTATTCAAGATAGGAGCACTCTTCTGGAAGATGCAAAAATCTTGAGTGCATTAAATTCCATAACGTGAGATACTGGTTATTATGTGTCCACTTCTACTGAGACTCGTGGTCCATTATATTCTTCTAGCCTTCCACCATTACTTTGTAATATGTGATCGATAAGAGTAATGATGTTTTCAATATCATTTTCCCCCGAACTTGATAAATCAGAAATTAACTTTGATAATACACGATCTTGATTTATTATAGACTCAGGGATTCTACCTAGCTTGTGGTACCACATCTTATTAAATGCAAAATACGCCTGTAAAGCTTCCGAAACAGCTATTCCAATATAAACCTTCGATTCTAATGATTGATTATCTGATATCCCCTCAAGATCTAAAGCCAGTTCGGTCAGTTTAATCCGCCAATTATTAATCTCCAAATTGGTTAAACTTTTTGGCCCCTTTTCAAATAAACTCCTTGCCTTATTACATAGTTCATTTATTTCTATATGTCGATTTAGCACTACAGTACCTTCTGCAAAGGCTATCATAATTTGGTGATTCCTCTGTAATGCATTATTCCAGTAGTTTGATGGAAAAAAATAAATCTCTACCGGAATTCCTTTTACAATTTTCTTGTAGTTCCAGCCTTCTTTTCCACTCACTGTTGCGTAAAAATCTAAATCAGAGGTTTCCGTTTCTTCACCTCGTTGAACAGAACCAAAGAATAAAACACCCGTAACCTCCTTCATTTCTGATAACTCAGAGACGACTATATCATAAGCCTCTTTGAACTTTACGTTCATATTTTTCACCCCTTTGTGTTATAGCTAGCTTGAAGTTTTACAACCTTAGTAAGTGAATATTCAATTTAATATAGTTGTATTTTATTATTTCTCCATAGCAAAAAAAATCCCTGCGTTAATGTGGAAATTATAATACCCTGGCCCTTAACTTTGGTGTGTAATCTCCTCTAATCAATCGATATTTACACACAAATGCTGATTATCTTAGCCTTTACGTGATTAATATTGGGATATTAATGATGTTGTTCAACAATATGGCCTGATAACGGAATAATTCTTGATTTTATTGTAACTGTAAAAATCCCTTTGGACAACTCAAATCCAAAGGGTGAAAATTTCGTGACTTTGTTTTAAACATCTTAAATGTCACAACTTTACTTTAAAGCTACAACAGCTCATTAGAAATGATGTCTGTAGGGCTTTCCAATATTTATTGGTAAACACAATGGCAATGAGTGGTAAAATATTTGTCATTTAGTGGTAAAAAACTTGGCAAGGCTGGTAAGATCTAATGGCAGTAATCATTATGTTCATGGACCTATCAAGAGTTTCTTCGAGAGATGCTTTCATAGAAAGAAAAGCGTCGACAAGAAAAAATGATAGAAAAGCACTTGAAATGGGCAGCACTTCCATATCAAAAGAGTTTAGCTGAATTTAATATTGAGGAGCTTCCTTCACTAAGTGAGAGGTAGTTGTCGTATTTTGTCGCACAAAAACCTATTAACAGATATTTACACTAATAGGGTTGTTTGTTACGTTGGTATCAGTACATAATCTATGTACTAAAAAGTATAAGGAGTCAAGTCCACAATCTTATGTAAAATAGCCTAACAATTCTTTTGGGGTACCCCAAAAGAACTTTTCTTAAAATTGACTATATTTTCATGAGGAGCTAGGCCAATCTTCATGAATGCCAATAAGGACAGTTCCGATTAATCGATTAGCTGATTCACTCACTAGATCGTTCAATCTGTTGCCTGAATGTATTCTTTCCATCAGTTAGTTAAACGCCTTGTAAGATGTTTTTAGGAAAATCATCTTGAACACATTTTTCAATTAGATGTTGTATTTCTTTTGTTTTCAATGTGAAATGGATGTGGGCCTTATTGATCTGCCTCCAGGAAAAGTTTTTGTGGTTAAGAACATTGTAACAAAAAGGCAGTCAATATGGACTTTATCAAAATCTATTCGTACAAATTACTATTTATAATTGATCTTATAGGAGGAATATATGCTTAATATTCAGAATGTTGTTTATTATTATACCAAAAAAAATACGGTTCTAAACAACGTAAGTTTTAATTTAAATAAAGGAGAAATATTAACAATTGCTGGCCCTAATGGAAGTGGAAAAACAACACTTATTAAGTTAATAGTAGATTTACTGAAAATTCAAGAAGGGTCTATTTCCGTTAATAAAACTTCCCATGATAATCCATCGGTTAAAAAAGAAATTATATATTTATCGAGTGAAGATTTTTTACCGGATTTTTTAACAGGTAAAGAATACATAGAAATGATATGTGATTTTTATGATACACCATTGGATAAAGAAAAGTTATCTCGCTTAGTAGGGTATTATTCTTTAGATTCTAAATTAGATCAATTGATAGAAAGTTACTCTCATGGAATGAGGAAAAAGATTCAATTAGTTAGTGCATTTATGATTAACAATAAATATATTATTATAGATGAAACATTGAATGGTATCGATGTAGAAGCAAAAGAAGCAACCAAACTATTATTTGAACAATACAAACGACGTGGTGGTTCCATAATAATGTGTACCCATGATTTAGAATTAGTTGAAGAGCTAGGATATAGAGTGTTACTTATAAATAATGGTGTAATATACATAGATGATCTTATTGAAAACATTCTCAAGACTGGTTCTAATTTAACAAATGTTTTTAAAGAGCTTATAGATTATGAGGGCATGAAAAATGAAATTGAAAAATATTTTTAATTTACAAAAGCTATATTTCTTATTTATTTTAAGAAGAATTCTAAGTGCGGGTATATTAAAAGAGAAAATATTTAAAGTTTTCATCTTTATTGCTACAGTAGTAACTATTACGGTAACCACAGTTTTTCTATATAAGTTTTTAGATGACACCGATGTTTCCGAACAAATTAACTTTATGTATTTTATTATTAGAATGCAAGGTGTAAATATTATCGTTTGGACGACGGTTATATTCGTTTTTACTAGAATTATTTTCTTGAAAAAAGGAGATTTCTTAAAAATAACAAATCAGTTGCCAATTACACATAATGAAAGAAATAGTTCATTTATTATTTTTGAATTGCTTATGTCTTTAAGTATTATTTTTCTAATTAGTATCGCCGTTATTATTGCAGTAGTATTACGCACTAACTTTCACTATATTCCTTTACTAATTTGCACAGTTTTTTTTACGAGTTTAACAGGGTATTTATTATTACAATTGATTAATTCCATCATCATATACCTATTAAATTTAATTAAATTAGAAAAAGTAAGTGCACTCGTTTCAATTCTAAGTTTTATTGTTATGTTGGCAATATTATATCTAGATATAGTGCAATCTATAAATAATATAAATTATAAAATTGGTGAATTTAATCACTGGTCCCAATTTTACATAGAATTGTACAGTAATTATGGATTTATTGTTACATCCTTAATTTTTGTAATAATCATTTTTTTACTATTAATGATCATTCTTTATATTCCTAATAATTTCGGATCAGAAGATAATCATTATGTAAAAATTAAAAAGCCTACTAAACTTAGACTAACTATGTTTAATTTGTATATTTTACAAATATCGAGAAGAGTGGAAAACATAACAACTCTTATAATTGCATATTTTTTATCCATTTCTTTGCTTATTCTAGATATACTGAATCCCTTATATGCCATGTTTTTAATTACTACATCAGGACTGTATATTTATACTCAAACTGATTCAATTAGAATAAATTACTATAGATTTAACTATAGTGCAATTAAAGATTATATTAATCTAATTATCAGTCAGTATCTATACATATTAATAACTTCATTACCAATATTGATATTAGGGCTTATTATAAATAAAGGTAACGTTAATCTTTATGATACTCTAATTATTTTTGGTCAATTAGTTTTAATAATTATACTTTCAACTTTGATTGGAATTCTATTTCCTGTAAAAAAGGACAATCCATTCTCACCTTTTATTGGATTTTTAATAATCGTAGTAATTTCAGGATTTATATCATTAATATTACAATTCTTAAATTTATCAAAACTGTACAATAGCATAGTAATGATGATTTTATATATTTTCGTTATATACATAAGTTGTTTGGGATTAAAAAAGCTAAAGGAGGAGTTTTTACATGAAGATAGTTAATATTATCATTGGAACTCTAGTATCAGCTGTGATAAGTACGGTAGTAATCTTAGTAATTAGTTTGATCAAGCTGATGTTTACTCATGACGAAGTTGGATATACAACTTCATTTTTTAATTCGTTATTTGTAAAAGTCGAGGAAAATACGGAAGACTGGGATTTATATACAACTTTAGGGGTGAATACTGATAATTTAACACCTATTATTTTAACGATTATCTTTTTTTGGTTTTTCTATTTAATTTTAACTATGGTCTATATAGATAGAAAAAAGAAAAGAGAAATTTAAAGTAAAAGATTCTGGTAGATAAAAAAATAAATATTAATGCTATCATATTAATTGACGTTATTAAGTACGTTCTAATTTATATGAAATTATATCTTTTTTTTAATAAATTACAAGAATACATCAATTATTAACAAAAGCTGGTGAAATAAAACACCAGCTTTTGTTATGCCATATAGTTTCAACCATTTTTAAATTATAAAGTGTTCATACTTTCTGATTATTTCCGGCTCTTGTTTCCAAGTTATTAAGTATATAAAAGAAGTAATATAAAAAACAATAACCATCACTTTGTTAAGTACCTTGTATAACGAGGTACTTTGTGTTAGGGTGTTGGATAAGGAGGGATTTTATGGATAAAGAACAATGGAAAGGGAATATGGATCTTCTCATATTATCGTTACTTAAACATGAAGATATGTATGGGTTTCAAATAATTAACACAGTAAGTAACATAAGTGAAAGTAAATATAAAATAAGTGAAGGTACCTTATATTCAGTTCTCAAACGATTAGAGCGGAAAAAATTAATAAATTCTTACTGGGGGAATGAATCACAAGGTGGGAGACGGAAGTATTATACTATCACTGATACAGGAGAACATATGCATGAAGAAAAATTCTCAAGCTGGATATTGATTAGTGAGATTATAAGAAAGATTAACGAGGAGGGGATCAAATGAAAATAGAACAATATGTAAATAAAGTGATCAGTTATATAGAACTGAATGAAGAGAATAAAAAGGACCTAAAGAAGGAATTAATAGGCCATTTATCAGATAAAACCTCATACTATGAACAACAAGGAAAAGATAAAGAATCTGCTGTAAAACAATCAATTAAAGATTTTGGTAATGCAAAAGAGATAGGTGCCGAATTAAATGAAGCTTTTTTTCCTTATAGAAAACAATCATTATTATTATTGAGTTTACTAACCGTCCTGTTTGCATTTTCCCTATCTATTACACTGTTTATATACCAAGACCACTTTCCTTTGTTGTGGTTCATTCTAACTGTAACTTCAACTATTCCTATTTGCATTTTTATTTATCAACCAGCCAGATCTGCAAACAATCGCCTAATGTTAATCACTCTTTTACTTTTCTTAAATATCCTGTATTTCTTTAGTTTATTTTTAATGGATGGAGTCATGACGAATGTATATTTGTATATAATCTTAATCATTTTAGTATTAAGTTGTTTTGTGATTTCAATCACTCAAATTTATTTAGGTGCATTTTATCAGCCAGTATCAAGAAAGTTAACTATTTTAAGTGTTCAAAAACGAAAAGCTATTATAATCACTAATATTATAACAGGGATAATCGTATGTGGAGTTAGCTTGCTTCTTATAATGGGCTTTTTAATTTTCGCTCCTTCCGTCATGATAATTTTCCCAATAATTACGATTGTATTATGGTTAATTTCCATCATCGGCGAACTAAAATCGGAGAAATTAGAGAATATGTTCAGAATATTAAAAATTCTCCTTGCTCTTTTAGCATTAGGTTTTATCACTATTCCTCAATTCCTATTATAAGAATAAAGAAGCACTTGTTATATAGGAGGTAAAAATTGGATATAGTACACACGATTATTATGTGAAAATTTGAAACATTTTTGACTATAATTCGTATATATTTTAATAACTTTCTAATTGGAAAGGATGACATTTTGTGACTAAATATAGTTGGTTGTTCGGTACGACTATTGCTCTCTGTTCTCTAGTGATCGGTTTGTTATTAAACGATTGGCAGATGACTATCGCTATTTCAGGTATTGCTTTTCTAGCACCTCTTTTTTTAGTAGCGTTACTAACTGGTGTATTTAATAGGGGAGATAAGATACGAGCTAATTATCATACCGAATCAAGAGAAGATAGAGACGAGAAGCATCAGTGGATAAAGAATTTAGTTTGTATTTCAATTCCTAATTTATTTGTTACGTTTATCATTTTAGGAAGTTTGTATTTATTAAGTTAAATGATACTTTAGAAAATCGCTTTAAACTGATAGGATCAGTATGAGCAAAAAAGATACATTTTGAACAAAATAAAAAATGAACAAAGAAAGAATTTAATTAGTTTAGCTTATCTTCAAGCAGGTTTACATATTTATTGAAAGTGGTATGACGTTTGCTTGTGATAAAGCAAAAACAATGTCTGTCAGAGTATATTTACTAAGGAAGTGAAAAAGTTATGGAGATTTTTAGTTCTATTTTAGCAGTTTTATTTATACTGTATCAAATATGGGACAATAAACGTTTAATAAAAGCTCTGTCTTTATTGCAAATTATTGGCGTTATACTTAGTTTTATTCTATATATCGGATTAGCCACTACAATCATTTATTATGGTGGAAATTGGTTCATTAGTTTTATTCCAGTAAAAATAATTAAATATATAGTAATGTTTATCATAGTAGGATTTACAATATATACAATTAAGGTGTTACTACAAAAAACGTTAGTGAAAATAACCAATGGGATTATCCAAGAACAACCTTATGACTCAAAAGATTATTGAAAGAAGAAATAGACGGATAGACAGGTTGCATTATCAGTTACAACAAAATGATTAATAAGTAGTTTTCAAGCTATGATAGGAAATCTTTCTAGGGAGAAGCTTTACAGCTTGAATTTGTTCGTGAACAATACAAGTTGATTTTGGAAAATCATGGGTCAGACATAAGAGATGAATCCAATATAGTTGTACTCATAATAAACCTTTTAAATTTTTCAACATTCAATTCTGAACATACGGATTTTTTAAAAGTCTAACGTCTATTTCTTTGCTCTTAAGCAATTAGAATAGATATAGGTGATTAAATATGTTATTATTGGATAATATATACAAAAATACGAACCAGAAGGGGTTGTTATACTACCTCTTGTTCTCAAGCTTTCAGTCCTTGCTTATCCTTTAGCAGTTCCTTTTAAGAAAAGCCTTGAGATTGTGACTAGTTTAGCACCTTTTTTCTTGTGTTGTTTATAGTTGGTTTGGCAATATTAATAGCTGGATTTTATAAATATACGAAAAAAATAAAGAATGCTCTTATCTGCAAGGTAGGAATGAAAATAAACAAGTATTATACACCTTCTTAGAAGTTATAACAGTTCCTTTGCATATCACGAGATCATTCGAGTTTGTTGAAAGTAAAAACATTCTTGTTATATATTCTGTTGATTAAAATATTTAAATTATCTCAATAACAATTTCAAGGAAGTCTGATTACAAATTCACATGTATCGGTCTAGTGGCTTTTTAATAAATTTAAGGAATCTACAGTTAAAATAAGGTGATATAAGAGATGAAGTTTTACCTAGAGCATCTATATAGTGTATTCATTTGTCTATTATTCTATAGAAGTTTTAAAAATCTTATATGAAATAATTTTAATATTTGGAGGATTGGTAAGTTGACTGATTTATTGCAGGACTTGGGTTTTAATGATTTTTTTCAACGAGAGGTAACCAAATTTAAGGAGTATGATGTTGGTAGAGTGTATTCATTGTCCAAAGGTATTTATAAATTAATTACTAGTAAAGGTGAATTGAATGCTGTAGTGTCAGGGAAGTTTCGCTATACAGTGACTGGAGCTAGTGATTATCCTACTGTAGGTGATTTTGTTATGTTTACTGAAACTGATGGCAATAGTTTAATTCACCAAGTACTACCACGAAAAAGCTTAATAATAAGAAAAGAAGCAGGAATGACTCATGAAACCCAGTTAATTGCTGCTAACGTTGATAAAATTTTTATTTGTATGTCATTAAATAATGATTTTAACATAAGAAGGTTAGAACGATATCTTTCTATTGCTTGGGATAGCGGCGCAATACCGATAATAGTGTTAACGAAGGCTGATTTATGTCAGAATATTGAAGAAATGCTAGAGAAAATAACACAAATTTCTATGGGGGTAGATGTACTAGTTACTTCATATATTAATAGTGAAGGTGCTGAGGAGTTAAAAAACACCTTATGGAATGGTCAAACAGTTGCCTTTATTGGGTCATCCGGTGTTGGTAAATCAACTTTAATAAATTCTTTACTTGGTGAAGACTATATCAAAACACGAGATATTAGAAGTGATGGTAAAGGGAAGCATGCGACAACGAGACGTGAACTATTTTTGGTGCCGGGTCATGGTGTTGTCATTGATACTCCAGGAATGCGGGAGTTAGGAGTACAAAGTATTGATTTGTCAAGGTCATTCGCGGATATTGAAGAGTTAGCTATGAAGTGTAAGTTTAATGATTGTCAGCATAATAGTGAACCGGGTTGCGAAGTGAAGCGAGCAATTAGTCAGGGAGAAATTTCAAATTCAAGATTACAAAGTTTTAGGAAGCTTAAAAGAGAAGTAAGACATGAAGAGTTAAAAGTGGCTGATAGAAAGGAAAGAATAAGGAGCAGAAATGAAAACCTTCAGGAAACAAAAAGGATTAGGAAGGCAATGAAAGCAAGAAATAGAAAAAAACTTTAGCTTTTTTGACTTGCAAATATGTATACTTATCTGCTAAAGCCAGTTTATAAGTTAATTTATTTTGTTAAAGAAGGGAGAAAGTTTAATAAAATTACTAGAAAAGTTGTGTAGTTAATGATAGCGCTTAAAAACTCAAAAGAAAGATTAAGCTTAGAAAAATTAAAACCACATCACGCGAATCATTTATACGAAATGATGTTAGATAAGAATATGTATAACTACATACCGGATGATCCTCCACCTTCATTGACTACATTACAAGATAAATACACTATGCTTGAAAATGGTTCATTAAGAGAAGAAGAATTATGGTTAAATTATGCAGTATTCATTTTAAAGGAGAAAGTTTATATAGGAACTCTTCAAGCTACAGTTTTAACAAGAGAAAGAGTTATTTTGGTTGCTTATCTAATTAACTCAAAATATTGGGGAAAAGGATATGGAGTAGAAGCGCTTAATCTCATGTTAAAGAGCTTAGATAGAGAATATAAGAATTATCGATATCAAGCTTATACAGACACTCGAAACTTTAGATCTAAGAAGCTTCTAGAAAAGTTGGACTTTAAGTGTATAGACCTCATAAAAGATGCAGACTTCTTTAAAGGAAGTACAAGCCATGAATACTTATATGAAAAAATATAAGTAGTATGGCAATCTTGCTTAATTTGAATTTTGTAAAAAGATTAGTGCTCGTAGTCACGTAGTAATCAAAGGATCAGAAATGAAAACCTTTAAGCAATCACATATAAAAATGAGAGGTGGACTTTATGGCTAAAAGATTTTTAATGGTGTTAATTACGATGATATTAGCAATTATTACTTTATTCATAGTTGCTTACGTTCCTTCAGGTTCTGGCGCTCCTGATTTCGATCAACCTGCTACATCCTGGTCATCTATTGGAAAACTAGTATCGCTTTTTGTACCACCATTAATTTTATCTTTTTTTAACAATCATTCAGTCAAAATTATCTTTGTAATTTATCAATGTTTCCTGGGTCTTGTTTTTTTAGGTATTATTCTCCTTGGTTTTATTTTCTCTAATGGTTTTAATGTTTCAATCTCTGATGGTGGTTTTTGGATAATGTGTATAGGTATTATAGGTACTGTTATTAGTATTATTAGCATCTTCGACATAGCTAGAGGATTTAAGAGAAATTCAGTTGTTAATTAAGATCAAAATCCATTTAATTAACAATTAAAAATTGGTATAGAAAGAAGGAATTTTTTGATATATAAGGCAGATATTAAAACGAAAAAACGATTAAAAACAATGTTTGAAGGTTTCGATAGCACAATTATTCTTTCATGTCTTCAAGGACATATGGGGACTGCTTGGGTCAATGATTTGGAAAATCCTACAGTTGCACAAATTACAGTGGGGATTTTTTCATTTTATGCTGGAAATTCTCATGCCACAGAAGCTGAAGAGTTACTAGATAATCTTCCTGAGGATATTTTAGTGATAGTTAAAGATGATGAGTGGAAAAAACGTTTAGAAACTATTCATAAAGGTGCTTATGACAAATTTTCAAGATATAAATTTAGAAAGAAAGCTTCCGATTTAAATACTAGTTATCTAGAAACGCTATTGTTAAAACTTCCAGAAGAATATGAACTGAAGAGAATCGACACAACTATAGCTAATGATCCATCTTTACATGAAATTTCAGAAGATTTTACATGTCAGTTTGATTCAATAGAAGATTATCTAGATAGAGGTTCTGGGTTTGCAATTTTACATCATGGACAAGTAGTATGTGGTGCATCATCATTTAGTATCTATGATGATGGAATTGAAATTGAAGTTGGGACACACCCAAATTATAGAAGGAAAGGTTTAGCACTAGTAGTTTCATCCGCCTTGATACTGGACTGTTTATCAAAAGGAATGTACCCAAGTTGGGATGGAGCTAACCCTGAGTCTGCCAAATTAGCAAAACGATTAGGGTATGTTTATGAAAAAGCATACGATACATACTATATTAATAATAGGTGAAACGATTTATCACGCTGTAAGAGTCTGTAATACACTTCATACTTCGAGTTAAAACAAGAAAGTTAAGTGGGGGGATAAACGAACGCTAACTTCTTGATAAGTCTCACGTTACACGTATCTATTTTCGGAATATTCAAAACTATTTATTCTATAAAAATTAGAATACATAATGAGTTATTAGGAAATGACGTAGAAAAATGTACTGAGCAGTAATGATTATCAGTGGTATCTAAAAACTGAGCAAAATTTGTTGACTTATAGTATAGTTATTGGATTTACAATTGAAAGTATAGTAAAGCTATTTATTTAAATGAAAGTGTAGTAAGAATTATACAAGAACATCATAGGGGAGATATTAAATGATTCAAGAAATATATGATTTTATAAGTGAAGCCCAGCTAAAAAAGTATGCAGAGCTTGCAGTGCGTGCTGGTGTGAATCTGCAAAAAAATCAATTGTTAATTATTCATAGTGATATACAAGATGCTACGTTTGCGCGTCTCATTCAAACGATAGCTTATGAGACAGGAGCTTCAAATGTATTTATAGATTGGACAGATGAGCAATCTACTAAAGAATTTTACCTAAATGCAGCAGATAATGTCATTGATCATTTCCCTGATTGGCAGGCTGCCCGCTTTGAGAAGTGGGACAATGCAGGTGCTGCCTATATCCATATTAAATCTGAAAACTTAGATGTCTTTAATGAGGTTTCTCCGGAAAGGATGAGTCGTTTCCAGAAAGCTTCTCGAACCAAATTAAGTAGTTATTATGCGAAAATTAGAGCTCATGAGGTACGCTGGTGTATTCTAACTGTCCCACACGTTGAATGGGCAATTAAAGTATTTCCTGACCTAAGTAAAGAAGAAGCTTTACAAGCATTATGGAAATTAATTTTAAAAGGAGCTCGGGCAGATGGAGAAAATCCTATAAAAGATTGGATGAGTCACAATGAAGGCTTTAAGTCTAGAAAAAAAGCCTTAAACGAGAGCCAATTTGAGGCACTACATTTTACAAATAGTCGTGGAACTGATTTATTAGTTGGTCTACCAAAAAATCATCTCTATATTGGTGGAGGTGTCACAGATAAAAATGGTATACCTTTCTTCCCGAACATTCCTACGGAAGAAATATTTACTGCTCCTCATAAAAATAAGGTGAATGGCAAATTGGTAGGTAGTAAACCTCTTATTTATGAGGGAAGTATCATCGATGATTTTTATCTAATTTTTGAAGATGGACGAATTACTGACTATTATGCCACAAAGGGACAAGAAGTATTAAAAAATCTAATTGAAACAGATGAAGGTTCACATTATCTAGGTGAAATTGCATTGGTTTCCAATAAATCCCCGCTTGCTCAGACAGATACTCTTTTTTACAATACCTTGTTTGATGAAAATACGGCCAGTCACATTGGAATCGGCAATGCATCTCCTTCCAATATTCAAAATGGCACTGATCTATCAGAGCAAGAGTTGAAGGCAGCGGGTCTGAATGCTTCACTTTTGTTAGTCAATGTGACCTTTGGTACTAATGATATGAAAGTAGTTGGCATTAAAGAAAATGGAGCTGAAGTCTTGCTAATAAAGAACGGGGAATTCCAATTCTAATCGTCTACAACTTTAAAAACAGAGGAAAATGATTTTTGGTGGATCATACTGCATGAAAGATTAACATCATTATTGTTGAATACTTGATTTTAAGATAATAGATTAAAACCTTCATTTTTTCTTTCATTGAGATCGGTTCGTAGTTTATTAATAAAAAAGCACTTAGTGAAAGCAGGTGATTCAATGGTTAAAAACGCAATACTAAGAGGAAGCATTCCCTTTATTATTTTTGGTGTGATGGCATTATTCCTTTATATTGATGGAGATATAGAAACAGCACAAAATACATTTATTGCTACTATTATATTTACACTAGTTAGTGCCGCATCAATTATTTATGACCTTGACCAATGGAGTGTCTTTAAAAGAAGTTTGATTCATTTTCTCGTGATGCTCATCACCATCTATCCCATTTTAGTAGTCAGTGGGTGGTTTGAAATGAATACAATAAGCGACTACTTAGTGGTGTTTCTATTATTCTTTGGAGTAGGTCTTATTCTTTGGGGAATTGCCTTAGGCATTGTGACTTTGTTGGGGAAGAAGTCATGAAGGTACGTTACAAATTGTGGTATATGACTGTTTTACGGTAGTGAATGAGGATTCATAACCAAATAATTATACGTTTGCTTTAATAAAATTTTTCACCAGATAAGCATTTATAGTAAATGATTTTCTATTTATTAAAAACGTTGATTTAGTAGATATGTTACATACTCAACAGGAACTTCCTAATATCATATATTATTTTTCGGGTTAACATTACTAATTATGAAAAGGAGCTATTATTAATGGAGTTCACTATAAACTCACCAATGCAGCCCACTTTTTTTAAACAAAAAATATATGTGAAGAAAGAGCATGTGGGTTATTTAGCGGCAACTAAACCATTTGCTTATTTAATAGGTAGAAACTCATTTAAAGTTAATTACAAAGGTAATGATGTAAGCTTAATGGAAGCTAAAAAAATTGACAAAAAAGAAATTGGGATATTGTTCTATCTGAAAAAGGCAAAGAAAATCAAATTGGGAGAGTTGTGATGGTTTCTGGAACAAAAGAAACCCTTGGAACAAATGAAGTAATTTTTGAAATAAAGGTGATGGATAATATTTTTTATATTAATAAGAAACTGATGATGGTTGGTGGGGAAGAAGCTACATTACTTGATAATAAAAATGATATAGGAAATATTAAGGTTTCTCTCATTAAATAACCATTATTTAAAAAGAAGCTTACGATTTCTACCGTGGAACGCTTAGACAACATCATAGTCGCAACAGTATTAGTTGCATTAAACACCGCAATATTCCAATCTTAAACTGTGGCTTATAAATATATACTTCCTATAAGTGTTCCTCCTAAGAATTTGTTTATCTGACTCTTATCATCTTAGCGATGGGCTTTTTTATCAAACATGAAAATTAACGTTCTACAGGAATGCTAAAGTGGCAGGTTAGTTGAAATAATGACTTCAAGACAATAGAAAATTTGAGGCATTTTTCCTGTTGAAAAGTATTATTATTTGAACGACTTATTTAAATACAAATAGTACAGAGGAGGTATTATAGATGGGGAAGATTTCCACTAAAACATTCAAGGTTTTAAATACGTTATCAAATGTAATTTTCTTTCTAAGTATAGTAGGACTTATTCTTTACAGTACAATTATGGCTAATTCAATAACGTTGCATATGGCTTTACCTATAACCTTACTGATTATTAGTTATTCACTACTTTTAAAAGTACCGAACTTCAATAATTATAATTAAACGTTTTTTTATATTTTAACAGATGTTACTTTGTCTTTAACAATTTAATTTCTTGGAACTGGTGGTGCCATAACGATACCCCGACCACTTTGTGATTGTCATGTTTGCTTAGAGGCGAGAGATAAAGGGATACCATTTAGTAGAATGGGTCCAAGTATATTTGTTCATGGTCCTAATTTATTGATTGATACACCTGAAGATATTTACCATCAAATCAATCGTTCTACTATTGATGATGTCAAAGGGATTATCTATTCACACTGGCACCCCGACCATATAATGGGAAGAAGAATTATTGAATCTTTAAGTGCGGGCTGGGTTAATCATCCTCCTGTTATCTTCCAGAACAAGTAGAAAAAGATTTCAAGATATTTCTTGGTAGTAGTGATATTATGTCAAGAAAAGGTAGCCCTTCTTATTCATTTAAAGGTTAAAACAAATAAGAAAGTTATATTGAGCTAGAATGGTAAGAGTTAAAGATAAGAGAACAATCAAAAAGCCTCTTTCTATTTTGTAAATGAGATATAAAAAGTACAGGAGTGTGTTGAAGAAGCTAAATTCTGCTAAGATATCATAATAGAGGAAAATAGGGAGAGATGAAAATGGACATCGAACAAAAACTTTATCAGGTAGCAATAGATTTGATAGAAAAGAGATATCCTTCTGGTTGGGGAGGAGCTGCAGCAATATTTACAGAAGACGGGCAAATCTTAACCAGTGTAGCGCCAGACGTTATTAATGCCTCGACAGAATTATGTATTGAAACCGGTGCAATTCTTGAAGCACATAAACTAAATACCAAGGTGACTCATACTATTTGTGTTGTTAGGGAAGGTGAGAATGCTGCATTTACCGTTTTAACTCCTTGTGGTGTATGTCAAGAAAGGTTATTTTACTGGGGAGAAAACGTAAAAGCTGCTGTAACGAATTTGAATAGTAAATTGGAATTTAAAACATTACGAGAAATACAACCATATCATTGGTATAAAGCGTATAAAGATTAATTTTGGATGATTAAAGTAATGAGTGCTTTAGTTATTCAAAAGCTATAATTTTAAATGGAATTTGTTGTTGCGTAGTACAAGGATACTGTAATAATATAAACATCTAGAAGGCGATCACTTTTTGGGTGGTCGTCTTTCTTAGTTGACTAAATACTGCGTAGCAAATAATTTTTGAAAAAACCCAAATCCTTACTATCTTCTGGTATGATTTTTGTATAGAAATTTCCGGTATTGTGAAGTGTTGAGATTCTTTCAATTAGTTGATTTTGTTTGTCTTGCATTTTAAACTTCATATAAGAGCTTCCTCCTTAGATTTTGAGTTTTAGAGTGGTATCTATACTCTCATCTTACTGAGGGGCTCTATTTTTATCAAACTCGAAATTAAGGCACTACAGGAATGCTAAACCAGCTAATAGTTTGTCAAGATTTTTCAATGAAAATCTTAAAAAACACATGCTATACTAAAAATGAGTATACCAAATAACCTACCATTTCATATCGGTGCGTTCTTGTCATAATAAACAAGAACGCATTTTATTTTTTGCGACATAAAAGAATTATTTGGTAGAACTCAGAAGAGATTTGATTATTTGTATCTGTTATCTGTTATTCGAAAGAGTTTTCCTGTTGAAAGAACTTTTGGTGAGATATTGTATTTTGATAGGTATCCCATCGCTAATAATAATTAAAATACTTAAAAGGAATAGTAATAGAAAATAAACTTTGTAAGTTTTTATATTGAACTAACGGGTACCTTTTCTGCGATAAAAGGCAGTAACCTTTAATTTGTAGCCACCAAAAATGCAATAAAATTTAAGAGGTAATCAAGGTTCTTCAACAATGGAACCAATGCCAATGGCAGATACGAAATTAAAAAATGTCATCTGGCTTATTTCTTTACGACCCATAATCTTAGTTGGGATTAATGATATTTTATCATTCTCAGATATGACTGTCTTTAACGGTTCACAACTCCTACTCCCGAATACTGTTCTACTGCTTGTTTTGCATCGCTAGCTGATTGAGCATTGAAGTGATAAGAAGGTACAAAATTTGTTGTAGAAGTTAGATGACTGTTAGGCGTGTTAACATATTGGTTGCCACTTAAATTCCAATAACCAGTCTGTGGACTACCATAAAACCAGCCAACAGCTGTCTTGATATGCCCTGTAGTAGGGTCTGTTTGACCAGAGCCAACATTGTCAAAATAGTTATTCTCCACAAACACTCTTGCCCCCATACGACTATTGATCGCTGAATCACGAATATCTTTAAAGTAATTATTTACCATATGAACATCAGCAAAGCGTATTAGTGGCACCCTAGAATTAAGATTATGGAAAAAGTTGTGGTGGTAGGTGATTTTATCTGGTGCTAGTGATGAGCTATCCGTGTGACCAACAAGCATTGTTTTCCAGTGATTCTCAAATTTATTCCAAGATACAGTAATGTATTCAGAATTTCGTTTGATATCAACAAGCCCATCGTATAAATCTCGATTGTTATTGCCGTCAATTTCACTATGAAACTCATTATGGTCAATCCATATATTTCTACTACCTTCTGTAACCTCAATAGCTGTTCCTTCTCCTGAACTTGTAAGTACATGGTGTATATTTAAATTTTGAACAATGACATTATGAGCATTGATTAATCTGAGACCAATACCATCAAATTCTCCACTTGTTCCTTGTCCAATAATAGAAATATTACGTATTGGATGAGCTTGCCCACGATGATTTTTCACTTCGATTTTATCCATCGAAGAGTTTTGTAACGTAATCGTATCTGTTACATAGATGGTAAGAGGTTCATCTGGGTTACTACTTCTACTACGATTATCAATGATTTGTTGAAGCTGTGAACCCGTCCTAGCATATTCCACTCTACCACCTTGTCCACCTGTTGTACCCCCATTCATTGAGGCATATCCCAACGGTGTGTTAAAATCTGCGTTTTGAACAGATGGTGTAGCAGCACTGACAATTGGAATTCCCACAACGAAAATAGAAATAATAAACGTCAACACAAAAAATTGTCTAACCCATTTTTTCATCATTATCCTTCCCTCCGTTTTAATTTGTTATGATAAAACTAGATTCACCTCCTTATAAATAAAATTAAATCGCTTACATTATTATTGTAACAAAAAATCTATTGGATTGATATAGTATGATGTAACTTTTTTAACATATTATCCATTTTATTGAATTTTCCTTATTTTTAATCACATGGTAAAAATTCTAAAGCTTTCTTAAAGGAATGCTTTTCTACAGAACATAGTAATAAATGTGTGTCTTACAGTAATTAAATCTAATCGGTGAATCTTGATCACTTTTTGGGTGGTCGTCTTTCATATTTGACCTATACTGCGCAATAAAGTAAGTATTTCCAACAAAATTGGAAATCAGAAGAATTACTCTTTATCTTCTGGTATGATTTAAGAGTGAAGATATGTGACATTGTGAATTTATTCACTTCAACGAGGCAGGTTAGCTTAATAAGAAAAGAATTGCAATAGATTGAATTTACTTAATAATCTAAACTACATATGACTAAAAAATGGTATAATTTACTTTAAGCGATTGGAAGGAGGCGTTGTTTTATGAAAAAGACAATGATACTTAATGGGTTGCATTCAATTAAAAGGGTGAACGTATCATTGCCCCTATAAACTACGCGATCCCTATCAATAGGAGGATCATAATCGTGGAAAATGTAGAGCAAAAGAATTTAATTACAATTGCAATCGACAAAGTAAATAGTTTAGGGGATGTTTTTTGCGTATTCGATGAACAAGATTCAGGAAATATTAGTTTCGGATTAGAAAAAAACAACAAAAAGTTCTTCGTCAAATATGCTGGAGCAAAACCAATGGACTTTTCTGGTAATCCAAAAGATGCAGTTGACCGTTTGATAAAGGCAATACCAGTTTATAAAAAATTGGAACATCCAAATTTAATAAAACTAATTGACCATTTCCCCATTGAAAATGGATATGCAGCAGTATTTGAATGGTTTGAAGGTGAATGCCTGCATTCTCACTGGTCTTTTGCTGAAATACCTAAATATACTCACCCACAGTCACCGTTCTATCGTTTTAAGAATCTTGAAATTAAAAAACGAATTGATGCCCTTAATACAATTTTTGCTTTTCATATTTATGTAGAATCACAAGGATATGTTGCCGTAGATTTTTATGATGGAAGTATTTTATACGATTTTAAAAATCATCAAACAAAAATATGTGATATAGATTTTTATCGTAAAACACCTTCTGTAAATGATTTAGGGGAGCATTTTTGGGGTGCTACAAGATCTAAATCTCCAGAAGAGTTTACTCTAGGAAGTCCTATTGATTCAAAGACCAATGTTTTTACAATGGGAGCAATAGCATTTGGGTTGTTAGGTGGCGAAATAGATCACTCATTTTCAAAGTGGGAAGCTGACAAGAAATTATATGAGGTAGCAATTAAAGCTGTCGAAAAAGAGCGAGATAATCGTTACTCAACTGTTAAAGAATTTTATGAAGCGTGGAACATCGCTTTAAAATAATAATAAAGCTATGGGTGATACTTCGAAAAGGTATCACCCATTTCTTTTTCAAGTTATTACTCATTGTGAAGAATTGTACTTAAAGTAACAGGGGCTTTAGTTGAAGAAAAACTATCCTATGCAGCTGATCTTTTGCTGCATAGTACAAAGATACTGCGTATTAAAACATATCAATCGTACTAATTTTATGAAAGAATGTAGTTAAATTAACGGGAGCATGGGTTGAGCAAGCTCTGTCTGTTGATGTGTAGTATAAAATACTATTGAAAATTACGCAGATAATTCTTTTTAATTAGATTGTCTTCAATGTATTTGTCGCTTACTGTGCTAGACAATCAGAAGAATGTAGATAAAAGTCTAGCAAAAGAAAAAAGAAGGCTGAAGACATAGCAATAGCAATCTACTATAGTTAAGATAGGGATTTTTATTTTGTTCACAGGTGAAGAAAATAAAAGTCTCTTGAACTAAAGAATATTAAATAAGGGAATAATGACATTCTACATCATTTATTAATGTAAATGTTAATTGAATGTCATTTATAATTGGGTAGATGGAAACATTAAAGACTGAATTTTCCTCTTGTTTTTATTGTTATCGGAGTACTGGAACCATTTGTGTTTGGTGTAACATTAATAAATTCATTAATTACATTATATTTTTGTTTAATGTATTGAATAAATAAATTAAATGTGTTATTATTATAGTAAGTTATTAGATTAGGTATTAATCTCTTAGATAAAGAGAGGAACCAATATATGATTTCATTTAATTTGAATCCGGTTTCTAACCTCTCTCAAGAACATTACGATATCATTCTGGATATGGTTAGAAACTTACAAAAAATAGCTGATATTTCTCAAGCAGATATATTCATTGATTGTCTATTACCTGAAGGTAAAGCAATAGTAGTTGCAGAAGCACATCCGGGTGAGGCAGCTTCTCTCTATAAACAAAGTGTATTAGGCCAGATTATATCTGAAGAAACGGAACCCGGTGTTTTATTCAGTCTAAAAAACAACAAATCTGTAATTGGTTCTAGAGGGATTTCGCAGGAAAATATTGTGATGCAGCAAGATATTGTTCCGATCACAGATAAGTTAGGGAAAACAATAGCTGTATTAGTCAAAGAGCAAGATATCTCACAGATTATCCGAAATGAACATAAGATAAAATCGCTTATGGAACCCGAGGGTAATAAGGAGAAACAAAAACTGATTCAGTCACTTTTGATACAAGAAATACATCATAGAGTGAAAAATAATTTACAGGTTATTTCTAGCTTACTTCGCTTGCAGATGAGGCGCTCTTCGTCAAACGAGGTGAAGGAAGTGATTAATGATAGCCTATCAAGGATTTCAAGTATGGCAATGGTACACGATTATTTGGCTAAAGATGGATTGGAAGAGGTAGATGCTAAATTTGTAATGGGGCAAATTGCTAGGCTACTAATTTCTTTGTCCAGTCAACAAAGTCAACGAATTCATTTCTCTGTCGAGGGTGAATCACTATTCTTGCAATCTGATAAGGCAACATCTCTTGCGCTTATAGTAAGCGAACTAATTCAAAATTGTATAAAGCATGCTTTTCATTCTCGTAATGACGGGATGATTGAAATTATAATAAAAAGTAGGAAACAAATGGCTTACTTGATTATTTCAGATAATGGAAGTGGGATGGACGCTAATTTATTTTCAAACCAATCATCCTCCCTTGGATTACAACTTGTGAAGTCTTTAATAGAAGAAGAATTAGATGGTATTATTTCTGTATTTCATTCGAATCGAGGAACAAAGATATCGCTAACGTTTCCAATAGGCAAGGTGATAAAATGAATCAACCTAAAATTTTAGTAGTTGATGATGAACCCATTACTAGATTAGATATTAAAGAGATATTGTGCGAAAAAAACTATCATGTTGTAGGAGAGGCTAGAAATGGCGAAGAGGCTATCGAAAGGGCATACAAACTAAATCCTGATTTAATTATTATGGACGTTAAAATGCCTAATGTTGATGGCTTGAAAGCATCTTCAGTTATAAGAGGATTCTCCAGCTGTTCGATACTTTTATTGACTGCATATAGTCATGATGAAATTATTCAAAATGCAAAGGAATTTGGTATAAATGCATTTATCCTGAAACCATTAAAGGAAAGAGAATTAATTCCAGCTGTTGAAATTGCATTAAACCAACGAATACAAGAGTTACAATTGCATGATAGAATTGGAAAACTAGAATCGAAAATCACCGAACGGAAAGTTATTGAAAAAGCAAAAGGTATCTTAATGGTAAAATTGGATTGTACAGAAGAACAGGCCTATCGTAAAATGCAGAGGGAAAGCATGGAAAGGCATATCCCTCTTATAAAACTAGCTGAAACTATTCTATCACGCTAAACGACAAGTTTATAAGTAAACAAAGCAATGGCGCTTTGAATTGATCCTTACCTAAAGTGGGGATTAATTTAAAGCGCCTTTTTTCTTTAAGGAGGTGAATATGTGATGGATAATTATATTGTGAGTAGTGGATTAGGGAACTAGCACGAGTAACCTTATTGTAAGTCCCCAACTTAGTGAGGAGCTGTGCAACTAATTTAGCTTTACGAATAGCAAAATTACAGACTGAAGAAAGGCGTTTAATGGTTTAATTAGTATTAAAACTGTATCAAAACTAGTATAAATCACAACAGTCACTAAAAAACAAAAGGAGAGTGTATTAATATGACAGAAAAAATATTAAATCCAATTGTATTACAACGAGCAGACCCATTCATTCATAAACATACGGACGGTTACTACTATTTCACGGGCTCTTACCCCTTATTTGATCGTCTTGTGTTGAGAAGAGCTAAAACACTAAACGAATTGCATGATGCTGAAGAAGTTACAATTTGGTGGAAACATGAAACAGGACCATTAAGTGAATTGATTTGGGCTCCTGAACTCCACCGTATAGATGGTAAATGGTATATTTATTTTGCTGCAGCTCCTGATAGAAATATTGATGATAATACGTTTAATCATAGAATGTATGTGATCGAAAATGAATCAGATAATCCATTAGAAGGAACATGGACAGAAAAAGGTGAAATAAAGACTGGAATGTCAACGTTCGCATTGGATGCTACGACCTTCAATCACAAGGGAGAGCAATACTATGTCTGGGCTCAACAAGACTTAGAAATCAGGGGACATTCAAACTTGTACATTGCAAAAATGAAAAATCCATGGACGCTATTAACGCAGCCAGTAATGCTGACAAAACCTGAATTACCCTGGGAAATTAAGGGGTATTGGGTCAATGAAGGTCCTGCCTTTTTAGCTAAAGGTGAGAAGGTTTTTATTACCTTCTCAGGTAGTTCTACTGGTGTAGACTATTGTATGGGAATTTTAACTGCAGATGCTGATGGTGACTTATTAGATCCCAACTCTTGGTCAAAAAGTCAGGAGCCTGTTTTCCGAAGTGCTCCTGAAAATGAACAATACGGGCCAGGACACAATTCCTTTACAGAATCTGAAGATGGTAAAGATACAATTTTAGTGTATCATTCACGTAACTATACAGAATTGGTTGGAGAACCTTTATTCGATCCGAACCGTCAAGCAAGAGCGCAAAAAGTCGAGTGGGACGATAAAGGGAATCCTATCTTTGGTAAGCCGCTTCCTGATGATAGATGGACACCCAAGACAACTAAAATTGTAGAATGAATTCGGATAGCTTTAATACAAAGAACATTGTCTTCTTGAGCTAGTACGCACCGTAGAATGTAAGATTGAAGTCTTTTGGTCAAAAAACACGAATGACTATATTAGCAAGAATCTATACTATTAGGATTGGAACATTCCCCTCCCTATTTAGAAAATGAGAAGGAAAGCTAATGCATAATTGATAGTTTATATCTGAGGGGATTGTACATTATAAAACAATCAAAAATGTACATATTGTCATTGACATATATACATTGTACTCGGAGATAGTTTAGCTATTAAGGTGATTACTGAAGAAGCAGAAAATAAACAACAATAAATCTTCTTACAAAGCAACAATTGTCATTTGGGGACAAGGGTACTTTTAGGTCATGTCGCATGAAGAGGTAGGGAAATTCTTTAAAAAAGGCTTAGCAAAGTAAACTATGGGGTCTGACACTCTATATGGATTAATGTCTATATCGAGGTTAGACCCCATTTCAATTGTTTTTTAAATAATTGCTAGGGGATACATTTTTCAATTTTTTAAAGACCCTTCCAAAATAAGTTAAGTTTGTATATCCAACTGCGAAGGCTACTTGTTGCACCGTGTAATTATGCGTCCGAAGTAAACGTTCTGCTTCTTGAATACGTAGCATGTTCATGTATTCTATTAATGTTTTGCCAGTCGCCTTCTTAAAGAGAGAACAAAAGTAATTAGGACTAATACAACACATGCTTGCTGCTTGTTTAACGGAAAGAGGCTCATGGAAATGATTGCTCAAATGTACGAGAACCGGTTCAATAGATCCTCTGTCCTGATTCCGGTTCAGAAGGGGAGTTTGTTCCGCCTTATGAAAAATATAGGCTATGGATTCCAGTAGACTTGCCTTCACTAACAATTCATAACCGAATGGCCCTTCCGAATAGGCATTCTTTAATTTCATTAAACACTCTCTTATGATGTCTGATTCAGGTTCATCCGCTTTGAAATAGGTGCGGATGCTTACATCGTTGGTTAGCAAGGGGGATATGTATTTATTTTCTGTGTTGTCTAACCCGGTGTTTCTAATCAATGCTTCATTAAAAACGATTGCATATAGCTCACTATCCGATGATTTTGGAAAAGCTGAATGTATTTGTTTTTTGTTTATAAAGGTGAGATCCCCTTCCTGTAAGTCCTCGAATGTTGAACCTACTTGAACACGGAACGATCCTTTAGCGATAATTATCCATTCTAGATGTTCATGCCAATGAAGTGGAACGATATGAGGGCCAGTATAATGAATATAAAAAATATTTATAGGAAAAATTTGGTCAGGTATTTCTGTATGCTCTTTCTTTGATAATGTAAACTCCATTGTTTAATCTCCCCAAAATCGTAATATTGTACGAGTATTTCAGAATCTCCTATGTATATAATTCATTTTATGCTAAGTATAATTAAATTGTAATATGCTTTTCATTCGGAGTAAACATACTTATTTGTCAGGAAGGAGAATGGTATTATGTTCAAAGTAAATGGAAATCGGCTTGTTAGAGAATTTGATTCAGAAAAATTATGGATTGAGCCGTGGGGAGAGAATTCTCTACGAGTACGTGCATCATACACGACAATAGAAGATTCCGATTGGGCGCTTTTGCCTACAGATGGCATAAAAACAGAAATTACGATTGATGAGGATGCTTCAACGATTGTAAATGGCAAAATAAAAGCAGAAATAAAGCGTAATGGTCAAGTGACTTTTTATAATCAAAACGGTAAAGTGTTATTAAGAGAAACAGAAAACACTTACCAATTAAAGTACGGTGGTAGGGAATTAATTCCACACCCAGGAAGTAGCGACTATCGACTAACGCTTCGTCTGGAGTCTGATCCAAAGGAAAAGCTATATGGAATGGGGCAATACCAACAGCCTTTTCTTAATCTTAAAGGTTGTATGTTAGAGTTAACACACCGAAATAGTCAAGCAAGTGTACCATTTGTTATGTCTAGCTTAGGATATGGTATGCTTTGGCATAATCCTGCAGTGGGACGTGTAAACTTTAATCTAAATGTTACAGAATGGACAGCACATTCCACTAAGCAATTGGATTATTGGATTACCGCAGGAGATACACCAGCAGAAATAGAAGAATCATATGCATCTGTTACCGGAACTGTACCTATGATGCCTGACTATGGGATGGGTTTCTGGCAATGTAAATTGAGATACCAAACACAAGAAGAGTTACTGGAAGTTGCACGAGAGTATAAAAGAAGAAAACTTCCTATCTCTGTTATTGTCGTTGATTTCTTCCACTGGACAAACCAAGGCGATTGGAAGTTTGACCCTGAATATTGGCCTGACGTAGAAGGAATGGTAAAAGAGCTTAAGGAGATGGAGATTGAACTGATGATATCCGTATGGCCAACAGTGCAAACTGAAAGTGAAAATTATCAGGAAATGATTGAAAAAGGATATCTTGTTCGTTCGGATCGAGGTGTTCGCACTCAATTTCAATTCTTAGGGCAAAATGCAATATTCGATGCAACTAACCCGGAAGCTCGTAAATATTTATGGAGTAAGATTAAACAAAATTATTATGATAAAGGAATAAAAGTATTCTGGTTAGATGAGGCAGAACCAGAGTTTACCGTATATGACCACGATATTTATCGTTATCATCTTGGCTCTAGCATACAAGTAGGTAATATTTATCCTAGTAAATACAGCCAGACATTCTATGATGGAATGAAGGCGGAAGGTCAAGAAAATATTATGAATCTCGTTCGTTGCGTATGGGCTGGTAGCCAACGTTATGGCGCTCTTGCTTGGTCTGGTGACATTCACTCTAGTTTTAAGGTTCTAAGTAATCAGGTTCGCGCAGGGTTAAATATGGCTATTGCAGGTATCCCATGGTGGACAACGGATATTGGAGGCTTCCATGGAGGGAATCCTGATGACCCTTCTTTCCGTGAATGTATTGTTCGTTGGTTCCAATATGGAGTATTTTGTCCTGTATTCCGATTACATGGCGATAGAATGCCCATGCAGAAACCGATCGGAACTACTGGTGGAGGTCAATGTCATAGTGGTGCGGCGAACGAAGTATGGAGTTACGGAGAAGAGGCATACGAAATTTTTAAGGAGTATTTACACTTACGTGAGCGTCTTCGTCCTTATATTTCAGAGCTAATGCAGCAAGCACATGAAAAAGGAACGCCTCCAATGCGCCCATTATTCTATGATTTTCCAAACGATCAGCAAGCATGGGATGTTGATGATCAATATATGTTTGGTCCAGATATCTTAGTCGCTCCTGTATTGAGTGAAGGGCAAAGAAATCGTAGTGTATATTTACCAAGCGATGCAGAGTGGATAGATCCGTATTCTGGACAAACGTATGAAGGTGGAAAATATATCACCGTTGAAGCTCCTTTGGAACGAATACCGTTGTTTTTAAAGAATGGGGCGGATTTACCGATTGTAGCTGATTAAATGGTTAAAAGGAGATTGATATGTTAGGTTTGCCAGTGAAAGGCACTTAAAGAGTACTTATAATAATATAAACATCTAGAAGATGATTAATTGACCATCACTACGAATCTAAAATTTTCATAATTGTGTAAAATATGAACGATAATTCGTTATCATCTGATATGATTTTAGTATGGAGGTTTGAGATAATATGAAGTTATTCGTTTAAACTAACGGTCAGTAGAATTGAAGAAAAGGTTTTACACTTATGACAAAACTTATTAAAGGAGTGGGTGTCTTTATGTGTGGGATTACCAAATAAACATTATGAGAGGGATATACAACTTCCTGAGTATCGTAAAGTAATGTTAAAGGAAATTGAAAAAGACTTATTAAATGATAAAAATGTATTAGCTGTTTTTTATGGAGGGTCGATAGCAAATCAAAATACAGATTTATATTCTGATATTGATTTGCGTATTATCGTTAAAGACGGAGTGTTTGAGGAATATAGGTTGAACAAAAAAGAGAGAGCTAAGAGATGGGGGGAAGTTTTGTATTTTGAAGATTTTCCTTCGACAACTTATAGTGTTGCTCATTATGATACCTTTATAAAGGTTGATACATTTTATTACAAAACAAAAGATATTCAACCATCTGTATGGTTACAAAGTATTAGTATCATTTATGATAAGACTGGATTTATGAAAGAAGTTTTAGAAAAATCAAAGAAACTTTATTATAGTCCAAATGTGCAAGAAGTTGATTTATGGAGAACTAAATTTTTTGCATATGTTCATGAAGTTTATCGGAGGGTAAATAGAGAAGAACTGTATTATGCTCTAAGTTGCTTGGATAATGTAAGAATGTCTATGGTGACTGCTTGGTATATGGATAAAGGATTACAACCTAATACATTTGGAGACTGGGCAAAATATGAAGGTAAGAGCAGTAAGTTGGAGAGTTGGCAACTTTCACTTTTAGCAGATTGGCAAAGCAATAGAGAGCCGAGTGAAATTATGGAGGTAATAAAAAAATTGTCCCTGAATTTAAAAAAGTACATAAAAGTTTATGTGAAAAAGTGAAAATTGAAGAAAATCTTGAGTGGGTTGAACAAATATTCGGCAAAGTTTTATGATAGTAGTAGACATCCGAAACAGGGTGCTTGTTATTTTTCTTGTAAGCTAACGAATGCAAAAGTTGAACAAAACTATTATTAAAATTTGGTGGTCTTTTTTGTAGATGAGTAATTGGAATATGATGTTAAAATCTAATGGTGAAGATATTGAATGGGCAGGTTAGTTGAACAAAAGAAGGCGAGTTTCTAGAGCGTATTTGAACAATAAAACTAGGCATTTTACTAAAAAACACAGAGCTTTATCAAGCAATTAAAAGCCATCTCATTTTAAATTTAAATGAGATGGCTACTGTTTATATTTGAATGATGTATTCTATAGAATTATAGAGACTGAATAATATGGTCATTAACAAATGCTTTTATGAAAAATAATTCATTATCATATTTTTGAATGTCTTTAATCATAGGCAATAACAGTGATTGCTTGTAATGAAATAAAGAATTTGTGGTTGTACCATATGCACAATCACTCAAAAAAACAACTTTTTTCATCAGGAATATAGATGATAGTAGAGTCTTCTGTATAAGTACTATTGATACTTTCAAGAATGCAAACTATATTATCTAAATCAATAGTTAATTTATTTTCAAAGATTACATTCGGAAATTTCAACTTAAAACTGTCCCTGTTAGGCATATCAGTTTGTATAATCCACACACATAGCGCTCATCTGATTAGTAGTCACATACTTTTGTAGTGAACTATCGTCATAGGATAGACATTGCTATTTTTTATCAATTTGTTTGTTTGACTATTAACTATAATTATTGTATCAAATTCATTCCTAGGAAATGGTCCCAATGTGCATGCGTAATAACGACGTATTTAACTAGCGGTACATTTAGCTCCCCGATTTCTACTAAAAAGTCCTGAACATGCTGAGGAGAATTATCACCATCTATTATATAGACTATATCGGTCACCTTATACCAGTCCATAAGAAAAGGAAAACAACAGACCCAGTTGCTGCTCAGTACAAATATACTGTTGAAAAAATACCTATCTAAGAGCTGATTACTTTCAAAGTAATATTCCGACAAAATATACAGTCTATATCCATATCTCAGCCAAACATCCTTCCTCGAAGATTTTAGTATCTTTCTATCTGTAGAAAAAGTTTGTCAGAAAATCTCACGTGGTAGATGTTCACTTTTTCAAATTTTACTATAATCAAATTTATCTAGATGGATAAAAATGTAAAAACTTGTCACAGAGGAGAGGCTACGTATGAGTGAAATGCAAAAGTGTATTACAGTATGTTTATTAATTTTATTGGTAGTATTTGGACTGGTTGGTTGTACGAATCAAGAAGAAACTATCGCAGAACCTGTTGAGGTTAAAGAGGGAGAGGAAGTTTCTGTAGCAAGTGATTCTGCCAAGCGCCCAACGACAATGGGAGTTGATGGCATGGTGACAACACCTCATTATTTAGCATCACAAGCAGCATTAGATGTATTGCAAGATGGAGGAAATGCGGTTGAAGCGGCCGTAGCGGCAGCGTCAACATTAGCGGTTGTCTATCCTCATATGAACGGAATTGGAGGGGACAATTTTTGGTTAATCTATAATGCTGAAACGGAGGAGTTACAAGCATTAAATGCAAGTGGACGTGCTGGTGAGAAAGCTACGATTAATTTTTATAGAGAACAAGGATTTGAATCAATCCCATCAAGAGGATATCTAGGGGCTAATACGGTTCCAGGGGCTATTTCGGGATGGGATCAGGCTTACCAATATGCTCAATCTACGATGAGTAACAGTCTTTCTTGGGAAAGAGCGCTAGAAGATTCCATTAAATATGCAGAAGAAGGCTTTCCGGTTACACCAAGTCAACAATACTGGACGAATATTAATATTGATCCAGATGATGAAGAATTCAGAAATCTTCAACGTTTTGATGAATTTTCTAACATCTACTTAAAAGAAAATGGTGAATCTTACCAGGAAGGAGAGGTTCTTACACAGTCTGACCTCGCTAAAACCTTGAAGATAATTGCTGAGAACGGGGCTGATGAGTTTTATAAAGGGCAAATTGCAGAAAATATTATAGCCGACCTAGAAGAAAACGAAGGAATATTGACTATGGATGATTTTAAAAATCATACAGCTGACTGGGTAGATCCTATTTCAGTTGATTATCGTGGCCATACTGCATACAATTTCCCTCCGAATACACAAGGATTTGCAGCTCTTTCTATATTAAATATCTTAAACAATTATGATGTTCAAAACTTAGGAGAGGGAACGGCGGATTATTACCACCTACTAGTTGAGGCAACGAAGCAAGCTTTTGCAGATCGCGATGAGTGGTTAACTGATCCAGAGTTTGTCGATATTCCTGTAGGTGAGTTACTCTCTAAAGAGCATGGTGAGGAATTAGCAGCTCGTATTGACATGGAAGTCGCGGCAACAGAAGTTAAACCACTTGATCCCAAAGGGGACACGGTTTGGTTCGGTGTTGTTGATAAAGAGGGTAATGCAGTTTCTATTATCCAGAGTATTTATCACGATTATGGTTCAGGAATTGTTGCAAAAGATACAGGGGTACTACTTCAAAATCGTGGAAGCTTCTTTTCATTAGATGAGGAGCATATTAACCATTTACAGCCTGGAAAACGTACTTTCCATACTTTAATTCCAGCAATGATATTTAAGGATGAAAAACCTTATCTTGTCTATGGAACAATGGGAGGAGAAGGACAGCCTCAAACGCAAGCAGCAATCGCAACTCGAATAATCGACTTTGGTATGAGTGTTCAAGATGCAATTGAAGCACCTAGATGGTTACACGGACGTACATGGGGTGCTTCCTCCAATGATCTTAAGATGGAAGGGAGAATTCACGATACCGTTCTAAATGATTTAATCGACCGCGGTCATCCAGTGAACAAACTGGAGGATTACACAGATACAATGGGACATGCTGGAGCTATTTTAATTGATCCAAATACAGGAGTTAAGCATGATGGAGCTGATCCACGTGGAGATGGAGCTGCAGTCGGGTATTAATAGTGATTATGGAGAAGACGATAGGACTAGCTGTCGTCTTCTTTTAAAGATCGAAACTAAACAGTTTTAATAAAGGTAAAAAGCTACTAATAGCAGCTTACCTTCATAAGTTATGGTTTTGATGCCGCCTGTCACTAACCGATTCTAACTTTAGAAATTTTAATTCGTAAAGGAACAATTATTATTATTTGCTGATAGTACAAAGATACTGTTTATTAATTATGGAACCGATTAGTAAGTAAAAAAGACGCATAATGCCCAGATCGTCTCTCTTATAAAATTTATTTAGGTAATGGGCTTAAATGTTCATGAATTAGTAGCCATTCATCTGCTAAAATAAAGCTAACAATAGCGACTTACCGCCTATTTCAACTTACTAAAATGAAAGCTATAATATAAAAAACGTAAAGTAATCGAAATATAGGTGGGAGGATCTTATGAAATATACGATTAGTGAACTATCTACTCTTCTCAACGTTTCAACGAATACAATCAGAAGATATGAGAAAATGGGTTATATTACACCAAAAAGATCCAAAAATAATTATCGGTATTATCGAGAAGCCGATATAGCAAAGTTTATGAACATAAGATTACTACGAAAGTACGGATTTACCCATACCGATATAGCTTGTATGAAAAATAGCGATATGTTAGGTTTCATCTCAGCATTTGAAGCGAGAACAAAAGAGATTGATGAGCAGATAGATTATTTAACTGGCTTAAGTCATAGAATGAAAGATGATTTAGTCTTAATGAAAAAAGTAGCCCGCTCCTCGCAGCAATGTTATATAAGAAATAGTGTAGCTTTTTCATATGTTCTCTACCAAAGTGGTGAGGAAATATTAAATGAACCAGAACGACTTGCTACTGTACAAGCTTATTTATATCGTTCACCTGAAGTACAGAGAATTTATATAATCCGACAAGAAGATGTAGAAAAGGGTCAAATCACGTTAAACGCCGGTTGGGCTATAAAAATGGCTGATTTAGAACGGTTTAATATGCATGATAGTGCATATACGGAAAGATATGAAGAACAAACATCCGTTTTAAGCTTCGCTAAACTACCGGTAAATCTAGAAAAAAATAAGCTTTCTATCAATTTGAAAGAAACCCTGTTAAAAGAACCATTCCAATATATGAAAGAACATAACTGGAAACTAGCAGGTGATATTATCGGTATTGTCATTGCGAATGTAGTAGAAGAGAATCAAGACATGCAGCACATTTTAGTAAGTGTTCCAATTTGTAAAATGTAAACGCTTTATTGACTGTGACATAACGTCAACCTTTATACTAACAATTGTAGAGGGAGACAAAATGAAAAAAAGGGAGGAAAGGTTGTAATGATACATTCACTCTCTACCTGTGGCTCATTGATTAGGTGTGGCAAAACATGTATCTAGTGGAGAGGAGTGTAAAAGTGAATCGAAGGTCAAAAAAAGCGACAAGAAAACAATTCACTTACATAATGCTTTTCACCATATTATTTTACCATATTGGTGATATATCAGCTTATGCTAGTGAGACGTCTAATAGTCAAAAAATCGATATTTGGGATTTTGGTGGTATTCAAGAATCAGGGGAATTATATAATAATCATATTACGACGGATATTTTGAACAGTAAGACTACGATTACTACCGGTAATTTTGATAATACAACATATGGCGATTTAACCGTAGGAAATCCTAATGCAAACGACCGTTCCTACTACTATGAGGAGGATGGTACGACCCCAGGTGAAAATTCTTCTGGAAGTTGGGGTGGTATGAATCATGGATATGAAGATGGCTACCATGCTAATGGTGTTTATTATGCCAATGGTACAGGTGGGACTGATCGAAGGTTTTTGACTATTGATCATGTACCTGCCGGCGATAAAATCAGTATTTATGGTGGAACAGATAACGGAGATGAATCGATTCACTTTGTTCACGCATCTGTCAGTATAGATGACGAAAAGGTAACAGTAGCCCCAGATGAACAAGAGGTACAGGATAGTTCAGCTCCTTTCACGACGACTAACCAAAAAATAGATTTTATTGCACAATATTCTGGTTCTTATCAAATTTATGTAACAGCTAATTCTGGTGGAAAACCTCGTTTCCATCGAGTAGTGAGAACACCAGGGGTAAAGGTAACTGGTAAAGTGGATGCGGAAGACGGTAAAATATCTCCAGGTGAAACCATTCAATTCACTAATCAACGTACAGGTGATAAAACAACCGTTGAAATAGATGAAGACCATTCATTTGATACTATTCTTGCAACTGGTTATGAATATATCGCAACCTTTAAAGATTTAGCAGATAGTAGATTTTCTGATGAAACAAAGGTTGTTAGTACATCTGTTGCTGACATTCCATCAGGAAAAGAGATTAGCCTAGATGTGGTGGCAAACCAACTTGTCACTCTTAAAGGTACTATCGACGGTTTTGATAACGATTACAAAACGAGTGAGTTACAAGTAGAATTTATTCCTCCGGAGGATAGCCTTGCGCCAGCAGTTACAGCTACTGTAGATACGGAAACAATGACCTATACAGCTGATTTGCAAGATGGAGTAGAATATACAACCGTTATTTCTGGTGTGAATGACTATGAAATCGCAGAAGGAGGCAACATGAAATTAACAGAAGACGCAGAACACGATATAAAAGTTGCTAAAAAAGAAGTTTATACTGCAACAGGTAAGCTATTAGGACTATCGTCGACAGCAGAAGTGTCGAATATTACATTTACTAATGTTGATGATGACTATACTTATTCTGGTACAGTTTCAGATGGCGAGTATACGGTAAGTCTTAGAGATGGTGCATACAGTATTAGTGCAGACGCAACGGAAGGTTACAACACAAGTTCTAATGTCGTCATTGATGGAGAGAACACTACGAAAGATATTTTGTTTACGAATAATACGGAACCAGAATCTTTAGAATGGGTACCTGATATATATGTAGGGGATGATTCTAAAGAACACCATTACGATACCATGAATGAAGCAATCGATGCAGCACAAAGAATGAATCCTTCAAATGAAGAACAACGGATTACAATTCATATATCACCAGGTGTATATAGAGAGCAGGTTATCATCGATACACCATACATTACATTAAAAAATGCTCATCCCACCCCAACTAGTGATCCTAGTACACAAGTGAAAATCACTTGGTATTATGGTATTGGATATCAATATTATAGTGTTGGAGCAGATGGATTTTATGATGAAGAGCGTGCATTTGATAAGTACGAAAAGAATACAGCAAGTAAATGGGGAGGTACCGTTTATCTGACGAGTAATGCTACAGATTTCAAGGCTGACGGTATCACTTTTGAAAATTCCTTCAACAAGTATGTTACAGAAGAAGAGTTAGCAGATGGTGTGGAGCTTGCGAATGTTAATGGAAGCAATATAAATGTAGAGAGAAAGATTTTTACTGACGTTACGTCAAAAGAAGCAACAGAAAGAGCGGCTGCTATTCTAATTGAGGCAGATAAGGCTGAATTTATTAATTGTCACTTTCTTGGGAGTCAAGACACCCTTTATACAGGTGGAGATGGCACGAATAGAAGCTTTTTTAAAAATTCTTTTATAGAAGGTAATACAGATTATATTTTCGGTGATGGAAATGTCGTATTTGATAACGTAACGTTGAATTTTGCTGGGTATAGTGATAATGCAGTAGGTGGTTATATTACAGCTAGCAAGGATGAAGCAGCTCACGGATACCTATTTAGGAATAGTACAATCACTACCAGCAGTGATGCATTAAGTGCGCCAGGTTATTTTGGAAGGCCATGGGGAGCTGAAGCAACCGTTACATTTTTGAATACAAAGTTGGAGCATGATGACATCATTGATCCAAGTGGTTGGCATGATATGTCTGGTCCACCCGAAAAGGCGAATTATGCAGAATACAATACGACGTATAACGGTGAGGTAGTGGATACGTCGGAAAGAAGAGCTCCTGTTTTAACAGATGCAGAAGCTGCAGCAATTAATGTGAAAGATTATTTTGGAGATTGGACACCGTCCTATTATACGGCTGACAGTGAAGTAGTGCCTACATTTAAAACAGAGCCTTCCTTCACGACCGATGATGATATACCATACACAGGTAACACTATTAGTTTAGGTTATGAGCTGGATGATGATAATCAAAACGATAGTTCACTAATCCAGTGGTATAGAGTCAGTCCAGATGGAAGCGAAACATTGATTAAAGCAACGTCCGCACATCTTTCGAAAACGTATAAACTTACTAAAGAAGATGTAGGTCATTATATTAAAGCAGTCGTAACACCTGAAACGACTAATGGTTTAAAGGGTACGCCGAAATCGATTAAGCTTGATAATCTAGTTCAAGCAGGGTCATCAGGCAATGATAACGAAATTCCAGATGGTCAACGTGTCAATATTTTTGTTGCAGGTGACTCAACTGTTAAGACATATGGGTCATCCTCAGATACTGCCGGTTGGGGAGAATATTTACAAAACTTTTTCCAGCCGAATAAAATAAATGTTGTTAATTATGCGAATGGTGGTAGAAGTGCTAGAAGCTTTATCAATGAGGGAAGCCTGGATAAAATTGCTTCCGACATAAACGCCGGAGACTATTTATTGATTCAATTTGGTCATAATGATTCGTCTAATTCACAAGGATATCTGACAGAACGATTTGTTTCATTGGGAGAACCGGATAAAAAAGGTATATATCCTTCAAATATAGCGGTTAAAGACACAACTCCTGAAGTGCTCACGACAAAATATGGGGAAGACTTTTACCCATATACAAGTGGTACATTTAAGTGGTATTTACAGCAATATATTGATGTGGCGAAAGATGCAGGAGCAACTCCTATTTTAGTGACACCTATCGCAAGGCAATATTTTAATGCTGATGGTACAATAAAACCTCACCATGACGCGACAGATGCTACAACAGGAGCGGTTACAAGCTCTGATAATGCCTATGTAACAGCTGTTGAACAATTAGGTGAGGAGCAGGATGTTCAAGTGATCGATATGCTTGAAGCAACAAAAGCTACTTATGAAAGAGCCTATCAGAATGATGATACAGCAAGTGACGGAAACTCTACTATAGCAAGGGCAATCATGAATCAAGGAGATTCCACACACAATAATAAAATTGGTGGCTTTTATAATGGTGCTTTAATTGCAAAAGAAATTCAGGAGCTTGACTATAATATCTCGAACTACGTTATTCCACCAGTAAGAGTAGGTGGATTAGATAGTACAAACAATGTAATATTTGAGGTCGATTCACAAAGTAACGTAAGTGTGTATGTTTCTGATGAGAATGGTGTTTATACTAGCGAATTAGATGATTATTGGACAAATGAAACACAAGCAGCAATTGATAGCCTTTTACCGGCTGAATCAGATGACGCAACGATTTGGATTGTTGGAGACTCAACGGTAAGTTCATTTAATGATAGTTATTATTATCCAAGATACGGATGGGGTACTAAGATTGAGAACTATATTGATGGACCATTCACGATAAAAAATATTGCTTTATCGGGAAGAAGTTCAAAAAGCTACACAAGAGATCCTGAGTACCAGACATTGATCGAAGGTATGGAGGATGGAGATTACTTATTAATCGGTTTCGGTCACAATGATGAGAAACGAGAGTTAGAAAGATATACTAATCCTAATGGAAGCTATTTGGATGAAGGCTCTTTTGCGCATTCGCTGTATGAGAATTATATTAAACCAGCTCAAGCGGTAGGAACAGAAGTAATTCTTACAACTCCTATTGTTAGAAGAACAGCTACAGACAAGTGGAGTAACTCCCAACTTCATATTACAGGAGATTCAGACGGTTATGATGGAGGAGATTATGCGCAAGCTATTCGAGATTTGGGTGATACACTGCAACTTCCGGTTGTCGATATGACTACGTTAACGAAAGAATTATATGATCAGCTAGGGCATGAAGAAACCTTGAATTTGCACGCAAGAACCTCTTCTGATCCAGTAACGGTAGATAATACACACACGAATATTTGGGGCGCGACATATAATGCATACCTTATTACGAAAACCATCAAAGATTTAGGGGTGAAGGGGCTTGCTAAATATGTAATAAGTGGCGAAGCCCCAACTAAAGAGGATACTTTAGTGGTGAATCCAGAGTATGAGGAACCAACATATGATAATGATTTACCTCCAAGTACTTTATGGAACGATCACGGTATTTGGAAAGGTACAGTGTTTGGTTCTGTTGGTGGTACTCCAAGCACCTCAAATCACACTGTTGAAACAGATAGTGATGGTAATATGCATATTGCAGTAGCTAACAATAAAGGAAAAATAGCTAGCGCAGAAGATGGTATTGCAATGTACTACTACAAAGTACCGGCAGACAGTACATTTAGTTTAACTGCTAAAGCTAAAATAAATCATTTTGATGTAAATAACCAAGTTTCCTTCGGTTTAATGGCAAGAGATGATATGTATATCGATGTTAACATGAAAACGCCTATGGGGGATTATGTTGCAGCAGCACCATTGATGCTTACTGGTGCTGAGACAGGAGAGTATTGGAATAGCTTTGCTCGAAAGAATGGAGCACTTGTCAAAGGTGGAGAAGCAGAACATGCAATTACTAAGGGAGATAAGGTGGACCTTTCAATTACAAGTAACTCTGATGGATATGCTGTTAAGTTCGGAGACGAAGAAATGATCACAGGTGGGTTTGACTTTAAACTTACTCAAGTTGATTCAGATTATGTGTATGTAGGTATGTTCGTTGCACGAAATGCAGATATTACATTTAGTGATATCTCACTAGTAGTGGATGGTGATGAGGTGACACCTGAACAAGATGATCCACCTAATCAAGACGATGAGAACAATGACAAATCCGGATCTGATGATAACGGCAAACCAGAAAGTGAAGATACTACAGAGGATCAGGATGAAGAAACACCTGAATCTGAACGTGAAGAATTATCAGAATCAAGAAATCAAGAAACATCTGAAGATGAGAATGAAATGGATCGTACTAACGAAACGCAGAATTCAGGAAAAGAGGATGAGCACCCTAGTGATGATGAGCTTCCAAATACAGCAACAAATCTTTATAATTACCTAGGAATAGGTATGCTTCTGCTACTGATTGGCGGAACAATTATAGTAGTTAGAAGGAAAAATAATAGTTAAATAACAAGAAGGGAATCCAATTCTATATAATTTGGATTCCCTTTTTAAAATTAGAAAAATATCTGTATTTACATGAAATAATCTTTGGATATTTATGTTAAAATATAAATATCTTAGTAAAAAAATCTACTGAAACGGAGCAGTGGAAAAGAGAAGCTATTTTCGATTAGAGGACCGTATATTGAATAGGCTTCTCACATGTCATGTGATGCATCATGTTTTTGTCTGGTATGATTTTTGTTTTTCACTTTATGAGATCCCGCTAATGGTTCACCGTAAGGCTGTTGTACACTTTTAGGTAAATTAGGTTGTTCCTGCTGTTTCGGCCCTTTACGATTTTTGGTCATCTTTTATCACATCCTTCATCATTTTTAATAGTGTTGTCCGCTTCAATTACGTATTGCATTAGCCTGTTAGCGGCATTATAGACGACAAAAAGAAGCTTCTTGCAATACCTTGGATCGTAATTATTAAGCGCTTCTTCCGTAAGTGTGTTTAATGTAACATGGCTTGAATTTTGTTCAATTACATTAAAACGTAAATGGTTTGTTCTTTATTTATGGTATTGTTAAGAGACTGAATAATGCTACAAAGTTTGAACGATGCTTACCTTATATTATCTTTAATTTCTGTTAAAATATACGAAAGCTTTAACTTTAAAAGAATGTATGATTTTTGTATATGAGCTATCTTCAAGGGGACAACAAGATACATTTAAGAGAAATAAGACTGAGTTAAATACAGCTTAATCATAGTAAGTAGGAAATAAAAATTTTATTTAGCTGTGAAAGCAGCTCTTTATTGCTCAGCTAAATGGAACGATTGTTTAATAAGGCAGTTGCTTTCTTTTATAAATGAGCAGTTTAGTTCAACAGCATAAAGGGTGTGAAATGATGGCAAAGTTTTTAACAGTAGTACTATCTGTGATTATATTTGCGACTGTTTTCTCTTGGATTTCTTATGTACCAAGTTCTCAAAGAGAACCTAATGTTTATTATTTTGTTTTTTTAGAAACGTTTGCTTTTGTGGTTATTTATACTGGTCCAGTTTATTTTCTGGTCGGATTACCACTTTCAATCTTTATAGATAAATTAATTAAGAAATCTACAGAAAAGACAAGATGCCCAAAATACTTTATCGGATTGGGTTTATATTCATTAGTTGGTTCACTTGTTGGTGTTATTTTTCTTGTTGTTTTTATTCAAAATATTTATCAAGTAGAAGTAATTTTATTTTCAATATACGGCATTGTTGCTTCTAATATTTACTTTCACGTATCCCTGTTAATATCAAAAATAAACAAAAAAATTGAGGTTTCATCTACAATAAGCGGATGTAGGAATTGAACAAGACTATTATTAATTGAACTTTTCCTCTTTGGTAATTTTTGCGGATAAAAGATATTGAACTAACAAGCAGTTTAGTTAAATAAGTATCAAGTTACAAGAGGTGTAATATGACAATAATTTGTTTGGAAGGAGCAAGCGCAGTCGGTAAAACATCAACATCTAATGAACTGACTAGAATGAGAAATACATATATTGTTCCTGAAGTGAACCTTCTTTTTGAACGTCCTACATTTGCAACAAATACATGGTACTTAGAACGTCAAGTAGAACGTTGGAAAATTGCACGAGAAAAACAAAAGGATTATGAATTAGTAATTCTTGATGGCGATATATTTCAGCCATTAAGTTACAACTGGTGCTTTGATTTCAAAATATATGAACAAAGTTTAGATGCAATTTACGAGTTCTATCAAGCAGAGATAAGAAAAGGGAAAATAATGTTCCCGGATAGATATTTTTATTTGTACACAAGTATAAATAATCTTAAGAAACGTAAAGAGAATGATAAGACAAGAAAACGGAGAAATTTTGAGACACACATAGATATTATTGAGCCACATCAAAGATATTATGAAGCTCTCAATCAATTGGAACTACAATTTGTACAACTAATAGAAGCTGAGAATATAGAATGTAATGCAAGAGTAATTGAAGATAATTTACCTTCTTCTAAAGCATATCGAGATTCTGAGAGATTGATTGATAGCATTAAGAATTGGCTAATGAAGACTAAACCGTAAGTTATGGAGCAAATAGTAGGATTAATTCAGAAAAGATTAATGCTATTTTTTTTAGAATAACGAAACATAAGCGTACATTTACTGGAGTAGATTAAATATGGAAAACATAGAAATAGTTGATTTTTACTGTAATGACCCTGACATCGAAAAAATCGGAGAACTATATTGTGTGACTTTTTTACCAGATAATTTTTCAATTAAAGATAAAGAAAATGCTATAAAAAATATAAAAAAGCACACAAATTATCAGGGATTTATCGGTTTAAAAGCTAAAGATAACAAAGGGGATATAATCGGCTTTACATATGGATACACCAGTTTACCGGAACAATTTTATAGAGAAAAAATTGCTAATCGATTATCAAAAGTAGAAATAGGTACTTGGTTATTCCATTGTTTTGAATTGGTTGAATTAGCAGTACATCCTTCTTATAAGTGTCTTGGTATCGCAAGTAAATTGCACGATAATTTATTGAAGAACGTTAATCTTAAAACCGCTGTATTAACAACTAGTATTGAGAATAATCCCGCCATTAATTTATATAGAAAGAAAGGATGGGAAATTATCAAGAATAATGCCCCTGTTATTTCGAAGGAACATTTACAAGTAATAATGGGGAAAGTGTTAATCTAATTAAGAGGATTTTGTGACTTGAAAGATTTGCTAAAAGCATTTAAATCTCTGGAAAAGATACGCATTTAACCTGTGCTAGTTAACAGTTTTGTTGAAGAAGGATTAATTCACAACAGTTTAGAAATAGAAGAGGAAGTCTAGATGAGAAAGGGTTGGGGAGAACGTGTGTTACAATTATCAACAATTAATTTCGTATGTTGAAGATATCAAAGAACGGAACAATAGTAGTGCTTCTTCATTAGTAATACTCAAGGATAACAAAATTGTATTAGAACACTATAGTGGTTATCATTCTAATTCAATGGGTTCTGCCCCAATTACTAAAAGTTCGCAATTTAATATTGCATCCGCTCGGAAAAGTTACTTAGGTTTATCAGTGGCTTACGCCTTATTTGAAGGTAAAATAAAAAATATTGACGATTTTGCAATTGATTATTTTGAAGAGTTTGATGAGGAATTGCTGGGTGAAACAAAGATAAGACATCTGGTAACGCACTCCCATGGGTTAAATCAGAAAGAAGACGGAACAATTTACCGAGAATTTAATCCGGGTGAAAATTGGGCTTACAGAGCGATTAACGTCTTAATGATGTCTAAGCTTATCAACAAACTTTATGGCAAAAGTTTTCCTCTATTACTTAAAGAACGGGTGTTTTTAAAACTTGGATTCAAGGAAACTTTTTGGCAAGAGAAACCCAATGAGCAATTGGTTCAAGTAATTGAAAATCCTGAGGTGATTGCATCATTTAAACTCGGTAAAGCAACTGATGGGAATGAACCCAATTTACACACCTCAACTCGCGAATTTGCTTTTTGGGGTAACCTTCATTTAAATAATGGATTAATAAATGGGAAACAAATTGTTCCCAAGGAAGTTATACGATTGGCTACAACAATTCAAAGTCCCAGTTATAAAGATAACAATTTACCAAAAAACGGACTATTCTGGTATGTTCAAGATAAACCATCATTGAGAAGTGAAATTGGGGAAAGAGTTCCTGAAGGTTCATATCAAATTTTAGGGATAACAGGACCTACTTTATTAGTAATTCCTAAGTATAATCTTGTTGTTGCAAAAATGTACAACAAAATGTATAACTACGGAGGCGACAATGGCGACAATTATCTTCATTACTTAAGGGAATTCGGAAATAAAGTAATTGATGTTTTTGGTGATTAATTAATGCCTATTCAACTATATAATACGTTAATTCAAGAAGAACTAACGCTATTTTTGTAAAACGTATTATATTAATAACTTGGAATGTTAAGAAGATAATTTAAAAGGGTGCTTATAATGAGGATTGATGAAAAGAATTTTCATGTACGTGATTTAGCTTATACAATAAGATCAGCAACTGAGAATGATGCAAACACTTTGTCTAAAGTAAGAATACAAATAGACGGTGAAACGGAATATATGGATAGAGAAAAAGGTGAAGCATACATAGACGAATTAAGTTTTAAACAAATAATCAAAGAAGATACTGAAGCTGCTCATAATCTGTTTTTAGTTTGTGAAACAAATGGAAATATTGTTGGTTTTTCAAGGTGTGAAGGCAGTCTGCTGAGAAGAATGGCTCATAAAGTTGAATTCGGTGTTTGTGTATTAAAGGATTTCTGGGGATATAGCATTGGTACACATTTGTTAAAAGAAACAATAAGTTGGGCTGACACAAACCAAATCAAGAAAATAACATTAAATGTACTCGAAACCAACGAAAAAGCCGTAACGCTATATAAAAAATATGGTTTCGAAAAAGAAGGGGTATTAAAGAAAGATAAGTTATTATCAGATGGGAATTACTATAATACCTTACTGTTGGCTAGATTTAATGAATGAGGGTGTGTCATTTTCTTAAGAAAAGAAGTCGAAAATGGGAGGTTTCTATGGAAAAAGGAAAGTATCCGATGGTAATTGCAATTTCTGCAGTTTCCGGCGGAGGAAAAACAACCATCACTTCACAATTACATGCAAAGTTACAAAAAGCTAAAGCTCTCTATTTTGATGATTACGACTTTGAGGGTCCAGATGACATCATAAAATGGATCGATAGTGGTGGTAATCCTGATGAATGGAAGTTACTCCCACTTATTAGGGATTTAGACATATTACGTAACGAACCATTGGATTATATATTGTTAGATTATCCATTTGCCTATAAGCACTCTAAAATAAGTGAGTTCATTGATTTTACAGTGTTTATTGATGTTCCTTTAGATATTGCAATAGTTCGTAGGATTACCAGAGATTTTAAAAATAGTTCAGTAAAAGAAATATTAGCAGATATGAATAATTATGTATTAAGAGGAAGACGAGGTTATCTTAATATGTTACAAACAATAAAACCAAATTCAGATATTGTTGTGGATGGAACATTACCAATACTTGAACTTGTAAATATTATCACTCGAAATGTAGAAAGATAGAAGAAATTTAAGGGATGACAATAGATTAATTAAACAAGGAAAATCCAAACATTCAAATATGACTACACATAGCATTTCAGTAGAATACTTCGCTTTTCTCAGGCACGATTTCAGGTAACTGTGTGAAGAGAAAGGCTTCATACAGTTATCTGAAAATCGTGTTATCCCTGCAAAATTATATGTTTTTTGCCTACATTTAGTTTAGAATTGTTCAGACTCTCGTTCTTCCTATTTAATTAAGTCCTGTCTTCTTAATGATTAATATTCTTTTTAAAAACGTAACTTCCTTTTTTGTAATTCATTTTTCCTTCGTAAAAACGGTGAGCTTCCTTCCGTTGAAGTCCAGATGACAGAGCAACACATTCATACCCATTTTCCTTTGCCCATTCATAAGTATATGTAAGAAGTTGCTCACCATATCCTCTTGAACGTTTAGCGCTATCAGTTACTAGATCACAAACCCAGATAAATCGACCATAATACAAGGTGGTCATAGGCATGAATCCTATAATTGCAACAATGTCTCCTTTATTGTATAGAGCATTTATTTTATAATTCTCTTTTTCTTGTGCTTCTGTTAGTAATTCTAGATAGGTATTAAGATTAAGGTGTGTGCGTAATTGATTCATAACCGGAAATGCCTCTGTCCATTCTTTTATCGTTGTTAATTCCTTAATGTACATTGATTTGTTTTCAGTCATATTATCTCCTCCTTGTATAAATTAATTTAAATTATATTCATAAACTGATTCTATTAAAAGTGTCAGATGTGATAAAATTATAGGGGTCAGTTTGTGTAAGGAGGATGAACTTTAATGATAGAAATAACGCCAATGTTGGATCATGCAAAAAAAGAGCCTTTATATATTCAACTTTATAGATACATCAAAGATGAGATACAGAGTGGAAGAATTAAACCAGGCATCAAGCTTCCTTCGAAGAGAAAATTATCTTCCCATCTTGGAATTAGCGAAAACACAATCGAAACTGCTTATCACCAATTAAGCGCTGAAGGATATGTCGAAACCGAGCTAAGAAAAGGAGTTTTCGTTAAGAAATTAGAGAGTGATTTATATCCTTATGTCAATTACAATTTATCTCACAACAAACACAATGTTAAAAAAAAGGGAAACCTTATAAAATCGATTTTAGTCATGGAAAGGTGGATTTAGAACATTTTCCATATTCAAGTTGGAAGAAATTAACTGTTCAATCACTGTATTACGATAATAGTCAATTATTTTTAAATGGTGATTCAAAAGGTGAGTTTGAACTTCGAGAAGAGATCACAAAATACCTATTTCAATCAAGAGGAGTAAGGAGTTCACCAGACCAAATTATTATAGGAGCTGGTACACAATATTTAATAGAATTGTTATGTAAACTAATCGGTAACGAACCTATATATGCTATGGAAGACCCAGGATTTCATCGTACAAGAATTGTATTTAACGATCAAAATGTTAAAATAACTCAAATACCTCTTGATGTCGATGGAATTAGCATTAAATCGCTAAAAGAAAGTAATGCAAGAGTAGTGTATGTAACTCCATCTCATCAGTTTCCAACGGGAAAAATAATGCCAATTGCTCGCCGTACAGAGTTATTGAAGTGGGCTGAACAAAACAGTGGCTATATAATTGAAGATGATTATGATGGTGAATTCAGATATAAAGGAAAGCCTATTCCCTCTTTACAAGGGTTGGATTCTGAGGGGAGAGTGATTTATTTAGGTACATTTTCTAAATCATTTATACCTTCTATGCGTCTAAGTTATATTGTCTTGCCGAGAACTTTGTTAGCAAAGTACGATGATCATTTCAATATCTACAAGCAGACTGTTTCTCGACTACATCAACACACACTTAGTCAATTTATGCAGAAAGGTTACTGGAAAAGTCACTTAAACAAAATGAGAGTTGTATATCGTAAGAAACAAAAAGTACTGGTATCAGCTATCAAGCAGCACATGGCTGATAAAATTGCTATTATCGGTGAGGAATCAGGACTTCATATTTTGCTAAAAGTACAAAACAATATGTCAGAGACAGAGCTGATCAAGACTGCTAAAAAGCAAAAAGTTAAAGTCTATCCAACTTCAATTTATTATAATAAGCATGAAAAAGACCAAACTCCAATGGTTTTGTTAGGTTTTGGTGGATTAACAGAATCAGAGATTGAAGAAGGAATAAAGTTATTATCTAAAGTATGGTTTAACTAGGAATGATCTCATCTATTTTGTTTCTACAACCATCATGAATAAAGAGGGATGCAATAGAAAGCTTTGGAAATGATGTATGGATGCAAGGAACATCTAGTAACGAATAGAGCTGAATCATTAATAGCTTCAATATCTAGATATTTTAGTAACAAAGTCGATAGTATACATAATTAAATCGTAATATAGAAAGGGAGTTTAATAATGGAAATACGAAATGTGGAAAGTTCTGATTATTATGTCATTTCACCTTTGATTAACGAGTGGTGGGGAGGCAGGCAAATGTCCGATATGTTGCCTAAATTATTTTTCGATCATTTTAACAACACAAGTTTCGTTGCCGAACAAGAAGGAGAAATAATTGGTTTTTTAATCGGTTTTATGTCTCAGTCACAACAGGAAGTAGCATACATACATTTTGTTGGTGTAAATCCTAAACAACGTAAAAAACAAATTGGAAAACAACTTTATAATGAATTTTTTACAGTAGCAAAAAAGAATAATAGAAATGTTGTTCGTGCTGTAACTTCACCAGTGAATAAGGTTTCCATTGCTTATCATACAAAAATGGGATTTCAGATTGAAAAGGGCAACAAAGAAGATGATGGAGTGTCAGTATTTTCTAATTATGATGGCTCTAATCAAGATAGAGTTCTATTTTTTAAGAAGGTAGATTAAAACAATAGTAATGGTGCACTAATAGATGCTTTGATGAAATAACAAACCTAAAAGTCTAATTTTTAACAAAACATTGAAGTTGAAAGGCTTTGGCTGACTAGGTTTATGAAGGAGATATTTTATGACTTATGAATTTAAGGTTATGACGCAAGAACAAGCAGAAGATATTGCGTATAATTGGCACTATGACGGAGAATATTCATTTTACGATATGGAAGCAGATAAAGAAGATTTAGAAGAGTTTGTAGACCCTGAAAATCGGGGAGACTCTATGTATAGTGTTATTAATAAGAATGAATTAATTGGTTTTGTTAGCGTTACTAAAGTAGATGATAAAACGTACGATATTGGAGTGGGCATGAGACCAGATCTGACTGGTAAAGGGAAGGGATTTGAATTTTTTAATGCAGGCATCGAGTTTGTGAAAAATGAATATAAACCAGAAAAGCTAACATTATCTGTAGCAACCTTTAACCAAAGGGCGATAAAGGTATATAGAAAATTAGGTTTTAAAAGTGTTCATACTTTTATTCAGAATACCAATGGCAGCACATTTGAATTTTTAAAAATGGAGTATGTATGCTAGTGTTCTCTCTTTAATAAATTTACAAGTACGAATTCAGGGCCAATGATGTTTCACTATAATAGAAACGTTTTCAAACTATTATATATAATATAAGGAGGCTTAAAAATGTCTAAATATATACGAAACATTGCTGTTATCATCTTCATTTTGGTTATCTTCTTCATATTATTTCCATATCAATTTAATCTGAATGTCGGTTTTGCACAAATATTGCTAAGCGTAGCAGGAGGCTATGCTATCTATCTAAATCTAAGAGCTCAGATAAAAGAGCGAAGACGTCAAGCATAAAGAGATATTTACTTACAGGAATGGAATGTAGGGTACAATGAATAACCCATGAAAAAAGAACAGCCTACAAAATAAGGGCTGTTCTTTGTCATAATTATTTTGTTTGTTCCCAGTGTTCTTCAATAAATTGGTCTCTACCTGATTTTTCGCGATCCTCTAAGTACTCATCTTCATTCTTTTTATAAAAGTCTTGATGATATTCCTCTGCAGGATAGAAAGTGGTAGCAGGCAAGATTTGTGTCACAATCTCTTTCTTGAAACGACCTGAATCTGCTACTTTCTTTAATGAATCAAGCGCTAATTGCTTTTGCTCATCATTATGGTAGAAGATCGCTGTTCGGTATTGTGAACCTCGATCATGGAATTGACCACCATCATCTGTTGGGTCAATTTGTGGCCAGTATAAATCTAATATTTGTTGATAAGAAATTTTTTCCGGCTCATACGTAATTTCTACTGATTCAAAATGACCTGTCGTACCAGTTTTTACTTCCTCGTAAATTGGATTTTCTGTGTTTCCGCCTGTATAACCAGAAATGACACTTTCAACACCATCCCATTGGTCGAACGGCTTAACCATACACCAGAAACAACCTCCTGCAAATGTTGCTTTTTCAAATTTTTTCATTAGATTTGTTTCTCCTTTATGTTGCAAATTCCTCTTGTAGCATTTAATATACAAGTTATGTGTAAAGAAGTAAATCAATTTAACTTAGAGGGTGTAAATATGACAAATAGATCACATGTCCTTATCGTTGACGGTATGGCATTATTATTTAGAGGTTTTTTCGCAACCGCCTTTACAGGTAAGTTTATGGAAAATAGTAAAGGAATACCTCGTAACGGATTGTTCGGATTTCTAAACTATTTTACGAATGCGGTTGAAACATTTGAACCAACACACGTCATTTGTTGTTGGGATATGGGAAGTAAAACGTTCCGGAATGACATGTATGATGGATACAAATCAAATCGTGATGCTCCGCCAGAACAACTTGTTCCGCAATTTGATTTAGCAAAAGAAATCGTTACTGCGTTCCAAGTACCGAATGTTGGTGTGACAGGTTATGAAGCAGATGATTGCATTGGTACATTAGCAAGAGAATTACATGAAGATCATGAAGTAACAGTCGTAACAGGTGATCAAGACTTATTACAACTAGTAGACGATAACATTAATATTGCCATTATGAAAAAAGGTCAAGGTAATTATGATGTATTTAATTCAGATAATTTCTATGAAAAGAAAGGTTTAACGCCTAAGCAAATTATCGATCTAAAAGGCTTGATGGGAGATTCAGCAGATAACTACCCAGGTGTAAAAGGTGTAGGCGAGAAAACAGCCTTAAAATTACTGATGCAATATGAAACAATTGATAATATGTTAGCAGATAAAGAGAATCTAACAAAAGGTATGCAGAAAAAGTTGGATCAGTATGCTGAAGATTTAGACATATCTCGCAAGCTAGCTGCTATCTACACAGAAGTGCCACTTACATTCTCAATCGATACAGCTGAGTGGAATAAAGATTTTACTACAATAAAATCTTATTTAATCGATGAATTAGAATTTACCCATCCAGATAGATGGTTAGCTAAATTAGCTGAAGAAATAACTGATTGAGCGAGTTCACTTGGTTCGGTAACTATCATTAGAAACACCGTATAAGGATAAGAAGCAATTCCTTCAACATATGATGAAGGGGTTGCTTTTTTAGGTGCTTCGAGAGATACGGGTAAACTTTAGGATATAATCACCTAACTGGGAAGAACAGTTAGTCAAACACTAGAAAACTTATTTTCTCCTACCTCGCTTGGTTATAGTGTGTTAATATGGATTTTAATTGGAAATCACTACAAAGATTGGGGTGTAAAAACATGAGCAAAAAATACCTTCTGTTAATATTTTTGAGTATGATTGTATTTATAACTGCTTGTAACGATAACGAACTTCAATATGATCAGCCTGAAAGTCAGAATGATGAGTCTGAGTTAGATCGATTATTTCATCTGTATCCGGAAATAGAAAAAGAATATAATCAGATACCAGAGGAAATTAAAGAAGAAATAGTGGTGCCTAGTTTAGAAAATATTCCCTTTGAGGTTGAAGAAATATCTCTTACATATAAAGAGAGTGGAGATCAAAACTTACCTAGTGCTCGATTAAGTTATATGGGAAATAGTAATTATGTAAGCGTGAATGTATGGAAATATCCGGAGGAAAAAACTACCTTTCGCAAAATGCATCCTATTATGTTAAAACAGAATATGCATGCTTATTATAGAGATGAAGGGTTAGACAAGTTAGTACAATGGGAAAACCCCACTAAGAAGGACTTACTACACCATGTAGTTTTAACAAAGTACGGCGAGAATCAAGATAATGGATATGAATTCACCATAGATGAAGCGATAGATATAGCGAACTCTGCTCTTGATAATGGTGCGAATGAGTAACAGAGGTATAAGCAAATGATATTGTCTGCTTACGAACCATTCGTACAGTTATGGAAGATGTGAAAGGTAGTTACCTCCCACATCTCGATTCATCAAGCCTGTTGTATATTAGCAAAAAATTCTTTAATAAATTCATAGAATACTTGTTCAGAAGGTGCTAGTCGTCTGTTTTTGGGAATAATAATCCCCACTGTTCGTTCTAATTCAGGGTATTGAATACCAACTTTCGCTGTATAATGAGGATTCAACTCATTAAATGCACTCTCCGGCAATAAAGTAACACCGATACCTGCTGCAACCAAACCTTTGATTGCATCTAAGTCTTCCCCCTGAGACGAAATATTAGGTGTAAAACCAGCTTTTAAACAACCATCAATGACCAGTTGGTGTAAGATAAATCCTTCTGGAAATACCACAAATGTTTCATCATGCAACTCAGATAAGTCTACACTGCTTTTCCCTGAAAGTGGATGGGTTTTAGGTACTAATGCATAGAAGTTTTCTCTAAATAATACATCACCTATTAAGTCTGGATGATCCATTGGTACAGGACCTAAAAAAGCTACATCTAGTTCACGATTTTTTACCGATTCAATCAAAAAATTATAAGAACCTTGTCTTAGTTGAAAACCGATTTTAGGGTGTTTTTTCTTAAACTCTGAAACAACTGTCGGCAACAGGTTACTAGCAATACTTGTTGGAAATCCGATTTTTATTGAACCTCTTTCTGGATCAATATATTCATCTACTTGTTTTTTGGCGTGATCGATTGCTTTTAATGCCGTTTTAGTATGAGTTAAAAATATTCGTCCTATATGGGTTAAACGAACATTTCTTCCTTCTCTCTCGAAAAGTTCCACACCGAGCTCATCCTCTAAATTTCCTATCTGTCTACTAATAGCAGACTGTGCTACGTGTAACTCTACAGCTGCCGCAGAGACATGCTCCCGTTCAGCTACTTCTACAAAATAACGCAATTGACGTAATTCCATATTTTCTCACCTCATTAATTTATATCAATAATAGAATGATATTATATTTATTATATATTGTTTCGATTAATAAGAAAACTTACAATAGAAACAGACACCTTAAAAATATATAGAATGGGGGACGACATATATGACATATCAAGATTTACCGAGTGCCCAAGGTTTATATAATCCAGATTTTGAATCTGATGCTTGTGGTATCGGTTTGTATGCGCATATAAAGGGGAAACAAACACACGAAATTGTAACGAAAGCATTAGATATGTTATGTAAATTAGAACACCGTGGTGGACAAGGGAGCGATCCACTTACTGGTGATGGCTCTGGCTTAATGGTACAGATCCCTGATCAATATTTTAGAAGAGTATGTAATGACTTTCAACTTCCATATGTCGGTCGATACGGCGTTGGGATGTTATTTTTATCGCAAGACGAGAACGAACAACAACAAGCGAAAGAAAAAATTAATCAATTAATCGAACAAGAAGGTCAAAAGTTGATCGGATGGAGAGACGTACCTACTGATTCCTCTCATATTGGTAAAGGTGCTGTGGAAACATTGCCAACTGTTCATCAAGTGTTTATTGAAGCAAATGATGAATTAACAGATGACCTATCTTTTGAGAGAAAATTATATATTATTCGTAAACAAGCAGAGAACTGGGCAAAAGAACAAGGGCTTCGTTTTTATTTCCCAAGTCTTTCAAATAGAACGATCGTGTATAAAGGGCTCTTAACACCTGACCAAGTAGATAAATTCTATATAGATTTACAACAAGAAGACTTTGTTTCTGCTTTTTCACTTGTACACTCTCGCTTTAGTACGAACACGTTCCCATCATGGGAAAGAGCACACCCAAATCGTTATTTAATTCATAATGGGGAAATCAATACGATGCGCGGTAATGTGAACTGGATGCGTGCTAGAGAGAAGCAATTTGTCTCAGAAGCATTCGGAGAAGATTTAGATAAGATTTTACCAATCATTAATGGTGGCGGTAGTGACTCAGCTACACTTGATAATGCACTAGAGTTCTTTACATTAGCTGGTCGTAAACCTGCACATGCAGCGATGATGTTAATACCTGAACCATGGGAGAAAAATCCTCACATGGACGAGAAGAAACGTGCCTTCTATCAATACCATAGTATGATGATGGAGCCTTGGGATGGTCCAACCTCTATTACATTCACAAATGGTAAACAAATCGGAGCCATTCTTGACCGTAATGGTCTACGTCCTGCGCGTTATTATGTTACAAAAGATGATTATATTATCTATTCTTCAGAAGTTGGTGTTATTGACTATGAAGAGGAAAATATTTTGTTAAAAGAACGTCTAAGTCCTGGCAAAATGTTGTTAATTGATATTGAAGAAGGACGTATTATTTCAGACAAAGAAATTAAAGAAGAATTTGCGAATGAGCATGCTTACCAAGATTGGTTAGAGGATCAAATCGTGCCATTAGCTGTGAATGCAGAGAATGACGACTATATAGATCCACAATTATTACAAAAACAAAAAGCATTCGGCTATACGACAGAAGACGTCGAAAAATATCTTTTACCATTATTAGAAGGTGGAAAAGACCCAATTGGTGCAATGGGTAATGATATGCCACTTGCTGTTTTATCAGAACGCCCGCAAAGCTTGTTTAATTACTTTAAACAATTGTTTGCTCAAGTAACTAATCCACCGATTGATGCTTATCGTGAGAAGTTAGTAACATCTATGTTGACATGGTTAGGTGCAGAGGGAGACATTCTTCATCCTGCTAAAACCAAAACAAGTAGAGTTCGCTTAGATTCACCGATATTATCGACAGCACAGCTAGATAAATTAGCGAATAACCATGTAGAAGGAATCCATTCTGCTGTAATTGAAACGTTATTTACAGACAATATGGAAGAAGCACTGCATCAAGTGTTCACACAAGCTAAGCAAGCAATTGAAGCAGGCAAGAACATTCTTATTCTAAGTGATAAAAATATGGATGGTAAGCAAAAGGCAATCCCTACATTACTTGCTGTAAGTGGATTACATCAGTATTTAGTACGCGCGGGAATCCGAACAAAAGCAAGCATTATTGCAGAGACTGGTGAAGCAAGAGAGGTACACCATTTTGCAACAATGTTAGGTTACGGTGTAGACGCTATTCATCCGTACCTTGTTTATCAAACATACTATGAGGCAATTTTAGATAATCGCTTAAAGATGACCTTAAAAGAAGCACAAGAGAAGTTTGTGGCGGTTGCAACAGAAGGTATTATCAAAGTTATGTCAAAAATCGGTATTTCTACGGTGCAAAGTTATCGAGGTGCACAAATCTTTGAAGCAGTCGGCATAAGTAAAAAAGTAATCGAAGAACATTTTACTGGTACATCATCACAGATTGACGGTATCGGATTAGATGTTATTCAAGAAGAAACGGAAAAACGTCACGTTGAAGGCTATAAAACAGCCATACAAGAATCACTTGAACCAGGTAGCGATTTCCAATGGCGTAAAGTCGGAGAGCATCATGCCTTTAATCCAACGACTATTTACACATTACAATGGGCGTGTCGCCGCGGAGATTACAAGCTGTTTAAGAAATTCTCTAAAACAGCAAATGAAGAACGTATTGGCTTTTTACGTAACTTGTTCGATTTTAAATCATCTAATTCTATTTCAATTGAGGAAGTAGAGCCGGTAGAATCAATCGTGAAAAGATTTAAAACAGGTGCGATGTCATTTGGTTCCATTAGTAAGGAAGCACATGAAGCACTTGCGATTGCAATGAACCGCTTAGGTGGTAAAAGTAATAGTGGTGAAGGTGGAGAAGACCCTGATCGCTTTTCGAGAGATGAAAATGGGGATTTGCGTTCAAGCGCGATTAAACAAGTAGCTTCTGGGCGTTTTGGTGCTAAGAGTAATTACTTAGTAAATGCGAAAGAAATTCAAATTAAAATGGCACAAGGTGCTAAACCTGGTGAAGGTGGACATTTACCTGGTATGAAAGTATATCCGTGGGTAGCAGAAGTTCGTGGCTCTACTCCTGGGGTAGACTTAATTTCACCTCCTCCACATCATGATATTTATTCAATTGAGGATTTAGCACAATTAATTCATGATTTAAAAAATGCCAATCGTGATGCAAGAATTAGTGTCAAATTAGTTGCTAAATCTGGTGTAGGTACAATTGCAGCAGGGGTGGCAAAAGGTAACGCAGATGTTATTTCTATTGTAGGCTATGATGGTGGTACAGGTGCATCGCCGAAAACAAGTATCAAACATGCGGGCTTACCATGGGAACTAGGTTTGGCAGAAGCACACCAAACATTAATGCTTAATGGTTTACGTGATAGAGTTATTTTAGAAACAGACGGAAAACTATTAACTGGTAAAGATGTTGTTATGGCTGCTTTATTAGGGGCTGAGGAGTACGGCTTTGCAACTGCTCCATTAGTAGTTATCGGTTGTGTCATGATGCGTGTTTGCCATAATGACAATTGTCCAGTAGGGGTTGCAACACAGAACCCAGAGTTACGTAAGAAATTTACTGGAAATCCTGATCACGTCGTTAATTATATGACCTTTATTGCCGAAGAAGTTCGTGAAATTATGGCTGAATTAGGTTTCCGTACAGTTGAAGAGATGATTGGTCGAACAGATATTTTGAAAACTTCAGAACGTGCTAAAGCACACTGGAAAGCAAAACATCTAGACTTAACGACATTGCTTCATCAGCCTGAAGGAACGCGAACGAATACGACAACACAAGACCATAAATTAGATAAATCACTAGACATCAAACACATTTTACCAATTGCGAAAGAAGCTATTGAGAGTGGAACGGCAATTGAGGCAGCATTCCCGATCAAAAATACGGATCGTGTTGTCGGAACAATTGTCGGAAGTGAAATTTCTAAGAAATACGGGGAAAGAGGTTTACCAGAAGATACAATCAACCTACATTTCACTGGTTCTGCTGGTCAAAGCTTTGGCGCCTTTATTCCTTCTGGTATGACGATGACTGTTACGGGTGACGCCAATGACTATGTTGGCAAAGGCTTGTCAGGAGGAAAAGTAATTGTTCGCACATCTGAACAATCAACTATTGACCCAGGTAATAACGTAATCGCTGGTAATGTATCCTTCTATGGCGCAACTAGTGGTGAAGCATATGTTCAAGGGTATGCTGGAGAACGTTTCGCTGTAAGAAATAGTGGAGCTAAAATTGTTGTGGAAGGTGTCGGTGACCATGGCTGTGAATATATGACTGGTGGCCGTGTTGTTATCCTTGGTAATGTAGGTAAGAACTTTGCTGCAGGTATGTCTGGTGGTATTGCCTATGTCAAACCAGATAATATCGAACAGTTTAAGCAACTATGTAATACAGAGTTAATTCAATTTGAACAATTAACAGATCAAACGGAAATAGAAGAGTTAAAAGAATTAATTATGAATCACCATGAATATACAAACAGTGATAAAGCCGCTGTCACATTGCAAAACTGGGATGAAGAAGTGCAGAAATTTGTTAAAGTAATCCCGACAGATTACAAATTAATGTTAAAACAAATGGATTGGTTCGAATCTCAAGGCTTATCAGTGGACGAAGCACGTTTAGAAGCATTTACGGCTAAGAAAGAAAATAAAATGACGGTTACATTAAATCCAGAAGAAGTATTCACTAAATAGAAAGGAGTCAGATAATATGGGGAAAGCAACAGGTTTTATGGAATTTGAAAGACAAACAGCAAATGAGCGTGATCCATTAGAGAGAATTAAAGATTGGAAAGAATATTCTGCTCCTTTCTCAGACGAGGTAGCAAAAACACAAGGAGCTCGCTGTATGGATTGTGGTACACCATTCTGTCATATTGGAATGGATATTGATGGGGCAACATCTGGTTGTCCTATCTACAACCTCATCCCAGAATGGAATGACTTAGTGTATAAAGGAAAATGGAGAGAAGCATTAGACCGTCTAATGAAAACAAATAATTTCCCGGAATTCACTGGGAGAGTTTGTCCTGCTCCATGTGAAGGTTCTTGTACAGTTGCGATCAATGATCCAGCCATTACGATTAAAAATATCGAACAAAAAATCATTGATAAAGGTTTTGAAGAGGGATGGATCGAGCCACGTATTCCTGCACATCGCACAGGTAAGAAAGTAGCGATTGTTGGATCAGGTCCTGCCGGTTTAGCTGCTGCTGATCAATTAAATCAAGCTGGTCATAGTGTAACAGTGTATGAACGTGCAGACCGTGCTGGTGGTTTATTAACATATGGTATTCCAAATATGAAATTGGATAAAGATGTTGTAGAGCGTCGTGTTCAATTACTTCGCCAAGAAGGTATTGAATTTGTTTTGAATACAGAAGTAGGGAAAGATATTTCTGCGGAAGAAATTAAATCAAACTATGATTCAGTTATCCTTTGTACTGGAGCGCAAAAACATCGTGATCTACCAATCGAAGGTCGTGAAGGTAAAGGTGTTCGCTTTGCAATGGATTATTTAACAAAATCAACACAAAAAGTGTTAGATGATAGTGTTGAAGTAGAAGAAGAATTAGATGCAAAAGGAAAAGATGTTATTGTTATCGGTGGTGGGGATACTGGAGCTGACTGTATTGCTACTGCACTTCGTCAAGGTGCAAATAGCATTGCGCAATTCGGTAAACACCCACAATTGCCATTGAAACGTTCTGATAATAATCAATGGCCAGCATACCCACAAGTATTTAGCTTAGAATATGCACATAAAGAAGCGAAAGAATATTATGGAGAAGATATCCGTCAGTATTCTATTCAAACGAAAAAATTTGTAACAGATGAAAATGGTGCCTTAAAAGAGCTACACACTGTCGAAATGAAAAAAACACGTGACGAAAACGGCATGTTCGTTTACGAAGAAGTTCCAGGAACAGAAAAAGTATGGCCAGCACAATTAGTATTAATTGCGATTGGTTTTGAAGGAGCAGAAGAACCTGTTTTAAACGCTTTTGACGTCAAAACAGAACGTAATCGTGTAGCAGCAGCATATGGTGATTTCCGTACGAATGTTGATCATGTATTCGCAGCAGGAGATGCTCGCCGTGGTCAAAGTCTTATTGTATGGGCAATTAATGAAGGACGAGAAGTTGCCTGCCATGTTGATGAATATTTAATGGGTGAAACAGCCTTACCATCTGTAGCAAACTTATAAAATGTTAGCAAAACCTACGCTTTGTCGTAGGTTTTGCTATATCTATATAGAAAGTAGGAGAATCATTCGTTCTATGTATGTTTTAATAAGGGAAATTGATGGGTTCGTAATCTAATTAGGTCCCATGAGGAAATAAGCCCTAATGGTGGCTCATCAGCTGTTCCCTTATCCGTAATAATGATCGCTTCTATTTTTTGATCATTAACAATGGATTCTTTAAATAGCGCTTCTACTTCTATTACGGTAGCGCTTTTTGCAACAACCTTCATATGACTTTGCTCTTCAAAAACGAACAATTCATGAATGGGTTGTTGTTGATCAATTGGGATTTCCTGAAGCTTTGAAGCTAGTACATCTACAATATCACTATCTGTTAAAAGTCCGATCAATGTATTGTCTTGGTAAATAGGATATTGCGAATAATGGGTTCTTTTGATACATTCCATTAGTTTTTCCATCGATGAATTTACATGAAAGAACTCTACAGGTTGAGAAGCAATCGATAATGCGGTAGGAGGCTGAACGAATAATTCGGTCAATTGTTCTAATTCCTTTACTACATCCTCATGTGGTTCCGCAATATAAAATTCTTCTTTAATCTTGCGATGAACGATTGCATTTCGTAGTTTACTACATTGTTTTAACAGGTCATAATATTGCTGGACAACAAGATGCTCTTGTCTCGCTTTTGACAATACTTCTGTAAAAGAAGCATGATTATTTTGCTCATGGACAAGATCACATAATTTGTCATGTATTTGATTAAATGCGGCTTCAAATCGTTCAGAAAGTTCATAATTCATGATAAATCCCCTTAGTTATTAGAATATTTTTAAAATTAACTATTGTCATTATTAGCTATTTAGTAATAAAATATAGATTATAGGTTATTTTACCGAAAAAGTTTTGAATTCATTCAACAAGGAGTCTTTTTTATGTCAGAGAACAAAATCACGTACATCAAGAACGAAAATGTAAAAGAAAAACCAGCATCTGATCAATTATCATTCGGAAAATATTTTACTGATCATATGTTTATTCAAGATTATACACCAGATAAAGGTTGGCACAATGCTCGTATTAAGCCATATGAACCACTTATCCTTGATCCGGCTGCTATTGTCTTTCACTACGGTCAAACGGTTTTTGAAGGATTAAAAGCATACCGAACAGAGGATAATACGATTCAGTTATTCCGTCCAGATAAAAATATGGAACGTTTAAATCATTCTAATGATAGATTATGTATCCCACAAATTGACGAAGAGTTTGCGATTGATGCAATCAAGCAATTAGTGGAAATCGATCAAGATTGGGTACCAAATGCACCTGGTACATCCCTTTATATTAGACCGTTTATCATTTCGACAGAGCCATACTTAGGTGTTGCTCCATCTGCAAATTATCAATTTATCGTTATTTTATCACCAGTAGGTGCTTACTATGCTGAAGGTATTAATCCGGTGAAAATCGCCGTAGAAAACCAATTTGTTCGTGCGGTAAAAGGTGGTACTGGTGAAGCGAAAACAGCTGGTAACTATGCTTCAAGCTTGAAAGCGCAAGAGCAGGTGGCGAGTGAAGGCTATGCACAAGTATTATGGTTAGATGGTGTAGAGAAGAAATATATTGAAGAAGTAGGTAGTATGAACGTATTCTTCAAAGTAAACGGAGAAGTTATTACACCAGAGTTAAATGGTAGTATCTTAGAAGGTGTGACAAGAAACTCTGTTATTGAACTGTTGAAATCTTGGGATATTCCTGTGACAGAACGTAAAATTACGATGCAAGAGCTAAATGATCACTATGAAAAAGGTGAATTAGAAGAAGCGTTCGGCTCAGGAACAGCTGCCGTGATTTCACCTGTTGGAGAGCTTGCTTGGGAAGGTAAGAAAATGGTGATCAACAATGGTGATACAGGTGAAATAGCTAAACGCCTATATGATGTCTTAACTGGTATTCAATATGGGAAAGAAAACGATCCATTCGATTGGCTAGTAAAAGTTAAATAATTCTACTTGAGATTTTTAACGCCTTTCATTATAATACAAATAGAATAAAGAAAAGTAATGAATAGAGCCAGTAATTAGCAAGACGGTGACAAGAGAATGGAATTCATAGGCTGAAAGATTCCTCCACCCACTCTACTAATGAACCTACTCTATGAACTGTTAAGCATAAACTTAATCGTTACTCTGCGTTAAAGAGTGAAGGGGAGCATGTAGCTAATACTATATGTTCAACTAAAGGTGGTACCGCGGAAACTCTTTTCGTCCTTTTTGCTTAGGATGGAAAGAGTTTTTTTATGTAAGGTTGCTTGAGGAAGAATTATTTAAGATAAAGGCGTGAATGTAATGGCTAAAAAGCGAATTGTAGTGAAAATCGGTAGTAGTTCGTTAACAAACAAGAACGGTGGCCTTGACCTGATCAAATTGAAAGAGCATACTGCTGCGATCGCTGCACTAAAAAAGCAAAACTATGAAGTAATTTTAATTTCATCTGGTGCAGTATCTGCAGGGTTTTATGATTTAGGTTATCCGACTAGACCTGTTACTATTGCTGGTAAACAAGCTGCCGCTGCAGTAGGGCAAGGTCTGTTGATTCAAGCGTATACAGATGAATTTCGCACCTTTAATATGGTAACATCACAGCTTTTACTTACAAAAGATGTATTTAGCAATGAGACACAATACAGTAATGTGTATTCTACCTTAACAGAATTGTTAAAACGAGATGTTATACCAATAATTAATGAGAATGATACGGTTGCTATTGACGAATTGACGTTTGGTGACAATGATATGCTATCAGCGTTAGTTAGTGGACTCGTTCATGCTGATTTTTTAATTATGTTAACAGATATTAATGGTTTATATGATAAAAATCCGAACACAGACCCAACTGCGAAAAAATATGATCGACTAAAAAGTTTATCAAAAGAGATTCTGCAACAGACCAAACATGAATCCGGTTCGAAGTTTGGCACCGGCGGTATGAAATCGAAACTTTTAGCCGCAAAAACAGCATTATCACTTGGAGTTAAGGTGTTTGTTGGAACGGGTAAAGGGGAAGATAAACTGATCCGCATTATGCAGGATGATGGTGACGGTACGTATATTGGTGAAGACTCGACTAAAAGTTTACGAAAACAAAAACAATGGATTGCCTTTCACTCTGATATCTCGGGAAGCATACATGTAGATAAAGGAGCAAGTGAGGCCATTCTTTATCAAGGCAAAAGTCTATTGCCAGCAGGTGTTCAATCTGTAGAAGGGACATTTTCGATTGGTGAGGTCGTTGATATTGTATATAACGATTCCATTATCGCTAAAGGCCAAGTGAATTATGATGCAGAAGATATCATTAAATTTAAAGGAGAAGCGAGTCATATTGTAATGGAACAATCAGCTAATGAACGGCCCGAAGTGGTTCATCGTGATAGACTCGTATTATCGATAGAGGAGGCTTATAATTATGAGTGATTTATTGACAAAAGCAATGCTGGTTAAGGGGACGACGACAAGTCTTGCTACTAAAACAACCGAACAGAAGAATCATGCGTTACAATTGTTGTCGAAACAATTAAGGGAACAGAAACAATATATCATTACGGAGAATAGTCGAGATATTGAACAAGGACGACAAAATGGTTTGCATGAATCATTAATTGATCGACTTATCTTAGATGAGGCGAGAATTGATGACATGGCAGATGCACTATTGCAATTAACGGAATTAGAGGATCCGATCGGTAATATTATCGAAAAATGGACTCGTCCAAATGGCTTACAAATTCAAAAAGCACGCGTTCCAATAGGTGTAGTCGGTATGATATATGAAGCACGACCAAACGTAACGATTGATGCAGCAAGTCTCTGCTTGAAAACAGGGAATGCTGTGTTGTTACGAGGAAGCTCATCTGCTATTTATTCCAATACTGCTTTAGTAAAAGTTATTCATGATGCACTAGCACAATCGGATTTACCAAAGGATGCCGTTCAGCTAGTAGAGGACACAAGTCGTGAAACAGCTTCAGAAATGTTTAAACTTAATCAGTATTTAGATGTTTTAATTCCACGCGGTGGCAAGAAATTAATTGATACAGTTGTTGCGAATGCTTCCGTTCCAGTACTAGAAACAGGTGCAGGTAATTGTCACTTATTCATCGATCAAACAGCTCAAAAGGAAATGGCAATAGAAATTGCAATTAATGCCAAGACCGATCGCCCTTCCGTATGTAATGCCATAGAAACCATATTAGTGGATCAACAATGGGCTGAACAACATGGTGAAGAATTAATCAAAGCACTACATGCAAATGAGGTAGAAATACATGGAGATAGTTATTTCACTTCTATGGATAGTAATGTGATCGAGGCAACGGAAGAAGATTATGAAACAGAGTATTTAGATTATACAGTAGCGATCAAAACCGTTCAATCTGTAACAGAAGCAATTAATCACATTAATAAATATGGTACACATCATTCCGAATCGATTATCACAGAGAATGATACGCTTGTTGTGCAATTTATGAATGAAGTAGATGCAGCAGCTGTTTATCATAATGCTTCAACAAGATTTACAGATGGATTTGAATTTGGTTTTGGGGCTGAAATTGGTATTAGTACACAAAAACTACATGCACGTGGACCTATGGGGCTTGAAGCATTAACATCTACTAAATATTTATTACACGGAAATGGTCAAATAAAATAAACTATTTTTCTTTAGACATAATTACGGTATAATAGAATTTGGAGAAACATATTTGGCAAATAAAGGAGTATGAAACATGGCAAACACATTAATTTTTGGACACAAGAATCCTGATACTGACACAATTTGTTCAGCGGTTGCGTACGCAGAGTTGAAGCAAGCACTTGGGGAAGATGTGGAGGCAGTTCGATTAGGTGAAGTGAATAATGAAACACAATATGCATTAGATCATTTCAATCAATCAGCACCACGTATGGTAGAAAACGTATCTGATGAAGTGGATCAAGTTATTTTAGTTGACCACAACGAACGTCAACAAAGTGCAGACGATATCGATCGCGTTCAAGTATTAGAAGTAATCGATCATCACCGTATTGCGAACTTTGAAACGAAAGATCCTGTCTACTATCGCGCTGAACCAGTTGGATGTACAGCTACTATCTTGAACAAATTATACAAAGAGAATGGTGTAGAAGTGAAAAAAGAAACAGCTGGTCTTATGTTATCAGCAATCATTTCTGATTCGTTATTATTCAAATCACCTACATGTACAGATCAAGATGTTGCAGCAGCGAAAGAACTAGCAGAGATCGCTGGTGTAGACGCTGAACAATATGGTTTAGACATGTTAAAAGCTGGTGCTGACCTAAGCGATAAGTCAGCAGAAGAACTTATTTCTTTAGATGCTAAAGAGTTCGATATGAATGGAAACAAAGTAGAAATTGCTCAAGTAAATACAGTAGAAGTGGATGATGTACTTGCACTACGTGACCAATTAGAGCCAGCAATCGAAAAAACAGTTGCTGATAAAGGACTAAAATTATTTGTACTCGTTATTACAGATATTCTAAATAATGATTCTGTTGCTCTTGCAATTGGTGAAGCAGAGCAAAAAGTAGCGGAAGCTTTTGATGTAACACTTGAAAATAAAACAGCTACACTAAAAGGTGTTGTATCACGTAAGAAGCAAGTAGTTCCAAACTTACAAAACGTATTTTAAGAGATTCCACAGAGATGTCAGACATTAATTGTTTGGCATCTTTTTTACTTTATAGTAAAGGAGCGGAATTGAATGAGAATAGACTTATTTACGAGCATTCGAACGAATAACTTTAATGATGAGCAAATGATGGAGAAGATCCAAGATATGTGGAAGCAAGCATCTACTCATTTTGAAGGCAAAAAAGAAATCGTTTACGGTGTGTACTATGATTATGAAAGTGACTTTACAGGAGATTATTCATTAGGTGTTGGAATAGAGAATGAGGAAGGGAGCGTTGTAATATCCAATCCAACAAACTATCAAATCTTTAAAGTCGATACTTCTGATGATGGCATAATAAAAACATGGCAAAAGATTTGGGAGTTAGAGAAATCTAGTGAGCTAGAACGTAGCTATACGATAGACTATGAAAAATACCTGCCGAATGGTGATGTTGAAATACATATTGCCTGCTCGGAATAACTTTTCATCGTACAACATCTATAAAATATTATTAGTAAAAATGGTTATAAGCCTTGTTATGATAGTATTTATGAACGATTCATTATCAAAACGTGTCGCTCTCAGGCGAAATAAAGAAACTTAGGTGGGCCATCACTAGGCTAAGTTGTCTTAAAATCGCCTGTAGAAGCAGACTATTTCTGCTATAATGAACCCATTTTTATACCATTTAACCGCATATAATTGTTATTATACGCGGTTATGATATAATAGAGTAAATGTGATTCTATTTTTAAAGGGGTTAGGCTATTGTTTTCAACGAAAGAACAACATTCCAATATAGAGCAACAACTTTATGATTACTATGAAGAAGAACTAGATATTTTGCAAACATATTTAGAGGATTTAGGATATTCAGATTTTACGATAAGATCCTATACATATGATATTAAACTTTTCCTCGCTTACTTATATGAAAAGCAGGCAGCGTTTGTTGATGTAGAGACAGTATCCAAACGAGAAATTTCTTCCTTTCTTCGTAAACAACATCGAAATAAAGCGAAGTCAACTCGTAATAGACGGTTAATGTCGCTTCGTACTTTTTATAAATCGCTTATCAAAGCAGAAATACTTGATTATAATCCTGCGCAAGATATTGAGATGGCTAAACAAGAAAATGGTCGACTACCTGTGTATTTAAGTGACGATGAGTTAGATCATTTCCTTGCTTCCATTGCTCCTAACGAGGATTATATTCGTAATAAATGTATGTTGATGTTAATGAGTCTAACTGGTTTACGTGTCATCGAAGTGCATAATCTCAATACGCAGGATATTATTCGTGATTCGAATGAGCCTGGCATTGAAGTGTTAGGAAAAGGGAATAAAACACGTTATATACCATTACCTATTCCGTTGTATCAATTGCTTTTAGAATATGAAAAGATGTACAGACCAAAGGTAAGTAATAGTAATGCTTTTTTCCTTTCCAAACGGGGAAAAAGAATATCAAGACGAAGAATCCAAGAGATAACAACAGAGACGTTTGATCGACTTAAAGAACGAAAGGAGTTTGCCTACTTAAGTCAGAAAAAATTATCAGCACATAAATTGCGACATACATTTGGAACCGGAATGGTTCGTGAAGGTGCTGATTTAGTCACCATTCAACAATTAATGGGTCATACAAACTTGAATACAACGCAAATATATACCCATGTTAATAATAAACAAAAACAAGAAGCCATGAATAATAAGGACGTATCACGCTTTTTTAACTAACTAATTAATAAGAAGAGGAAAAAACAATGATTATTACAACTGCCGGACGTGTAACAACAGATCTTATTCAATATGCGAACGAATTGTCCTTTATTTATCAAGTACCATATATAGAGAGAAAAAAACAATCTCTAAATCAACTGAAAAGTTTATATCAAGTTGATATTCTAGTTGTAGGAAAAGAAAAACTATTTCTTTCTCCTTTCAAAAGTTCGGACAAATTGTTCTTTCATCTAAATTTAGCGATGGTTAGGGCAAAAAGATTATTGAACAATAAAGAAGATGCTTTTGTTACCGCAGCTAACTTAGAAAAAGGCATGAGTGTATTGGACTGCACATTCGGTCTAGCCTCAGATAGTATTATTGCAAGCTTAGTAGTGGGAGAACAAGGTGTCGTTACTGGATTAGAAGCGAGTAAAGCGATATATATGCTAACAAGTGAAGGATTAAAACAGACAGATAGTTCCTATGATAGTATCAATGAAGCGATGCGAAGAATTAATGTTCAACATGCCCATCATTTATCGTACTTAACACAACAACCAACAAATGCTGTCGATGTTGTGTATTTTGATCCAATGTTCCAAGAAGCTATCGATACATCGAATGGTCTTAATCCGATTAGGCAACATGCCCTACACGAGGATTTAACTGCTGAAGCAATAGAGGAAGCAAAACGTGTTGCCAAACAACGTGTCGTTATAAAAGATTATTGGAAAAGTGAAAGATTTCAAGCTTTCGGATTTACACAATTAAAAAGAAAAACAGCCTTATTTCATTATGGCATCATAGATGTAAATTAATTGAAAGGTGCTTTGCTTTGAGCAGAGTACCTTTTATTATTAACAAAAAAACTGTTAGTGGGTTTGAATATGATAGCGTTTTCTTATATAATATGTATTAATTACGTGAAAGTCGAGAGGAGTGGAACAATTGGTAAAACAAATAAATGATGTGATGCCTAAAATAGCTTTTGGTGGTGATTACAATCCAGAACAATGGGATGAAAATATTTGGTTGGAAGATGCTAAACTCATGCAAGAAGCCGGTGTAAACTTAGTATCTGTAGCTATTTTTAGTTGGTCTGTTATTGAGATAGAAGAAGATCAATATGACTTTACTTGGTTAGATAAAGTACTAGATATTTTACATAATCATGGGATTGGTGTGTCACTTGCAACTGCAACTGCTTCACCTCCTGCATGGCTTTCTAAAAAATATCCGGAAGTACTAGCAGTTCAGGCAAATGGCGTACCGTTACAAGTTGGTTCGCGTCAGCATTATTCTCCAAATAGCAAACGCTTTATTTCTGCTGTTCAGCAATTAGTGACAAAAATAGCTGAGAGATATAAAAGCCATCCAGCGTTAAAAATGTGGCATATTAATAACGAATATGCGTGTCATGTAGCGGAATGTTACAGTAATGAGAGTTTGGCGACTTTTCGCAACTGGTTAAAAGAACGTTACGGCTCCATTGAAATACTTAATCAAAAGTGGGGAACGAACTTTTGGAGTCAACGCTATAAAGATTGGGAAGAAATCCAATTCCCTGTCAATTTACCAACCTTCTATAATCCGAGTCAAAAACTAGATTATAAACGTTTTATGAATGATGCTATTTTTAATCTATATAAAACAGAAAAAGAGATACTTCGAAAGATCACACCTGATGTTCCTGTGTTTACAAACTTTATGTACGAATTCAAACCGCTTAATTATTTTGAGTGGGCAAAAGAGTTGGATTTAGTTACATGGGATTCTTATCCTGATCCAAGAGAAGGTAAACCATTTCGACATGCGATGCATCATGATTTAATGAGAAGTTTAAAAAATGGCCAACCTTTTTATTTAATGGAACAAGTCACATCACATGTTAATTGGCGAGATATCAATAAGACAAAAAAGCCAGGTGAAATGAGGTTGTGGAGTTATTCTACTGTTGCGCGTGGTGGTGACGGTGTGATGTATTTTCAATGGAGACAAGGAAAGGCAGGCGCGGAAAAATTCCATGGTGCAATGATTCCACATTCAAATGATACAAATAGTCGTGTATACCAGGAAGTGAAACAACTAGGGAATGAATTAAAAAAGTTAAATGGCATAGTAGATGCGCGAATTAAAGCTAGAGTCGCGATTATTTTTGACTGGGAGAATTGGTGGGCAGTAGAACATGAAGGAAAACCACACAACAAATTATCTTATTTGGACCAAGTCTATCAATATTATCAAGTATTCTACGAACATAATATTGCGGTAGATTTCGTTCAATCGACAGATGATTTAGCTAAGTACCAGTTAGTTGTTGCACCGATGCTATATATGATTCGCGCTGGAGAAGAAGCCAATTTGAAACAGTTTGTCGCTCAAGGCGGCACATTAATCGTTAGCTTTTTTAGTGGAATTGTGGACGCACAAGATCACATTCACCTAGGCGGCTATCCTGCACCATTGCGTGAACTACTTGGTATTACAGTGGAAGAATTTGCGCCAATGGCTGAGAATGAAACAAATACGATCGTGATGAACGGAGAAATATTCATAACTAATACATGGGCAGATATTATTCGTTTGGAAGGCGCTCAACCGATTGCAACATATAAAGAAAATTGGTATCAAGACTATGCAGCAGTAACATTTCATCGATATGGTAAAGGCAACACGATCTATGTTGGCACGAATCCTTCAACAAACTATCTAGAAAAATTGATAAATGGCATCTTACAACAGCTTAAAATTGAAGCGCCACATGCTGCACCAAAAAATGTAGAAATAGTGGAACGATCCAGACAAGATACAACGTTTTTGTTTATGCTCAATCATAATGAAGACCCAGTAACCATCTCTTTAAATGAAAATATCCGTTACACGGATTGTTTGCAAGGAAAATCAGTAACAAATAGAATTACTATTTCCGGAACAGATGTGGCTATTTTAACGTATTCCAACGCGGATATCTCTTAATTAGTATATGGAGAAGAACGAAATCTTTATTTTACGCTGATAATAAATGATTAGTTGACTAAATTGAAAAAATATTTAAAAAAGAAAAAATATATTTTCTATTCTGTTTCTTTATGTTAGTATAAATCTAACAATTGTAGTAGGAAGTGTTCTAATCATGAGTACAAAAGTCAATCCAATTCAAGTAAGAGATATTATTATCGCGAATCAAGTTTTAAAAGATGTAGTGGTAAAAACTCCATTGCAGCGTGATCCGATTCTATCGGATAAATATGATTGTAATGTATATCTGAAAAGAGAAGATTTACAAGTTGTTCGATCATTTAAAATTCGCGGTGCATTTAATGCGATGCAAGGACTATCAAAAGAAGAGTTAGCAAACGGGGTAGTTTGCGCAAGTGCTGGTAACCATGCACAAGGTTTAGCATATTCGTGTAAAGCATTAGGTGTAAAAGGCGTTATTTTTATGCCTAGTACCACGCCACGCCAGAAAGTAAATCGTGTAGAATTCTTTGGTGGTTCTTTCGTGGAAATTCGTCTTGTTGGTGATACATTTGATGATTCATTTGAACAAGCAATGGCTTACTGTGAAGAGCATAATGCGGCATTTATTCATCCTTTCAATGATCCAAAGACCATTACTGGTCAAGGGACTATTGGTTTAGAAATATTAGATAGTATGGAAGAACCGATTTCACATGTATTCACAGCGGTTGGTGGTGGTGGATTAATTGCTGGCGTCGGTTCGTACATAAACAGCATTAGTCCGGATACAAAAATTATTGGAGTAGAGCCTGAGGGCGCAGCTTCAATGAAAGCAGCGCTCGCTAAAAATGAAGTAGTGAAATTAGACAAAATTGATAAATTTGTTGATGGAGCAAGTGTAAAACGTGTAGGTGATATGACGTTTGATATTGCGAAAGAATTTATTGATGATATTGCCGTTGTACCAGAAGGTAAGTTGTGTACAACATTGCTAGATCTATATAATGAGAATGCGATTGTAGCCGAACCTGCCGGGGCATTACCAGTTTCTGCACTAGATTACTATCGTGATGAAATAAAAGGGAAAAATGTAGTGTGTGTTATCAGTGGTGGTAACAATGATATTGACCGTATGCAGGAATTTAAAGAACGCTCTTTAATTTATGAAGGGTATAAACATTATTTCATCGTGAATTTCCCACAACGTGCCGGAGCATTGCGTGAATTTATGGATAAAGTATTAGGGAAAAATGATGATATCACTCGTTTTGAGTATACGAAGAAAAACAATCGTGACAAAGGCCCTGTGCTTGTAGGTGTTGAACTACAAAACGCTCAAGACTATCACCAGCTCCTAACTAGAATGGAGCAAAATGGATTCAGTTATATTGAAATCAATAAAGATGAACAACTATTTCAGCTACTAATTTAAAAGAAATGAAATGAGGAGAATCTAAACTGTCTGACGAGATGATATGTTTGGATTCTCTTTTTCAAAAGGCTTTATCAATAGAGAATATAACTAAAGCGAAGGCAGAATACGGAGACTCCTATGGGAACAGCGCGAGCTGAAAATCCACTTTTCAACCGTTCTTGTTGAAAAGTTAGTTGAAGCTGCGCCCATAGAAAGCGGAGTATTCTGCCGTAGCGCTTGCCTACCAGTCACTAGAAGTAGAATGAGTGAGCGTATTTCATGGAGTAGCCAACACGGAGCAACGTTTACTATCGTTTTTAGACAACGTAATTGTTAGTTTTTGTTTTTGGACATTTTCATAAAAAGAGAATTTTTAGTAGGAGGTGCTTTAGGTATGTTGGCTACTAGCTTGTATACTAAATTGTTTCAAGAGACAGAAGAGGAACGTGCGATTCTTGCTGGAAATCATGCTGTTAATAAGCAGTTATATACAAATACTAGCTCTGGTTTTGTTATCCAAAGTGAAAAATTTCTACAAGATAATTTAATAATGCTCCGTAAGCATCCTCGTTATATTCACTTTCCTAGACATTCACATGATTATATTGAAATGAATTATGTATTTCATGGTCAGTTACAACAAACGATTGCAGACCAATCTATCACATTGAAACAAGGAGATATCGTTATTCTTAATCAATATATCGAACACGAGTTGCAAGCATGTCATCAAGAAGATATTATTATCAATTTTATTATTCATCCGGATTTTTTTGATTATATCTTATCTCATTTATCCAAAGACTTTACACAAAACAAAATGGTTCAATTTTTATTGAATAGTATGTTTCATTATACACAAAAAGGAGAGTATTTACATTACCCTGTTGCTGATTCAGCACGTATACAAGATATTATGCAACAGCTATTACAGGAAATGATGACCCCATCTGTATTTACAACAGCAAAAATGAAATTCTTAATAGGTTTACTCATTATTGAATTAATGGAGCGAAACCAAACAAAACAAACCACTTTAATGTCAGAACATCATGCTTTTCTAACAGAAGTTTTTCGTTATATTGAAGAAAACTATTATGACGCCAATTTGCAAACTCTATCGCAACTCGTTAATCAAACCGTGTATTCATTAAGTAAGCAGATAAAACAGCTAACGAATCAAAATTTCAAAGATTTAGTGCAAGAGAAAAGATTATTAGTCGCGAAACAGTTGCTGATGAATACAGAGCTTTCTATACAAGCGATCGCTGAGGAAATTGGCTATGAAAATATTAGTTATTTTTATCGACTCTTTAAAAAGAAATATCAAATGACACCAAAAGCATACAGAAAGCAGTTAATCAACATTGATTAACTGCTTTTTTTTGTGCAAAAAAGGACATTAAATAAATAATTTTGGTTATAGTTATATTCCGATTAATTTATTATTATTACATTATATAAACGCTTACAAAAAGAGGTGATTTATTTGCAAAAGTGTAATGTAGCAGTCGATATCGGGGCTTCTAGCGGACGTGTTATTGTAGGCTATTTGATAGATGAACATCTATATTTAGAGGAAATACATCGTTTTGATAACGATATGTTAGAAAAAAAAGGACAGCTTTGTTGGGATATTGATCGCTTATTTCAAGAAATAAAAACAGGTATTACATTAACAGTGAAAGCAAATTTTCAACCGATTAGTATTGGTGTTGATACATGGGCAGTTGATTTTGTTCTACTAGACAAGGACAAAAATCGAATAACAGAAGCTGTCTGTTATCGTGATCATCGTACTGATGGAATAATGGAACAAGTCCATACAAAAGTGGACAAAAAAACCCTTTATACACAAACAGGTATTCAATTTCAACCATTTAATACGATTTATCAATTAGTCGCACTGCAAAATCAACATCCTGAATTAATCGAAAAAGCACACTATTTTTTAATGATTCCGGACTACTTACACTATTTATTAACAGGAACGATTACAAACGAATACACCAATGCAACGACAACACAATTAGTAAATGCTTCCACACAACGTTGGGATCAATCACTTCTCCAACAACTAGAATTGCCTAGTCATATATTCTCTGAACCAAGTAAACCAATGCAGTCAATCGGTTTACTTAAACAATCATTACAAGAAGAATGGCAATGTCAGGCTCAAGTTATTTTACCAGGTACACATGATACGGCATCAGCGGTTTTAGCTACTCTAGCTGACGACACGATATTTATCAGTTCCGGAACATGGTCATTAATGGGCGTCGAACATGACCAACCAATTACGACAGACGAAGCGTTAACATATAACTTTACCAATGAAGGAGGAGCAAATGAGCGTATACGATTCTTAAAAAATATTATGGGATTATGGATGATTCAAGAATTAAAGCGTGAGTATAACGATCGTTATAGCTTTTCAGATTTTGTTGAACTTGCCTTTCAAGAAAATGCATTTACATCCGTCATCAATGTAAATGATCAGCGTTTTTTAAAGCCCGAATGCATGCAAGTAGCTATTCAACAATATTGTCAGGAAACCAAACAATTGATTCCACAAACAGTGGGGCAATTCGCTAAATGTATCTTTGATAGCTTGGTAGAAAGTTACAGCCAAACGGCAAAGGAAATAGAAAAAATAACAGGTAAAAGGTATAACGCCATTAATATTATAGGTGGTGGTAGTAAGAATCGTTATATGAATGAAAAACTAGCCGAAAAAAGCGGTAAAACACTATACACTGGTCCAGATGAAGCAACAGCTATTGGGAACTTAGTAGCGCAGATGATAACAACGGGACAAATTGCTTCTATTGAAGAATCAAAGAACATCATTAATAAGTCCTTTGCTAGTCAAAAATTTGAACGAAGAGGTGAAAAAGCATGAGTGTGAATGAAAACTTTTTATTAGTAAAAAAGCAATATGAAAAATGGGGTATTTCTATAGATAATGCTTTTGAACAATTAAAGAGTGTACCGATCTCCATACATTGTTGGCAAGGTGATGATATAACTGGATTTGAGGTAGAAGAACAGGAGTTGTCTGGGGGGATCGATGTAACAGGTGATTATCCAGGTAAAGCTACTACACCTGAAGAATTAAGGAGTGATTTAGAAAAGGCGTTATCACTAATCCCTGGCAGTCATAAAGTAAATTTACATGCTATTTACGCAGAAACAGACGGACAGAAAATAGATAGAAATGAATTAGAACCAAAACACTTTGAAAATTGGGTGAATTGGGCAAAAAAAATGAACGTAGGGCTAGATTTTAATCCAACTTTATTTTCACATCCAAAAGCAGCCGATGGATTAACATTAGCACATCCAGATAAGCAAATTAGAGATTTTTGGATTGAACATTGTATCAGATCCCGTCAAATTGGCGAATACTTTGGCAAAGAACTAGGTCAGCCGGCATTAACGAATATTTGGATTCCAGATGGATTTAAAGATATTCCAAGTGATCGATTAACACCTCGCAAACGTTTAAAAGAATCGTTAGACGCAATATTTGCTGCAGATGTAGATGAGTCTCTAAATGTTGATGCAGTGGAAAGTAAACTATTTGGAATTGGTTCTGAAGCATATGTTGTTGGTTCCCATGAATTTTATATGGGTTATGCAATGAAAAATAATAAATTATGTTTATTAGATAGTGGGCATTATCATCCGACAGAAGTGATTTCTAATAAAATTTCTGCGCTACTCCTTTTTCATGACAAATTAGCCCTTCATGTATCACGTCCGGTTCGTTGGGACAGTGACCACGTTGTTATATTAGATGATGAATTGCGCGAAATAGGACTTGAAATTGTACGGAATAATGCACTGGATAAAGTAATGATAGGATTAGATTTCTTTGATGCAAGTATTAATCGTGTTGCTGCATGGACAATTGGTACAAGAAACATGATTAAATCTTTATTATACGCACTTCTTTTACCAAACGACCATTTAAAACAATTGCAAGATGAAGGCAATTTCACGGAACGTTTAGCTTTAATGGAAGAGTTTAAAACGTATCCGTTTGGCGCTGTTTGGGATTATTATTGCGAACAAATGGGCGTACCTAGCCAAGAAAAGTGGCTTGATCAAGTAAAAGAGTATGAAAAAGCAGTATTATCACAACGTTAATAATGTTGAGCATTAAATACATTTTAGTTACAATACCTTTGTTTTGTTGTTTTACCTTTTATTTGCATTATAATAAAGATATAAACAGATAAATAAAACAAAACAAAAGGATAAGAGGAGGATTTTTTATGGTAGAAAACAAGTGGAAGGACGATATATCTACTCAGATTGATGGGCTATCATCATTAGTATATCGTTCTAATCTATTAGGTTCAGATCGTTCCGTAGTTAATATTGGTGGCGGAAATACGTCATCTAAAACAGTAGAAAAAGATTTTAAAGGTGAAGATATTGAAGTGATGTGGGTAAAAGGTAGCGGTTCTGATTTAGCAACAATGAAGGCGGATAATTTCACTGGCTTAAAATTAGCTGACATTCAACCGTTAATGGAACGTGAGGATATGACAGATGAGGAAATGGTAGAGTACCTTTCACATTGTATGATAGATGCTAAACACCCTCGTTCCTCTATAGAAACATTATTACATGCTTTTCTTCCCTTTAAACAGGTGGATCACACGCATCCTGATGCAATCATCAGCATTGCCTGTGCTGATAATGGGAAAGAAATTGCAGAACAAATCTATGGGAATAAATTCGTCTGGGTACCATACATTCGACCAGGCTTTAAGCTTTCTAGAATGATTGCAGAAGGCGTAAAAAATAATCCTGATGCGGAATTAGTCATCATGGAGAAACACGGACTTGTTACATGGGGGGAAACGTCTAAAGAAAGTTATAACAAAACGATAGATATTATTAATCAAGCAGAAGCATATATTACACAGCAAGCAAGTAACCAATCCATATTTGGTGGTTCAAAATATGAGCCTTTACCTGAAGCATATAGAAAAGAGTTGTTTGCTGACATCATGCCGTTCATCCGTGGCCAAGTGAGTAAAGATAAAAAAATGCTTGTTACCTATAATGATGATGCTAGTGTACTAGAATTTGTGAATAGTAAACAAGCAAAAGAATTATCACAAGTAGGAGCGGCTTGCCCAGACCATCTTGTTCATACGAAGCGAACACCATTATTTATTGACTGGGACCCACAATCGGAAACACAAGAAGCTTTAAAAGAAAAAATAACAGCAGGTTTATCTGCATATAAAGAAGCATATATCGCTTATTTTGAACGAAACAAAACGGACGGAGACCAATTAGTAGAACCTTTACCTAGAATTATTTTAATCCCTGGTTTAGGTATGCTTAATACTGGTAAAAGCTGGACAGCAGCGAACATCAGCGAACAGCTTTACCACCGTGCAATTGCAGTGATGGCAGGTACTTGTTCCTTAGGAAACTTTGTTTCATTAAATGAAGCAGAATCTTATGCTGTGGAGTATTGGCCGTTAGAATTATACAAACTAAGCTTAGCTCCAGCAGAAAAAGAATTTTCGCGTCAGGTTGCATTTGTTACAGGTGGGGCTGGAGGAATTGGAACAGCTACAACTTACCGATTAATCAATGACGGGGCACATGTGGTTATCGCTGATATTAATATGGACGGCGCGGAAAAATTAGCAAATGAAGTAAATGAACAATATGGAGCAAACCGTGCCTTTGCAGTGCAAATGGATGTTACAAAAGAAGAAGAAGTAAAACAAGCCATTCAAGATTCTGTTAGAAAATATGGCGGTATCGATATATTAGTAAATAATGCTGGTCTAGCAAGTTCCAGTCCTTTTGAAGAAACGACAATGGAACAATGGAATTTAAACATGAACGTATTAGTTACTGGTTATTTCTTAGTTGCAAGAGAAGTTTTTAAGTTATTAAAAGAACAAGATATTGGTGGAAATATGGTCTTTATCGGTTCAAAAAATTCTATATATGCTGGAAAAAATGCTGCGGCCTACAGTACAGCTAAAGCAGCAGAAGTACATTTAGCTCGGACAATTGCGGCAGACGGTGGTCCTTTTGGAATTAGAGTGAACTCTATTTTACCTGATGCTGTCATTAGAGGATCGAAAATTTGGGATTCCTCCTGGAAAAAAGAACGTGCATCCTCCTACGGGATAGGAACAGACGATCTGGAAGAACATTATCGTAAACGAACTATTTTAAATGTGAATATTTTACCAGATGATATCGCTGAATCGATTGCTTTCTTAGCGTCATCAAAAGCAGCCAAAACTACTGGATGTATGGTAACAGTTGATGGAGGAGTAGCGGCAGCATTTACCAGGTAAAAAGACAGTATGGATAGATTCTTTTCATGAGAATCTATCCATACTGCTTACCAATTAATTGATTGTAAGAATCTATTAAATAAAGATAATGTATTAGACCGTTAGCATAGTGGATGCTTTAAGAAATGGGGCGTATAGAATGAAAGTATCACTTTTTGTTACTTGTTTAGGTGATATGTTTTATGTCAATGCAGGGAAAGCTGCTGTTGAATTATTGGAGCATTTAGGCTGCATAGTAGACTTTCCAAGGACTCAGACTTGTTGTGGTCAACCAGCATATAACAGCGGATACCATAAAGAAACCATTGATGTAGCAAAACATTTAATCGAGACATTTGAAGAATCTGCATATGTAGTAGGTATTTCTGGTTCATGCGTATATATGATTCATGAATATGTTCATTTATTTGAAGAGGGATCTGAATGGCAACAACGTGCACAAAGATTGAAAAACAAAACATACGAATTAACGCAATTTATCGTTGAAGAGCTTCAAATAGATGATGTAGGAGCACATTTTGATGGAGTAGCTACTTATCACACATCATGCCATATGACACGTCTCTTAGGTGTAAAAGAAGCACCATTACGATTATTGGAAAACGTCCAAGGGTTAACAATGGTAGATTTACCTAATTGTCATGACTGTTGTGGGTTTGGTGGTACATTTTCTGTAAAAATGAGTGATATTTCTGAACAAATGGTGGATGAAAAAGTAGCACATATTGAAGAGACAAAAGCAAATCTTTTATTAGGTGCAGATAGTAGTTGTTTGATGAATATTGGTGGACGTTTGTCTCGACATAATAGTTCAGTAGAAGTAAAGCATGTTGCGGAAATTTTAAACAGCAGAGGTGACGGATAATGCCGATGCAAATTGGAGAGAAAGACTTTAAACAAAGAGTTACAAGCGGGATAGCAGATGATTTTATGCGTGGTGCTGTTCGTTCTGCCCAAACAAGATTGCAAGGCAAACGAAAAGATGCAGCGGACGAACTAGGAGATTGGGAAGAGTGGCGGACATTAGGTTCTGAAATTAGACGCCATACTATCGAGCATTTAGATTACTATTTACATCAATTAAGTGAAAAAGTAGCGGAATTAGGCGGACATGTTTTTTTTGCGGAAACGGGTGAAGAGGCCAATCAGTATATTCAGCAAATAGCTAAAAGGAAGCACGCAAAAAAAATAGCTAAATCGAAATCAATGGTAACAGAAGAAATTTCAATGAATCAAGCATTGGAAGAGATCGATTGTGAAGTGGTGGAAACAGATTTAGGTGAATACATTTTACAAATAGATGATCATGACCCACCATCCCATATCGTAGCACCTGCACTTCATAAAAATAAAGAACAGATACGAGATGTATTTAAGGAAAAACTAGCATACTTAAAATCGGAAAAACCAGAGGAGTTAGCATTGTTTGCACGTGAAAAATTACGAGAAGAATTTCTAGCAGCTGACATCGGCATTACTGGTTGTAATTTTGCTGTTGCAGAATCTGGTTCTTTTGCGCTAGTGACCAATGAGGGCAACGCTCGGATGGTATCTACTCTTCCGAAAACACAGATTACCGTAATGGGGATGGAACGAATTGTACCAGGTTGGGAAGAACTTGATATTGTCGTTAGTTTATTAACGAGAGCCGCAGTTGGGCAAAAATTAACTAGCTATATTACTGCATTAACTGGTCCTAAAAAGGATGGAGAAGCAGATGGTCCAGAGGAATTTCATTTAGTAATTGTTGATAATGGGAGATCGAAAATATTAGGCACAGAATTTCAAGAGGCACTTCATTGTATTCGATGTGCTGCTTGTATCAATGTTTGTCCCGTTTATCGTCATGTTGGCGGGCATGCATATGGCTCGATTTATCCTGGTCCCATTGGTGCAGTACTTTCTCCATTATTATCTGATTATGATGAATATAAGGAATTACCTTATGCATCTTCCTTATGTGGAGCTTGCACGGAAGTATGCCCGGTAAAAATACCGCTACATGAGCAATTAATTATGCACAGGAGACAAATAGTAGAAGATGAAAAGAAAACAACATTATCAGAACGTGTTGCAATGCGAGGTTTTGAGCAAATCGTTAACTCGGGAAATTTGTACCGAACCGCAACAAAAATGGCACCACTATTAACTACACCTTTCGCGAAAAACAAGGTGATCACTAAAGGACCTGGTCCATTAAAGCACTGGACACATGCTAGAGATTTTCCGCAACCAGTGACAGAGCGTTTCCGAGACTGGTTTGAAAAGAGGGGTGAGCAAAATGGTAAAAGGTAATATTATCAATCGTGATACTTTCTTATCGAACATTCGTGAAAACCTAGGTAATATCCCTATGAATAAACCAGTAGAAAAGCCAGAATGGTCAGTCACACCACAAGAGAACGTATTAACTAACTATGATCAAGCACAATTAGTAAGTGTGTTGCAAAATCAGTGTAAAGAGATTCATACTGACTTTTATTCTACTAGTTTAGAGGAACTTAATCAAACGGTAATAAACGTACTAACAAACTTACAAGCTACATCTATTGTATACACAGCTGATGAGCGATTCACACAAACCAATACTGAGCAATCATTACAGGATTTAGACGCTTTTAAATGGGATAATACGAATCGAGAAAAATCCGTTGAAATAGCTGAAAAAGCGGATGTCGGCATTACGTTTAGTGATATAACGTTAGCAGAATCAGGTACAGTTGTTTTACTTAATGATAAAGGGAAGGGCCGATCGGTCAGTTTGCTACCTGCAAATTATATAGCAATTATCCCGGAATCCACGATTGTAAGAAGAATGACGCAAGCAACAAATTATATCCATCATCAAGTAAAGCAAGGAGAAAGCATCGCCTCTTGTATTAATTTTATTACTGGACCAAGTAATAGTGCGGATATTGAAATGAATCTAGTGGTAGGAGTACACGGACCAATAAGGGCTACTTATATTGTTATCGATGATTGGTAACACCCGAACGGTGCAAACATCCGTAAACCCCACTTCAACGTTCAAGCGAAAACGAGGAAGAGAAGTGGGGGATAAACGGACACTAACTTTCGTTAACTTTATTGTTGAGATTTATTGTGTTGTTTGTAGCTAAACCAAATATAAAGGCCAATCCCACCATAAGTAATCAAACCACTAACGATGAGCTGTGTTTCATCAGTAATGGAAGTCTTACCGAGGAAATAGTCTGGTAAACTAAGCAGCAATAAGAGAATAATAAGCACCCAGCTTTTCGCCCAGAAGGAAATACCAATGATTATTAGTACAGCTATTGCTCCTGTTATAATTAAGGCTATTTGATTGAAGTGAACAATCGGTGTTTCAAATGCTCTGTTAAGGTAAATCAAGCCTATAAACAATATGATAGGAGTGAATGCTACGGAGCTAAGTAGCATTAATTTTTTCTTGTTTGAATGACTTATTACGGAAATATACTTAAAACTAGCAAATGTAAAAGTAATAAAAATAAGCGCTATGACAATATGGCCAATAATCTCCAGAACTGAATAAGATAGTATACCATTCAATAGTTCTGGGATAATATTTAGAGAAAACATACCTAACAAAATAATAACAATATATTTCATCCAAGCAAGGTAGTCATTCGACATTTCTTTTGAAATCATCTCCATATATTCTTTGGGTGAATTTCCAATTATTTTCTCTATTGATTTCCCTTTTTGTTCGGCTTCTTGTAAATGTACTTCTAATTCTTCTGTAATTTCCTTGATTTCCCTTTCATTTTTACCAGAAGAAAAGAGGTAAACCCTTAAATCTTCAATAAATGTATTACTTTGATGTGATAGCTTCTGTTCATTTTTCAATCGTACCATCTCCTTCATTTTGGGATTCATTGTGTAAAACATTATTTACATTTGATTGTAATTGTTCCCAACGTTTCATAAAGTTTTCTAACTCTAATTCGCCTTTTTCTGTTAAGGAATAATACTTTCTCCTAGGTCCTGCGGTTGACTTCTTTAAGGTAGAGGAAACTAATTTTTCTTTTTGCATTCGCATTAATAAAGGATAAATAGTTCCTTCGCTAAAGGAATCAAATCCATACTCCTCTAATTTTTCTGCCATTTCGTATCCATATGTTTCTTTGTTTTTTATGATTGCTAATAAACAACCGTCTATGATCCCTTTTAGCATTTGTGTTGTGGACAATTACTTTCACCTCCTCATCGGTAACTTGTTATGCAAGAGTTATGGCTGCGAAGTACCTTGTAATACATGATATATAAATAGTATAGCTTTATTACTCTTGTATTGCAAGGTATATATTTATTATAGTTTTAATACTATACTTGTCTTTCTATATAAATCCTTGCTATCATAGAGAAGGATATAGTAGGAAGGGGTAGACAAATGAACGTATATCAAAATATAACGGAGTTGATCGGTAACACTCCAATTGTAAAATTAAATCGAATCGTACCTGAAGGTGCTGCAGATGTGTATGTAAAATTAGAAATGTTTAATCCATCGAAAAGTGTGAAAGACAGAGCAGCTTACAATATGATTGTAGAAGCAGAAAAAGCTGGCCTACTTAAAGAAGGGGCGACAGTTATTGAACCAACAAGTGGAAACACTGGTATTGGTCTAGCACAAACGTGTGCCGCGAAAGGTTATAAAGCTATTTTAGTGATGCCGGACAATATGACGAAAGAACGTATTAACATTTTAAAAGCTTATGGTGCAGAAGTAGTACTAACACCAAGTGCTGAAAAAATGCCTGGTGCAATCAAAAAAGCAAAAGAATTACTAGAAGAAATTCCAAATAGCTTTATGCCACAGCAATTCGAAAATGCAGCAAATCCTGATATCCACCGTAAAACGACGGCAGTAGAAATCTTAGAACAAACAGATCATGATTTAGATGCATTTGTCGCAACCGCTGGTACTGGTGGTACGATTACAGGAACAGGAGAAACATTGAAAGAAGCATTACCTAACTTACACATCGCTGTAGCAGAACCAGAAGGATCACCTGTTCTATCAGGAGGAAAGCCGGGTAAACATATGCTTGTAGGCACAAGTCCTGGTTTTGTTCCGGAAATCTTAAATACATCAGTTTATGATGAAATCATTCAAATTTCAGATGAAGAAGCAATTACGACATTTAAAGACTTAGCTGCAAAAGAAGGTATTTTTGTTGGTCCATCTGCAGGTGCCGCTGTTTATGGAGCTATTCAACTAGCGGAAAAACTAGGTAAAGGTAAGAAAGTATTATGTATTGCTCCAGATACTGGAGAACGATACTTAAGTATGCATCTTTTTAATTAAATCTTGGTAAGAAATAAAAGAGATCAGTCAGCAACTGATCTCTTTATATTACATTAATATCCTCCGTAGTAAGGACCAGGTCCATATGGCACTGGTGGCCCATATGGTGGGTAGTTATAGTATGGCGGATATGGTTGCGGGTAAGGGTATGGCCCAGGAGGACCGAAAGCTTCACTTCCAAAATAACCTAAACCAAATCCTAATAAGCCAGCCCCTAGCGGCCCAATTGGACCGAAAACTCTCTCATCTTCATGTTGATGTTGTGGATGACGAAAATGTTGAGGTCCCACAGGATAATGATGATGATGCATGAAGCATTCTCCTTTTTATAAGTCTTTTGTTACTTGATAGTAGCCTATGCAAGCTTTACTTTTTCGAATGGGGATTTACCCATTTTTTGATAATTTTAATAATAAAAGTTGTATATTTCATCGCGTAGCAGAATTTCTAATACAGTTAAACATCCATAAAAACTCCCTGTTTGTAGACTCATTTTATAAAAACTTCAAGTCTCCTTTTTCATACTTATTATGACCAGGAATAGATTTTTTGTACTTCCAACATGTAATGGCATCTTTTAGAGATTTGTCTTTATTATCATGAAAGAAATCTCGAATATATGTATTATATTCAAATTGCTTATCTATTTTCGTCTTGTTATTCTTCTTATTTTCTAAAATTTGATAATATGCAGTAATCGAATCTTGGTAAGTCTTGCCTGCATTCTGTTTCAACCATTGCTGAAATAGGACATTGAAAGAAAATGATTTACCTATATTTTCTTTATAGAAAGCTCTATGTGCTTCTGTACATACAAAATTTTCTTCAATTTTGCTTTCGAGATCAATTTTATCAATATTTTTACGTTGTTTTGGCGACCTTTTAGCCCGGATCTTTTCACCCGTTTCAAGGTAATGAGCGATTCTATTTGTTAATTCTTCTTTAGAACCTGTAGCTTGTAAATCTTCCTGTTTACAAAATGTTATAAGTTCCTCTTTTAAGTAATAGAAATTACGGAAAGTATGTACATCTAAATTTTTATTTATTATCTGTTTTTCCATACTGATCCTCCTAAATATAAATCATTTTATAATCAGGATATCACATAAATACTGACAACATATGTCAGTATTTATAAATTTATCACGGTGTAAACGTCCGTAAAACTCCCACTGATTGAAGTCTCACTTTATATTGTATTCGTACATAGCTCTAACTTCTTCCAAAAATTGAGTGCGAATACACATAGGGGATAAAACCTTAATAAATTTACCAAAGGATAACAAATATCTAATTAACCATTCTTCATTAGGCATATCAATAGAAACAATAAGACTACCATCGCTTTGTCGTGTTATATTATTTAGATTAAATTCATCAAAGACCCTATAAGCTATTTTTTCAGAAAAAAGTAAATCAAGATGAATATATTCTGCACAGCTTTTCTCATCTAAAGACGGAATATCCAAAGCTTGAAATTGGTTATCCGTAACGGTAATTTCATAAATTCTATTTAACTTGAATATCCTAAGATCTTTTTTATCTATGCAAAATGCTTGAAGATACCAAGCATTTGATTTATATAGCAATTTTGCAGGGTTTACTATCCTGTGACTTACTTCTCCTTTAGAATAAGCATAGTCAAAATTTATTTGCATTCGACTCAAAATTGCCGTTTTAATGATCTCAAATTTATTATGAACGTTATGCTATTCTCCCCATTGAGAAAAATCTATATCTATCCATTCATGTATGTGAGTTCGAAATAGGGCTTTTAATTTCAATATGGTGTCATTATCTGATCATTTTTTCGTTACTTCTAAATTATGTAATGCTATTAATATATTTTGCTGCTCTTCATCGGATAAAAGAGCTTTATTTAGAACAAAGTTGTCTACAAGATATATACCACCATTTCTACCATTAGATGTATATATAGGTATTCCCACACTGCTTATGATATCTAAATCCCTATATATTGTTCTAAAGGAAACCTCGAACTTTTCAGCTAATTCAGAGGCGGTAGCTTTTTCTCTATCCAAAAGATAATAGATAATTTTAAACAAGCGACTTTCTTTCAAAGCGAACCCTCCCTATATTTAGATGGAATTATATCACATAATTAGTGACACAAGTTATTAGTATTAAAGTATGTAATTTACCGATGGAAAGTAGTGCCTTATTCAATAGCATACATATCAAAGCATACAATGTCAGTCAGTAACCCTCAAAAAACAGAAAGCTCTTCTGCTTTCTCAATTGGCTCATTTTAAAATGGCGAAATGGAAACATTGTATCATGATTTAAAAGATTGCTAATATTTTTAAAAAAATTAAAATACATATAGAAAAACATTTTAAATCGATATATGCTTGATTTCAAGGAGGGATAATATGAAAATCAAAGTTGAAAATTTGCCCACAACAAAAATTGCGTTTTTTAGAAATGTGGGACCTTATGGTAATGAGAAAAATTTCGAAATGATGAAAGAATTTAAGAAATGGGTACGTACAAACGGGTTATCAAAAAATCGTTTTGAATACGGTATTTATGGTATTGCACAGGATAATCCTGCAATTACCCCTCTTGAAGAGTGTAGATATGATCTCATTATTTCTGTGGATAATGACTGGGAAGTAAAAAGGCCTGCCAACACAGGAATTTTTGAAGGTGGTAAATATGCAGTATTTACAATTGTCCATACTACAGAAGCTGTAAGAGATTTTTGGAATAACCTAAATGCCGAAATGTCAAAGTATAATTTCAATTTAAGAAAATCTCCAATTGTTGAACGTTATAAAGAAGAAGAGGGGGAAGATAAATATTGTGAATTTCTTATACCAATTCAATAAATAATGTTAAAATTTACGAAAATAATTTCATTTAACAGAATCTAATATTGACAATACGGCTTCTTCGAAAATGAAATAAAAAAAGGAGTAAATAACTAATATATAAAGGTGGTTATCTTATTGAAAATTATTGAGCAAAACACAGTAAACTGGGAAGAATCTGCTTTACATACGGATGTTCCGAGTATTACTCCATATCTATTAGAAAATGCTTTACATGCACCAATTATTTTAGTTATACCAGGAGGTGGGTATGGTCACAGAGCATATCATGAAGGGGAACCTGTTGCTAAATGGTTAAATGAAAACGGGTTCCATGCATGTGTACTGCGTTACAAGACTGCCCCTATTTCAGAACAAGAGACGATAACGCAAGCACAACAAGCTATCGTTTTCATCAAACAAAAACGAGCTGAGTGGAACCTCCACGGAGAAAACAAAGTAGGCGTGCTCGGTTTTTCAGCTGGTGGTCATTTAGCAGCAACGATCAGTAATCGGTTTATTACGGAAAGGGAAGTTTCATCTAGGCCAGATTTTCATATTCTTTGTTATCCGGTTATTACAATGAGAGAATTCACACACGAAGGTAGTAAAACGAACTTATTAGGAGAAAAGCCAGAGCAAAGACTAGTAGATTATTATTCATGCGAGGAAATGGTGCACAAAGACACACCACCTGCTTTTATTTGGTCAACAGCTAATGATCAAGCAGTACCTTCATTCAATAGTTTGCAATATGCTGTGGCACTACAAACTGACCAAATACCTTATGAGTTGCATATTTATCAAGACGGACGACACGGATTAGGACTTGCCGACGATCATCCGTACACACAAGATTGGAAACAAGCATGTCTGAACTGGATGAACGCTTATGTAGTAAGTAATTAACTGCTCTGTTCTAATAGCTTTCGTAATTTCAAGCGGAAGCTATTTTTTTGTTCTTCTGAAAACTTTTTCGGCCCTTTCGTTCGTATACCTGCTTTTCGTGCTTGTGCATTAATATGGCGTTCCTGTAGCATTTGGTCGATTTTGTCTTTTGTATAACGAAAGCCGATATGGTGTATAACATGACATCCTTTTTCTAGACAAAGTGCCGCTAAACCATAATCTTGTGTTACCACAACGTCACCATGTTTTACCATTTGGACAATTCGGTAATCAGCCGCATCCGCTCCATCATCTACATACTTAATAGAAACATGACTAGGCGTTTCCTTCATAGAAAAATGACTATAACTCTTCACTAACACTACATCCAACTGAAATAATTTTGCTTCTTCTATTATCATATCTGTCACCGGACATGCATCCGCATCTACATATATATTCATCTTATTCACTCCTCGTTTCATAGTATAGCAGAACGCTCATACTTACACACGAAAAAACAGTTCACCTTAATCGATGAACTGTCTTCTTATTATCCTGCATAATATTTTTCTTGGATAAAGAGTAATTTATGACGTAAAAGCTGCAATTCTTCTTCGTTAAGAGGAACTAATGGCAAACGCAAACTTCCCACATCCATTCCGTTCATTGAAAGAGCTGCTTTAACAGGTGCTGGACTTGGAGCCATAAACATTGCCTGCATAATCGGGTGTAAATACTGATGTAATTCTTGTGCTCGAGCAACATTACCTAAAGTGTAAGCAGTTATCATTTCATTCATTTCCGATCCTACTATATGAGAAGAAACAGAAACAATACCGTGTGCACCGATTGCTACAGCTGGGAGTGTTAATGTATCATCACCACTATATAAGGAGAAGTTACTATCTGTTTCATGAATAATACGCGTCATGCCATCTAAATCACCACTAGCTTCTTTAACAGCAACAATATTTTCGATTTGAGCTAATTTGATGATTGTTTCAGGATTGATTGCAACACTTGATCGACCAGGAATATTGTATAACATCACAGGTAAACTAGTGGATGCTGCAATAGTTTTAAAATGTAAATAAAGCCCTTCTTGAGAAGGTTTGTTGTAATATGGTGCAACTAGCATGACTGCATCCACACCAATCGTTTCTGCTTTTTTCGTCATTTCCATTGATTCTTGTGTATTGTTAGAACCTGTTCCTGCAATGACAGGCACACGGCCATTAACAGTTTTTACCGTAAACTGCAGTAAGGATAACTTTTCTTCTTTTGATAAGGTAGGGGATTCACCTGTCGTCCCAGCTACTACTAAGGCATCTGTTCCATTTTGAAGTAAATGGTTAATCAGTTGCTCTGTTTTGTCATAATCAATTGCGTTTTTTTCATTAAATGGTGTAACCATCGCGGTTAATACACGTCCAAAATTCATTTTACATCCACCTCTATTCAAAGATTAAAAACAATTTCACTTGTACCTGAATAGAGCATATCTCATCAAACCATTTTTCGTATAAAAAAGATGCAAGTAATGAGGGTATCATTACTTGCATCTTTGTATACTTTAGCTCGATGCGTGAGATAGCCCTCCATACAGTCTTCACTATATGACAGCCCAACATTTATTTAATGCAGGACCAGCAATGTATGTTGATGTGTACGTACATTACTTCGGCAAATTCCCCTTTCCATTAGCTTTCCTCGGCTACATCAGCCTCCAGCTAGGTACTAATGGTTTTTGCACCTCTATTCTCACTTCAATAAAAATTGAAGCAAAACGATATAATTGTTTTTTGTTGATTCTAACTATATCAAAAAAATGTACTCGTTGCAAACAAAATTTTTTCTTAATTGTTATGAAATTTGGTGGGAATTTCCTACAATAAACCTTGACAATACGAAAAGATTTGGTATGATGTAGTCAAATTACATATTACGATCACATTCCACTAGGGGTGTCTTTTAAAGACTGAGATTAAAGTCATTACTTTAAGACCCTTAGAACCTGATCTGGTTCATACCAGCGTAGGGAAGTGGCTTAAGGTGCAATAGAATAATGATATTGCAGTTTTCTGATGGATAAGTTTAGCCACTATCTCTACGTCACGTATGGATAGTGGCTTTTTTCGTATGCAAAAGGAGGAAAGAGAAGCGAGTTTTGACTATTAATCAATAAAATAAAAAGGAGCGTAATACCAATGAAAAAATCATTAACGTTAACAGATATTTTGATCACGATTGTCATTGCTTTTATTTTTGCGGTTATTTATAAACTTTGGGGACCATTGTATAGTTTAGTAGGTGTTTTCGGATTACATATCGATCAATTGCTCTATGGCATGTGGTTTATGGCGGCGACTGTTGCCTTTTTAATCATCCGAAAGCCAGGAGTTGCTTTACTAGCGGAATTAGCAGCCGCGCAAGGAGAATTTATGTTTGGTGGCCATTGGGGAATATCGTTGCTACTATATGGACTTATTCAAGGACTTGGCTGTGAACTTATATTTGCGATGTATCGTTACAAGAGTTATCGATTATACGTTACTTGCCTCGCAGCAATTGGTGCAGCTGTCGGCTCACTTATTTTAGATGTGTTTTATGGTTATATTGATTCATTAGCTGTGTGGAATCTTACTTTACTAATAGTGAATAGAATCGTAGGGTCGATTGTGATCACCGGCTTCTTTGCTTATTTCCTAGTAGAAGCTATCGACAAAACAGGGGTAACCAAAAGTATTCGTCCTGTGTCAAATGAGGATTATCACCTATTAGATGACGAGGTGCGTTAAGATGATAACGTTAAAAAAATTACGAGCAACCTACCCTAACAGTGATAGTCTACTATTCAAAGATTTATCGATTACTATAGCAAAAGGAGAAAAAGTATTAGTTGTTGGTCCATCAGGTTCAGGTAAATCGACGTTACTTCAGATTATGGCAGGTTTAATACCTGATGTTATCGAAATGCCGTTAAAGATAGCGGAACGCTCAGTCTCACCATCATATGGCATGGTTTTTCAAGATCCAGATGCACAATTTTGTATGCCCTATGTGGATGAAGAAATTGCTTTTGTATTAGAAAATAGAAATACACCGAAAAAAGAAATGCCAACGTTGATTCATCAGTATCTTCAAAAAGTCGGATTACAACTAGAAGATATTCATACCTCTATCCAGCAATTATCAGGAGGAATGAAACAACGATTAGCAATAGCCTCCGCTTTAGCGCTAGAACCAGAGGTGCTGTTTTTAGATGAACCAACGGCAATGCTTGATCAAACAGGGACACAACAAGTTTGGGACACATTAAAAACCGTTGCTGATGATAAAACAGTGGTTATCGTCGAGCACAAAATCGATCACGTATTACCGCTAGTTGACCGCCTTATTATGTTAGATAGCGAAGGAAAAATTATCGCAGATGGTAATCCAAACCTTCTATTACATCAGCATAAAGATACATTTTATCAAGCAGGGATTTGGTATCCAGATATATGGGAGGATTATCGAATGACTATACCTGCAAAATCAGAACTAGAAACGAGTCATCGACCAATTATAGAACTAGATGCTTTTGCAGGTTTTTATCACAAACAAAAGAAAATAGAAGTGGAACAAGCAACGATTCAACATGGGGATTGGATTGCGATAACAGGGGAAAATGGCTCTGGGAAAAGTACGTTAATGTTAGCGATCATGCAATTAATCAAAACAGAAGGGACTATTAACTACCATTTATCCGAAGGTGTAGAAACGTGTGATTATCGCAAAATGGGCTATGTATTTCAAAACCCTGAACTTCAATTTATAACCAATAGTGTCTATAAAGAGTTACAGCATTCATTAGAACATAGTAATATCCCGTCTGAACAGTTTGCAGAAAGAATCAATCAACACTTAATAACATACAATCTTGAACATGTAAAGGAGCATCATCCCTATCAGCTTTCGATAGGCCAAAAGAAACGATTAAGTGTCGCAACTGCGACTATTAGTAATGTAGATATTTTACTACTTGATGAACCAACGTTTGGCCAAGATGCTACCAATACTTTTCAAATGCTTCGTTTATTTGAAAAGTGCAGACGAGCAGGCACAACAATTGTTATGGTGACCCATCAACCGGAAATAGTAGAGATTTATGCAACGAAAGAATGGCGTATCAAAAACGGTAGGTTAATAGATGTGGTGAATTATCATAATACAGAAGACAAAACGATAAAGGATGAACATTATGTCTATTAGTATCGATTATCGCTCTACATGGTTACACCAGTTAAACCCAAGCTTAAAATTATTAACGTTAGCAAGTCTTTTTATTGGACTACTGTTTATTCATAACCCGAACTTTCTATTTTATGTTATCATCGGCTCACTTGTACTTTATCTATTCAGTACAGGTCATAGTTGGAAATTACTTTGCCTATTGGCATTGCCTTTATTCATCATTTTTATTTCCTCTGCGACAACGATGATTTTCTTCGGTGATGGGGAACATACATGGTTTAAATGGGGGATTATTCATATAACAGAGGAAAGTTTTTATCGCGGAATTCATTTAGGCCTAAGAAGTTGTGTGTTTGGCCTATTAAGTTTATTGTTCGCCTTAACGACAAGGCCAGTTCAACTATTTTACTCAACCATGCAACAGTTAAAAATAAAACCAAAATATGCGTATAGTTTCATGGCAGCCATTCGAATGCTACCAATTATTTTAGAAGAGTTCCAATCGTTAAGAAGAGCTTTAAAGGTAAGAGGTGTGCAGTATACCAAAGGGATAAAAGGCATATATGAAAAAATCAAATTGTATGCAATCCCTTTGTTAGCTCAAAGTATCCGGCGAGCACATCGGATTGCGGTTGCGATGGAAGCAAAACAATTTTCTCGAAATGAGCAGAGAACCTTTTATTATCAACTTAGTTATTCTGTTAAAGACATACTATTCCTTGCTCTACTAGCTGGATGGTTATTCCTTTCTTATTTAGGAAGTTCGTCTTTTGCGATTTTTCCGGTTGATTATGTTCGATAAGTGGACTTTCTGTTATACTATTCAATGAATCGCAGCTGTGAGGAGAATAGGAATGAATCGTTATATAACACATCAAGAAATTATTGATAAATGTAATCAACTAAATGAGAAATACGAGATCAATGAAGATACGTTTTATCAAATTGTTGATCAATTAATGAAGATAGAGCTGCCGACAGATCAAAAAATAGCAAGCAGCTACCAAATGCTACTTAATGCAGTCTCAGAGGAAATACAACAAATGGAGCAAGCGGTCGATCTGACGCCAACTTGTCGAATGGGCTGTGCCTTTTGTTGCTACTTCCCGATCTCTATTAATAAACTGGAAGCGAAAATGATCAAACACTCAATTAATCACATGCCGAAAGAACGAAAAGAGCATTTAGAAAATCATTTTGCACATTATTATAATACGTATCAAGATAAAATCGGACAGTTTGAAGAATTAGATGTAACAGATGTAGAGAAAAAATATGAATATAAACAATCTTTACTACCGTGCGTTATGTTAGATACAGAGACGAACAAATGTTTAGCATATGAGATTAGACCTTTACCATGTAGAACATATGTAAATTATACAGATCCTGCCGTGTGTAGAGATAATGTGATGCCAAAAGAAACAATCAGTTATGAGTTTCTTTATCAAGAGTATATGGGCGCATTGAATGAACTACTTATGTATCTATACGAAGAAGAAGATACAGGAGTCGTAGAATATCCGAATGATCTGTATCAAGAAGATTTATTGATTAATTGGATGAAGGAACATGCTATAAGTTAATAGAAAAACGGAAAATCCAAACCATTAGTGGTTTGGATTTTTTATTTGGTCAGATAGTTTTCCGTATAGAAAGGCTGGCCATTGTCTTGAAAGGCTACACCGACTGTCATCAATCGAAATTCGTCTTTTAAAATATTTTCACGGTGCCCTGCTGAATTCATCAAACCTTGGTGTGCATAAATACTACTCGCTTGACCAGTAGCTAGGTTTTCTCCAGCCATTTGAAAGCTAATATCATCTTCCTTCAAACGATCAAATGGTGATAATCCTGCTAGATTCGTATGACCGAAGTAATTGTTCTCCGCCATATCTTCACTATGATGTTGGGCAGTAAGTCTTGCGGGTTCATACCATTCTAATACCGTCTTGCCGAATTTCACACGCGCAGCATTTGTAAGGTCAAATAACTGGTATTCTAGTCCTTCCGTTAATTGTTTACTAGGTGAAGCAAAATAATCTGTTTTATCGTCTTCTAACTCTTTTGCGATAATTTGAATGGCGGCAACTTGATTATCTTGGTGGACATCATAGAAAAACGTTATATAATTATTATCTATAACATACGTATCTTGGTCATCATTATCATCGATTCGATATTTGACAAGCCCTTTTTGAATTGCTTGTAATGGATCGCCAAATTGTTCACGGACTGTACGCTTATCTGTTTCAAGTGTAATATCGACAGTAGAGCTGATTAAATCTTGATTGGTAAATAGACCGACTACTTGATCATTTTTATCATAAGCGACCATGACAAAATGGTGATAATGCTCATGGTACGTATACCAATCAATACCGTAGTCATTCATGGAATGTCTTTTAGCATGATTCAAATCCTCTTCTACAGTGGATTTTTGATCATGTATTTCAATATTATGAACAGAGAATGTTTGCTCTGTTGGTTGATGTAAATCAGGTGCTTCTATATCTGGAGTAGGAGGAACCTCTTCTTTGTCTGTAACATAGTGAAGGAGATTTTCCAATCCAAGTTGCATCTGTTGAACTGCATCACTCTCTTTTATATGCTGTATGTCATCCTTTATTTCTCCCCAAACACCACTAAGCCCTGTTTGCTTATAGTCATCTCCGTAAAGAAACCATACTAATCCTCCTAGTAGCAAAAGGAATAAAATTGTTCTAATTTTAGGCAAATCCTCACTCCTTACATGATTATTCTATTGTATTATTATAGCATGGCCAAAAATAAATAAAAATTTTCTCTTTTTTGTAGTCATTTTGTTATTAATCTCGTCAATTATTATATAGAGAGAAAGAGAGGGGGGAGCATCATTCAAGATGAACAATTAATAAAGAAGATAAAAGCAGGAAATCATCATGCTACGCGCTTGTTAATAGAGCGGTATAAGCATCATGTTTTTAAAGTCATATACGGCGTTATTCATGATGATAAACTAGCAGAAGATTTAACACAGGAAACATTTATTAAAATGATCGATGCTCTTTCTTCTTATCAACATAAAGGATTCAAAACGTGGATTAGTCGTATCGCATTACATAAAGCAATTGATTATAAACGGAAACAATCCAAACAAATGGAACAGCTAGAGACATTTGAAGCATTTGAACCTGCTAGTGAGCACCCTCTGTTAGAAGAGCAAATGGTGAATAACGATCGCGCTCGTCAAGTGCAACACCAAATAAATAACATGCCTGAAAAGTTTCAACCTGTTATTAAGGCATACTATTTCGAAGAATTATCTTATAAGCAAATTGCGCAAAAATTAAATGTGGAGGAAACAACAGTCAAAATGCGGCTGTATCGAGCAAAGAAATGGATGAAAGAAAATTGGAAGAAGGAGGATTTTTAATATGACCCATATAACAAAAGATATGCTTCGTTCTTATATAGAAGGAGAGACAGAATATGCAGAACATATTGATCAACACTTGTTAGAATGTGACGAGTGTGTCGCTTTATATATGTCCGTTCTAGATGATATAGAGATGAATAGTACTCTATCTAGTGATTTTACGGATAAAACTATTCAGCAGATTGAAAAAACAACTGTTACTCCTAAAAGAAATAAGAAAAATCACCTTCTCGTTCATTATCTAGTTGCAGCGGGATTAACGATGTTGTTAACCGTATCAGGTGTCTTCCAAGGTGTAACAAACATGTCAGACATGAAGTTAGATAACGATGGTTCGTTCACTGACGAACTAATGACGAAAACACTTGATTTGCTAGACAATATTAAGGGGGAATCACACAATGAATAAATCAAGTATAGCAGCATTTTTTCTAGGACTTATTCCTGGATTCGGTCATATATATTGGGGACACAAAGGCAGAGGGATTCTTTACGCGTTAACATTTATTGCTAGTGTTATGATGACAGTATTTGCATTCTTAATAGGCTTTTATGATGTTATTATACTTGTCCTGTTTGGTATGTTTATTTGGGGCGTTAGTTTTATTGATATTATTTTGACCTTGTTTATCGGAAAAGTAGAAGCGAACAAACAAATAGGAACAAATGAACTTGAGAACACGAAGGAAGAAAACGGTCAAGATCGTGTTGCTACTATGCTTCTATCTATTATTCCTGGTATGGGACATTTTTATTTAGGTTTATCTTATCGCGGATTGACGATATTAGCAGCTTTTGTTGGCGTGATTATTATGGTTATTTTTATTAGCTTTTTAACAAGTGCGATATTTTTAATTTTTCTATTAGCTCTACCAATAATATGGATATATAGCATGTTTGATATTATCCAATTATTAAATAAGCAACAAGCAGGCGAGAAATTAGAAGATAGGACATTAATGGATGATTTTAATCATGCACATGATAATGATAGGAAAAGTAAGATGCTCACAACTATTTTAGCTATATTTCCTGGTGCAGGACATTTATATTTAGGATTGCAGCAGCGAGGTATTCAATTGATGATCGGTTTCTTATTATCGATTTATTTGTTAGATGTGTTACATTTGTCACTATTCTTGTTTATGATTCCGATTCTATGGTTTTACAGTTTCTTTGATGCACTTCAACTAGCGAATCGTTATGAATATGAAGTTCTAGAAGATGTTCCTGTTATTAACTATTTCATCAATTATCAAAAATGGATTGCATTTGGTTTAATCCTACTTGGTGTTTTCTATTTAATCGATGCGTTTGTCTTACCTGTCTTTGGAGACTACTTTATGGATTATTATCAAATTAACCTATGGCTTATATATGACCAATATGTGCAAGTAATTCTCGTTTGTTTATTATTAATAGGGAGCGGAATTGCGATAGCCGTTAATCATCGAAAAGCGAAGAAAAAAGAAGGTAATTAAATATTGCCTTCTTTTTTGTTGAGAAGGAAGCGCAATTCCTAATTATGTTACCTTGTAAGTAAGTTGTTATGATACAATTGAAAGAAGTAATAAAAAGGAAGGTGTATTGCGGTCATACTTATGTAAAACAAGAAAGGGAGTAATGAATTGAAGCAAATTTTATTAATTATCGATGCACAACAAGCATTAGTTGATGGAAATGAGAACCACGGTCCAATTTTTAATAAGAAACAACTTATAGAGAACATCAATTTAGTCATCGAAAAAGCGAAAGCAGCAAACGTTCCTGTTGTGTTCATTAGAGATAAGGATGTTGCAGAAGGCAAAGGGGATGGCTTTCAAATACATACGGATATCCAAGTTCCTAGACACGCCCCAATCTTTGATAAAACAGCGACAAATTCCTTTCACGGTACAAATCTAATGAACTACTTAAACACTAATCAAGTGAAGCATATAGTTATGATGGGATGTGAAACACAGCATTGTATCGATTCTGCAGTGAGAACTGCTACTATTAATGGTTTTGATGTGACATTAGTAGCTGACGGGCATTCTACACTTGGTAATGAAGTATTAGACGCAGAACAAATTATCCAACATCATAATCACACATTGCACGGTCACTATAACGTGGAGCATTTCTCCCTTGTTAGAAGTACACAAGATGACTTATTCACTCCAATCCATGATTCATATAGATAACCCATTCTTTCTTACAAAATATTAAATAGAAGCAAAAGGATATTGGAGCTTCCGCGGAGAATATATATAATGAACAAACAATGCTAGTAATCTGATAGAAGGGATGATAAGTGCATGAATAAAAGAGAAAAGGGTTGGGCTAATATTGCAGAAATTGCTGGAGAACAAGGGATTGTAGCAATGGAAGGTGTACAGGCTGTTTCCCCGCGGCTAGCCAATCTAGCATTAGAATTTGGCTATGGTGATATCTATGATAATGATGCGCTTGATCGGAAACAACGAACACTAATTACGTTATCTTCACTTATTACACAAGGACAATTTGGTCATACCCTTACGTTTCATTTTAAAGCAGCACTGAGATCTGGATTGACGAAAGAAGAAATTTTAGAATTGATTACACATTGTAGCGGTTATGTAGGTTTTCCAAAAGCTATGAATGCATTAACAGTTTTTGACCAAACATATAAAGAATGGATAGAAGAACAGGAATATGTAAAATAACAAAATCGCACGACCATCCTTGTAGCAAAGTTAATGGATGGTCGTGCGATTAGTATTTTTACACTCTGTTTAAGATTGGAGGGATTTCATCAGGATCAACCATGATCTCAATGACAGTCGGTCCATCTGTTTCTTTTAATGCTTGGTTAGTTGCATTTCGAATGTCTTCAAGGTTTCGACAAAGATAAGCATTAGCTCCTAATGATTCAGCATATCGGGTTACATCTAATCCCTCACGATACAACGATCCAACCGAATAACCTAGCATCTTTTTCATCCCTTTATCAACCATATCTAATGCTTTATTATTTAAAACAATATAAATGATTGGTAATTGCCAGTCGACGGCTGTTGCAATCTCTGTACCGTGCATATACATACAGCCATCACCTGTTAAACAAACAATATTTTTCTCTGGTGATGCCAATTTTGCTCCAATAGAGTAAGCAATCGCATGTCCCATCGTACCGAACACGTCATCAAAATAGAATGTCCCTGGCTCATAGATATCATAGTGTTTAATGGCATAGAAAGTATGACTTCCATCATCACCAAACATGATCGAATCCATTGGTAATAGTTTTCGTAGTTCATTAATGGATACTGCAGCGGAAATAGGTGTATCTTTTTCTTGGGATTCTGTTATTTGTTCATTTTCAGTTAATAGAAGAGGAGTTCTTGTAACGCTTTTCATTTCTAGTGTAGATGTCTGTTGTTGGAGCTCTTGGAGGTTAGACTTTATATCACCTTGAACAGTTAAGGTAGGCAATGGTAAAGATTTTTGAACAAATGTAACATCAATATCAAAGTGAATCACTTCTTTTGGATATAATGATGACGAAAAGCCTGCTAAAGACATATCACTAAGCTTACTTCCAATTACCATCATCGTATCGACGCCGTCCTTTAAGTATTGAGTTGCTTTTTCATTACCGCCTAATCCAAAAGAACCTAGAGATAGAGGATGGTCTGTTGTAAAAGTCCCTTTACCACCAGGAGTTGTCATAACAGGTATCTGCCACTTATCAACTAACCATTTTATTTCTTCATATGCTTTGGATAGATGCACTCCTTTACCTAGTAACAATATCGGTCTTTTCGCCTTTTGCAACTTAATAATTACGTCATTTATTTTATTTGATACAACGGTAGCGGTGAAAGTAGAAATATCTACTTTAAATTCATCAATTTCTTCTTGTAGCACGTCCATTGGAATGGATAAGTGAACAGGACCTTTTCTGCCTGTCGTCGCTTTTTCCACTGCATGCTTGAATAATAATTCCACTTGATCACCTCGCTCAACTCTAGTGCTGAATAGGGTGACAGGTTCAAACATTTTCACTAAATCTGTACCAAATATCGAAGAATCCTGACCTTGTGCTTTTCCTGTACCTTGAGCGGATGGATGTCCTGTAATAAATAGGGTAGGGGAATGATACGCTTTAGCTTGGCCAGCGGCTGTTAACATATTCGTGCCGCCAGGACCTGATGTACCGATTGCTATACCAATTTTATTTTTTACTAATGCATAGCCACCAGCAGCAAATCCTGCCCCAGATTCATGCCTAGACAAGACAAAGGGAATACGTTGTTTTTCACATTCTGCTATCAAAGGAACTACTGGTTTGCCTGGAATACCAAAAACATGTGACACACCTAATTGCTTAAAGTTATCAACCAATACTTCGGACACTTTTTTCATAAGATATCCATCCTTTCTTGATATAGAGGTAAAAATATATGCACTTCTGTACCTTTTCCTACTTCAGAATCAAACTCAATCTTACCATCATGAGAGTGAATAATATCAATGCAAATCGGTAAGCCCATTCCAAGACCTGTTTCTTTTGTTGTAAAGAAAAGTGTTCCCAATTGTTCTAATTGTTCATTTGTCATCCCAACTCCTTCATCCTTTATGGAAATTCGAATCATACTATTTTCAACATTATCATCGAATTTTACTTTAATATTTCCACCATTAGGCATTGCCTCACATGCGTTTTTGATAAAGTTAATCAATACTTGTTTTATCTTATTTTTGTCTATATGTACTACTGGTGTCGTGTTTTCTGGTTCAAAATGAATCTTTATATTTCTCTCACAAGCATTATTACGCATTAAATCGATCGTATCATGAACAAGCTGACTGAGATTACATTCACCACGTTGCATTTTGGAAGGTTTCCCGTATGCGACAAATTGATTCACTAAATTCTTCATACGATCTAATTCATTAATTATAACGGGTAAATACTGATTACTGCCTGTTTGTTCTTTCATTAAATGTGTAAGACCGATGATCGATGTTAAAGGATTTCTAAGTTCATGTGCTAATCCTGCTCCTAATTTTCCAATGGCAGATAGTTTTTCTGAATTAATTAACTGTTGCTGTAAGTCATGATAACTCGTCATATCTCTAAATTGAGCAAAAGCCCCAATCATTTCCCTTTCATCGAAAAGTGGTAGTACATCAAGTAATAGTCTCTTATCGTAATCGCTTTTTAAAGGAGCGAAAGATAATTCTAAATTTTCAATAATTTCACCCGTTTCAAGTACATAGTGAATGTATTCCGATATAGTACTAAGTCGAGTCGGGTTATCTATAACAGATTGTTTCGATAGCTCTAGAATACTTTCTGCACTTGAATTAAATTCTATCATACGACCGCATTGGTCTGTCATAATAAGTCCGATAGGGGTAGAGTCAATTAATATTTGATTTAGTAAATGTAATGTGTGATTTTGCTCTTGAAGTTGAATTTCTCTCTCGATTGTATCAACCGCGGATGAAAGAAGACCTAGATGAAAATTACTTGCGAAGTTGACCGTTGTCATTATAGAAACAGTGCCTATTAAACTACCTTTATTAGTAAAGTCTATTGGGGTAGAATAACATGCTACTTCTGACAAATATTCATGATAATGTTCGGTACCAATAATTGCGAATGGTTTTTGATGTTCTAATGATAACGAAACAGAATTAGTGCCGACATCTTTTTCATCAAATTTCGCACCTAATTTTATATTACATGAATCAATCATTTCTCTAATACTATCGTCACCATATATATCTAGTATATATCCTTGATAATCCGTTGTAATAATCAAAGTAGGGATACCTGCCATATGTTGAATCAGCTTTTTCATAAAATGTTGTACGACATGTAATTCTTTTTTATATCTTTGTTGCTGTATGTGCAGCTCTTGCTTGCTCCATTTCTTTTTTAAGAAGGGGATTTCTTTTGGATTAAGTTGATAAAGTGTTCGACATACCCATTTAGAATTATGTACATATAGCTCTGTGCCTAACTCCTTCATGACATTCCTCCTAGCTACGAGTAACGAAAAATGGTAATTTTATGGTGTCTGACTAACGCAGATTGTATTCATTCACCTTGGTGCCTTTTGGAAAGTTTAACTTTTGATAAATTACTATTTTTTCATCTAATAGTTCGCTAATCTTCAAAATGTCCCCTAACGTATATTGGTTTGTTTCATTAGCTAATCTATATAATTCATTTTGCAACAACTGTATTTCGTTTTCTAATTTCCTTATATCCAATCAAAACATCCTATCAATTTACATTTTTCTAATAGAATAACATAAATAATATAAAACTTCCTTAAATTTACTCGAAAAAAATAATTTTTTACAAAATTATGCTACTATTCATTTTGTAAGTTGACATTTGGACTATAAAAAACTAATATGCTATATGGTGATTGATTGAAAGAAGGGATTAGATTGAAACAAGACATAGATCAAAACAGACTTTTAACTATCTTAACGATTTTCTCGACTTTTTTGATGGGGTTTATTGATGCTTTTACGTTTATAACACAAGAAGGATTGTTTGCCAGTGCGCAAACAGGAAACGTCGTTATGATGGCAGCTAAATTATTTGCGGGCAATCCGTTAGACGCCTTGATAAACGTATCATCTTTTGTTGGTTTTTCAGTAGGAGCATTTTTAGCACAAGGAGTCATAGAACGATTGAAGGAATATGGGTGGAAAAAGTATCGTATTTATCTTTTTATCCAAATGATTTTTCTGCTAGTTATAGCTATCATTCAACAACATATAGGTTCTGTGATCATTGGATTTATGCTTGGACTACTTGCGGGTTATGAGCTAACCGTGTTTCGTAAGATTAAATCAACGAACATCAACAATGGTATTATGACAGGGAATACCAAAAATTTAATGAATAACCTTTATTTAGCCATTTTTAATAAAGATAAAGCGGCGTTACATACGTTCTCCACGTTATTGCTTGGAATAGGAATATTCATATTAGGCGTTGGAACAGGCACAATTGTGTTATTCTTTGGCGAACAGTTAAACTTATGGCTAGCGTTTATACTTACCGGTATTTTCTATGTTTGGTTATGGATAAAACGTGCTTAAATTAAAGAACCACTGCGTGTTGCAGTGGTTCTTTTTACATTTTACATTAGTACTACTTGAACAATCAAACCTAGCACTAATCCAATTAAGATAGAAGAGAGGGTACCTAGTAAGAAATATTCTGCCCAATTACGGTCATCTAATTGTTTGAATCGCGCAATCGACTTAGCTGCGATAATAAATGCAATTGATTGGTATGCACCTATTGCTGTTAAAATAATAACAAGCAATCTCTCAACATATCCGATGAGCTTACCACGTGAACGGAGTGGGGAAGAATATGAAAAGTAATGATATTCCTCTGTAAAGCTATTTTCCGTCTGTGGTAGACTTTTTGTTTTAACAGCATTCAGTTGATTTTTTACTGTCAATTCTCCTTCAAAATTTGTGAGTTTTGACGGTAACGAGCCAATAATGAATTTTATTATATGCCCGCTAACACTTGTTGCCAAAATATATATTATAATGATGAACACGATTGAATGAAACCAACTTACATCGTTTGTCTTGTTAAAGTCTAATAAATAGAGTACTTTTGTATTAAAGAAAAAGATACTAACTAGGCATATCATGACAACATGTATTAGTTGGTCTAATAGAAAGTATCCTAAACGTTGCAAGTTATCAGTAGAACCTCTTGGTATGGTATCCACTAATTTTATTTTTAATAAATCAATCAAAAAATGACTAATGATAATAAAAGCAAAAGGGAGAATGAAATAGGTCATGATATGTTGGAATTCATATTGATACCCCCATACAACAACAAGTGCTATACCTGTTGTTAGCATGTGATGAAACAGGTGTTTAGGCAAGTTCTTTAATTTGTTTGTCACCATTTTATCTGATTGTAACCAAAAATCAGCAATTAAATGACCGAGAAGTAATAATAGTACAGTCATGATATTCTCCCTCCCTTAGGGAAATAATCCTGTAGGTGATTCATAACATGATATCTAATATTTTTTTGCAACATATCTGTTAGTTGGTACTCCGCACTTACTTCTAAAGAATCTAGTAGTTCCACAATGTTATGAAATGCTTGCAAGATAACCTGTGTTTTACCTTGTTTCATATGATGTGATATCGTACCTTTTGTTCGTTCAAGATATTGACTTATTTCGCTTTGTTGACCAAATATTAAATATAATGAACAGACAAGTGATTGGATGTTCGTCTGGTCATTAATATGCTCTTGTTTTAAACGGAAACTTGTATTGATTAATGTTTCGAATTGTTTACTAAAAGTATTCCACCCATGTTTATCCGATACATTAGGTAATGCCATATGAAATAGTGACCTGTTCTGTTGTTTTTTCAAATAATCATTGGCATTTCTAGCTTGTTTCATCAATGGGTGAATCCAAGTTTCTAGATTTAGGGTGGTTATGTCTTGATTGATATTACCAAAGGATAGACCGAAATAAGGTTGGTGATCGACAAACTTCCAAATACGGCTTATATAAAAAGCAAGTATATAGGCAGATGCATAACCACTACTTACCACAACCAATTCATCACCAGCACGATGACTAACCTTTGTTATCGTTATATTTTCTGTCCACTTTGTAATGCTAGTTTGTAATTGCTGCAAATAACTACTTAACTCATTCCCAATGTCATTGTTAGACGAATTACTCACATCCATAATAAAGACAGAGACCTCATTTAACAACATGAACAGCTCCTTTCACATAATAAGTTTGATGATTTAATCAAATATAACAAAAGTTTGATTATATAGTCAAACTTTATTGAGGTTCGATTATTTACTCGAAAAAGGATTCGTAGTGCATACCGCATGTATGGAGGAAAGTCTTACAAATTCATTCAAACGAAAAAGAGAAGATAGCTTCTGCCGCTCGGATTATTTCTTATTTTGAACAGTATTTTGTTTCTTTTTGACCATTCATCATGGACACTGTATTTTCAAGAGGGAGGATATATTGAAAAACTGAGTAATTCGCAATTTTTCTCAGAATGGTTCACTCCATACAGGACACCTGTTCATAACGTACTGGTAATCTTCTTCATGATTATTTGCCTACCAGAAACGGTGATCAATTTTATTGAATATCTGAAGGCAAAAAGAACTGTTTCTAGTTAATCTGGTTTATATTGTTAAGATAACTATATAGATATACAGTTAATGCTAATTATGGTATTATAGTCACCAGTAATAATAGTTATAAGTGTAAATTCATGTAAGAAGAGGGATGTTGTATGATGAGTAAAAAGATAGATCCAAAAGATCAAACACCGATCGTATTTATTATATTTGGTCCATTGATGACAATAGCTTATACTTTGAGGTTATTAGACGCAGACAACTTATGGCAACATAAATTAGATATATTTATTTTAATAGGTTATGCTCTTATGTTTGTTGCAGGGTTATATCTTAGAAAAAAACAGAAAAAGAACATGGAGGATTCCGAATAAATATAAATAGCTAGAGAGATATTGATTATCGGAGGTGAGTTCAGTGGACAATATATTTTTCATTTAAAGTTATTGTGTTGACTTAGAAAGGAGCAATTTGCTTGAATACACAATTGATAATGGTAGAAGGGCTACCTGGATTCGGTAAGTCTACCACTGCAAACTTACTCTACGATATTCTAACTGAATTAAATATAGATGCTGAGTTATTTCTTGAAGGAAATCTCGACCATCCTGCTGATTATGATGGAGTTTCTCGTTTTAATAAAGTTGAATTTGAAAATTTGTTAAGGAATAGTGTAATGTTTAAAGAAGTAATTAATAAAAATGTTATGAAGAAAGGGAATAATTATTTATTGCCATATAGAAAAATCAAAAATGAATACGGATACAACTTTCCCGACAGTTTACTAAATAGCACTTTTCAAAATGATATTTATGAGCTACCGTTAGAAAAGCATATTGAATTAATAACTGAAAAATGGAGAGATTTTGCAGATAAAGCTCTCTACGGAAATAAGATTTATATTTTCGAATGCTGTTTTATACAAAATCCGTTAACAACCGCAATGATTAGGCATGGGGAGCAAAAAGAAAATGTTGTAAGTTATGTAAGGGCTTTAGAGAGAATTATAGAAAAATTAAATCCAGTATTGTTTTATATAGAGCAAGCTGATTTAGAATTGTCATTCAGAAAAATATTTAATGAAAGGTCCAAAGAATGGTCTACTGGTTTTATTGAGTATTATACGAATCACGGCTATGGGAAAATAAACGGTTATAGTGGTGTGGAGGGAACAATTAAAGTATTAGAAGCAAGAAGAGAGATTGAAAGAGAAATATTTGAAATGCTATGTATAAACAAAACAAAGCTAGATAATTCACTATATGAAACTGCCAAGTATAAGTCAATAATAAAGGAAAAATTGGGTTTGTTTGAGGTGATAGATTATATATAGTAATTTATTTAACAAAAGTTCTTTTAAATTAAGAATAATTAAACTGTATTTCGAAGTCCGATAAAATAAAAGCATAAATGAAAAATCAGAAAGGTTGTACACAAATGGTTCGTTTCAGGAAATAGACAATCGAACGCCGGAACAACAAGAGCTAATCAAACATTGGATGACGAAGTGATTATGAATTCATCTTTACAACTATTACTGCTACGCTAGATAGAACAAAAGGTAATACCTCTAACAGTAACCACTACCAATACCACTGAACTCTTTATTTAAAGAATTACTTTTTACTTCAATTAGAAATGACACTAAAAGGCCTTATTAAATAGGAGGCATATTTTTTGTAGTTAACCGAATAATAAAGATGTTTAAAATGAGTCTTTGTCCAATATAAAAAAATTTGTTTGAACAACAATAACGAAAAGTGGTGAATACTTTTGGATAAAATGCATGATGGTATGAAAGATTCGATGGAGAACCAGTTTCTTCCCATGTACTCTCTTACAAGCGGGATGGGCATGGAGGTACTTCCTGATCTTTACTGTTATACAAACCAAATTGTAAATATATGTTGTGTAGGAAATCCTGAAAAAACAAATGAGTGGGTTTTAGTTGACACGGGCATGCCTGAATCTGCGAACCGTATTATTGAAGTGGTAGAGGAGCGGTATGGTGAAAAAAGTAAGCCAAAAGCAATTATATTGACACACGGTCACTTTGACCATGTGGGAGCCGTGGTGGATTTAGTTAATCAATGGGGAGTTAAAGTATATGCTCACGAAGCAGAACTGCCCTTTTTAACTGGAAAGCAAAGTTTCCCTGAACCTGATGGAACGGTAGAAGGTGGACTGGTGGCCAAAATGTCCCCAATGTTTCCTAATGAACCGGTTGATTTAGGATATAATGTAGAAGTACTTCCTTCTGATGGTAGTGTTCCATTCATGGATGGATGGCGATGGATTCATACACCGGGCCATGCACCTGGACATATATCCTTATTTAGAGATGAGGATCGTGCTCTAATTGCGGGTGACGCCTTTGTCACAGTAAAACAAGAATCGCTTTATAAGGTGATGACGCAGGAATTGGAATTTAGCGGACCACCAAGATATTTAACGACCGATTGGAATGCTGCAAGGGAATCCGTCAAAAAACTAGAAGCATTAAAACCTGCCGTTGCGGTGACTGGTCATGGGCGGCCGGTGTTTGGAGCAGAACTTTCAGATGGTTTGGAAAGATTGGTAAAGGAATTTGGTCGTATCGCAACTCCAGATTCTGGTCGTTTCGTGAATCGCAAACATTGATTTTACTTAAAAAGAAAAATATGGTGACTCAAAAGAACAAAAAACAACTTTTGAGTCACTTTGCTTATAATTTTCTTGAATAAGAAAAGGACAAAGGAGGATTCCGGCCATAGGTGGCAGCTAAGTAATTTAACCTTATCTACATTAATTAGGTTCTGCATAGGATATTCGACTATAAATATTTATTGTAGTTAACGCGCCTAATAGAAGATGAATTCAATTATGTAATATAGATACAGAGGAAAGTATACTAACCCCTGTATCCATGAAGAAGGTTGCTAGATATGGGCAGTCGTATTAATAACCATAACCGCCGAAACCACCAACGAAGGAAGTACCAACAATGATTAATAAAATAAACAGTACTACAATCAAGGCAAAGCCTCCACCGTATCCATAATCAGTACCAGCACTCATAATGACACCTCCTTAATTCAGATATTACATCTTATGTAACTTTATAAAAGTTGTATTGGCAAGTGTCTGATTTTTTTGGTATAAGAAGTTAAAGGTTAAAACATATAGGCGAAGACAGAGTCGAAGAAATAATCAAGTAAGGATTGATCAAAAAAAGAACGGCTGGAAGTAATAAAGCACCAACATCAATGGGAAAAAGAGGATTAAATTAGAAACGTCGATAGTACTGATATCGAACGATTAAGCGAAATATGCTTGATGCTATTGGTCCATATGAAGTTTTAAGGAACGCTTATTTGTTCAGTAAACAAAAAATTCTCCCTATACAGAAGACTCCCTCTTTTTTTAGTTTATGTATAATTAAAACGAATCAATCTTTGAATCTAGCGTTAATAACGAAAAAAGATGTAATGGTTATTTATTAATTCAATAGAATAGATGTTTTAATTGTAATCGTTAACTTCCCCTACCTTTAAAAAATAAACCGATGGAAATCAACTAAAATTTAGTATGTAAACCATGTATATTTCTTAATTGATTACAAATACTAAGGTTAAGATTTTGAGGAAAAGGGGGTACATCCTTGGGAATTGAGATGATATATGACAAAAATGAATATTATGACAAGGTGATAGATTTAAAAGGAATAGCAGAACTAAAGAACAAGCAATGGAATTATCAAACAACAAATATTCAGAAAAAAAGTAACTCGCCCTTAATGCAATTAAAAGACCAAGTGATTGTTGTTACGGGGGCATCTAGTGGCGTTGGGCTAGTCACTGCAAGAATGGCTGCATCTAAAGGAGCTAAGGTCGTATTGGCTGCTAGAAATGAAGAAGCATTAAAAAAAGTCACAGAAGAACTGAGAGAAAAAGGGTATCCTGCGACTTATGTAAAAGCGGATGTGGGACGTGAAGAGGATGTCCAAAAAATAGCCCAAAAGGCAATTGAACAATTCGGACGTTTTGACACATGGGTGAATAATGCTGGTGTTACGATCTATGGCTATGCGATGGATGTAGCGATTCAAGACATGAAGCGGATGCACGACACCAACTATTGGGGTGTCGTTTATGGGAGTAGAGTTGCTGTGAATCACTTTAAAGAAAGAGGAGTCACAGGTGCTTTAATCAATGTTGGTAGTCTTTTCGGCGATCGAGGGACAATCATTCAATCCACATATGCCCCTACTAAATTTGCTGTGCATGGATGGACAGAAAGTCTAAGAATGGAATTAGAAAAAGAAAATGTCCCTGTCTCCGTTACGTTGATCCATCCCGGAAGAATCGATACACCGTATAATGAGCATGCCACCAGTTATTTAAACGAGCACCCGGTACATAAAGGGATGATTTATCCACCAGAAGCTGTTGCAGAAGCAATTCTATTCGCTGCGGAACACCCAAAAAGAGATATGTACGTAGGCTCACAAGCTAAACTGCTAGAACTGATGGGCACACTTCTTCCACGACTCACTGATCGACTCATTGAATTTTTGATGCCACCTACTCAGTACGCGAATAGACCAGCTTTGAATAGAAATAGCGCCTTATATCAAGCTGGTTACGGATTACATGAACGGGGAACGAATACCGGCTGGATTCGTTCAGAGAGTCTTTATGTGAAAGCTAGTAAACATCCGATCCTTTCTACCATGGCTGTTATTGGATTAGGGGCATTAGCATTAGCAGCAACTAAGCGGAAATAATGAATCATTACGATAACACAAAGGAGAGAACGAAAATATGGTAACGAATCAATCGCTTCCGCATGATGACAGTTTAGATAACAGTCTAGCGTTATTAAGAGAAGGCTATCTATTTATCGAGAATCGAGTAAAACGATATGAATCAGATATTTTTGAAGCTCGTGTACTAGGCAAAAATGTTATTTGTATGAGAGGGGAAGAAGCTGCAGAAGTTTTTTATGACCCAGAAAAGTTCCAACGAAAAGGAACAGCTCCAAAACGCGTACAGGAAACGTTGTTTGGAAAAAATGCTATTCAAACGATGGATGGGGAAGCGCATCTACATCGGAAATTACTTTTTATGTCCTTATTAACTCCGTCTAACCAACAACAGCTTGCTAAACTTACTCGTGTGCATTGGGAATGTGCCTTAGAACGATGGGAGAATGCGGAAAGGATTGTACTTTTTGAGGAAGCGAAGAATATCCTAACTAATGTCGTATGCCAGTGGGCTGGAGTTCCTCTAGCTGATTCAGAAATAACGGACCGTGCCAATGACTTTATATCGATGATTTATGCATTTGGAAAAGTTGGACCAGAACATTGGCAAGGTAGAAGAGCACGTAATCGAGCAGAGGTATGGATTAGAGGAGTCATCGATAACGTCCGAACTGGAAAATTACAATCGGAAAAAGGGACAGCCCTTTATGAAATGGCGTTTTTTAAACAACCCGATGGAACACAATTGGATACCCAAATGGCAGCAGTAGAACTCATTAACGTGTTACGACCAATTGTGGCGAATGCAACGTTTATTACATTCGCCGCCTTAGCTCTTTATCAATATAGAGATGAAAAAGAAAAGCTTGAGACTGGGACCAGTGACGACATGGAAAGGTTTATTCACGAGGTTCGACGTTTTTATCCTTTTGGCCCATTTGTAGGTGCTAAGGTCCGAAATGATTTCACTTGGAATAACTTTCAATTTAAAAAAGGAACAGTTGTATTTTTAGATATGTATGGAACAAACCATGATCCAAGGTTATGGGAAAAACCTAACGAGTTTAAACCAAGTCGGTTCAAAGATTGGAATGGCAGTCTTTATAATTTTATTCCACATGGTGGGGGTGACCCTGCTAAAGGGCATCGTTGTCCTGGAGAAGGTGTTACGCTCGAGGTAATGAAAGCGACGTTAGAGTTTCTAGTTAAAAGAATTAATTACGACATCCCGAACCAAGACTTAAACTATAGCCTAGATGAGATGCCAACCCTACCCAAAAGTGGATTTGAAATGAGCAACATCAGACGGAGATAGGCACATGGGGACGGTTCTTGCAGCACATTAAAAGTAAATCTGTTGACTTAATTTATTTAGATCCTGTAACTGATATCTTTTTTCCAATAAGTAGTATTAGATAATTATTATTACAAACGGAGTGTAATAATACAAAGTTATTTGCTGCGCAGTTCAAGAATACTATGCAATAAAGAATCGGTCTTCTACAATCGATCGCTTTAGTTGAATAAGAGGTTAAATATAGTTAGAGGGGCTTGGATATCCAAGCTCCTTTTGTGTGAAATATAACTTTAGTTTGTTGTGAATATAATTACTTTTGTGTTTTGAACCTTAAAATGGAAGATTTTTTATCTTACCCATTATAATGAAACATACAAAAAGAGTGTTGATTCTGAAGGCGATGAAATATGTACACCCTTAGCATTTCGGAAACAATAGATGGCATTCATTTAGTCCTAAATTAAAAAGGAAGATTTATTTGTTTAATAAGGTATATAATATATATAAATATTCTGACAACTAATATTATATAAACAAAAAGTAAGGGGGATTATACAATGGCTGTAGATGGGGATTTTTACGTTAAAAGCTATCATGAAGAAGACTGGGATTCAGTAGAACTATTATATGAAAAATTGATCAAACACGAAGAAAATGTGACCTATTGGTGGCCGGGGCCAGAAGATACCTGGGATGATGTACACTGCATTTTTAATAAAGGATCTATGATTGCAAAAGGACAAGTGCAAGCGATTAATTTGATTTCTGAAGATTATCAAGGAACTGCCAACCATTTAATCTATTTAAATATTAAAGTTGATCCGGATTGGAAAAATCGTAATGAGATTTGGGATATCCTTTACGAACGATTACTGCAAAGAGCTAAATTACTCAAGAATAAACTACCACCACAGTTTCCTACCAAATTATGTGTCGGTAATTATGCAACTGAAGTAAAAGAAAATTCTTATTTTGAATCAAAAGGATTTAAACATTTTGAGAACCTTTATTGGATGAATATTGAATTAAATAAAGATTTACCTCCGACAAACTTTAAGCTCACCAATGTAAAAATAAAACATTGGAACATGAACACTTACGAAGAAGAAATAAAATATTTGCAGGCAGAAAATGAAATTTGGTCGGAGACTCCAACGGGAATAGAAAAATTGCGTGAATATAAGAGTAATCCATACTGGACTTCCGTTACTGCTTTTTATAATGATGAAATCATTGGCAGTACTATGGCTTGGAAGGAGGCAGATGAGAATATAGGCACAATAGAAAATGTCTTTGTTAAGCCTGATTGGAGAAAGTGCGGTCTTGCAAGTCATTTAATAATAGAGGGGATTCACCATTTACAAAACTGTAATCTTGAATACATACAGCTTCTCGTTGAAACAAAAAATGAATCTGCATTAAAACTTTATAAATCTATTGGATTTGAAATTAGGAAAGAAGAAAAAAGATATTGGATTACTATATAAGGGGGCATTCCCAGGCGAATGAAACTTTTAACCGATTTTGAAAAAATAATAAAAAAAGAAAAAATTGATAGTGTCCTTGTACAGAAGAATAGTACTGTGATTTTTGAATATTATCGAAATAAAAAGATGAAGGAAAAGCAACATAAAATATATTCTGTCACAAAAAGCATCTTATCAGCACTGATCGGAATTGCAATAGACAAAGGGTGTATCGAAAATGTTAACACACCAATAATTAATTACTTTCCGGAATTTAATAAAGATAAAGAGCATCAGAAAATCACAATCAAGCACCTGCTGACAATGACTTCAGGGTTACACTGGCCAGGTAATAGAGGGATGATACCCAGCAAAAATTGGGTTAATTTTGTATTGCAGCAGGACAGTGATCATCCTCCTGGAAGTAAAATGGTCTACAGTTGTGGTTCTTCACAATTGTTAAGTGCAATCTTACAAAAGACTACTGGAATAAATACAGAGGTCTTCGCCAAAAAGCATTTATTTACACCTCTAGGAATAACAGATTATAAGTGGAATCGTGATGCTCAAGGTATAGCAATTGGTGGATTCGGATTAACGATGAAAACGGTCGATATGTTAAAAATCGGGACGCTATATTTAAAAAATGGAGTATGGAAATCCAAACAAGTCGTATCATATCATTGGATTGAAGAATCAACAAGTCCAAAGGTCAAAACTGATGATGATTATTCATACGCATATCATTGGTGGAACATAACATCCGACAATCAAGTAGGCAGGATTTTTTTTGCGGTTGGACATGGAGGACAGTATATTATTGTCGCACCTGACTATCAATTGGTAACGGTTTTTACAAGTAGTTTTAAAGATGGTGCAACAAGACCTTTGCAATATTTTAAGGACTATCTATTAGAAGGGTGATGAGAAATCAATCAAAGTTTGTACGCACTTTTTTGTTTTATTTAATATACAAAAGAGAATGTACAAACTTTCTTGTCTTATTTGTACATAGCTTTTTGTCCTTGAACATCATTTGCACATAGTAGACCTTAAAGTGTATTTTTATTATTAGTTTACATAATATATATTATAGGAAGTTAAGCATTAAATCAATCTCACCATCTCAAATATTAAGTATACTCTAGACAGTGAGATGAGATTTAAATTTATATATCTACTTGCTTTAGATTTTTTGTTGCCGGACCTTCAATAATTTTACCATCATAATTAAATCGTGAACCATGACATGGACAATCCCATGTTTTCTCCGCGTTATTCCAGTTACATTCACATCCTAAATGTGTACACGTTGTATCAACTGCATGAATTTTATGATCCTTATCTTTAAAAACGCCAACAATTTGTCCATCGACTTTCATTTTTGTTGCTGTTTCCGGTTCTAACTTGTTATTTTCATCTACATTTAATTTACCTGTAACAAACTCCTTGGTCACATTCGAATTATAACTAATAAATTTCTTTATATCTGGATCCGCGTGAAAACGTTGTGGCTTAAATAACTCTTTATATGGATTATCACGCTGCATGATCGAATCTGATAGTATATGTGCTGCTACGATACTATTCGTCATTCCCCATTTTCGGTATCCTGTTGCTACATACACATTGGGATGTTGCTTATTTATAGAACCGATATACGGCACTTTGTCTAATGTAGAAAAATCTTGTGCAGACCATTGATACTTCCAATCCTTTACGTGTAAATATTGCGAGCAGAAATTCTCTAAGTCATGATATGGTGTAGTATTTTCCTTATCATATTGCCCTGTTTTATGTGCTTCACCACCAACTAGCCAGATTGTTTCATTTTCGTGTTGCACAGTACGAATAGATCGCTTTGGTTGATCTATATCTAAATACATTCCACCAGGATACGGTTGATTCGTTGTTATGCCTAGAACGTACGATCTAGATGGATACATTCTAGTACTATAAAATGCTTGTCCTTCATAAAACGGAAATTGAGTGGCAACAATAACATGATCAGCTGAGATATCTAAGTTATGAGCAGTTCTTACGATTGTCTTATTACCATAATCAATATCTACTGCAGTTGTTTCTTCATATATTTTCACATTATTTTCTATTAATTTCTCCACTATTGTACGTAAGAACTCAACAGGATGAAATTGTGCTTGCTGAGCCATGCTCAATCCACATTTATGTGGTATTTCAAATGGTATACTGTTCTGCATTTCGCCTTTAATATTTAGTTGTTGATATGCTGTAGCTTCCTGTTCAAATTTTTGTTTGTTTTTATCGTCATTAGTATATAAAATAGCATCTTGTTGCTCTAATTGACAGGAGATTTGCAGTTTGTTTGTTAATTCCCGTACAAATTGAATAGCTTCTACCTGACTCTGATAGTACTTCTGAGCATTTTCTAAGCCAAAATGGCCAATTAACTCATTGTATATTAAAGCATGTTGTGCTGTTAGCTTTGCAGTCGTATGGCCTGTAGTATGATGAAATAGCCTATCTCTTTCCACTAATACTACTCGCATCCCTTCGTTGGATAACAGGTAAGCAGATAATATACCTGTTATACCTCCTCCAATAATAACTACATCACTCTCTAAATTATCTTGTATAGGACTAAAACTCTTCATTTCATCAGTTAACCAAATTGATTTAGACATCTAAAAATCCCTCTCTTTAGGAAATAAACTATCGTTAGTTTAACCAAAATGAAAGGGATTATGAACTATTTATTCATATCTTGAAAAGCTGGAAAATCAGCAACAGATTCTGCTGATTTAACACCATTTACAATCGCTTCTGCTACTACACTTGTGGCAAGTACTGCCACTATATTCGGGTCTATCTCCACTTTGCCACTTGCCATAGCAAAAAGTGTGTCACCATCCATAAATGTATGCGACGGGCTAGTTGTTTTAGCTAGCCCGTCATGAGCAATAGAAGCAATTTTATTAGCCTGTGCTTTAGTTAATTTAGCATTCGTTATAATCGTACCAATCGTCGTATTTCCAGCATAACCATCATCATCGAATTTTTGTTCTAATTGTGATAGCAATATATCTGAAGTATGTAATAATTGCTGTTTATTTCTATCATACACGCCTGCTATTTGCTTTCCTGTTGTAGGATCGATAATATCCCCTACCGCATTTACAGCTACGATAGCAGCTACTTGTAAAGGTCCTATTTGATAACCGGCATAACCAATTCCGGATTTCATACTAAACGCCTCACCTAGTACTTTGCCTACTGATGCGCCAGTTCCAGCTCCAACATTACCGAATGTAGGAACCGTTTGATAAGCATTTGCAGCAGCTTGGTAGCCCATCTTTTTGTCGGGACGAATAGCGCTATTGCCGATTCCAAGGTCATAGAGAATCGCCCCTGGTACAATCGGTACTTTAGCAGCCTTTGTGTCAAAACCAATTCCTTTTTCTTCAAGATATTGCATAACACCTCCGCCAACATCTAACCCGTAGGCACTTCCTCCTGATAAAAATATAGCGTGTGCTTTTGATACCGTATTTTCCGAAGCTAATAGATCCGTTTCTCTCGTACCTGGCGCACCACCTCGAACATCAACACCTGTAACTGCTCCTTCCTCTGCAATGACAACTGTACAGCCAGTAAGTGCATCTTTATTTTGTTGATGTCCAATTTTATAATCTTGTAAGTTTTGTATATGAAGCGATTTCATTGTTTTCTTCCTCTCTACTTTATTTACTATGTATAGCATGGTATGATTTGACTAAGAGGTGATCGTAATGAGACATGTTCAAGTTATTGTTGAAGGAACCGTACAAGGTGTTGGTTTTCGCTATTTCACACTGAGTACCGCAGTAGATCATCATATTACTGGTTGGGTGAAAAATCTTGATAATGGAACTGTAGAGATAGAAGCGCAGGGTGATCATAGCGAAATGGAACAATTTTTAGCTAAAATCAAAAGAGGCCCAACTATCTTTGCTAGAGTAAAGCAAATACATGTAACAGAAAAGGAGCCAACAAACCTTTATAAAGCATTTGATATTATTTATTAAAAACTTTTAATTACTCCAATTTATCACGGTGCATGAGTCCGTAAAAGCCCCACTTCATGGTTCGAGTTAAAACAAAGAAGCCAAGCGGGGGATAAACGGACGCTAACGATCTGATAAGTTTTGCTAACAATCAGTGGGAGTCCAAAACTCCTACTGATTGAAGTCTCACTTTATATGTGTAAAAAAACCGCTATAACAGGATAGCGGTTTTTTGTACCTTTTAGTTTTCTTGGAAGAATTTACGGTTTAATGCGATGTACTCATGTTCACCTTCAGGTACTTCATCTTCCATGAAGATAGCTTCAACTGGACATACAGCCTCACAAGCACCACAATCAATACAAATATCAGGATCGATATAGAACATATCTTTTCCTTCTTCTATACAATCTACAGGGCAAACTTCTACGCATTCGCCTGCTTTTTCTTGTTCACATGGTGACGTAATTACAAATGCCAAGATCGTCCCCTCCTTTTTACATTTAATTCTTATGTAATGCATACTACATATATTTTCACACACAAAATTCGAGCACAAATACCATTATAGCTTATTTTATAGAGTTTTCAAACAATATTATATATCATGTGGGGGATTTTCTTCCCAAATTCTTTCGACTCGCTCATCATCCTCGTTATGGCTAATTAAAAACATATCTGGGTTAGATAGTGATTTCCATTCATGAAAACCAAAATCCACATAAAACTTTTGTAGCATTAAGGCAAGCAAGTTTCCATGTGTGACAATAATAATATTTTCATTCATCTCATCTTCCATACACTCATCAAGTACTTCTTCCGCTCGTTTATAAGCTTCATTTGATGATTCTCCACCTGGTAATTTAAAGTGTAAATTCAGAAAAGACTCCTCTAAAATATCCATCCAGTCATCTATTGGTTCCTCGCTAAGCAATCGTTCCTTTAATCTCTCATCTACTTCCACAGCAATTTGATGACTAATAGCAAATGGCTTAATAGTTTCCTGCGCTCGCAAATACGGACTTGTAATAATGCGATCAATCGGAAAACTAAGCGCTTCTATTTTGCTAATTAAATCATGTGCTTGTTGTAATCCTTGTCTTGATAGTGGAGAATCACGATGTTGTCCTGTAGCATGACAATGACGGATTAAAAGAATTCTTTTCATATTATCAGCTCCTATGGAGAATCTTTGAAAAGCATCGTATAGTTAAGATGGACTATTAATTATATTTTCCCAAAAGTAAGCTATATTAAACATTATTAAACAACTTCGAAGTAATCCTTTTTAAATCCGCCAATTCTGTTCGTATTATCGATAACGAAATAGAATTCTTCTGTTTCATTTTTTACTTCGTACGTTTTTCCTTCTGTAAGTACAGAATCTACCTTATATTTTTTGGCATTCGTATGAACGCATTTTATTCTTTTTGTCGTTTCATTGTTTTCCCAATTATGATGAATCATATCTATTCCCTCCTTCCCTTCTATCATAAACATATATGGACAGATATACAAGCAAATTCCACACTGTTTACATAATAAAATTATTGTCTATTTAATTTTGCTGATATCTTTCTAATAAGCATTGGCAAAACTAACATAATAAATAACAGTCTTATTAACTGCAAGGATCCTACTATAGCTGGATCAGCGCCTACTTCTCCTGCAGTAATAGCCATCTCTACTAAACCACCTGGTGCAAGGCTTAACATCGCTGTTGCAAAATTAAGCTCTGTCACTTTAGCAAAGAAAAAGCCTAGTATAGTAGAAAGTAAAATGATAACACAGGTGAATAATAGATAAATCCACGCATATTTACCGGCTTTTTTGATATCTGCTACAGTAATCGATAATCCGAGATGTATACCAATCGATAGCTGCGCCGCGTGGTATACACTAACTGGTACATCACTTACTTGTATCGATAATAACTTTAGTGTTGCTATTACTAGCATAGGAATTAATACGTATGGAGCTGGGATCCTATTTTTCAATAAATAAGCTACTCCGAATAACATGATGTATAACAGAACCGTCCAACCATTCATACCAATGACATTTTCATTTAGTGTGACTTGTCCTTCTGTATGTATGAATAATAAAGAAGCTAACAATGGTACTACAAATAAAACAGCCATCAATCTGATCGTATGAAAAATAGCAACTAAACCAGTATTAGCTTTCAATGAGTCACTCATGGGTACCATAACCGATAAACCACCAGGTATACTTCCTAACACGCCTGTTGCTTTATCCATATTAGCTGCTTTTGCTAGCCACTCTCCGCTTTTGATACAAACGAATATAAGAAGTACAGTAATGATCAAAAAGGGAAGAAAGTACGGCAATACTTTATCTATAGTACTGGAAGTAAAGGTTGTCCCGATTTGTGCACCAGTTATGAAAAAACTAATATGTAAAATCGTTTTATTTTGTTCTAACCTTTGTTTTATAAACCAGTTTAACAAAAAGACAGCTACCAATGGACCTAATATCCATGGTAGCGGAATATTTACTAATAGAAAGAATCCAACCATTAATAAGGATGTAGTGTACATTAATAAAAGATAACTAGCCTGCTTCATCATAAATGCACTTCCTCTATTATATCTCTTTTTTTTAACATGCTATTATTCAAAAAGCACTAAATATTGTTCCAATCCTTCTTCTTTTAATTTATCTTTCGGAATAAATCTCATCGCAGCCGAATTAATACAGTATCTCATACCACCTTGCTCAAGTGGTCCATCATCAAATACGTGACCTAGGTGTGAATCTGCCTCTTCACTTCTTACCTCAATTCTTCGCATTCCGTGTGACGTATCTAATTGCTCTTGTATAGAGTTTCTATTTAACGGTTCAGTAAAGCTTGGCCAACCACAACCAGCATCATATTGATCGGTGGTAGAAAACAATGGTTCTCCACTAACAATATCAACGTATATACCTTCTTTATTATTATTCCAATACTCATTATCAAAAGGTCGCTCTGTTCCATTCTCTTGAGTCACATGGTATTGTATCGGTGTAAGCTTCTCTCTTAGTTCTTCTTTTTGATATTTTTTGCCCCAGTTCATTTTAATAAAGTCAGCCCTTCCTGAACCTTTCTTATACATACGATAGTGAAAGCTTTGTTTTTTATAATAGTCTTGGTGATTTTCTTCAGCAGGATAAAAAGGTTTAGCTGGAAGTATATCAGTTACAATCGGATCTTTGAATTTTCCGCTATCTGCTAATGCTTGCTTAGATTGCTCCGCTAAGTGCTTCTGTTCTTCGTTTGTATAGTAAATAGCAGTTTTGTATGACTCGCCACGGTCATGGAATTGACCTCCAGCATCTGTTGGATCAATTTGCTGCCAATAAAGCTCTAATAGTTTTTTATAAGGAAAAACATCTGGATTATAAGTGATTTCAACCGCTTCACGGTGTCCTGTTGTATTTGTACATACTTCCTCATATGTTGGATTAGGCTTGTCTCCTCCTGTATAACCAGAAACTATTTTCTCTATACCTGGTTGTTCATCAAATGGCTCCACCATACACCAGAAACAGCCACCTGCAAATATCGCTTTTTCGATAGGGTTTGTCATCGATAAGCCTCCTTACTAAACTTGATTACTTTTATTTTGCTCTTAGTATGGAAAAAATGCAAGTGGTCTGTTTTCTAATAGAGTAAGCAGATACGCAACAAGCAAGCGTAACTCTCACTAATCATTACATTTAAATAAACAATTTGGGCATAGATTGACTCGGCCGTTCTTCACTAGAAATGGATTCAATCGAGTCTTCTTCACTTAATTGCATCTCACTGGATACTTCTTGTTCTATTTCCTCTTCCTCTTCATCTTCCTCATTAATTTCATTTAGTGCTTTCACCATACTTATTAATTTTGGTGCATTCTTAATCATTGGACCGTATTCTTTTATTAAAGGTGTAGCTTGTTGTGCAACTTTTAACACTTGTTGGACATTGTTTAACGTGCTAGTTAGGTTAACTCCACCAGTTGTTGCTGCATTACTTGCTTGTGATAAAGGTGCTGTTGCAGACTGCGATGGCAAAAAACGTTGTATAATACCTCTTAATCCAGTTTGATTTGGCATTTGATTTGGCATAGGTCCTTGCGTAAAAAAGTTCCCTTGTGTGGGAGTTTGTGGCGGAAGCATCGGTGGGCGACTTGGCTGACCAAACATATAGGCACTCTCCTTTTTAAATACATACTAAGATACTATATGTTCGTTTGACCTGAATCGTATAGGCAGAATCGTATTGCTTAGATATAGTTAGGAAATAACACGGAATCAACCGTATTATTTCCTGGGCAAGCGCACGTTTTGACAGTATGTTTTTCGTTTGCTTGTTATATTTTGTTTAGTTTTCTGTTATTTTATCCGATCTTGAATTTTGCAGTAGAACCATTCGGTGAAGATTCTACAACTAACTTGGCTTTTATCTCGTCTTTTAATTGAGCTACGTGGGAAATTACACCGATAATGCGATGATCTTGTTGTAAGTCCTTCAAACATTTTATAGCTTGCTCTAACGATACATCATCTAGCGTACCGAACCCTTCATCGATAAATAATGTATCTAGCTGTACACCTCCGGCATGTGCTTGAACAATATCAGACATACCTAATGCAAGGCTTAAAGCCGCTTTAAATCCTTCACCACCAGATAATGTTTTTACAGATCGTTTCTTTCCTGTGTAATGATCTAATACTTCGAGATCTAATCCACTCTGTGCTCCTCGTTTTGCCAATTCCTCACTTCGAATTAATTGATATCTATGATCAGACATTTGGCCGAGACGTATATTAGCTTGCAAAAGTATTTCATCTAAAAATGTAGATAAGACAAACCGCTCAAAAGATAATCTCGCAGTATTATCCCCTCTTGCTAAATTAGCCAATTCTCCGATATGGTAATAATCATCATTAATTTTATTCATTTGTTCTTCTAACTCATTTGTTTTGCGTATTGTCGTCACAAGCTGTTCAATTTGGAATGTAATAGCTTGAATAATTTTATTTTTTTCTTCTTTTTGTTTTTCCACATCATCGATTGTTTGTTGTAATGTTGTTAAGTCTGGCTTTTCTTTTCCTTCTATCCATTCTTTTAATTGACTTAAACGATTTTGTACAACATGTTTCTCCTCTGCATGATGTGTTAAAACACTTTCTAATTCTCGTTGTCTATCAAGTGGTAATAACGCGTTTTTATAATCCGATAATGAAGCAAATTGATAATTGTCTAATGCTTGTTTCATTTCTGCTTCTTGTTCGGCATATTTTTGCTGCAATTGTTCGGTAAATTGTTTAGCCTCTTGATAGATTGTAACAGCTCTATTTCTTTCTGCCATGGTTTTCTCATAACTTGTTTGTAGCTGTTTCCACTGTTCTAATATATGGTTTAATTGTGTTTCTAACTGTGCGAGTTTTTGTTTAAATAATTCTGGAGTTTCTGCATCCTCAGGTAACTGTCCTGCTAGTTGTTCGTGTTTAGCTTGTAATTGATGATACTGTTCTTTTACGTTTTGATATACTTCTTGCACTTGTTTTAATTGTTCTTTTAAGCTTTCATAGGCTTTAAGCGTTTGTTCTATTTGTTTTGACTGCTCTTTCAGAACTTGAAGCTCTTTATGATACGTATGAACCGATTGCTCGTTTCGTTCTCTTTCTTCTTTCAAATTCATTTCTTGTTGCTGCAAGTCCTTACGGGTTAATTGCTGTTCGTTTATAGCTAACGAATGAGCTAAATGGGTAACGATTTGTTTTTTGCCTTCGCCTTGCTCTTTAATCTGCAAAAGTTTCATTTGCATCTCTTTGCTTTCGTCTTGTAAGGCTGTTAATATATTTGTCTCTTTTTCGATCTTATCATCTGACACGAGGCCGTCTTCCGTCGTATTTGGATTTGGATGGTGAACGGATCCACAAACAGGACATGGATCGCCATCCATTAACGAGCCTGCTAATTGACTGGCATAATGTCTTTTTCTTTCCTTCTCTAATTGCTCACACTTGTTTTGTTGTTCTTTTACTTTTCTTTCTAATTTTTTTACTACGCTTTTATATTGTTGATAATCCTTCCTCAATACAAGGAGTTCATTGAATGCCCCGTTTAAATCCTTCATATCTTTTGCGTTTCGTTGTAATTTATCTTGTTCTACTTGTTTTTGCTGTAAAAGGGTAGTTGATTCATAGATTTTATCCTTCAGTTTGTAATAAGCTTCTTTCTGTTCTTCAGCCTGATTAATACTTTTCAATAATGTAGCTTCTTCATTTTCTTTTTCCTTTAGTTTGGCATGAAGTTGATTACGCTGTTTGGTAACTGTTTCATATTCATCGATTTTCTCTAGTAATTGTTGCTGTTCTTTCCATTTTAACTGTAATGCATTCCGCTCCGCTTCTTTCTGTGCTTCTTCTTCGTATTGTGCACGTACTCTTTGATAATCCGCCTCTTTTTGCTCTTGAGCAATACGCAACTTATCTAGTTTGGATTTTTCCGTTTCCCATTCTTGCTTTCTTGTTTGCATTAATTGTTCGATTGGTTTTATTTTTTCAGCTGTTTTACTAAGTTCAAGTTGGGTTTGTATTTGTCCGATTTCTTGTTCTTTTTTATCCAGCTCTATCTGTTTACTTGTTAATTGTTCGTATTCCTCAAATTGCTCACATAATTTCTTTTGTTCATAATATTGTTCTTGTAGTTTGGTTAGTTCAATGTTAACTTGCTCTAATGCTTGTTTCTCTTTCTCTTTTTCTGCTTCTAATGCTACATAACGATCATCTAACTGCTCTTTTATTTTTGTTTCTGCTTCTCTATCAAACGATCCTTCAGGAAGTTTATTCAATTCTTCTTCATATCGCCACTTCACTTTATTTATGTCTTCTTCTAATACTTTCGCTTCTTCTTTTAATTTATCGGTCATATTTTTATAGAAGTAGGTGCGAAAGATTTTTTGTAAAACTTCTTCCCGTTCTTTACTGTTTTCTGAGATTAACTTTCGAAATTCACCTTGAGGTATCATAATCATCTTTTTAAATTGTTCATAGTCTAAACCAATCATTTCTTCTATTGTTTCATTCACTTCTTTAATTTTAGATACGATCAGTTCTTTCTTACCCTCATCCTTGATCAGATAAAAACTAGCACTTGCTGCTTCTTCTGTATACCCCTCTCCACGAGCTTTTGGTTTTTGCTGTTTTGGACTACGAACTACTTGGTATTCTTTATGATGAAGTGTAAATGTAAACGAAACAGTGGTTTGTTCAGAGGCATTAGCAAAATGACTTCGAAAACCGTCCTGATCTCGATCATTACCACTTGCTCTGCCATATAGGCTATAACAAATCGCATCAAATATCGTTGTTTTTCCAGCACCTGTAGGGCCTGTCACTAGAAAGATCGGCTCACTTCCTAATTTCGTAAAATCGATTAGCTGTTTTTCTCGATATGGTCCAAATGCAGTTAATTCAAGTTTTAAAGCTCGCATCTTATTTTTCCCTCTCTTCTTTCAGTACTTTTTGAATAACATCCTTTACATATTTTTCTCGTTCTTTTGGTAATTCTGTTCCTTTTATTTGTTGATAGAAAGAAGCGAACAATTGCTCGTGTGTCATTTCTTGTTTTTCTTTAACAGCGTTAATTTCCTTTAATGATTGGTGAACAAAATGATGTTTCCGTTCTAATCTTAGGATATTCGGAAATAATTTACGAAGCTTTGTTACAGGATCCATAATTTGTCCATCATCTAATAAGCTGATTTGTAGATAGTCATCTGTTGGTTCTGCTATTTTTCCTTCTAATAAATCAGTGAAATATCCTTCAATAATTCGTAAATCACGTGCCGCTTGTAAAGGAATAGTTCGGATAGTTTTATCACTTTCTGTTATGTCTAGGATGGTAACAGATTTCTTATGATTTGCTTCTGAAAAGGAGTATTTCATAATGGAGCCACTATATCTAATGTAGTCGCTAGTTATTTTCTGAGGTTGATGTAGGTGTCCTAAGGCAACATAATCAAATGATTCGAACAAGGATGCATCAATATATGGAGTACCGCCGATCATTGTCAGTCTTTCTTCCGATTCAGATTCCATTCCACCCGCAATAAAAGCATGTCCAACTAATATATGTTTGGCGCTTTTATCCATATTAACTTCGATTTCTTTCACGATACGATCCATAGCATCTTGATGAGTTTTTATTTCCGTGTCACCAAAGTAATTGCTCACTTCTTCAGGTTCCATATAAGGTACTAGATGGAAGTATACATCTGCATCTCCATCATTAAAATGAATAGGCTCAAACACTTCTTCTATTGTTGTTGCTAAGTACAGTTGTCTTGATCGAAATAAGCTCGCTCCAAATCCTAGTCTATCTGCACTATCATGATTACCAGAAATCGCGACAATAGGAATATTCATCTCTACTGAAACAGTTGTGAAAAAGGAATTCAGCACCTCTACGGCTTCTCTAGGTGGTACCGCTCTGTCATACAAATCACCCGCTATAATAATAACATCTGGTTGCTCCTCTTTAATCTTGTCAATCAAATGGTCTAATATCACTCGTTGATCTTCCGTCATGTGTAACCCATGAACAATCTTGCCTAAATGCCAATCTGCTGTATGTAATATTTTCATGTTAATCTCCACCCTTTCTATTTTCCTTATATTCATTATACACGAACAAACGATCGAAGTCTATTGAAACAGAACGTATATTCGTGTATAATCATGATGAGGTGATTCAGTTGATCCATGATCGAGGTAAACGAAAATGGTCTTCGTTAATGTTGCCAGAACATGTGGAAATGCTACAGCAATTTTATACGAACGATACCAAAAAACAAAAGCCCATTTTAAGCGAAGATGATATAAATGATCTGGAACAAACTTTACAACAAGCTGTAATAACGAAACAACAAGTAGTCATTACTTATTATAAAAATGACACATTATATGAAAGTATCGGTACTATTCATGCATTACTGCCATTAGAAAAAAAGATAGCAATTAGGCAAGATTCTATAACGCTTCAGCTTTACTTTCAGGACGTGACAGCAATTGAAATAATCAGTGATTCAGTGATTAGGAAAAGCCATGAGTAAATCATACACTCATGGCTTTGCTTCTTCCTTATATTCTTCCCATACTTCATCATATGTCGCAATAGCCTCCGGAAATGGAGCATGCCATTCCAAATAGCTACTAATTTCATAATAATCATGAGAATGCTTAGGAAAGTCATGGTCATAAAACATCCAATCCGCTAACTTTCGGGCATGATCGATTTGCTTATTTCCTCGATAACGCATCATAAATTGATAAAAAGACTTCATATCTATGCTCAAATCCTTTGTATTAGGTTTCCATAAAGTTTTCATGTTTTGCCTGTTTCTTACGATAAACAGTCCGTGATAAAACAATACTGATTTCATATAAAATAATTAACGGTATCGCTACAACGATTTGCAAAATAAAATCAGGTGGTGAGATCATCGTACCGATTATTACTAATATAAAATAACCATATTTTCTTGTTTTACTTAAAAATTGAGGGGTAACAATCCCTAAACTAGTTAAGAACATGGTAATAACGGGCACCTCAAAAAATATCGCAAATGGGAATGTAACACGGAATATAAAGCGGAAATAGTTTTCTACCGTAAACATCGTGTCAAATATGCCATCATTCAATGATAAAACGAACGGTAAAATTAATTGAATAAAGATAAAATACCCGAATGCTAAACCAGATAAAAACAACATAAAAATAACTGGTATGTATATTAACGATACCCGTTGTTCTTTTTTAGTTAGACCAGGACGAACGAATAACCATAATTGTATACACAAGAAAGGTAAAGTTGCCGCAAAGGCAACAACAAACGCAATCATAAAAATAATCCAGATAATTTCCTCTGGAGAAATTAAATTTAATGTCAGATCGATGTCGCGAAGAAAGAAATTTCTAATCTCTTCTACAAAATAAAGACCTGCAGCAAAAAACAACACAAATACTAGTACAGTCCACAATAAACGCTTGCGTAATTCTGCAAAATGATCCAGAAAAGCCATTTCTTTCTCATTTGGTAACGATTTATCTTGCTCCATATTTAACGCCCCTTCATCCCTATAGCTGATGCAAGAAAAAAGGTTGGAACACAAAAGTATGGAAAAAATAATTGGATCACAACAGATGTTGTGAATATTACCCAAATGTTCATTCTTCCATCTCATTTTGGTCCAGCCTTTGTACGTTTCTTTCTTATTTATCAGATTTGTCCTTATCCTCGTCCATTATGTCATTAGTAGCTTTCTTAAATTCGCGCAAAGAACTACCAATCGCTTTACCGATCTCTGGCAATTTAGAAGGGCCAAAAATAACTAATGCAATAATTAAAATGAGAATTAGGCCTGGAAACCCGATATTAGAAAACATGACATTCACCTCACTCAGTCTATTGAGCCAACTTTACATTTTATTTATCTTCTTTAACCTTGTCTTCATCTGTTAAGTCACGTGTCGATTTCTTGAACTCACGTAATGTTTGTCCTGCAGCTTTACCGATCTCCGGTAATTTCTTTGGACCAAAAATGACTAGTGCAATAATTAAGATTAAAATTAAGCCAGGAAAACCAATAGCTGATGGCATAGTTGAACTCCCCTTTATATAGAATCATCCTATCACTATCTGTTATCTTACCATGATTTTCTATGGTTGTCTTTTATATCGAAGAAAAATTATTTTGTTTTCCGATCATACTGTAGAAAGTAATAATCATAAACGTTCTTCTCGTCCTTTATACCTTTTTCATTCTTTGTTAAATGCCATTCATTCTCATCAAATTCAGGGAAGAACGTGTCCCCTTCAAACGCTTCATCAATATAGGTCATATAAATACGATCAGCAAAATCTAATACTTGTTTAAATAGAACTTCGCCACCTATCACAAACCATTCTTTATCTGGTTCTTGTGTACACATTGTTTTCAACTCATCAATAGAATGAATAACCTTGCAGCCTTCATATGCAAAATCCTTATTAGTAGTTAAAATAATATTCTCTCGGTTTGACAATGGGCCTTTCATTGAATCGAATGTTTTCCGTCCCATAATAATTGAATGAGAGGTAGTTAATTCTTTGAAAAACTTTAAATCATTTGGCAGACGCCAAGGCAATCGATTGTCTTTACCAATAACACGATTTTTGTCCATTGCAAATAATAATGAAATCATCGTACCCCTCCTTTTATACAGCTACTGGCGCTTTTATAGCTGGATGTGGATCATAATGTTCCAGTGTAATATCTTCTAATTCCACATCAAATAATGATACTCCTTCTTTAATCGAAACAGTCGGTAATGCTTTTGGTTCTCGTTCTAATTGTGTTTTTACCTGTTCGGTATGATTCGTATAAATATGTGCATCACCGAATGTATGGACAAATTCACCTGGCTCTAAGCCACATTCATTGGCAATTAATAATGTTAATAATGCATAACTGGCAATATTAAATGGCACACCTAAGAAAATATCACCACTTCGTTGATACAGTTGACAACTAAGCTTGCCATCCGCTACATAAAATTGGAATAATGTATGACATGGAGGTAACGCCATGCTTGGTACATCTTCAGGATTCCAAGCAGAAACAATATGCCTTCTTGAATAAGGATTATTCTTAATCGCTTCTACAACCTCTTTTAACTGATCAATCATATCACCTCGAGTTGTTTGCCAAGAACGCCATTGTTTACCATAAACAGAACCTAAGTCTCCGAATTTACTAGCAAAATCCTCATCTTCTAATATGCTTTGCTTAAAACGGTCCATTTGTTTATCATATGCTTCTTTAAATGTAGCATCCGTTAAAGAACGATTACCAAAGTCTGTCATGTCAGGACCATCGTATTCATCGCTTTCCACCCAATTTTTGAATGCCCATTCGTTCCAGATATTATTATTATGTTGTAGTAGATAACGGATATTAGTATCACCTTTCATAATCCATAATAATTCACTAACAATTAAGCGGAACGGAACTTTCTTTGTTGTTAGTAGCGGAAATCCTTCCTGTAAATCAAAACGCATTTGATGACCAAAAATAGATAAAGTACCTGTATTGGTGCGATCCTCTTTCTTTGTACCTTCTACAAGCACTTTTCTACATAACGCTAAATAATTTTCTTCACTTAATGACATCTTTTTACTTCCTTCCTAAAACATTTGTTACAAATGCGTAACAAATAAAATATTAAATCATATTTCCCCCATTTTAACATAAATTTTTCTGTAAGTAATTATTTCAAGGAGGGGTTGTTGTATGTTGTTAGAAGACCAATTAACTAGAGTAGTAAAACACTCCGTAGCATACGGCTTTGCCTTTAGTCAGCCCTTTTCTTTTTATGTCGATGTTTACCCGCTCATGCAAAATGAAATATTAGAGCAATCTGACATGCTAGAATTCGGCATGCAGCATGAATCGGTAAGCATGTTGCAGCACAAACTACAAAAACTATCCTATTATGATACTTCCGTTGATGGCGAGTTTGGCATTTTGACGGAATATGCACTGAAGAAATTCCAAAAAGAGCATCTGCTCGAAGAGACTGGAAAAGCTGATAAAGAAACTGTTAAAACTATTATTGACAGAGAAGAATCATATCATGAAAAAATATTAAAAGAACAGGAACTAGACTTTTCACTTGGAGATACAGGTGAAGATATTAAGAAAGTACAAGAAGCATTATTTTACTATGGGTACTATCGTGCTGAAATTGACGGTATTTTTGGTGGTAAGTCAGAAAAAGCATTACAAGCGTATAAACAAGATATTGGTGTAGAAATACATCATATAGAGACAGAGGTACAACAAGTAACAGTAGAAACACCTGAAGTGGAAGTGGAAGTGGCAGCAACAGAAATGGAGAACACAGTAGAAGAAGTCCATGAATTAGAGGAGCAAGAGATACAAGCAGAATCATCACAACCAGAAAATAAACCAAATGAAGAGGAAAAGAATGCGGAACAAACGAACACGGACCTATCAACTAATCAAATCATCTCGTCTGCTCAGTCACATATTGGTGTTCCATATGTGTGGGGTGGAACAACGACATCTGGTTTTGATTGTAGTGGCTACTTACAATACGTCTTTCAAGAGCTAGGTGTTAGCTTACCTCGAACAGTAAGTGAAATCTGGAATGCAACAATACCGATTGATCAACCTTCTGTAGGTGATTTAGTTTTTTTTGAAACATATAAACCAGGTCCATCACACGCCGGCATTTATCTAGGTGACGGAAAATTCATTCATGCCGGCGCATCAAATGGAGTAGAAATAACAGAATTGAGTGTTAGTTACTGGTCTGAGCGATACTTAGGAGCTAAACGTGTTTCCTTAAAGTAAATCAAAAAAATCGATTTGCTTTGGATGTAACCCTTGATAAGTAATGTGTAAAAGATCGATTAGTTGTTTAGCATTATCTGCTGCATCTCCGCCTGAATTATTATTAAATAAAATGGTTACTTCTTTCCCTTGTTTTTCAAGCTGTTGGATTTCTTTCACCCACTCTTGTAATTCCGCCTCATTATAACGGTACAAAAAGCGAACCTCACGCCAATTTTCTTGACCGTGATTATTCCAACCGTGGACATTTCTACCATGGAATCGAATTAATACACGGTCATTCGTTGTGGCCACTACAGTCGGAATCGATCCAATACCTGCTTGTGGTTCATCACAGATCACATGTGTTACACCTAACTCATGAAGAAAACGTAACGTTAACGGTTCATTCTCCTCAAACCATGTTCGATTCCGAAATTCAATAGCTATTGGAATATCACCCATCCACTGCTTGATTTTTTTTATTTTAGCAATATTACGCTGCTTCAGATCAAACCATGGTGGAAATTGAAGCAAAACCGTATTTAGCTTATTGGCCTTCAATACCGGTTGAATAGACTCGACAAACGCATCTACTAATTCTTTCGCTTCGCGGTTTGTTAAGGCTTTTCGGTCATGACCTGTTATCGTTTGGTATGCTTTAATAACAAAAGAAAAGGAGCTTGGTGTCTCATCTACCCATTTTTGATAATTATCAGCAGACTGGATCGCATAAAACGAGCTATCAATTTCTACAACCGGAAAGTGTCCGCTATAAGCAGCTAATTTGTTTTGTCTATCTTTATTCGTTTGATAAAGTGTAGAGTGATCACCCCAACCAGTTAATCCAATTAATATAGACAATCATAACACCTCTAGTAACTAATTCGAATCTAGTTTTCTCAGCAAGCATAGCAAGTCTATACTTGCTAAAAAACACTACAACTACCATACCATGTTGACACATTTCTGAAAAGGGTTAACTACGCGTGTTTAAAGGATTTACACCTACTGTAAATCTTGACGAAATTGGTAAAATAAGCTATATTAGTACCAAGCAAAGAAGATGTTTGGGATTCATTATTATCAGGTAGCTTCTATAAAGAAGTAAGGGAGATAGTGATCCTATACTTCTATAGTTGCTACCTTTTTCATTATTTATTTAGCCATCATCTTGTTTGTATTCTATTATTAACACGTTTTTTGCGTGAAAGGTCTTAGGAGGAACGATAGCATGGAAAACGGTGTAGTAAAATGGTTCAACGCAGAGAAAGGGTATGGTTTTATCCAATTGGAGGAAGGAAATGATGTATTCGTACATTACTCCGCCATCCAACAAGAAGGTTTTAAAACGCTTGAAGAAGGGCAAGAAGTAACATTTGAAATTGTGGAAGGTGAAAGAGGCCCACAAGCTGCAAATGTGGAAAAAAAATAATTGTAAAATGAGCTAAGGCGATGATTATTAATAATCATCGCCTTTATATGTGGTTATAGATGCTTTAATGTTTACATAAATACTGCACTTATGGTAATTTTATTTATTGACTGCAAAATAGTATTTATGAAAGAAAGGTAGGCACTTATAATGCCAAACGAATTATTATGGATTATATTCGCAATTGTTAACTTTGCGATATTATTAATGATGTATCGCATATTTGGAAAGGCTGGATTGTTTGTATGGATTGGTATGTCAACGGTAATTGCCAATATACAAGTCATCAAAACAGTAGAAATGGTAGGACTGGTTGCCACATTAGGTAACATTACGTACGGTACTATCTTTTTAGCGACAGATATATTAAATGAAAACCATGGCAAAAAAGAAGCTAAAAAAGCGGTGTGGATGGGATTTGCTTCCCTGTTGATTATGACCGTTTTCATGCAATTCGTCTTACGCTTCACCCCGCATGCAGATGATATTTCTCAAGCGTCATTAGACACGATTTTTGGCCTTATCCCTAACATCGCGCTAGGAAGTATGCTTGCATTTATTTTTAGTCAATATGTCGATGTCTGGATATTTGGAAAGATTAAGCAATGGTTTCCTTCCGATAAATATTTGTGGCTTCGTAACAACGGTAGTACGATGATTAGTCAATTCATTGATACGCTTATTTTCTGCTCTATCGCATTTTATAATGTGCATGAATTTAATGTATGGCTAAGTATTCTATTTACGACTTATGTTATTAAGTTTGCCGTATCTGCTTTAGACACACCATTCTTCTATATTGCGAAGAAAATGAAACCTAAAATAGAACATAAATAAAAAATCGTAGGGGGAATACGATGATTGAAGTATATACTGATGCAGCTAGCCAAGGTAATCCCGGCCCGAGTGCAATTGGAATCTTTATAAAAGCCGGACAAGACTACATCGAAGAGCATCAATTGATTGGAAAATATTCCAATCACGAAGCTGAATTTATTGCAGTTATCAAAGCTTTGAACATATGCCAAGAACGATTTCCTAACGAAATCATCTCTTGCCGAACAGATGCAAAAGTAGTTGTTGATACGGTAGAAAAGAATTATACGAAGAACGAGATATTTCAACCATATTTATACCAAATAAATGAACTATCCAACTCTTTTCCTTACTTTTTTATGAAGTGGATTCCTGAAAAGCAAAATAAGCATGCTGATAACTTAGCACGTAAAGCCCTCCAAGCAAATAGGTAATTAACCCATTAAGCCATTTTGCTCAAGCAGCAGGATGGCCTCTTTTTTATCCTCAATATTATGCCGATTAAACAATTCTAGTAAACTAATATAAAAACTTCGGTCAAATGTCATTTGTAATTGCAATGTAAAAGATAATGCCAACTTGACATGTTTTACAGAGGTATTCGTATATTTATGACCAAAATATACAAAATGAACTTCTTCGTCTGATAGCTTAAACCCTTTTGACCATAAATGCTCTAAGAAATAAGCCAAGTTTTCGTTGTCTCTCACTACTAACCATCCTTTTTTTTCTGTGAAAAGAAAATTGATACTTACCGATTAGTATAGATTCTTTTCGACAAGAAGTCTAGCAGTTCTATTAATTCAGAATATTTAATCAGAACAATGGAAATTTCTTGTTTACTTTCTGTTATACATATTATAGAATAAAGAACAAATTTAATCACTATAAAGCAATGAAGAGAAAAGTACACATATACCATTATATCAACAGAGACCTCTGTCCGCTGAAAATGAGGGATATAATATATGTCGAAACAAGACTTGGAGCTATATATTGGATTTATGTAACCTCATAATGATAATATATCGAATTCTTTCGTTATCAAGTACAGTGTAAAGATTTGTTTACTTTCACTGAGTGAGATTTTTACCTAAAAGGTGAAAATAAACTGGGGTGGCACCGCGAAAAACGCCCCCAAGATTCTAATATCTTGGGGGCGTTTTTTTATTTAACTAAAAAAGAGTATAGGAGTGAATGCAAGATGAATCATTACAAATACAGCTTATTATTACTAGGCGGAATAGGTATCTCTAATATAGGCGGTTGGGTTTATTTGATTGCTTTAAATTTGATTATACTTAAAGAAACAGGCTCTCCATTTGCAGTAGCTTTACTTTATATGTTATCCCCTATTGCTACTATTTTTTCGAACCTGTGGGCAGGGAGCCTTGTAGATCGGATTAATTCTAGAAGGTTAATGCTCTGTTTAGATATGGCTAGAGCTGTATGTATTGCTATTATCCCTATTTCACCTTCTATGTTGGCCATTTATCTGCTAGCTTTTATGATAAACATAGGTAGTGCAATGTTTGAACCAACTTCAATGGTTTATATGACAAAGTTAATTCCTAAGGAAAATCGCCAAAGATTTAATGCATTACGAAGTTTTATCAATTCTTGTGGTACATTGCTAGGACCTACGATAGCTGGATTTCTATTTTGGCTTGGGACTCCATATACTGCTATATACGTAAATGCACTTGCACTGTTCCTATCAGCATTACTGATAACGTTTCTTCCCAATGTAGATTCGACAGTCAAATCTGCTGACAAACAAAAGCTCTCTTGGCAAATGATTAAACGTGATTTCCACTCCGTTTATCAATTTAGCAAATCGAATCTATTTATCACAAAAATCTATCTATTATTTTGTGGTATGACAATATTCATGACTGCAATAGATTCATTAGAAGCAGCTTTTGCTAAAGAAGTGATTAGCTTGTCTGATACCAACTACGGTTTTTTATTAAGCATCTTTGGAATTGGTATTATATTAGGGTCAATGATCAACACCTTCTTCGCTGACCAGTTACAAATCAACCTGCTTATTCGTTTCGGGACTGCTATTACATCGATTGGTTATCTTATGCTGTACAGCTCACAAGGGTTTATCAGTGCTTCCATTAGTACTTTTATTATTGGATTCGCCTTAACATTTGCCAATACTGGCTACTTAACGTTTTATCAAAATCATGTACCTGTAACAATGATGGGGAGATTTGGGAGTTTATTTAGTATCGTGGAAGCAGTTTTTATTATTCTGTTAACAGCTGTAATCGGTTTGTCTGCCGAATTAACTTCTATACGCTCAGTAGGATGGATAGGTTCACTTAGTTTTATCCTATTAGCCATCTTTACTTGGAGGTCTGTCGTAGGTAAAAGCAATAATACAGTAATAGCTAAATAAAAAGATGTAAAAATAACCTCGCTTTCATACTACGAAGCGAGGTTATTTGTTTATTATTTTATTTTCTTGCCGAAGTATTGATAATAATCGGTTCTAATAAACGCATTAAATAGCTTTCTTTTTTTAGAAGCTTGTTGACCAAACAGCTCTTCAAACTTTTCATTTGCGGTAAGAATATAGATACTCCATGTTGGATAATCTCTTAGCGTAGCTCCAAGGTCTTTATACATCGCCTCTACTTGCTCTTTATCACCTAAACGTTCTCCGTATGGTGGATTACTAACAATATAGCCTCTTTCTTCTTTAGAATGGAAATCTGTTGCTTGCATTTGTTTCCAATCAACTAAGTCTGCTAAGCCCGCTTCCATTGCATTTGCACGTGCTACTTCCACCATTTTAGGATTAAGATCTGATCCATATATTGCTAGTGGTTGATCGTAATTAGCTAAGTCTTCTGCTTCTTCTAACGCTTTATCCCAAACCGTTGAGTTAATAAAATCCCATTCTTCAGCCGCAAATGCACGATTAAAGCCCGGTGCAATATTTTGGCCAATTAATGCTGCTTCAATGGGAATGGTACCTGAGCCACAGAATAGATCATAAAATGGTTCATCAACACGCCAATTGGTTAATTGCACTAATGCTGCCGCTAAAGTTTCTTTAAGTGGTGCATCACCTTGTCCAACACGATACCCTCGTTTATGTAGACCTGCACCGGATGTATCCAATGTTAATGTTACTTTATCTTTTAAAAGTGCCACTTCAATTTTGTATTCTGATCCTGATTCCTGTAACCAACTAGCTACACCGTGCTTACGTTTTAACTTTTCTACAATTGCTTTTTTTACAATAGCTTGACAATCAGGTACACTGTAGAGCTTTGATTTATGTGATTTTCCTGTCACAGGAAATTTTCCGTCTTCAGGAATAAACTGTTCCCATGGTAAGGCCTTTGTTCCTTCGAATAATTCATCATATGTTCTCGCTTCAAATTCACCAACTAAGAGCTTTACACGGTCCGCTGTTCTTAACCATAAATTACAACGTGCAATTGCTTGATGATCTGCTTCGAAGATTACTTTACCATTTTCAACGGTTACATCCTCATATCCTAATTGGCGTACTTCATTTGCTACAATTGATTCTAACCCCATTGCTGCTGTTGCAATTAAGGTAACATTATTTTTCATATGTCAAATCCTTCCTATTTCCTTCTGTATGAAAGATACTCTATTCTATCTTTACCTCTTATATGTATAACAAAACCCCTTTTATGAAAAAAGGGGTTAACATGTTTAGTTGCGACCTGAATGAATGTCCGTAAGCCATGTTCTGTCCTTGTCGTACTACAAACGGTGGTCAGCCTCGTACCAAAGGTGTAATCATCTGTCTACAAGCAAATCAATAGATATGCTTGTCCTTCGTTCGGTTGAATTCCCTAAAGGAAGATGCCCCTACCAATATTTGGGTTGCTCACTCGAGGGGTTTACCGCGTTCCACCTAAATAGTTTCCCATTTAGCTACGTCACTGTGGCACTTTCAAGGTATTAACATCATATCAAAGACGTAGATGCTTTCCCTGCCGTTAACCCACATAAGGCTACCTTGACTTATGAATTCGTCAAGCACGAACACTACAAGCATCTCAGCTTGTGTGAGCATGGACTTTCCTCTACACATTTAAACATGCGCAGCGATTACTTCAACATTCATCCTCAAATATTTAAGCCTACATTATTGTATCATGATTTTTTTAATAGTCAATGGATAACTTGAGATAATATGAGAGATTATTCCTCATATTTATTTCCGAATACCGCCTTTTCTAAATTGGATAGTCGTTTTAATATATCATAATTCACTTGGTGATTAGATGGATTCGGACGAGCACGATTATGATCAGATTGCTTCTTCAGTCGATCATTCTCTTGTTGTAAACGCGTAATCTCTTCTAAAAAATATTCATAATCTTGGATAATAACATCTAAATACTCATCTACTTCTTCTTGGTTGTAACCTCTCATTGCTGTTTTGAAATTTTTCTCTAAAATATCTTTGCCAATTAGCTGATTTGCCATTATTTCCACCCCATTTAATAGTACTTATTATTTTTTCAAAAAAGATAGAAATTGTCAATTTCTATTCCATTAGTATAGGTTATTCTCCTGTTCTTCTCTAACAACTTCTTCTAAATCGTTTGGTGTAATGTATACAATTGGATAATCTTCTTGATCTGCTTTCTTTTTCATCTTATCAAGTAAATAACCTGCACTACCTGGATATTCTTCATCTACAAGCATAAGACAACCCTCTGTCTTGTCAATTAACCATTTATCCCTATTAATAAACTGATAAGGTGCTTTATATGGTTCATTATATAGAGGTTGATAAAAATCAGCTTGTTCAATCACTTGTAAAAATGATTCTTGATAAATATCCGGCCATCTAGATTCATATTCTAAAAATGGCGGAAATATACCTAACTTAATCGGATACTCTTCTTTTAATTCCAAAATAACCTGTGCAGCCCATAGTTCAATTCCCATTTGGCCAGACATAATAACCCATTCTAATCCATCATCAATCAGTGAAACTAACCGCCCTCTTAAGGCAACTTTAATATACTTTATCCGCGGATCTTTTTCATTTCGGATGGTTAATTCGGACGGTTTGTTACCTGTAACTGTTATAACTCGCAACATTCACACTACCTTTATTCGAGAATAGTCATTTAGTAAAAGGTTCTGTACTTTGTAGTATAAAACAAATAAGTATTATATTCTAGCATTAGAACAATAATCTCTACTTATGAGTCAAAAACGCTTCGCACAAGTAGTTGCGAAACGTTACATAATTGTTTTCAAGATATCGGATATGGTTTCATTTGTTAACTGCTTGTGATAGTTGTCAAGTTTAGAAAATGTATTGTTTAATTTTTCATTATGATGAAAAAATTGAAGAACCTGCTGTTCCACATCCTTACAGCTTTTCAGATTAATAACCACACCTAACTGTTGCAATTGTTCTAAATTGATCACTTCTTGTCCTGGTAGGGCATCATAAATAAATGTTGGTTTTCTCTTTGTAATACATTCACTAATCGTTACACCACCAGGTTTTGTTAAAATACCGTCCATTGCATCATACAAATCGTTCATTTCTTTTCTCGATGCAATGTAATCTAATGGGATGATATGGCTATTGTTTCTTCTTTTTAATTGTTGTAATAACTGCTTATTTTTACCGCACAAAACGTAATAAGTAATTTGGCCAGCCGGTTGTAAATTGCTAATCAATTTATCAAGGGAACCCACCCCTAAATTCCCACCAGTGACCATAATAGATAAAGAATCGTTCCCCCCATTAATTGCCGATTGATTCAATGTAATTTGCCGATGAACTGGAATTCCAGTAAATCTTAGTTTCTCTGCAGCAATTCCTCTTTTTAAAAGTAATTCCTTCATTTCTATAGAAGATACGAAATGAAGATCAATCTGGTTGACTCCCCAAAAACGGTGAATAAAAAAATCAGTATATACATTAACGACAGGAATTTGCACTTCACCTTGTTCTTTCAACACATTAAGCATAAATGATGGTAGTGCATGCGTACAGATTATACAGTCAGGCCGCTTTTCTTTGATCAGTTTCTTCATATGAGTTAAAAATAATAGTTGATAGATTCGAAATTTTTTCGGTTTTTCTACCTTTTTATATACGCTGATTTGATATAGCCAGTTATATACTTGGGGAAATAAGTGAATCCATTGTAAATAGATGTTGGAGACGATCTTTTCTATTTTTCCGTAACTATAGGAAAAGATCTCCTCCTTCTCACATTGGATCGTCGGATCTGATAATTGAAGCTGATCAATCATTGCATCTGCTACATGATGATGACCAGAAGGTATTGTTAAGAATGGAAGCACTAAAACTTTTTTCATAATACACCTCTACATTAATCGTTTGGTTATTTCCCCATTAATTACCGTCACTATTTTGAAGAATAGCCTGTATAATGAAAAGAAGAGGAGGGATACCATGTATCTATTATTACTAATTCTTTTCATTTTCTTCCTTACAACCTTTTTAGTCAAAGCATACAATAACACGAAAAACGTTATGATCAGACGAATTAACATAAACAATAATGCTTCAACAAATCAATCGTTGTTAACTATTTTACATTTGTCTGATTTGCATTTGGAGAATATATCTATCTCTGCTGAGCAACTTTACCAAAAGCTAAGTAATGAAAAGATAGATCTAATTGCATTAACGGGTGATTTTCTAGATCGAAAGCGAACAATTCCTAAACTTATACCTTATTTACAAGTATTGGACAAGCTAAACCCTACGTATGGTATATATGCTGTGCTTGGAAATCATGATTATGTCTTGAAAGGGAAAGACTTACAAACACTAGTGAATACACTGACAACCTATAATTGTCATGTTTTACAAAACAATCATGAAACAATCTATGTAGATAAACATCCTGTAAATATTATCGGTGTTGATGACTTTAGTACAAACCGGAGTGATTTAACGCAATCCTTTTCCAATCTTCACCATGGTACAAATTTAGTACTCACTCATGATCCTAATATCGTACTAGAAATGAAACAATTTGATTTTGACTATTTATTAGCTGGACATTTTCATGGCGGACAAATTTGTTATCCCAAAGCATACCACCTTGCTAAAATGGGTAAATTGGTAAAAATGAATATGATTAAAGGACTTCATACACATGATGGACGTCGATTTTATATTAGCGAAGGTATGGGACAAACAGGTGTCAACATCCGAATCGGTAGTTTACCTGAAATAACGCTTCATCAATTCGCTCTTCAAAACGAGAAAGCTCATACTCATTCAGTCAGTTAAGCAAATGGAATAGTACACTTAGTATGATTCATAAGAAGCATGACTATACATGATAGATATGGAGGCTTACCGTGTTATTAAGTAAAGCCTCCATGTTGTTTATGATGAGTAGCAATAGTATTTATCCAATAATTTTTCTTTGGACATAAATAAATAGCACGGATCATGTTTTTTTAAACTATTAACGGTTATAGAAGAGACTGACAACCAATAAATTGGGAATAATGCCATAGATTTAAAGCCTTTATAATAACGGTTTTCTATTTCCATTGTGTCAAATCCTAATCTTCTTGTACCGCGATTTAACATCGTTATTCCGATAATTCCTTTGATTTCATTGAATTCCGCATGATCATGCAAATATTCTGCAAGCTTGGGTAATGATTTTTCCACCATTTGATGAATGATAAGTGCTCTTCTAATTTCACTGTCGATGTTTTTTACATGACTTATTAACTGGGCATTATGAAGATGGATTTTGATGAATAAATCATTTTTATGAACGACTGTTCCATCAGATAATACATAGTCTCTTCCTTTGTATCTTGTTAAACGTACGCGAAAAATATTTTTTTCTGTTTCTTTACCATTATCAAGATACGTCAGTCGAGTAAACACATAATAGATAGGGTCAATGATGGACCAAAACGACAGTAGATATAACTTAATTTTCATACCTTTTGTCCTTTCATAAAGTTATAACAATACTATTGTGTCTTTGTTCAACATGATTATGCACATTCTATAGGCCCCATTTTCGCTGTAGCAATACTAGCAGAACAAGACACCTTATACTTATTAAACAATAGAAGGGTTATGTACACTTCATTAAGCAAAAAAGTGTCACTTCCCATTACTAACATAATGATGGCTCATTCATGTTCACTAAACCACTTCGTTACTTTTGTCCCTATTCCTACAAATGTTTCGATAATAGCTTGTGCTCCTGCAATGGAAAGAATAAATATAAATGGCCATGCGACGGTTGGAATATAGATATAACAAATAGCTATAATGACAGCACTCCAAATACCTGCACACCAATAGCAATTAACAAGATAACCGAACTTAGACGTTGGTACATTTTTCGTACGTGTATGGCCATCCTCATCAACTTGTTTCTCCTTCCGTAAAAAAGGCCTTCGAATAAATTCCGTTATTTTATCAAACACAATTAAATGAGTCAGTCGATAACTTGCCAAAATGATCATTACATAGGTTATCCAATCAATTTGATACATTTGTGTCCATCCTTTTCATTTTAGTTTACATAATTATATTATCGTTTTGTAAATGTGGTCAGCAATAGTATGTTACGTACATCGCCTATTATGCACAAAAAAACTGCCATGAATGACACGGCAGTTTTTTAAAACGGTTATTCTACGTGAAGCTATACGATTATCTTCTTCGCCAATTAGGTTGTTGTTGATTCCATGGTCCTTGATATGGCATTTGCCCTGGCTGCCCCATTTGACCCATTGGCCCTGAAGGTACTTGCATAGAGCCACCATATACATTAACTTCGTCTACTGTTGTTTGAGTAGAAGTACTGTGTGGATAATAATTAACATTCTTTACTAAATGATGATTGATGTTAGTTGTATGTGAAGGATAAATATGTGCTACTTCACTCTCACTACAAGTATGAACTTCATTGTACTTAGTTGGATAAACAATCGTTTGTTTTGGCATTCCACACCCATAAGGTTTTCGATGTCTCATTTTTAGTCACCTCACTAATTATTATTTCTATACTAGGGTATGTTACTTACGTGGGGTTTGTCTAAGGCATCAACCTAAACGAATTATATTTTTTTCTGATTAGCTATATCATTTTTTAATAAATCAAACACATAGTTAATCGACTGATGTAATTCCATATACCTTTTTCTTTTCACATCTACATAATAGCTGTGAAGTAATAATAATTTAAAGTTTTCTTCTGTAGACTGAATTTGTTGCGGATGTACTTTAACAGACCGTGATTTTACGAATTGCAATGCTTCTTCTAGCCATATTTCAATTTTCTTGAATACAGGTTCAGTATGTTCCTTTACAAAAGAAAAAAATTCAGGGTCACGTTTATTCTCAGGACGTTCATGTGTAAGGTAATATTGTTTTAAATGTGCTAATTCTTTTTCTAAATCTTCTATATATGTTAAAAGTAACAATGATTGACCTCCTCTTTCTTTCTATCATCATTACTGTAACATGATTGATTAAATTAAGCTATTATGCCCCCTCCCGCTCATACATATGCTTCAATTTTGGATCTTCTTCCGTATTTGCTACTTCTAATTGATGCTCGACGCGCTCCATTGTATCAATTAGCCTCGATAACTTTTTCTCACAAACTTCCTTACTGAAGAAAACATGATTCGCAGACATATATTCTTCTCCTCCTTCTTTTCTCATTGTGTAATGTATTCGTTTTGTAGTCATGGAATCCCTTGTTGATGACAAAACTAGAAATAACATGACACCAGCCTGTCATTATAGGTATTTTTTATACAAAAAGAGTCATACTATAAAAAAAAGGAGGGATTATGATGCGCGTAAATAAGAAAAGAAAAATGAACAATGTACGAGAGAAACAACAGAACAAGCAGGTCCCAACGACACACGATAAAAAATTAAATGGCCCAAATCGTCCATCAACCTAACACAAAAGTCGGCATTATGTTATGTAATGTCGACTTTTGTAGATAAATTTTGACTAAAAAACTAGAGACACTCACTGAATTTATTTTCATTTTATACTGTTAAAATAAGCTTTCCTTATACATTTTTATTGAAGATTTCCGTTTCTTAGCGTATGATGTATCTATCCATAAATGATGGATGTGTTGATGATATAGGAGGGAAATTATGCAATATCCGAACGGAAAAAAATCATCAGCTTTTCGACAAACAAATCATACTTCTAAAACAGTATACAGTAACAGGGGGATGTCGCTAGAAGACGATATTAATGATACGAATCAATATTATTTAACTCAGAATTTAGCAATTGTTCATAAAAAGCCAACACCCGTACAGATTGTCAATGTGGATTATCCAAGAAGAAGTGCAGCTGTAATTAAAGAAGCATACTTTAAACAAGCTTCTACTACAGATTATAATGGTGTATATAAAGGGAAATATATCGATTTTGAAGCAAAGGAAACGAAAAATAAACAGTCATTTCCTCTACAAAATATTCATCAGCACCAAATTGATCACATGAAACAAGTTGTTGAACACGGAGGGATTTGTTTTCTATTGATTCGTTTTAGTGTAACGCAAGAGACATTCCTTTTCCCTGCTCAAGCATTATTTAAATATTGGAACTCCCAGTTTAATGGTGGCAGGAAATCCATTCGTTATGAAACTGTGAAACAGAAGGGATATATAATACCGATTAGGTATCAGGCAAAAGTGGATTATTTAGCCGTTATCGATAAGTATTATATGGAGAACGGAGGAACAACTCATGACAGAAAATAATCAATCAAGAATGGAAAGAAGAAAACAACAAAAACAAAAAAAAGATATCAAAAAACCTATTTGGAAAAAAATAATGAGATATGCTCTAATCGCCGTATTAGTGATTGCTTTGGCAGTTGGTGGTTTATTTACTTATTACATTGCTACAGCACCAAGCTTAGACTCTGACTTGTTAGCTGACCCTGCATCTACTAACCTTTATGATATAAATGGCGATGTATTTGCTAAACTAGGTTCCCAAAAAAGAACAAAGATAGCCTTCGATGATATACCACCTACATTGTTAGACGCTGTTCTTGCAACAGAGGATGTTCGTTTCTTTGATCATATAGGGATCGATTTTAAACGAATTGGTGGTGCTATATTAGCTAATATCTCCAGTGGTTTTGGTTCGCAAGGTGCCAGCACTATTACACAACAAGTAGTAAAAGACTCCTTTTTAACTAACGATAAAAAGTTAAAAAGAAAAGTGCAAGAGCAATGGCTAGCATTGAAGTTAGATCGGGAATATACAAAAGAAGAGATTATGGCGATGTACTTGAATAAAATTTATTACGGTGCAGGTGCCTACGGAGCTGCAATGGCAGCCGAAGTATATTTCGGTAAAACAGATTTGAATGATTTAACGCTTGCTGAGTCAGCCATACTCGCTGGTCTTCCGCAACGTCCGTCAGCATATGATCCTTTTGTTAATCCAGACTTAACGAAACAGAGGATGAATACCGTACTTGACTTAATGGTACAGCACAACAAGATTACGGAAGAAGAAGCGGATGAGGCTAGAGACGTTAATATTGAAGAACTATTAACTGAAAAGAAACCTGACTTTGTTAAATATGAAGGATTTATTCAACAAGTTCGTGACGAAGTACAAGAAAAAACAGGAAATGATATTTACCAAGATAGCTTAGAAGTCTATACGACACTTGATCCACAAGCTCAAGAACATGTTGAATTTCTTCTAAGTGATGATGATGAGAATCCAATTCAATTTGAAAATGATGAGATACAAGCAGGACTAACGATTGTTGATACACCAACTGGAGCTATTCGAGCTATCGGTGGAGGTCGTCACCGCGAAAATGATGGCTGGAACTATGCTATTGATGGCGATGGTCGCCAAGGTGGTTCCGTAATGAAACCTATCCTTGCATTTGGTCCAGCAATAGAATACTTAAAATGGTCGACATACCATCAATTAAATGATGACAAGCCATATCCTGTTTCTGGAAGCTCAGATGTTACAAACTGGAACGATCAATATCAAGGCTGGATGAGCATTCGATATGCACTTAATCAATCTTTAAATGTACCAACTTTAAAAACGTTTGAAGAAGTTGGCATGGGTGATGCAAAATCATTTGCAGAAGGTTTAGGGATTCATTTTAAAGAGAATTTAACTATTCGAGATGCGATAGGTGGAACAGCGAACGGTGTAACATCATTAGATATAGCTGGAGCATATGCTGCATTTGGTAATAAAGGAATCTATCATGAACCATATTCCGTAATAAAAGTAGACTATCCAGATCGTCGCTCGGATGAATTAAAATCTGAAGCAGAGGTCGCTATGTCAGACAGTACTGCATACATGGTGACAGACATGCTAAAATCTGTTGTACAAACAGGTACAGCTACAGATGCTAATATTAGCGGTTTACCATTAGCAGGTAAAACAGGTACAACAAATGACTATTCTGATTCATGGTTTGTCGGTTATACGACTAATTATACTGTTTCTGTTTGGACTGGTTATGACGACCATAGCACCATTTCCAATAGAAATACAGCGAAAACACTATTTAAAGAAACGATGTCCTATATTTCTAATGGATTAGAAACGCAAGATTTTGAAAAACCAGATTCGGTTGTAGAAGTTGATATCGAAAAAGGTTCGAACCCTGCAAAACGACCAAGCGAATATACGCCTTCTTCACAAATTGTTACAGAGTTATTTGTGAAAGGCACAGAACCTAATGCTGTTTCTGAAAAGTTTGATGAACTTGATCCTGTTTCTAATTTGACAGGTGATTATGATGAAGAAGCAGAATCAATCAATGTTCAATGGGATTATGATAACAATGAAACACAGTTTAAAGTTTCAGCAGGAACAGATGACGATATGAAAGAATTAACAACAACCGATAATAAGGAAATCGAGATTTCTAATGTTGATAAAGGTAGCACATATACGATTGAAGTAATTGCTCTAAATGATGACATGACTAGTGATCCTGTAACGGTAACAGTCGAAGTTCCTGAAGATGAAGCAGAAGAGCTTTCACAGGTTAGTCAATTAACACAAAGCTACGATCCAGCTAATCGATCAGCCTTAATTAGTTGGGAATATGATGTGAATGAACAAATAGAATTTGAAATCACTGTGCAGGATGAAGGTTCTACAGTAGATCAATTTACTACGAATAACACTTCAATCAATATCACGCAGTTAGAACCAAATAAAACATATACGATACATGTTACACCGAAATCAACAGATGGTGATGGAAGTGGACCATCAGCAAGTGTTCAGGTTACTACTGATAGTGAAGATAATAGTGAACAACCAGAAGAAGAAGAGCCTGAACAGTCTGAGCAAGATAATGACAATCAAGATCAAGCTGAGCAAGAACAAGAAGCTGAAGATCCCGCTGATGAAAACCAGCCAAGTAATGATGAAGAACAAAACACTCAGACTCAGGAAGATGGTGAGAACTAAAGTATAATCAATGATCGTGGGAGTTGACTAACTTCCGTCCCTCTCCGGTCATCATACGTACGATTCTCTATACGACGATTTCATTTCAGTAAAAACGTAAAATTATAAATAACGAATTAACAAGTTTTCTAGCCCTTGGCTTCCCTAGTATCGGTTGCCAGGGGCTTTTTGTAAAATAGAACTAAGGAAAATCCTGTTCTCACAAAAACAAAGTTGATGAAGTACTACTAAACCACCCACAAATTACCTTTATCTCATTATATAGCTCATCATGCTCACCTTCATCCACATATACAATCACAAAAAAGCTTGTAGAAGTTCTATCCTTCTACAAGCCTACATATAAATTCTGTTTTTAGTTATACTTGATATTTATTAACTGCTGAAAAATTAAAGACTTATTTAACTTCACCAACTACTAACAATTGACCACCGGTGTTATTACCAACTTGCTGTTTAGCCAAAATACCTATGAATTGCTCACCGCTAAAATCAATGTCCACATCTTTCATCTCACCTGGTTCTAATTCTAAATCTTTTATCACAGTCTGATTGTTATCATTTTGACAAACGAAACGGTAAGAGTCAAATCACCATCTGATTTGTAATATAGACTACCATCAAAATGTGAATATTTATGTTCCCCATTTAACCAAACATATTGCGTAAAACTGTTAAGACGATCAAAATCTATTGCACTATCATATTTTTCGCCTTGAATAGTAACATTTTCCTTCGGTTTCGCTCCTCCCGATTCACGAAAAATTTCTGATACTTGTATACTTTTAGAATTCTCTCCTATTTCAACTGTATTTTCACTTCGATTATAATTAACTGTTTCCTTTAGGAAATCGCTTGCTAATACATAAGAAAGATATACATGGTTTTATATTCTATCAAGTTATATAATTTTTGTGATTCTGCATCATAATCAGAACGGTTAATATACTCATCATTCGCATCAATATAAAATTCATTAACCTCAATGATTCCTCCATCATTCTCATCAAACTGCGGTTCAAATTGGTAATCTGCTTTTCCTTCGATTACTTCAACATATTGATTATCCTGATCATAAGTCAATTCATAGTCAGCCACTGTAGTAATAAAATCAGCGTTTATATAAACTTCACCTTCAGATTCGATCAAAATATCTTGATCCAATGGAAACTCGATTTCTTCCCCGTCATGTGTAACCTTCTCTACTTCTAGCACATTTATATTTTGGGCGAATTCCGACATCTCACCACTTTTTCGAGTTTCAATGTCTTCTTTGGCGTTAATTGGCTATCAAATTCATTTTATCTAATCAAAAGGAACGATTCATCATTCTTAGCTAGGTAAAATAGACTGTTTCATATTTAATTTTTTTAAACCATAGAAAAGAGCTTGCTCCTGCACAACGATTAGGAATTGCCTATAAAGCTAGGCTTTAATTAGTGGGACTTTTAAACTGATTGCTGATTGTTAGCGAAACGTATCAGGTATTTAGCTCCGTTTCTCCTACACTTTAGCGACCTTGTTTTAACTCGAACCTTGAAGTGGGGGTTTTACGGACATTTGCACCATGATCAAAAGTTCAATTGTCTTTCAAGCGAACTTTGCTGGAATAAAATTAAAAAATAGGTTAAGATATGTCCAGTTGCTTTGTAATAAGTAGACAAAATGGGGTGAAATAATGAGTTATAGTAAAACGGCGAAAACAATAGAAACAAATAGGTTACTTCTTCGGTTATTTAATGAAACAGATGCTCCAGAGGTTGCTATGTTATGTAATAATTACAATCTTTATAAGAACACTTTATATTTGCCGTATCCGTATTCAATAGAAGACGCTCTCGTTTGGATAAAACATCACCTTGATAATTTTAATGATGATAAGTATTTTGAATTTGCTATTACAGATAAGACTACTGGAAAGTTATACGGAGCAATAGCATTGTCAAATCATCAACAGTTTAATAATGGAGAGATCGCTTATTGGATTGGAGAAGAATATTGGGGACATGGCTATGCTACAGAGGCAGCTAAAGCTATACTTGAATTTGGCTTTGTTGAAAAGGGATACAATAAAGTGTTTGCACGCTACTTTCATTCAAATCCAGCTTCAGGTAGAGTTATAGAGAAAATAGGTATGAAGAAAGAAGGTACCCTAAGAGAACATGTAAAAAAAGATGGAGGATACTTAGATCTTATTTATTTTGGCATACTAAAACACGAGACAAATTTCTTTAAATAACAAGTGGGCTTAAAAAGGCCATATACTACACTTATTAGCAAACGCTTGGATACACCTTCATCAGTTAGGAAATTTGGACTCTAATATTTATGCATATGCTCAAAACGACGCAAAAAAACAGTAGAAGTAGTCAATCGCTACTCTACTGCTTTTTCCATTTGTTTCATTCGTTTTTGACCTTCACGACATATTTCTAGAAGTGGACAAGTATCACATTGTGGGCTTTTTGCTTTACAGTGATATCGACCGAAGAATATAAGACGATGATGGGTATTGCTCCATTCTTCTTTTGGAACTTTTCTCATTAAAGTCTTTTCGACTTCTAACACACTATCTTTCCAACGGCAAATACCTAAACGTTTAGCTACTCTCTCCACATGGGTATCTACTGCAATTGCCGGAACCCCAAATGCCACCGATGCAACTACATTTGCTGTTTTCCGGCCAACACCAGCTAATTTTTCTAGTTCTTCTTTTGTATTAGGAACCACACCATCATATTCCTCTATCAGCATTTCACACAACTTACGAATGTTTTTTGATTTATTGCGGTATAAACCAATAGAACGAATATCGTGCTGTAGCTCTTCTAATGAAACAGCTAAATAATCTTCTGGGGTTTTATACTTTTTAAATAGATCTTTTGTCACTTTATTGACTAACGCATCTGTACATTGTGCGGATAAAACTACAGCAATTAACAACTCAAATGGATTATCATGAACTAACTCGCACTCTGCATCAGGAAACATTTCTTCAATTTTCTCTAAAGCAAAATTAATATCTTTTTTTGTTAACATAATTTCTCCTTAATCCTCCAACCAATTATAATATAGCGTTTTATCATATGGATGTTCTTTTTTTGCGGTCTGGTTTTGCTGATTTGTGTGAAAGGATTTGCTTGTTTGTTGTGCCTCTTGTGATGTTTTGATCCCTTTCTTTTGCCATTCGATTAAAATCCTATCGATATATTTGAAATTAATTTTCCCCATTAAAACGGCTTCTCTTAATGCTGCATAGATAAGGGATAGATCATAATTATCTTCATCAATCCAATTATTAATCATTTCTATTTCAAAAGGTGACAAAGGTCTGCCAAATTCTCTTTCAAATTTTTGAAAAACCTCACCCACTTTGTTTTCGGTTTTAGCAGGTTTCTGTTCATTCATAGTATATAATTTTGTCCATAATGGCTCAAGAGAGTATACTTCCCTCATTACTTGACTGTCCTCTTGCGCTTCTTCAATAGATAAAAAATCCTTTTGCATTAACTGCCGCATTTGATTCGTACAATCTTCTGTAGAAATCGTTAAATGTTGTGCTATTTCCTCTGGTGTAAGAAAATCAATTCCTTTTATTTGTGCCGCATATATTTGCAATATGATTGCTAACTGTGTTTCGCTTAAGCCGAAAGTACTAAACCTTTCTATTAATAAGGCAGGAATATTAATCTGATCTTGCATAATAAACTGTATATTTCTTTTCACTGTTAATACCACCTTCAAACTATATAATACCACGAACCTCCGTAAACTACATGTATCAAACATAACTTTCTTTCCTACTTATATAAAAAAACTTACGCAGTCTAAAAGCGAGAGTACACGTTACTCCGTGTTTGATACTTCATGAAATGCGCTCACTCTTTCTGATGGATTGATAGTGGGTAACTTATCGCTACGTCAGAATACTCCGCTTTCACCCTCTGGGCACAAGCGCAACATCTATTCAAGCGCAGATCGCTTTCATAGTGTTTTCTATGCCATGGGCGCGGCTTCAACTAACTTTGCCAACAAAAACGTTTGGCAAAGTGGATTTTCAGCTCACGCTGTTCCCATAGGAGTCTCCGTATTCTGCCTTCGCTAGATTTACACGTTCTGATGTTTGAGAGAAAACAACGAAGGTTAGAACACGATGGTCGCATGTGCTAAGGGTAGAGATATCCGTGCCACATATAAAAAGCAATCTCCTACCCGAGATGTGATTTTAACATGTTTCTACTTGCAAACATTAGATCGCATCACATAGCGGAGACAAAACACGAAGACTCTTGCGGGAACAGTACGAGCTGAAGATCCACTTTGGGAAGTGGTTTTCTTCCCAAAGTTAGCAGACCGCCGTACCATGCAGCATAGAAAACACTATGAGAGCGTTCTTTGCTTGAGTAGATGTTGCACTTGTACCCAGAGGGTGAAAGCGTAGTGTTTTGTCGGAGCTTATGCCAGCACTCATCATCAATAGAATGGGAGAAAGTCTAGCCCACAGGAGACTCACGTTTTTAGACTGCGTATGTTGAGGAATTCAGATAGGAAAATCCGAACTATCTGAGTATAGATCGTTCGGATTCCTTTACTTATTATTTAGTTAGACTCACTTTTTAACCCTTCCATGCTTATTAAGGATATAAACGATTTAATAGTCTTGGGAATGGAATTGTTTCTCGTACGTGCTCTGCACCACTAATCCATGCCACAGTACGTTCTAATCCTAAACCAAACCCGGCATGTGGTACACTACCATATTTTCTTAGTTCTAAATACCACTGATATGCGTCACCTGAAAGACTATGTTCCTCATAACGTTGCTCCATTAATGCTAAATCGTCAATACGAGCTGAGCCACCAATAATCTCTCCGTATCCTTCAGGAGCTATTAAGTCTGCACATAATACGACATCATCACGTTCTGGATCTGGTTTCATATAAAATGCTTTAATGTCTTTTGGATAATGTGTAATGAATACTGGCTGATCAAAACTTTCTGCAATAGCTGTTTCATGCGGAGCACCGAAATCTTCTCCCCATTCAATATCAGTAAAGCCCTTTTCTTTTAGTAATTCAATTGCCTTATCATAAGTTATGCGTGGGAATGGTGCTTTAATTTTTTCTAAAGTTTCTACATTTCTACCTAATGTCTTCAACTCTAATTGACAATTTTCAAGTACCGATTCAACAATGTACTGTACATAATTTTCTTGAATTTCTAGACTTTCTTCATGCGTAACGAAAGCCATTTCGGGTTCAATCATCCAGAATTCAATTAAATGTCTTCTCGTTTTAGATTTTTCCGCTCTAAAAGTAGGTCCAAATGAGAACACACGTCCAAGAGCCATAGCAGCTGCTTCCATATACAATTGTCCACTTTGTGATAAATACGCCTCTTCATCAAAGTATTGCGTATGGAATAATTCTGTTGTTCCTTCTGGAGCTGAGCCTGTTAAGATAGGTGGATCCACTTTAATAAAGTCTTCTTTTTCAAAGAACTTATACGTTGCTTGGATAATTTGATTACGAATCTTCATAATAGCATGTTGTTTTTTAGAACGTAACCATAAATGACGGTGATCCATTAAAAACTCTGTACCATGCTCTTTCGGTGTAATCGGATAGTCTGTTGCTTCATGAATCACTTCCATGTTTTTCACTTGCATTTCATAACCGAATGGTGATCGAGTATCTTCTACAATCGTACCAGTTACATAAAGAGAGGACTCTTGCGTAACAGATTTTGCTAATTGGAAAGCTTCCTCTGACACATCAGCTTTTACGACAACACCTTGGATAAACCCTGTACCATCGCGAAGCTGTAAGAAAGCAATTTTTCCACTTGACCTTTTATTAGCAACCCATACTCCTAATGTTACCTCCTGATTAAGATATTTTGCTACTTGATTAATCGTTGTTTTCATTCTATTTCCTCCACAATCCTTCGTACTTATTGATGATTTTCAACAAATCGTTTCATTCTTTTCGCTGCTTCTTCTAATTGCTCTAATGAAATAGCATAGGAGAGGCGAATATTATTCGGCGCACCAAATCCAGAACCTGGTACTACCGCAACTTTTTCTTCTTCTAATAGTGCTGTTACCCATTCATCTACTGTATTGAATCCGTTCATTTCAACAGCTTTTTTTACATTAGGGAAAAGATAAAATGCACCTTTCGGCTTCACACATTCGATTCCTGGTATAGCAACAAGCCATTCATATAACTTCTCTAATCGTTCACTAAATGCTTGACGCATTTCCTCTACAGGCTCTGCAGAACCTTCATAAGCAGCTTGTGCTGCAACCTGAGCGATCGATGTTGGGTTAGATGTTGAATGTGATGCTAAATTAGACATTGCTTTAATTATTTGTTGATTCCCTACCGCATAACCTATTCTCCATCCAGTCATAGAATGTGACTTTGACACACCATTAATAATAACTGTCTGTTCTTTTAATTCTGGTGAAATTTCAGCAATTGATACATGTTTAGTTGATGTATAGATTAATTTTTCATAAATTTCATCAGAAACAATTAGTACGTTATGTTTTAAACATATTTCGCCAAGAGCTTCTAATTCTTCTTTTTCATACATAACACCTGTAGGATTGCTTGGCGAATTAATAATAACTGCCCTCGTTTTGTCAGTAATTGCGTGTTCTAATTGATCGGGTGTTAATTTAAATTCATTAGCTTCCTTTGCCTCCACAATTACTGGATTTCCTTCAGCAAGCTTGATTTGCTCTGGGTAACTTACCCAGTAAGGTGCAGGAACAATAACTTCGTCGCCTTTATTTAAAAGAACTTGGAATAACGTATATAGACCATGTTTTGCCCCAATTGTTACGATAATTTGATCTAATCCGTAATCTAGGCCTTGGTCTTGCTTCATTTTTGTCTGGATAGCTTGTTTTAACTCCACTGTTCCGCCTGCAGGTGTATATTTAGTAAAACCATCATACATTGCTTTAGAAGCAGCTGCTAAAATATGCTCAGGTGTATTGAAATCAGGTTCACCTGCACCTAAACCAATTACATCGTGTCCAGCTTGTTTTAATTCCTTCGCTTTCGCTGTGATTGCTAAGGTTGATGATGGTGTTAATGTTTGCACTCTATTTGCTAGTTCCATACGTCTGAATCACCTTTCTATTATTGAAATGATGGATTTAATGTTAAACGGTAATGCGATTTATCTTTTAATACTACATTTTCATAGACAAGTCTGTCCTGATTATCAAAATATTTAATTTCCAAAATTGGTATGTCATTATCAATACCAATTTCAGAGCCCAAGTATTCACAACCACTACATCTGTTTTGCCACTCAGCTAATAATGTATCTTCTGAATAAAACGCATCCTTTTTAAAGACTTTAAAATCCCATTCGTCTTCATTATTATCTTCATCTTTATCAGGTTGGTAAACAAATGTGAAAACTGCTTCGTTATCATCTGTTTCACCATCTACTACATAGTATAACTGGTCACCATGATAACGTTCAATGCTATGTATAACATTTAGAGAAGTATTTTCCTTTACTAATTCTGTTATTTCATCAAAGTATTCTGTCTTACTATTTATTGCATCTTGATAAACAATAATAAAATAAGTGATTGCAGCCAAGAGCACAATAATCGCTATCGTTACAGTCACTAACAACTTATTAAGTCCGATAAATGGTGAATATAGCTTTTTCATTATTTTCCTCACTTAATGTTAGTCCAAACATAAGATTGTCTTCCTTTAATGTACGATTTAGACTATCGACTACTTTGTACAAATCATCCGTATACGTCAATTGTACAGTAGACAATGTTGTAATTTTTGGTTCGCTTATTTTAAACACCTCCGGCTAACGGCCATTTACTTATAAAAAATCACCATCATTGTTCCCTTAGTATGAAAAAAACACTCTTGTACCCATTTTGATTGACTTTCAGCATTTTTTCAACTAGAACATGATAAATTTTATCTAATAACGATAATTAAATCAACTAACAGAGCTATTTTCGCTTAGAATTTCATAATCGTCCTCATTAAGTCGCACAAATACAGTGCCAGTCTGTTTTAAAAAGTAAACATCTATCCATGTTGCATTTAAGCGTTCAATCAATGAAGCATTAATTTTATGTGTTTGACTAGGAAAAATGATGCTCATATATGGATCAATTTGTTCTAAAAAACGTTGTGAAGGCGAACTACCACTGCCAAAAGCAGCAACTTTCAATATATCAATATCACCAGTTTGTTGAATTAGTCTTTCTTCGACCTTTGTATCTTCATCATTTAAAAACAAAATCGATTCATCACCAAACCGCATTAAAAAAGAAATATCACCAGTAGTCGTCACATCTAATGGTTGAATATCAAGCTGATTCCATATGGTGAATGGTTTCTCTGGTTTCCAACTATCCACTTCTACATGACGTCTATTCATTACCATATTTTCCGGGATAATTACTCTTTCTACTTGGTAATGTTCCAAAAAATATTCTAAGTTACCTGTATATTCTTCAGATTGATTGGTAATAATGATCGTTTCAATTTTATCCACTTGCAGACTACTTAATTGCTCAAATAATTGTTTTTGGCTACGTTCAGAGGCTGTGTTTACAAGTATATGTTTACCTTGGTGATTCGTCATTAAGCTTGCTTCACCGTGTGGAACATTAAAAAAAACCATATCTAATTCATTCTCATTGAGCGGTGGAACATTGGTAATCGCCATCAATGGTGAACACCAAAGCAACAATACGAAAAATAAGCTACCTGTACGTTTGATCATGTGAACCAACCTCTTCCTATTTAATAATCAGATATAGGTTAGGTTGCCACAATTATATCATGTTTATCAGAACCATTTACTTACACGACCTAGCAATTGTTGCATGCTTTCGTAGTGTACAGGGATTTCTGGAATGGATTGAATGAACGTTTTACCGTACTTCTTTGTCATAATACGATCATCAAAAACAAATATCATACCACGATCTGTATCTTTTCGCATCAACCTACCGAATCCTTGTTTAAATTGTAACACTGCCTGTGGTAAAGCAAGCTCCATAAAAGGGTTTTTTCCTTGTTGTTTTACATACTCAGATTTTCTTAAATAAACCGGATCCTGTGGTGATTGAAATGGCAATTTCACAATTACTAAGCACGCTAAATCATTCCCTGGAATATCGATACCTTGCCAATACGCATTTGTTCCTAGCAAAATGGATTTATCAAAAGCCTGAAATTGCTTAATTAGACGATTCCTGCTACCTGTAGTAACTCCTTGACCAATAATTCGATATTCTGATAATAAATCTGTTTCTTTTAATATATAATAACTCTTGCGCAACATATCATATGAAGTGAATAGCACTAACATCCTACCACCTGTTTGCTCCGCCAATGAAATGATCGATTCATTAACAGCATAAATGAATTGATCATTATTAGGGTATTGAATAGCTGGTAAATCATTTGGTATTAATAACTCTGCGTTGTTGCGATAATCAAAATACTCTTCAACAATCAATTCATTCGTTTTTGCAGCATCAAGTCCTAATCTTTCTTTCATGTACTGAAAGGATTGATTCATCGTTAACGTTGCACTAATTAAAATAATCGACTCTCTTTTAGCAAATAGGTGCTCCTGCAATGTTTCTTTGACTGAAAAAGGTTCTTGTTGAATAAATACAGCATTTTCTGCACCTTGTTGGTCAATCTCCAACCAAGTAACTGCTTCCGTATTTTCTTCAATTAATAAATGGCGTAGTAGATCTTTAATTTCCATTATTTGATGTTGTTCTTCTAACTCATTATTAGGTAATAACTTTGCTAAATCCTGAAGCATCATAAGCAATCGGAAAATACTATCATTGATTTCTCTTTGTTCATTTTTCCAGACAGATTTCAATCGTCCAATATCAGTAACAGATTTCTGTCCTTTACTTTCTACTTTCACAGCCTGGTATAATTGACGAAACACTGTATCTGTTTCAAACTTAACTGTATCAAGTTGCCTCTGAAATGGTTGATAGCTAGCGTTATTTTTTTCTAATTGATGATAAAAAGCAGTCAATTCAAAATAGCTTAAAGAATCGCCTAAATAATTGGTTGCCATATGCTCTAATTGATGTGCTTCATCAATAATAAGTCGATTATATTCAGGTAGAATAGCTTTTTCTGCTAGCATATCTATTGCTAGCAGCGAGTGATTAGTTACGATGATAGAAGCATTTTTTGCTTTGTGAACCATGCGATGATAGAAGCAATAATCTTTCCATTCTTTACTGATTCTCTCATTCTGCACAACAATTTGATAAAAAATCGGATGCTTTTCAATTGGAAACTGAATTTCATCCAAATCTCCTGTGGTCGTTTCTGTTAACCAGACAAGAATCATTGCCTTTAACAACGTATCTTGATACGAACGGTAGTGAGGATCATGGTAGAATTGTTCAAAATTTTGCAGGCTTAAATAATGACTTTTCCCTTTCATGATAGCTACCTTAACAGGAATGTCTAGCTTTTGTAAATCTTGATCGATTAGCTGCGATTGTAAGTTCGTATTAGTTGTGCTTATAACTACTCTATTACGGTCATGTAATGCTTCATATATTGCCGGTATCAAGTAACTAATTGTCTTTCCTAATCCCGTCTCTGCTTCGATCAACATATGTTTATTCATTTTAAAATGATCATATATTTTCTCGCTTATCATTACTTGTGCATCACGTTTTTCATATTGAGAAAAGGCTTTGCTCAATGTTCCTGTATCACCATACATTTTCTCTAAGAATTGAGAATAATCAATATCCATTTCTGTATCTGGAGTACTATCATCTACTCTTTTCTTGATTGATAAACCTTTAAATTGCTCTAAATCTTGACGTCTATTCTGAAATGTAAGTTGATCACATAATATAGCAAAATCAGTTCTTAATGGCTTAGCTATCATTAATAATTGATCGATCACATTAGCAGGTAATGATTGCAATTTATTGAATAACAAAATAAGCAAATCAGCCGTTACTAATGCATCCGAAATAGCTCGATGGGGATTATCATGGCTAATATTCAGATATTCAGCCAATTCGTTTAATTTATAACTTGGTGCTTTGGGCAGTAATATTCTTGATAATTCAACCGTATCCACCACATATGGTTGAATCTTTTCTTCTCCCACTCGTTCGAGCTCTTCGTTCAGAAACGTCATGTCAAATGAAATATTATGTGCTACCAGGATCGCATCTGTTAATAACTCTCGAAAGTCAGACACAATATCTGCAAACACAGGCTGTGATTCCACATCTTCATCTGTTATAGAAGTTAATTGTGTGATGAACGGTGGAATTGATTTTTCTGGATTGACAAACTGACTATATTCTTTCACTATTTGATTATTTTCAATAACTACTAAGGCTATTTCGATAATACGGTCACCTTTTGACGCGGATTGCCCAGTCGTTTCCACATCGATTACAACATATTTTTGCAAAAGGATCATCCCCGATTCTAAAAAATTACCATGTGGTTCCATATCTTTACTTTCAATGTCTAAAAGCGAGAGTTTGCGTTGATTCATGTTAACTATTCGATGAAATGCGCTCACTCATTCTAGTTCCAGTGAGTGGTAGGCAGGCGCTACGTCAGAATACTCCGCTTTGTTTATATTCTCTATTAGAAGAGAGAGGAATACTTACGTTACATGTCCTTTGACTAAACGCATTCCTTTTGGAAATGAATCATCGCATCTCCACTTACAAACAGTAGAACGCATCCTATAGCGGAGACAAAACACGAAGACTCTTGCGGGAACAGTACGAGCTGAAGATCCACTTTGTGAAGTGGTTTTCTTCACAAAGTTAGCTGAAGCCGTACCCGCAGAAAGCGTAGTGTTTTGTCGGAGCTTATGCCAGCACTTATCATCAATAGAATGGCAGAAAGTCTACATTCACGTGAGACTATCGCTTTTAGACAGTAAATGTTGATATGTTTTTGTCTTGCTTTCTCCTTTAATCATAGCAGGATTTATAATGCCGTCAATTGTTTGCTTTTTAAGTCTAAGCCTTTTCTACCATTTGATTTCTGCACTATAAATCGTTTTCCTCTCCTGCTCACTGTTTTCAACAATTAGTGCTCCGTCATCGGTTATTCCCTTGACAATAGCCGTATATTCTTCTTTTGGTGTAGCAATCTGAATGGTTTCATTTAATTTATACGCATGCTTTAACCATTTTTCTTTCACGTTGGCAAAGCCAGATTGCAGATAATGATCATATGCTAGTTCAAACTCTTGTAATATTTCCTGGATGAGCATAAGCTTATCCCACTTGTAATCTGCTTCCATTCCAAGTGACGTTGTCTTTTCTTGTAAGTCCTTTGGAAAATCCTGTTTACCTTGATTAACATTTATACCAAAGCCAATCACTAAATATTGAATTGTTTCTAATTCAGCTTGCATTTCCGTTAGAATACCTGCCAGTTTTTTACCGTTAATAAATAAATCATTCGGCCATTTAATCTTAATCGATTGGTTAGTTATTCTTTCTAGCACATCTACTAATGTCACTGCCACAAATAATGTCATTTGTGAAGCTTGATATGGAGGAATATTAGGTCTAAGAATAAGACTCATCCAAATACCACCATCATGGTCCGAAACAAATCGCCGATCCATTCTACCACGTCCTGCAACTTGTCGTTCAGCTGTCACAACTGTACCATGTGCCGCTCCTTTTCTAGCTAATTCATGAGCAAGATCTTGTGTAGAGGGAACTTCTTTCCTATATTCAATTGCCTGTCCTAACCAATTCGTATTTAGCCCCCATTTTATCGTACTTTCATTTAATATGTTCGATTTAGCAATTAATCGGTACCCTTTGTTTGGTACCGACTCAAACTGATATCCATCTTTCTTTAATTCGTTAATATGCTTCCAAATAGCAGTACGAGAAACATGTAACATGTCCGATAAAGCCTGGCCAGATATGTACTGATTTTCTTGTTCAGCTAAAATAGTAATCAATTCGTGGCGTTTATTTGTTGTCATTTGTTAACCACTCTCTTATTTCATTTTTTGTGTTCGACAGTTTTCCTTCTACAACAGCTTTTTCTACTTGAAGTAGTGATTCTTGTAGCCATGCGCCTTTTTCTTTATTAGGGAACCAAGAAATAATATCTGTACCATTAATCGCTAACTCTTTTCTAGTTTGTATACTTAAATTAGCTTTTGTCTGATCTATCGCCTTTTCTGTTACCGTTTCATTTTCAATTGTGCAACATAAATTAGAAAACGGCACAATAAGATGTGCAGGTAGTTGGTATACAACCCACTCAACTGACTCTTGACGATATGTCACAATAAGCTGTTCTAATAATTTACTGTCCTTTTTAATGCGATTAGATAGCTTCCATTCTTTTACCCAGCTTGCTACTGATTGCTCAGCGGATTTCAATGACATATAAGCCACGAATTCTGCAAAAGAAGAGAATCGTTTATCTATATCCCTAAATATATCAACTGTTTTTAAATCTTTCGAAAATAGCGGGAGATGGTTGATAAGTTTTGTAGTCAGTAACGATTTCTGTGCTTGTTCAAAGAAGCTCCCCTTCAACATTTTCTCCCATTCCATTGCGACACGCTCTACTGCAATCTTCGCTAACAATGAACCATTCTCTGTAATTGCAGTAAGTGCCTGACTATCGATCGAAAATCCTAATTGTGCTTGGAAGCGAATAGCACGCATCATTCTTAATGGATCTTCCAAAAAGCGGTCACGTGGATCACCAACAGTTCGTATTATTTTTTCTTCAATTGCTTGTCTACCTTGATAGGGATCAACTAATTGTAGTGATTGATCCATAGCAATAGCATTCATCGTAAAATCTCTTCGTGCCAAGTCTTCATTTAAATTAGTAACAAAATCAACCTTATCTGGTCGCCTAAAATCACTATAATTTGATTCCGTTCGAAATGTTGTTACTTCAAAAGATTCATGTTGATGCCTTACCATAACCGTTCCATGCTCAATCCCAGTAGGAATAACCTTCGAAAAAATATTCATTATATCGTCTGGATGTGCTGATGTGGCAATATCAATATCATCTACAGCTCTGTCTAGAATCAAATCTCGAACTGCCCCACCAACAATATATGCTTGAAATCCATGGTCTTTGATTTGTTGAACAACTTGCTGAGCTAACCGAAATAACTGCCTACTCATTTTTATTCACCTAACACTTCTGTGTAAATTGCTTCATATTCTTTTCTAATTTGATCAGAAGAGAAACGTTGCATTGCTCTTTCTTTTGCATGAATAGAAAATTGTTGCCATTTAGATGTATCACGCAATAACTCTATCGCTCGCGCTACAAACCGTTCTACATCACCTAGTTCTTCAATATAGCCTGTCACGCCATCTTCTATTACTTCAGGTATACCACCAATATTGGATCCGATACACGGTACACCACAAGCCATTGCTTCTAACAATACTAATCCGAAGCTTTCCTTTTCGGAAGGTAATAGTTTTATATCAGCCATTGACAGTAATGACGGTATATTTTTTTGCTTGCCTAAAAAATGTACAACATTTTCTAATTGCAATTCTCGGACAAGTTCATAAATGCGATTATACTCAGGTCCATCTCCAACTAGTAAAAGTCTAGAAGGAATCTCTTTATAGACTCCTGCAAATGTTCGTACAACATCTTCTAGCCTTTTCACTTTACGGAAATTAGATATATGTATGAGTACTTTCTCTTCTTCTTTTATCCCAAATTTTCTTTTTAATTCAGTATTGTCCGCTCTTTTGTACTCTGATTCGTTCACGAAATTATAAACGGTTTGAATCGGACGTTCTATCTGTAGCATATCCTTTGTTTGGTTTGCTAAGCTGTTAGATACTGCTGTTACTGCATCTGATTGTTCTATGCCGAATTGAATCATTTTCTTCAAACTAAGATCAATCCCTAGCACAGTAATATCTGTTCCGTGTAGAGTTGTGACAATTTTCACAGAATGTTTCGCCATCTGTTTAGCTAATATAGCGCAGATCGCATGTGGTACAGCGTAATGAGCATGAATAATATCTAGTTCCTCTGCATCAATTACTTCCGCTACTTTTGTTGCTAAAGCTAAATCATATGGTGGGTATTGAAATACTGGATAATGCGTAAACTCCACTTCATGGAAATAAATATTTGGCTCTAACGAGTTCAACCGAAAAGGGATACTCGATGTAATGAAATGTATTTCATGTCCTTGTTTAGCTAGCATTTTGCCAAGCTCTGTGGCAATGATTCCTGATCCACCAACAGATGGATAACAAATAATTCCTATTTTAAGCATGTGGTAAAGCCCCAATCTCTAATTTATCATTGTGCAAACGTCCATAAAACTCCACACTTCAAGGTTTCATTTAAAACAGATGGAGATAAACGGAGGCTAGCTTTCTGATAAGTTTCGCTAACAATCAGTGGGCACTAACACTCCCACTGATTGAAGTCTCATTTTATCCTTGTAAACTACGCCATTCAAAAAATCCTGCATCAAGCGCTCTTATCAATACTTCTGCACCACCTACATTGGTTACAAGTGGTATTTGATATACGTCACACAAGCGCATCAGTGCACTAATATCAGGCTCATGTGGTTGTGCAGTTAATGGATCACGGAAAAAGATAATCAGATCCATTTCATTTGTGGCAATTTTAGCCCCTATTTGTTGATCTCCACCAAGTGGTCCTGATTCAAAACGTTGAATATCTAGTCCAGTAGCTTCATTGATTCTTTTTCCAGTCGTTCCCGTTGCATAAAGCGTATGTTTTTTTAATATAGCTGTATACGCAGTAGTAAAATTCACCATATCGTCCTTTTTCTTATCATGTGCAATGAGTGCGATGTTCATTAGACTCTCTCCCTATTCTAATATATTTTCTAATCCGTAAACTAGAATATCTAGTTTCATTACTTGATCAATTGCCAATTTAACCCCTGTCATAAACGATTGTCGATGAAACGAATCGTGCTTAATCGTTAAATTCTCACCAATTGAGCCAAAAACTACCTCTTGGTGTGCAACTAAACCTGGTAAACGCATACTGTGAATCTTCATACCGTCAACATCAGCACCTCTTGCACCAGCTATTGTTTCTTCTTCATCTGGATGCCCTTGTACTTTGGTTTCCCTTACTTCTTTAATAAGTGCGGCTGTTTTTATCGCTGTTCCAGAGGGTGCATCTAACTTGTTATCATGATGCTTTTCGATAATTTCTACATCTGGGAAGTATTTTGCTGCCCACTTCGCGAACTGCATCATCAATACCGCGCCTAACGCAAAGTTAGGAGCGATAATTACTCCGATTCCCTTCTCTTCTGCTAAATCGGTTAATTCTGTTAACTGTTCATCTGTAAATCCTGTAGTACCAACCACTGGTCTTATTCCATAGTTGATCGCTGTTTTAGTATGTAAATATCCGTATTCAGGTGTCGTTAGATCCACTAATACGTCAGCCTCTACCGCTTGAAAACATGCTTCAACGTCCGTATAAATCGTTGCATCTAAATTAGGTAGTTCCTCAAATTCTTTCACTTGTTTACCTTCATATTTATGATCTAAACAAGCAACTAATTCTAAGTCCTCTTGTTTTTCAATCATTCGTAATGCTTCACTTCCCATTTTCCCTCTCGGTCCTGCCACAATTACTTTTATTTTATTCATTGTTTTCCTCCTGCTCTTCTATTCTTGTCCAACGATCTTTATCTCTTGTTTCAATTTTCGACATCGTTTTCTCAAAAGCTTCACTTAAACTAATGTTTTGTGAGTTAGCAAAGCATATCATCACAAATAGTAAGTCACCTAATTCAGCCTCTATCGTGTTTTCATCTTCTGTAGACTTTTTCGGTTTTTCGCCATATTGATGATTAACCTCACGTGCTAGTTCACCAATTTCTTCTGTAAAACGAGCCATCATACTTAATGGTGAAAAGTAGCCTTCTTTAAATTGTGATATGTACTGCTCTACTCTCTTCTGCATATCTTGCATAGTATCTTTATTATACATCTAAGTACCTCCATTATTAAACTAAAAAGACAGATGTATTTATACATCTGTCTTTCATCTTATTGAATCTTAATCATCATTTGCAAGTAAAAAGATGGAAGCGAATCGAATTAACTCTGCAACTGCTACTAATGCCGCCGCAACATATGTTAATGCTGCAGCATTTAATACTTTTTTCGTTTGACGTTCTTCATCATTACGTATAATGCCACTGGAGACTAATTGAGTCATAGCCCGGTTGGACGCATCGAATTCGACAGGCAATGTAACAAGTTGGAACAATACAGCAAATGACATAAAGATTACCCCAACAAGCACTAATCCCATTGCATTAAGCACGATACCTCCAATAATGAAGATAAACGACATTTTATCACCTAAACCAGCAATCGGCACTAATGCATGACGAAAACGTAAGAACGCATAGGACTCAGCATCTTGAATCGCATGACCTACCTCATGTGCCGCAATTGCGGCAGCTGCAGCAGAATAACCGTGATAGTTATTACTGGATAAACGTACTACTTTACTGCGTGGATCGTAGTGATCAGAGAGCATACCATTTACTTCTTCGATTCTAACATGGTATAAACCGTTATCATCTAATATTTTTCTAGCTACTTGTGCACCTGTAACCATATTTGCATTCATTACTTGCGAATATTTTTTGTACGTGCTTTTCACTTTTGATTGTGCCCAAAATGGAACAATAAGCAAAATCGCAATGTAAATTAAATAAGTAAGCATCTTTCATACCTCCAAATCAAACATCTATCCAAGGTCAATTTTAGTCAAAAAACAACATGGTGTCAATTTTTATGATCGTGAATATTCTGCACGATATTTTGCCCAAGCAACGTACGATAAACTCAGGAAAATAAATGTAAAGACTATACCGATTAACCATTTTGTGTAATGAGCATTAGCGTTTGTCATGGAATCTATCGAAAGTTTAGCTATTTGTGAAAAAGTCTCTTCTAACTCCGCCTGATCATTAGTCGGATGAGTGTTTGTTATAACTTGTATGCTCTCTTCGTATTGTTTGTACTTTTCACTTGTTAAGTGTAATTTAACTACAGGAGAAATAACTTCTACATAATAAATAAGCTCATCCATCTCTGCTTGACTGATTTCTGATTTACCTAGCATACCTTCCATTTTTCTTTCCAATTCAGTCTTCCATGTCGTCCAAAGCGGGGCTGTTTTTGTTGTCATAGCATCCCATAAAATGACGGTTTGTTGTACTACTAATTGTTTTTCTGCATGTGTTGCATTTGGGTCTGCCAACATGTTCAAGCTATTTAATAAATATTCCTCTAAAATCGGCGCATACGTATCTTTTTCTTCTCCAGCTTGTTGGATAATACTTGTTTGATGTTGTTTCATTAATTGCTCAGCAACATGGTAGCGCTCTTCCTGTACTAATCGTTCAATCGTGTACATATAATGCTCATCACTGTTTGCCGACACATTCATCACAAAAAAAGCTTGTATGATTATGAAAATGAACATAAGAAAGAATTTATATAAAGTTCGCACAACTACCCCTTCTTCCATCTTTCTTTTCTAAAATGTATGAAAAAAACGGTGTAGTTATGCATTATTCTTCCCTTTATCACGGCGCAAACATCCGTAATATCCACATTTCAAGATGGAAGTCCCACTTTATACAACTTATAATTCTCGTATATTTTTCTTAACAGACACCATATAAACCGTAAAAATAGTCATAACGGAAAGCCAAAATGTAAAGTAACCAATATGATCCTGGTAATCCGTCAAACTACCATAAATAGGCATCATTCCATATACGTAATCAATTATTTCATTATGTAATAACCAAACTGCTGCAATTGCTAAATGCTTGAGTTTTATCTGGTAAAGTGGCGCATATAAAAAAGCCTGAATAGCCATTGCACCGTGTGAAGCAATCAGCATATAGCCTTGCCAGCTTAAGTCTCCATTTATGTATAGTGTTAAAAGATTCATCACAACCGCCCAAACCCCATATTTTACAAGAGAGGTGAATGCCAACGCTTCTATTAACGGTACTTGTTTTCCTCTTAAATTAAAATATAGGAAAATGGTAAAAAATAAACTTGCTGTTGGGCTATCAGGAACAAATAGTAGGAACTGCATTGGTGTTTGACTTAACTGACCACCATACCACACGTAACCATAAATAGTTCCTAAAAAATTAACAATAAATAAAAAGACCATAAAATATGGATGAAACAATAATTTATGCAACTCGTTTCCCCTTTCTACAACAACACTGTATGTTTTTTTACAACCAATAACATACTAGCTATTATATAGCAAAACAAAACAGAGAATAAAGTCTCAACTGTAATCTTTCTCATATTTTGCTCATTTAACAGATTGATAAAAAGCCTCGCTTATACTTATAAAAAGTAAGCGAGGCTTTCATTTATTCTTCTGCTTCAGCTTGTTCGTTTACCGAAACAATAAATTCTGCTAATTGATCTAACTCTTCGTCACTACCTTGGAATTGATCAGCTGGCATCTCACCAATACCATTAACTGCAATATCTTTAATCTCTTCAGCATCCAAATCAATACCTATTAAACTTGGCGCAGCTGCCCCACCACTTAGATCTCCACCATGGCAATTCAGACAACTGTTTTCCTCATATAAGGCAAACGCTGGATCAGATTCATCAATATCAATGGCAACTTGGTCATCTGGCCACTCTGGTTGATTATTTTCTGCTTTTTCTTCCCAATCAACATGGGCTGCCGCTTCATATGTTAACCAAAAAACTGCAACGAAAGCTAAAAGCATTAAACCAGTCGCAATCGGTCTTTTATGTGGGCGCCTTTCTTCTCCTCTGTCTAAGAAAGGAGCTAGGAAAAGTGCTCCAAATGCTAGACCAGGTATAACAATAGCACCTAAAACAAAAAACTCAGCACTCGCAAACTTATACTTTAATAATTGATATAAGAATAAGAAGTACCAGTCTGGTAATGGTAAGTAACTAGTATCTGTCGGATCGGCCATTTTTTCAAGTGGAGCAGGGTGTGCGATAGTTAAACATAAAAAGCCTACTAAGAACACAGCACCTACTAACCATTCTTTTAGTAAATAGTTTGGCCAAAACGCTTCTGTTCGACCAGGGTATTCCGAATAATCTTTCGGAATAAACTTCTGTTTGTCAGCGGTAACACGCGAATCACCAACAAACTTCATTCCTTTACCTCGTTTCACTGCTATCCCTCCTTCGTTAGCTATATTCTATAGCGGACCAGAAATACCTTGTTTACGAATCATGATAAAGTGAATAGCCATCAACACGAATAATGCTGCTGGTAAGAAGAACACATGAATCGCAAAGAATCTAGCTAAAGTTTGGGCTCCTACAATCGATGGATCACCATTTAATAGTGTTTTGGCCATTTCTCCAATGAAAGGAACTCCTTCTGCAATTTCAAGTGTTACAACGGTTGCAAAGTATGCTTTATTATCCCACGGTAATAAGTAACCAGTTAATCCTAGAGCAAGCATAACAAAAAATAGCAGTACACCTACCATCCAGTTTAACTCACGAGGTTTCTTATAAGCCCCTTGGAAGAACACGCGCAACGTATGTAAAAACAACATTACTATGACGACACTAGCTCCCCAATGGTGCATTCCTCTAACTATTTGCCCATGTGCTACTTGTGTTTGTAGATAATAGACAGAGCGCCAAGCATTTTCAATATCAGGTACATAGTACATCATTAAAAACATCCCTGATAAGATTTGGATGACGGTTACAAAGAACGTTAAGCCACCAAAACAATAAACAAATGCAGAAAAATGATGTGCGGGATTCACATGTTCTGGTACTTCATGGTCAGCAATATCTCTCCAAAGTGGTGTAATATCCACTCGATCATCAATCCAGTCATATACCTTTTGTAACATCTATTATGCTCCTCCCTTCTCAACTGGATTTTCAACAGGGCTTCCTAGATATAACGTTCCTTCTCTCACTTCGAATTCATATAAATCTAGTGCAGCACTTGGTGGCGTGTTTGGAACGTTTAAACCATTTTTGTAGTAACGTCCATCATGACACGGACAGAAAAACTGATCCGGATAATCTGGATTACCCGCCCAGTTTACGGCACAACCTAAGTGTTTACAAGTTGGTGAGAGCGCTACTATGTCGCCGTTTTCATCTTTATAAACCCAAGCACTATGTGTCGCGTTAGACGTATACCAGCCATCAACTTGTTCGAAAGTCCAATCAAATCGTTGTGGTTCTTCCGTAATTTCTGACACATCAACAACTGGTTGCATATCACCATCTGTACTCGCTTGCAATACAGGGTCCACTGCAAAACGAATCATAGGTGCTAGCACACTAGCAGCCATGAAACCGCCAACACCTGTTAGTGAATAATTAAGAAATTGACGACGGGAAACTTGCTGTTTTTTGTCTGACATCACTTACCCCCCTCTACACATACTCCGACTTCATGGATTAAAAACTCTCAATAATATTACTAGGACAATTTAATGATAGCGCAAACTAAAGTTACGGTCAATAAAATGTCATCTATAATATCTATTTTCTGTAAAGATTACCAATCACCAATAACTTCTAATTAGTTCACTTATTTGTGCAACTTGGTTATTTACCCATTTTTTCGTCTCGCTAGATTGATAATCGTCTATCGTAGTATGTGTTAACCACAATAACTGTTGGTCAAGTAATTGCTCATTTTTTTTCCAATTAACATCATAAGTAAGTAAGAAAACATGTTTAAAATGTTGATTAGAAAAAAGGCTTGTCCATTGATTGAGATGAATACTTTCCTTCTCATAATCGCCAGTTCGTACATATGTATAAGCCGGACTTATCATTATTCTACCCGTAAAATTACGTTCTAATTCATCTGTCATGATCTGTAATGTTGTAGCTTGGTCCGCTAACTTAGTTGCTTCGTGCTCGCTTGATAAATCAATTGGTACAAGCGGGATACAAAGTGTATCAATATATTCCTTCTCTTGAAAGAATAGCTTCACATCATCTTTTTTCCACTTCATCTATATCCATCCTCCAATGCTATTTATAATGTAGTAATAGTTTTCTCTATATGTTCCTTGTTTGGTTCACACCACTTTTTTGATCCTCAAACTAGGTATACAACGGTTTCATATGTTTTTAGGACTAATAATGTTAAGTAAACTAGAAAAAAGAAACGGAAACTCCCAGTAGTAGGGCTTCCGTTTTCTATTCACTCTTAATAATATAGGATGCTTCTAATTTCTTCAATTGTTCAGAATATTTCTCGAATAATTCTTGATTCTTTTCATCTAGCGCTTGGTTGATATTTTTAAGTAGCATTTCCTTTTTATATTCATACAAGGAGTATTCCAGCCATTCCTCCGCTAATTTTTTTTCGCTTTTCGTTAAAAAGTAGTCATCTGGAATAAATGGATTATCCTCTAATACTTTCATATATGGAATGCTTTGTTTAGAATCCTTAAAGTTTAGCTGAATATATATAGGTTCTTTTGCATGTAGTCGGATATCATGAAATGATTTATCAGCGTCAGTGGTTACAATATGTTTCTTATAGAATCGAAAAGCAATTTCCTTCGAGCAATGAGTGGATATAATCATTGCTCGAGGGCAAAAACGAGCTTCCAATACAAAATGAACATGCTTCAATAGTTGTTCATGGTTTATTAAATAATTTAAAATCCAAACACTTTCTCTCTTTTTCATTTGATAATTGTCTAGAAACCACTGAATAAACGATTTTTTATCCTCTACACGAATTGACGTTTCCAAATTCACTTCCCCTCCATCTACAAGAGAGTATCATTATTTTGATCCTTTAACCGCTCCGTATATTGTCTAATATCAAAATCAGATGGTTCTAAAATCAGATATTCTTCCAATACTTGTAGTGCCGTATTTATCCTCCCTTCTTCAACTAGAAAGTACCCGTAATCCTTCAAGAAATCAGTATCTTGCTTAATTTTATTGTATGCATTTTGGTAGGCATTTAATGCCTGTTTGTAGTCTTCTTCCTCATTATATGCTTTCGCAAGTTCCCAGAAGAATATACCATCTAATTGCTCAATATTAATTTGTTTTGTTAATAAATCGATGATTTGATCATAATCACCTTGTTTTTTATATGTTTCCACTAAGAATAACAATGCTTCTTGGTATTCATTATCTAACGAAATAGCTTTTTCTACTTGTTCAAAGGCCCTTTCCGTTGCGCCAGCCTTCAGTGATATTTTACCAGCTGTTAACCACATCTCTTTATTAAATGGGTCCATTTCTACCCCTTTATTTCCCGTCTCATATGCTTCATTTATTAGTCCTTCTTCTTCATACGCCTTCGCTAAATATAAATAAACAGAAGGATATTCTAACTCTTCTTCCAATAAATTTTCCCACGCATGAATCGCTATTTCATAACGTTCTGATTTAAAAGCAAGAAAGCCATAACGGAAAAGTGTTTCAGGGTCTGTTGTATCTAGATTTTGATAGTAGTCAAGGGATGCTTCGAACTCCCCATTTAATGCATAGGCTTCCGCTAGTCTACTGGCTATATTAACACCTGCAACTTCATCTTGTTTCTCTTTTATTTTTTCATAATAGATAATCGATTTATGATATTCACCAGATGAGAAGGATAATTCTGCAAGGGCAAAATCAATAATCATTTCTTCTGGAGCCAGATTCTTTGCGACTAGTAATTTTCTTTCTGCTACCTCAAACAACCCTTGCGCTTGATATAAGTCTGCTAGTTGTACTAATGCTTGAAGATAGTTTTCGTCTCCTTCTTCAATCTCATTTAACAATTCAATTGCTTCTTCATCTTTATTATCATCTATTCGGATGTCTGCTAAAAATAACTTCACATCACTATTACCTGGTTCTAACTCTAATATTTCTTTTAAAAGAACCTCTGCTAGGTCTTGGTTACCTAGCTCCATAAAAATTTGGGAGATTTCTAATTTAGTATCTATATCTGCTGTCTTAGCTATTCTATTAAGTAAACTTAATGCTTCTTCTACTTCACCAGCATGGATTAATTCAATTGCTTGTTCTATAGTATTCAATATTTTCAACCTTTCTTTTCACATCTACATCTATATGTACCATCTTAAATGATAACATTAAATCCAGCAACTAAGAGGGATTTCTACCGAAGTTTGCAGCGTGATAAAAAAATGGCTGGAGCGAGTACAGTTAACCACCAAACTCTATCCAGCCATCGTAACATCCTAACCACTGACTATTATTTAGTTGTCTAATAATGAATCTAAATCTTCGAAAAATGTTGGGTGTGAAACAGCAATACATTCTGGGTCATGCAATTCGATTTCTTCATCTGTTAGTAAGGATGCAACAGCGATCATCATACCAATCCGGTGATCTCCAAATGATTGCGTCACACCACCATGTAGGTTTGTATTTCCTTCAATAATCATGCCATCTTTCGTACCAGTAATTGTCGCACCTAATGTAGTTAACGTTTGTACAACAGATGCTATTCTATCGGTTTCCTTAAAACGCAATTCTTCTGCATCTTTAATCACTGTTTGTCCCGTTGCTTGAGTGGCAAGTAAAGCGATAATCGGAATTTCATCAATAATTCTTGGAATAATGTCCCCTTCAATTTCGGCACCTTTCACATTAGAAGCTTTTACTGTAATATCACCGATTGGCTCACCACCAACTGTTCTTTTTTCTTCAACAGTAATTGTAACACCCATCAGCTCTAATACATCAATAATCCCTGTTCTTGTAGGATTCAAGCCAACATTTTCGATTGTTATATTACTAGCTTCTGAAATAGCGGCGGCTACTAAGAAAAAGGCAGCAGAAGATATATCACCAGGTACTTCGATATCACAACCTGTTAAAGGTTGATTACCTTCAATTGTAACTTTTGTACCTTCTACCTCAATATTAGCACCAAAGGCTTTCAACATATTTTCCGTATGATCACGTGTTTTGATCACTTCCTCGACCGTTGTAACACCATCCGTTAATAGACCTGCTAATAGCACACCTGATTTTACTTGAGCACTTTTCACAGGCGGTTTAAAGTCAATCGGAGATAATTTCCCTCCCCTTACTGACATCGGTAACAGTCTGCCGTTATCACGTCCATCAATTGTTGCTCCCATTTCACGTAAAGGATTGGCAATTCGATCCATTGGTCGTTTAGATAAAGAAGCATCACCAAACAGCGTAAAATGAAACGGTAAGCCTGCCAAGATTCCCATTAAAAGACGGGCTGTTGTGCCTGAATTGCCTAAATCAATTGGTTGAGACGGCTCCGTTAACCCACTTATTCCGTTGGACTTAATCGACACGGTATGTTCATTTCGGTCTATCTGAACTCCCATCGCTTGGAAAGCAGCGATAGTCGATAAACAATCCTCACCGGCCAAAAAATTCGTTATATTTGTTTCTCCTTTAGCTAACGAACCAAACATAACTGCCCTATGTGAAATCGATTTATCACCTGGAACTGACATTTGTCCAGTAAGCGGCTTATTGCCATATGCAAGTACTTTTTGCGACAAAATATCCATCTCCTATTCTTCTATCACTGTATCATAGTGATTTTTCTTCAAGATTGCTTGGCTAAGTTCTTGATCATTCTTGTTCTGAAAACTTAAACGCAAGACACCTGTAATACCTTCTCTAATTTCCAAAATCTCAATATTTTTAATACTGATATCATGGTTGGCTAAAATCTCAATAACTTTCAAAATAGCACCAGGTTGGTCAAATATATCTACATACAGGTCATAATAGGAAGGAATGGCCCCTTGCTTTCTTGTGTCCAATCCATCTCGATACTCTCGAGCTTGCTCTAGATATTGCTGGATCTGTGTCTTTTCACCCGTATCAATTAATTCTTTCAAGTGTTTCATTTCTTGAATCCAGTCTTCCAACAGTCTACTCATTTTAGAACGATTCTGAAAGAAAATATCTCTCCACATTAATGGGTTACTAGACGCAATCCTCGTAATATCGCGAAAACCTCCTGCAGCAAGTTTGTGAATATATGGATGTGTCTTTTGCCAACTTCTTGCCTGATGCACAAGAGATGAAGCGATTAGATGGGGAAAATGTGAAATAACACTTGTCATTTCATCATGCTCTTCTGGATCTAATAGGACAAACTTACAATTTGTTGGAATTAAAAGCGCTTGTAACCTTTGTACGTCTTCCGTTGATGCACTATCTGTTGGTGAAAGAACATAAATGGCATTCTCTAATAAATGCTTCTTAGCTGCTTGTATACCTTTCTTATGTGAACCAGCCATTGGATGCCCGCCAATATACGCGATAGATGGTGAATCTAACTCATTCGCTGCCTCCATAATCGGTCCTTTAACAGAGCCTACATCTGTCACAATGATTTTTTTATTTAACGTGAGGCTGTTTAATTGATGGATAAGTTCTACAGTGACAGATACTGGTGCAGCTAATATACAAACATCAGCTTGTATAACTGCTTCAGCGAAATCACTGTACGCTTCATCCACTATTCTATTCATTTTGGCATATTCTAGCGTGCTGTAACTAGAATCATACCCAATTAATCGCACTTGTTTGTTTTCTCTTATATTTAAAGCAAGTGAGCCTCCTATTAATCCGAGACCTGCCACTAAAACCGTTTGTTCCACGACTTACTCTCCTTTTAGTTTGCTGCTAAAAATTCTTTCATATGAGCTGCTAATTCCTTCATTTGCTCAGCTGAACCAATGGTAATACGAACACCATTCGGATGGCCTAAAGCTTCTCCAGAACGAACAATAAATCCTTTTGTCATTAGATACTCAAACAGAGCATCACCTGACGTAGGTAGTTTTACGAATAAGAAGTTTCCTTCTGAATCATAATAATCTAATCCTAATGCTTTACATTCATCCATGAATGTTTGTTTATTTTTTACGTTTTCTTCATAGCTATGTTGAATAAACGCTTCGTCATCTAAAGCTATACTAGCAGATAATTGAGAAATAGAAGTCGTATTAAAAGGTCCACGAGTTATGTTTAAGTAGGTCGCTACTTCTTCTGAGGCAACGCCATATCCAACACGCAAATTAGCTAAGCCATATGCTTTTGAGAATGTGCGTAATACTACTAAATTATTGTAAGTCGATACTAAGCTAATACTATCTGGATCTTTCTCTCGTTCAATGTATTCATAATAAGCCTCATCTAATACAACTAATACATCGCTTGGACATGTATCGAGAAAATGAACTAACTGCTCACAGCTTATTAAAGAACCAGTTGGATTGTTCGGAGAGCACAACCACACTACTCGTGTTTGTTTATTCACTTTTTCTAGCATCGCTTCTAGATCATGATAACCACTCTCTAATAAAGGAACTTCCACAATATCAGCACCTTGAATTAATGCATTGTGCTTATACTGAGGAAAAGTAGGTGTTGCCATTACCGTATTTGTTCCTTTTTCTAAATAAGAACGGCAAATAAAATCAATGATTTCATCTGAACCACAACCGAAAACTAATTGTTTCTCGTCTACCCCTAATGTAGTTGCTAATTTATCACGTAATTGTGCCGCATAACCATCTGGATAAATTTCAAGATGGTCAATCATCGTTGGAATTGCTTCTTTTACTTTACCAGAATAACCGTACGGGTTTTCATTAGAAGCTAATTTAACAATTTTCGTTAATCCAAATTCTTTTTTTACATCTTCAATTTGTTTTCCCGGTGTATAGGGAGTCATTCCCTTCAATACTTGTTTAGCCTGCACAGATATAACCCCCTCTATTTATTCCTGTTCCTCTATTAAATCAGGTCGTAATTTTATCGCGTCATTTACATATACATGTTCTATTTCTTTTTGAGATTTGGGTGTGTTAACAGTCATCATAACGCGAATACACTTCGGTAAGCTACCAGGAACATTTATTTCTGGCATACACATAACAGGGACGTATTTCCATCCATCAATCAAGCGTAAAGCTTTTGCTGGAAATGTAGCGTTTAAATCTGGCGTGACAGAAATGATGACGGAAGCGATCGTTTCTGGATCTACTTCATTCTTCGCTGCCATTGTTTCGATCATTTCCTTCGTTGCTGCAACGATTTCGTCCGCATCATTGCTATTAACTGTTGTTGCTCCCCGTATACCTCTTATCATTCTGAACCCAACTCTCCCATGAATTTTTCCAAAAGATCGGTAAGCTCCTCATCTGAAATGTTTTCTGATGTAGGTTCACCTATTTCTTTAAGTAGTACTAATTGTACCGTACTATTTTCAGATTTCTTATCTATTTTCATTCGCTCTACTAGTTTTTCTAGTGGTATTGCAGGTAGCTGTAAAGGATAATTATTTGCTGACAACCAACGATAAAATGCATCATATGGCAAGCTGATCTTGAATTTATATTCGCTAACTCTTATAGCAAATAACATCCCGATTGCTACTGCTTCTCCATGCGTTATCTGCCCGTATCCTAACTCAGATTCAATTGCATGACCTAACGTATGACCAAAGTTTAAATATTTTCTTATATTGGATTCTTTCTCATCCCTCTCCACAACACTAGCTTTTACGGCAATGCCTTTTTGCAAATGCTCTGTCGTTACTATAGGGTCAATTTGGGTAGTTAAATCTGTCTTCAACACATCATCCAAATAAGCTCGATTACTAATAAAACCATGCTTTACTACTTCTGCATAGCCTGAACGAATCTCTTTATCAGGTAATGATTGCAATGTTGATACATCATAGATAACAGCTTGTGGTGGATAAAAGCTCCCAATCAAATTTTTTCCTTCAGGATGATTGATTGCTACTTTTCCACCGACACTACTATCATGAGCTAAAATAGTTGTTGGCACTTGAATATAATCAATACCACGCATATAGGTAGATGCAACAAAACCAGCTAAATCACCAATCATTCCGCCACCAAGCGCAATAATTAGTGATTTACGGTCTAACTGTTGAACAATCGCCTCTGTCAATAGTTCACTGTATTGCTCCATGCTTTTTGATGCTTCTCCCGCTGGAACAACATGAACAGAAACTTTTGCACTATCAGGTAAATGAGTTAATACTTTTTCCGTATATAACTCATTTACAACAGAGTCTGTTACTACTAATATGTGTTGATATGCTTTGGGTAAATACGTATATAACGTACTTAATAAGTCATCACCTACCACAACATCATATTGATTAGTACTAGTAGTTATCGTCTGTTTATGCATTTAGAAGCTCCTTATTTCCTCACGGTATTGTTCCATTGCTTCCTTCAATTTAGGAAATTGATCATTTGGGAATTGTTCTAAGATTGCTTTAGCAATTTCAAACGCAACAACATGCTCCATTACTACAGCAGCTGCTGGAACTGCGCATGAATCAGAACGTTCAATGCTTGCGTTAAATGGTTCTTTTGTCTCGATATCAACACTTTGTAATGGCTTATACAATGTAGGGATAGGTTTCATTACACCTTTTACAACGACTGGCATACCTGTCGTCATACCACCCTCAAAACCACCTAAGCGATTTGTTCTGCGGTAATAACCTCTTTCTTCCGACCATAATATTTCATCATGTACATCACTACCATTATTTCGGGCTGCTTCGAAACCAAGTCCGAATTCTACACCTTTAAAAGCATTAATGCTTTGAACTGCACCTGCAATACGTCCATCTAATTTTCGATCATAATGAACATAAGAACCAAGGCCTGCCGGTAAACCTTCCACTACTACTTCACATACACCGCCGATAGAATCACCATCTTTTTTCGCTTGGTCAATAGCATCCATCATTTGTTTCCCTGCCACTTCGTCTAAAGATCGTACAGGAGATTCTTCAGAAATACGAATCTTATCTTCTATTGATAAATCTGGTTTTTCTTCTGCTTTAATACCAGCAATTTCTTTTACATAGCCAACAATATTAATATCTAAATTTTTCAATAAAGTCTTCGCTACAGCACCCGCTGCTACTCTTGCTGTTGTCTCTCTAGCTGATGAACGCTCTAAAATATTACGCATGTCACGATGACCGTATTTTATTGCTCCATTTAAATCAGCATGTCCTGGACGTGGACGTGTGACAACACGACGAATATGTTGATCCTCTGGAACAGGATCTTCGCCCATAACATCGATCCAGTGTTTAAAATCATCATTGTGAACAACTAAAGCGATAGGAGATCCCAATGTGTAACCGTGGCGAACACCACCTACTATATCTACTAAATCTTTCTCTATTTGCATTCGCTTCCCTCTACCGTGCCCTTTTTGGCGACGTAGGAGCGAGTCATTTATATCTGTTTGTGCAATTGGCATATTCGCTGGTAAGCCTTCAATGATTGTTGTTTGCTGTTTACCATGCGATTCACCTGCTGTTAAATAACGCATTGTTATCCCCCTTAATCTTTTATATTTTTAATACTATAACACAGCATGTAACAATTGTGTAACTTTTTTAAAAATTCGCTTAATTTTTATTCTTTTCGTAAAAGAAAGTATCCAAAGCTTTCAGTCCATATCGCTCTGGTGAGAAAATTTGTTCCGTGCTACCAACAAAAAAGATTCCATCATTTGTTAGTGCATCACTGAATTGATGATAAATCCTTGTTTTAGCTTCTTCAGTAAAGTAAATCAATACATTTCGACAAACAATTAAATCGACCTCTTTAGGATATTGATCAGCAAGTAAATTATGCTCCTTAAAGGTAATCGTTTGTTTTAACCGTTCATCAATTCGATATGTATCTCCTTCTTGATGAAAATACTTCTGTTTAATAGGTTCTGGCACTTCTTGTAATGCGCGGCTATTATAAATTCCTTGTTTTGCTCTCGCTAGTACATTCGGATCAATATCTGTAGCTGTTATTTCAATATCACTTAGATCCCAAAATTGGTTCGCAATAATAGCTAGTGTATAAGGCTCTTCTCCTGTCGAACAGGCAGCACTCCAAATTTTTATCTTCTTCTTAGATTTTTTAAAAGGAGGCAACAACTTATCTTCAAGCACACGCCACCTAACAGGATTTCGATAAAATTCTGACACATTAATAGTAACCTTATCTAAAAATTCCTGCAGGAGCTCTAGATCATTATTAATAGCCTGAAAATAATCATTAAATGAATGAAAGCCTCGTTTATTTCGCAAAGAAGTTAATCTTCTTTTCATCTGCACTTCTTTATATAAAGATAAATCAAGTCCCGTTTTTTTATGTATTTTCTCTATAAATGTTGGATAATCCGTCATTTCCCTACTCCCTTTTAATAGGTATTAGCTAATGGTTATGTTAACCAGATATCTATATTTTTTTCATAGGTTAGAATTTCATCCTTTTCAAAAAATAAGCTAATCTCTCTTTCTGCACTTTCTGGTGAATCAGACCCATGAATGATATTTCGATGTGTCACGATGCCGAAGTCTCCTCTAATCGAGCCTATTTCCGCATCTTGTGGATTTGTTTTTCCCATCATTTTTCTTGATACGCTAATAACTTGTTCACCTTCCCATACCATGGCAAATACTGGGCCAGATGTTATAAAAGAAACTAAACTATCGAAGAAAGGTTTGCCGTCATGTTCTTGGTAATGCTGTTTAGCTAATGGTTCTGAAATAGTCATTAGTTTCGCCGCTACTAACTTAAAGCCTTTTCGTTCAAACCTTGTAACAATTTCACCGATTAGATTACGTTGTACAGCATCAGGTTTTACCATTAAGAATGTCTGTTCCACCATTTTCACCTCATTATATTTTTCTGTTTCCTATGTAATTTGCGATGTTGGCTAGTGCTTCTTTCGCTTGATTCTCAGGTAACAAATGCAATGAATGATACGCCTTTTGAAGATACCTATCACTAACTTTTCGTGCTTTCTCAATAGCAGATGATTCAGCTATCTTCGTAATAATAGGCTGTAAGTCAGCTTGTGTAACTTCATTAGGTTTGCTGAATGCCTTTTTAAGATCAGATCTAATTTCTTCATTTTCCAGCGCGTACAGAACGGGTAGTGTAATATTACCTTGCACTAAATCACTTCCAGCTGGTTTACCTAATTCTTTCTCTGACGCGGTAAAATCGAGAATATCATCAATTATTTGATAAGACATCCCCATATAATAGCCATACTTGAATAATGCTTTTTCTGTTGTTCTATCAGTCCTGGCAACTATGGCCCCTAATTGACAACTAGATGATATCAGTAGTGCGGTCTTTCTTTTAATTCTACGCAAATATATTTTTAGATTTTGATCCAGATTATACTTATCTTTAATTTGTTCAATTTCTCCAACTGTTAATTCTATCATCGTCTTAGATAAAATTTGATGTGCTCTTGGATCATCAATTTCTGTGAATTGTTGTAATGCTTTGGCAAAAATATAATCTCCAGTCAACATAGCTACTTGGTCATCCCATTTAGCTTTTACCGTAGGTTTACCACGTCTCAAATCAGAATCATCGATGACATCATCATGAACAAGTGACGCCATATGGATTAATTCTAAGGAACTTGCAACATTCTTTATTTTATCCAGTTGATAATCACCAAATTTGGACGCTAATAAGGCAAAGACTGGTCTCAGTCTTTTCCCTCCAGCTTTCAGTAGTTGGGTAGATGCATCATGCAAGACTGGTTGCTCAGCATATACGGTTTCTTCCAATGTTTTTTCAATTAGAGATAAATCCTTTTTTAAAAATGTATATGTTTTTGCAAGCTTCATTTAGTTCACCTTTATTTCTTCTCTTGTTTTTCACCAAGATGCATAGCTGCTACTCCACCTGTATAGCTTTTGTATTGAACATTTGTTAGTCCAGCATCTTCAAATAACTGCTTTAATGCTTCTTTGCCTGGAAAATCCTTTGCTGAGTCATGTAACCAAACATATTCCTTATAACTTTTAGCAAACAATCTTCCAAACAAAGGCATAATGTGTTTGAAATAAAAATAATACAATTTACGAAAAATAAATCCAGTTGGTTGTGACGTTTCCAAACATACGACAACGCCACCTGGTTTTACAACACGATGCATTTCTTTCAAGGCTTGTAAATAGTCAGGTACATTTCTAAGTCCAAAACCTATCGTTACATAATCAAAATAATTATCCTCAAATGGTAACTCCATCGCATTCCCATGAATGAACTGAAGGTTGGATAATGGATGATCTTTTTGTCTTTCTTTCGCTACGGATAACATATTTTGGCTAAAATCTAAACCAACCACTTCACCGTCTTGGCCTGCAGCCTCTGATAGCGCAAAAGTCCAATCTCCTGTACCACAGCATACATCCAACGCTTTTGCTCCATTCGTTACTTGCATTCGTTTCATCACATCTTTTCGCCATTTTTTATGCCTTTGAAACGAAATAATGGAATTCATATAATCGTAATTGTTCGAGATTTTCTCAAATACTTGATGTACTTTTTCTTCTTTTGATTGTTTCGTCATTATGATAATCCTTCTTCCAACGCTATATTCCATTTTTCTTTTAATGTTTGATATTGAAACACATCTAAATCCTTTGGTAATAACGTATTTTCATTATTTTCTGTTGTATAATTGTCTAATTCTAACTTAAAGAGAACTACCGATTCTTGTACTTGTTGAATGAATTCTTGTTCATTTTGGATTGTTTCTACATTTTCCATTATGACTTTACGTAAGAAAGTATCCTCGTGATGGTACGCTTGCACTAATTCAAATTCTAATCGTTTGATTAAAATCCATGTGAGTACATATGGTAATTGATTCGATTTCTTAGCGTAGTCACCAGCTTTTTCGATTAATTTTCCTTCAATATCTTTGAACTCATCTAAAAACTCATTTAATGTCTCATATTTCGTATAATATAGATCCATTTTTCTTTGAGTCATTTCATTAATCCCATCTGCAAGGACACGGATAAACGGTAAGTTATTATGTTTAGCTAGCAGAAAATAATAGATGCCAGAATAGTAATCACCAGCAAGGACTGTTAACTGTTGTTTTTTGATTTTTTTGTCTGAAAAGGGAAAGCCAATTTTGTCATGCGTGTTCAGAGCAAGTTGTACAAGCATAGTCGTTTGAACTAATGTTGTCTCATCAGGTTCTCCTTGTAACAAATAATCAAGAGCAACCATTTTATGTATATCTAATGCTTGTTCATCAAGACGCTCGTCCAGAAAATCCTGTTTAATTGTCTGTGTTAATAAATTTGTATAAAAATTGATTGTTTTTATGTATGTCATCAAACTCACCGCAATTCTTCTAGATACTACTTTATTTTAACATAGTATAGCATAAGTTTACACCATAGCGACTAGGTTGTGAATGGATATTTCATTGAGGGGTATGTTGAATAGATGATATGAAAAAAGGGTGCACATTGCACCCTTTTTTGCCCATATGTAATACCATATTATTTTACGATATCTTTAAGGGCTTTACCTGGTTTGAAAGCAGGCACTTTGCTTGCTGGAATTTCGATTTCATCCCCTGTTTGTGGATTACGCCCTTTACGTGCAGCACGTTCGCGTACCTCAAAATTACCAAAACCAATTAATTGTACTTTGTCACCATCTTTAAGTGAATCCATGATAGATTCGAAAACTGCATCTACAGCTTTAGTAGCATCTTTTTTAGAAATTTCACTTTTCTCAGCAACTGAATTGATTAGATCTGTTTTGTTCATGATATTCACCTCCTCCCGATAAAAGCTATCATTCTTCAAAGAGAACTCGATATAGCTATTTACCGTCCATCAAAATGTGGACAACGCTTATAATAACTGAGAATGAAAGATAATTCAACAATTATTAGCATTTCACACAGAAAAAATTATTTTCTTTCGCTAACTTACTACAAGTTACCTCGAATGTTATCACATGTTAAATCGTCATGCAAGAGTTTTCAAACGTTGATTTAGCAATATTTTTACGAAATGAGCATATACGTGATTCTCTTATTACCGATTATTCCCAAACAAAATAAAAATATAACAAAGTTTAATGCAAAATAAAAAAGCGCAATGATTTACATTAACGCTTTTTCGCTAAAACTATCTAAAACTATTGTATGAAGTGAGACTTCAATCAAAGAGTTAGCGTCCATTTATCCCCACTTAGCTTCCTTGTTTAAACTCCAAGCTTGATAAGTGGGGTATTACGGACTTTTACACCGTGAGAAATGAACACAACATTCTTCATCGGTCACTGTTTTCACAAAATTATCGCGATTAATCCGCCAGATCCTTCGTTAATGATCCGCTCTAATGTTTCTTTTAATTTAAATCTTGCATTTTCAGGCATAAGTGATAATTTCGCTTGAATTCCCTCTCTAACGATTGAGCTTAACGATCTACCGAAGATATCTGATTGCCATATAGATAATGGATCTTCCTCAAAATCTTGCATCAAATACCTTACTAGTTCTTCACTTTGTTTTTCCGTACCGATAATTGGCGCAAATTCTGACTCTACATCTACTTTTATCATATGAATAGATGGTGCCACAGCTTTTAACCGCACGCCAAATCGTGGTCCTTGTCTAATAATCTCCGGCTCCTCTAACTTCATATCAACTAAAGCAGGCGCAGCTACTCCGTAACCGGTTTGTTTTACCATTTTCAAAGCATCTGCAAATTGATCATATTCTTTTTTGGCATTCGTGAATTCCTGCATTAATTCGAGTAGATGATCTTTGCCTCTAATCTCTTCTCCTACAATCTCTTTTAATACTTGGTCGTATAATTCATCAGGGGCATGCAGGTCAATATCTGCTATTCCTTCTCCCATTTCAATTCCGGCTAGAGACGCTTGATCAATATAATCAAATTGATCAAATTGTCCTATAACGTGATCTACATCTCTCAATCTACGAATATCTTTTACAGTTTCTTCAATCGCTACTTGATAGTTTTTTCTCAACCAATGTTTTTCATCTAAAACTAATACCCAACTAGGTAAATTTACATTGACTTCTAATACCGGAAATTCATACAACACTTCTCTTAGGACATTATTAATATCGTGCTCTGTCATCCCCTCAACACTCATAGATAATACCGGTATATCATACTTTTCCGTTAGATCTTGTCTTAACAACTCTGTTTCTTGGTTATATGGCTGTACAGAATTAACGATCATAATAAAAGGTTTACCTACTTCTTTTAACTCCTCTACTATACGAGCCTCTGCTTCGATATAATCTGAGCGAGGTATTTCGCCAATTGAGCCATCTGTAGTCACAACTATTCCCATTGTCGAATGCTCTTGAATTACCTTTCTCGTTCCAATTTCCGCTGCATCATGAAAAGGAATTGGTTCTTCATACCACGGAGTATGAATCATTCGAGGTCCATTTTCATCCTCAAATCCTTGTGCACCGTTTACTGTATAACCAACACAATCTACTAACCGCACATTAACATCTAAGCCTTCTTCAACAGTCAGCGATACTGCTTGGTTTGGCACAAACTTTGGCTCTGTTGTCATAATTGTTTTGCCTGCTGCACTCTGTGGTAATTCATCTTGAGCTCGTAATCTGTCACTTTCATTCGCCATATTAGGTAAAACTGTTTTCTCCATGAATTTTTTAATAAAAGTTGATTTACCAGTCCGAACTGCTCCAACTACACCTAAATAAATATCACCATTCGTTCGTTTTGAAATATCTTTGAAGATATCTACCCTTTCCAAACGATCCCCTCCCGATCTATTCGACCTCATCATAGCTTCGAATCTTTGACAATTCTATTCTATGATGTTGTCCTATTATTTTATGCAAATAATTCGCATAATCATCCTTTCTTATCCTTCCTAGCGTCGTTCTATGAACAACATATGAAAGAATCCGTGCGTTTATTCACAAAAATTAGGATTAATCAAACTAGCTACCTTTGTTAACTGTTTTCATCAACATAATAAGAGGCCATTTCAACATTAAGACTGCATGCATCCATAGTCCCTTCTTCTATCTTTGAGTTCAAACAAGCAAGTTAATTTAGGGATGGGCGAACGCTAACAATCAAAGGGAATCTCATTTTATACTTCGCCTGCATAGAAAAATAGAACGAGCAGAAATGTAACGTTACCTCTCATTCTGCCGTTCTAAATTTTCTTTTTTATTAATTACCATTCCTCTTCAATCTCAGGGGCAAAAACTGGTTCATCAGCCTTTATTGTAAAAGGGATGCTATAGGCTGGTACTACCGGGTGGTTCTTGACAAGAATGGAGCGAATATCTTCTCCTTCTTGATAGGAGACATCCTCTTCTTGCAATACTTGATATAAATCCATTCGATAATCAACCAACAAATCACCATTACTAGTTATATAAACAGGTAACATCTCATTTGAATATGGACTTGTTACAGTTGGTGGTGCATCTAAATGTAACTTTTCATGGTCAAGCGCATAAATGTTATTTTCTATTTTCTCTCCAAACGGTGGGTATGTATGCTCATCACGATAAATGATTAACCTTTGTTCATACCCTCTTAACTCATCAGCTAAATGCAAATCTAGCACTTTAACTGTGGGATTTGTCTCTACATCAACTAAAACATATTGATAAGTGCCTCCATTTTCAAAAGCAGTTGCTGGAATCATTTGAATAAAACCTGATTCTCTTAGCTCAGCGAAGTCTATGATGTATTTTTGATATAACGGTGTATCATTGTCTTTTGTTACAATAGGCAATGCACCATTATATTGCTCTCGATACAGATCGACAGCATGTTGTACTACTTCTAATTGAACATCTGGATTAACTTGTTCTTGATTTCGTTGCTCTGCTGGATACATGCAACCAGCAAGTAAAAAAAGAGTCATAATGCCTAGTAAAATTTTATGTATCATTGCGATATTCTTTCCTCCTTCTTACGCTGCTGACGGGCCACTAATAACTACTAAAGCAATAATAAGCCCTCCTATTACTAAAAAAACGTAGGCTATAAATGCAACAATTCCAGAAATGATCCCTTTTAGTTTATATCTACTAAATAAAATTAGTACCATTGCAAGTATAAGCGCACCCATACCACCGAAGGATATCCACATTTTCATTAACGGATCAGTCAATTGCTATCCACCCTTTCAAATAATTCTGACAATATTCTGCTACATATTATATCATAAATTGAAACTTCTCAGGAAATTGGCCCTTGTTCCCCACTTAGCATCCAACTCGAAACTTAGTCTATTCTATTACGAACGTATACACGTGATAAAACGGTTTCTGTAAACGCAGAATACAACTCCCTTTTTTGTTATCGCTACCATAAAAACAAAGAAAAAGACCGAAGTAGTAGGGGCAACATCTACTCCGGTTTTTGACTAAATAAAAACCCATCATCACCCTAAAAGTGAATGCTTGTGCGATTTATATTATGCTGGTTTCAATTGCTTTGCATCCTCAAGTGCCTAAAATATTAATTTTTAAACAATTTACTTAATGTGTTCATATCTTTAGGCATCTGATTACCTATAATCGCTTTCACTATTTTTTCTTCTTTTTGCTTAGAAACAGGTTTACCAGCAAGACTAGATAGTTGTTTAACTAGTTTTCTCACTGTTTTTTCATCCGAAAAATCTGCATTTTGTACAGATTGAGCTACTTTCATAATATCGTCTGGTTGTACATTTGATTTTTTTTGAATTTGATCAAACATATTTTGTTTAAAATCAGCCAAATGAACTCCTCCTAACTACTATAGTTATGATTATAGTATGCATGGAGGAGGTAAACAGTTAATGCAAATACCTATGATGAAATATCATCAACTTCTGTTGTTTTTGTTCTAGTCATGAGTGCATCCACTACTTCTTTTGGTGTCCTTCGTTCATAAATAACATCATGAATTCCTGTTGTAATCGGCATTTCAATCTTTTCTTCCTGTGCTAATTGGTATACCGCTTCTGTCGTTCGAATACCTTCAACCGTCATTCCCATATTATCCAATACTTCTTGTAACGGAAGGCCTTTACCTAACATATTTCCAGCACGCCAATTTCGGCTATGTACACTTGTACAAGTAACAATCAGATCTCCTACCCCTGAAAGCCCGATAAAAGTTAACGGATTTGCCCCTTTTTTTGTGGCCATTCGAGATATTTCTGTTAAACCTCTTGTTATGAGTGCAGCTTTAGCGTTATCGCCATAGCCTAACCCGTCAGAAATACCTGCACCTAAGGCAATGATATTCTTCAGGGCACCACCTAACTCAACGCCAATTATATCCTGACTTGTGTAAACACGAAAATATGGATTAATAAACAAATCTTGTGTATACACTGCTGATTGTTCATCCTCAGAAGCTGCTGTTACTGTTGTTGGGTGCTTTACACTTACTTCTTCAGCATGGCTAGGTCCAGATAAAGCAACAACATTATCATAGAACACTGGATCAAGTTCTTCTTTGATCATCTCAGAAATTCGATAATGACTATTAGGCTCAATCCCTTTACTTCCGTGAATAATTACCACTTTATTAGTTAAAACATCATTTAGTTTTAAACAAAGCTCTCTAATTGCTTTTGTCGGTACAACCATAACAATTGCTTCGACTTCTTTAATCGCCTGACTGAGGTCATTATAAATCGCTAATGACGCTGGAAGAGCAATGTCTGGTAAATACTTTTGATTTTTTCTTTCTACTTCCATCACATGTTTCTGTTCCTTATTATGTGTCCATAGTCTCACATCATGACCATTATCACATAACACCATCGCAAGTGCTGTTCCCCAGCTCCCTGCCCCAAGAACTGCTACCTTAGACATACGATCACCTCTAACTTCTTTTACGAGCATAAATTTTTATAGGTGTTCCTTCAAAACCGAACGCCTCACGTATTTTGTTTTCTAAAAATCGCTCATATGAAAAGTGCATTAATTCAGGGTCATTCACAAAGATAACAAACGTAGGTGGTTGTACCGCTACTTGTGTAGCATATAACACTTTTAATTTATTTCCGTGCTTAGATGGTGCTGGATTTACTGCTAAAGCATCCATAATAACATCATTTAAAACATTTGTTTCTACACGTTTAGTATGATTTTCGCTGGCTTGTTTAATCTTTGGTAATAATGTATGAATACGTTTTTTCGTTTTTGCAGATAAATATACAATTGGTGCGTAATCTAAAAATTGGAAATGAGCTCGCACATTATCCTCGAATTCCTTGATTGCAGAATCGTGCTGCGCAATCGTATCCCATTTATTTACTACAATAACAACCGCTTTTCCTGCATCGTGTGCGTAACCTGCGATCTTTTTATCCTGCTCAATAATACCTGTTTCTGCGTCAATTAATGTTAAAACGACATCCGATCGTTCAATCGCCTTCAACGCACGTAAGATACTGTACTTCTCGGTAGTTTCATAGATTTTACCTCTTTTTCTCATACCTGCCGTATCGATAATGACATAATCTTGTCCATCTTTCGTAAAGTTCGTGTCAATGGCATCACGTGTTGTACCAGCTATATCACTAACAATGACTCTTTCTTCATTTAATATCGCGTTAACTAACGATGATTTCCCGACGTTTGGACGACCAATCAAGCTAAAATGAATAACATCTTCATCTACTTGCTCTGTCTCTCTTTCAGGGAATAAATCGACAACACTGTCTAATAAATCCCCTAATCCAAGGCCATGAGTACCTGAGATGGGATGTGGCTCACCGAAACCTAAGGAATAAAACTCATAAATATCATCACGCATTTCGGGGTTATCCACTTTATTAACAGCTAACACGATTGGTTTATTCGATTTAAATAATAATTTCGCAACTTCCTCATCTGCTGCTGTTATTCCTTCTCTACCATTGGCCATAAAAATAATGACATCAGCTTCTCTAATGGCAACTTCTGCTTGTTCTCGCATTTGAACTAATAGTGGCTCATCACCGATTTCAATACCACCAGTATCTATTAAGCGAAAATTAGTATTTAACCATTCCGCCTCTGCATAAATTCGGTCTCTAGTTACACCTGGAATATCTTCCACAATTGATATTCTTTCCCCAACGAGACGATTAAAAATAGTTGATTTTCCTACATTTGGCCTTCCAACTATTGCTACAATTGAACTTCTCATGAAGGCACTTCCTTCCCACAAATAATTTTCAATATGTTCCTGAATGTCGATACTTTATCATGGTGTAAACGTCCGTAATAACCCACTTAAATTCAAATAGTACAAAAAACTAAGTAGAGGCTAAACGGACGCTCACTGCCTGATTCGTTTCGCTAACAACCAATAGAACTCCAACACTTCTATTAATTGAATTCTCACTTTATTAAATTAACACAATTGCGTTAAATAAAACAAGTTAATTTACATAAGGACGCCCAATATTCTTAACGTTTACTGTTTAATGTTTCACAATGATATATAATTCATCACTCAACGCATGGTTAATTCCATCAAGAATCGCCTCTAAATTTGCTGCTACTTTGTCCATCTCCTCTTTATCATCACAAATAAAAATGGATGCACCTGCAGTTACTTTATTAGGATTTGTCGTAATCGTCGCCAGTATCGCTTTTTCTATTACCAACTCCATCACCCCTTATTCATTACTTTAGATTCAGATGGCATTCGAACTGCGTTTTCTAAGACTGGAACAGATTGAATCACATTTATCGCTTTTTGCACATCTTTATCTTGCGGTAGTATAAACACACCGATTCGTCCATCATCTAAATCTCGCTTTATAAGTGGTACTAAAGCTGGTGTGCCCGAGTCTCGAAATACTCCTAACGAAACAGAAATATCATGTAAAATTGCTTGTCTTTGACCTAAATTAGCAATCGAGGACCTTGCATCAAACGTTTTTGGTTTCAAAACAAAACCCATACCATACTTTAAGATTTCTTCTTGACGCTCCTTCAAACCGATATTCATGATATATATATTATCCACGTACAAACCAGCACCATCAAAGGTAATATCTGAATGTTCGATATCCACAATCTTACCAAGGCTTGATCCACTCATATATTTTCGAATCAGCAAGTAACAAATAATTGCTACTGCAATACCAACATATATATTCCATACAATAAAACTTAATGTGCTAAATAAAGAAGTAAAGATTACTAAGTAATTTCTACTTTCAAAGGCTATTGCAATACCTTCTATATATGTATTCCCTCTAGAAACCAGCTCGTAACTATCCATCCCCGTAAGCGTTTCTCTTTCCATGTTACGAACTTCCCTAAATTGTGAAGCAGCAATGGTCAGAAATGTGACAGCCGTATATTCTTGCTCTAATAAAGCGGGCACTGCAACCGCTCCAAGACTAGCCGCAATAAATCCTAATGCTAGATGAATAATTTTCCCATGAAGATAAGTTGGATATTGCCGATAATCTGTTTTTAACATAAGTAAACGTGCAATGGTTCCAACAATAATACCGAATAAAATAGCATAAACATATTCATTCATGTATTCCACCTCTTTTTAAGCTCAATTAAATTAATATAATGCTCTAATTTCCTAACACAATAATGCCAACTATGCTGAATGGCGAGCACTAATATAACAGCAAATAAAATAAGATAATACTGTGTTTCATCAATCGTATATTGCAGGTGGTAACTTCGACAAATGGTACAGTATAGCAAGTGTCCAAACGATATAGCAGTTAGTAATATCGCAATCTGACCATTTAATCGCTTAGTTAACTTGCGAATTAACAGAAAAAGAACAGCTATTGCAATAATCGTAAAATATGCACCATTCCATATTGGACTTGTCATTCGCCAAATAAAATAAATAGAATAAGCATAACTAATCAATAGAATATACAGATACTTTTTTATCGTAAATCTGCTTCTAATGGCAAAAAACATACTATATAACAAAAGAAACAGAAAAGATAAATGGAATGGAATATCCATTATTATTACCTCATAAGGCATAAATATTAAAAATAATAAAATTCCAAACGAATATATATATCTTTCCTTGGAATTTGCCATAAAAAACGTAATAAAACACCATATAATCCAACATAAATAGATTGTTAGCAATTGATACATTAGCATCACCTTTAACAAGTATAGGCAATAAGTATAGAATTTAAACATCTGATTATGGGAGCATTCAAACACCGCGCTCTAAACGATGGATATGCTACTTTTAACGGAATTACAAAACTTGAAAGAAAAGAATAGAAGCTATATTAAAAAAGGGTGTATAAATAAGATTAATCGAAAGAGTTCTAAGGGAGAATAACTTTATATAGTTGCTGATCATACGATAGTCATCAGGCAATTAGCGACCGATTATCTCTTTGTTAATAGTTGAATTTTATATTAAAGCATTATGAACACTTTACCCGTAATTCATTGCACAAAAAAGCATGCTACTTGTATAAATAGCATGCTTTCTGAAAGATTAATCTTCTGTATATTTTTTTAATTTGTCACCAATCATATCACCTAATTGGAAACCAGATTGGTCGTCATCTGATTCATATTGTTTAATCTCTTCTTGACTTTTTTCTTCTTCTATTTCTTTGATACTTAAGGAAATACGTTTTTCTGCTTCACTTACATCTAGTACCTTCACATTAACCTGCTGTCCAACTTCTAATACTTCACCTGGAATACCGATATGTTCAGTAGAAATTTGCGAAATATGCACAAGACCTTCTACACCTGGCAACACTTCTACAAATGCACCGAAGTTAACTAAACGTTTTACCGTACCTTCTACGACACTACCTATTGCAACTTTTTCCTCGATATTGTCCCAAGGTCCAGGTAATGTTGCTTTATGAGAAAGAGATACTTTTTCACTTTCTTGATCAACAGATAATACTTTTACATTCAGTGTATCACCTTCAGATACAACGTCCGAAGCTTTTTCTACATGCGTATGTGCTAATTGCGAGATATGTACTAAACCATCTAAACCACCAATATCTACAAACACACCAAAATCCGTGATACGCTGCACAGTTCCTTCAATTTCCTGACCTTCTTTAAGCGAGTCAAGTAGTACATTCTTTTTATTACGTTCTTCTTCTTCTACAACTGCACGATGTGAAAGAATAATTCTATTTTGTTCTTTATCAAGCTCTACGATTTTTAAAGTCAGTAATTTATCTTGGTAATCAGCGAAATCTTCTACAAAGTGAGTTTCTACTAGTGAAGCTGGAATAAATCCTCTTACACCAACATCTACTACAAGACCACCTTTTACAACATCACGGACAGTTGCCTCAATAATTTCGTTGTTTTCGAACTTAGCCTGTAAGTCTTCCCATGCTTGTTCCGCAATAACTGCTTTTTTCGATAAGACTACTTCTTCGTCATCTACCTTCTTTACTTGTAGTTCAAGCTGATCACCTTCACTTACTACATCACTTGCAGTTTCTATGCGAAGCGCAGATAGCTCACTAATCGGAACAATCCCCTCAACTTTATATCCGATATCAACAAGAATATGTTTATCTTCTACCTTCACTACCTTACCTTGTACGATATCACCTACTGAAAGCTCTTTAATCTCGGAAATTTCTTGATTCATTTCATCCATGACATAGACCTCCTTCGATTTCCAACACAAAACATAAAATGTGCTTTTTTCTAACTTCTAACATTTAGCGTGATTTGTCAAGTTATATATCTGAAACTTAATGATTTTCTTTCAATTTTCTGATTTCATCCATAATGACATCTGTCACTTCTTGTGCAGAAGCTTTTTGCTCTCTTAATGAATTCATATCAATTGGTTGACCATATACAACCTTCAATGGTTGTTTACTATGATAATCGCCAACAACTGCACAAGGAACAATTGCAGCTTTAGAACGAAGAGCAAAGAAACCAGCACCAGGCATCCCTTTCTTGAGATCTCCCGTTTTACTTCGAGTTCCTTCAGGAAAAAGACCTAGTACGTTATCTTCTTTTAATACTTCTAATCCTTGTCTTAACGCGTTTCGATCACTCGTACCACGTTTTAAAATAATGGCATTAACATGTTTCAAAATAAAACCAAATAATTTATTGTTAAACAATTCCTCTTTAGCAAGGAAATGAATAGGGCGTGGACAGGTAATACCAACAATAGGGGGATCATAATTTGAAATATGGTTAGAACAAATAATAACTGATCCTTTCTTAGGAATGTTCTCTGTACCTATCGCTTGCACTTTATATTTAGGCTTTAAATAAGATTTTACCACAAATTTTGCAAAATTATAAAAACTCATACCATTAACTCCTCATTTCATTATTAACTAAAGATAATATGGTATCTGCCACTTCATCAATAGATAATGAAGTCGTATCGATCTCTTTAGCATCATCCGCTTTTTTCAACGGTGACACTTCTCTTTCTGAATCCATTTTATCACGTTTTTTAATATCACGCTTTATTTGTTCAAGATCCGATGCGAATCCTTTATTGACGTTTTCTGCATGACGTCGCTCAGCTCGTTCCTCTACACTGGCAATTAAAAAGACTTTTACCTCTGCATCTGGTATAACATGTGTACCAATATCTCGACCATCCATAACTACTGCTCTTTTTTCTGCAAGTTTTTGTTGTCTTTTCACCATTTCTTCTCTCACTTCCGCGATAGAAGCAATAGCCGAAACATTCTTAGACACTTCATCTTTTCTGATCGCGTCAGTAACATTTTCACCGTCAATAAATACTTGTTGATCAGCATCAATATCAATTTGTATTTCATGTAAGTGATTCATGATGACATCTACATCATTAATATCTATTTGGTTATTTATCACCGAATATGTTAAAGAGCGATACATCGCACCCGTGTCAATGTATACATAACCTAATTTTTTTGCTACTATTTTTGCCACTGTACTTTTACCGGCTGCTGCTGGTCCATCAATAGCAACAGCTAACTTTCTTTCGTTCATTCTAATTCCTACCTTTCTCTTTTACGAAAAACCTCTTCTTCTTTCCTCCAATTGTTTAGTATAACAGTATTGTACGATAAATTGTTGATCTTTTTGATCAATTTCATTAAATTTAACAGACAAAAGATTTTTTTCTTCCGTACTTTCATCAATCCTTACAGCCTCACCAATAGTATGTATATACTCCAGTTTTTTATCTACAGGTAATACTAACATAATATCAAGCAACTCACCCTGACTTATCGAAAAATTGTTATCTAGCAAGACTCCTAATCCGCCTCCACTAATATCGTATGTAACAGTTGTAAATGGATCAAATTTTTCTTCCACACTTTGAATCGAAACATCTAAAAATGCCTTTACTCGAACAAACTCACGTCGTTGGATCTTTGTCAAATTATCAAGTTGGAAAGAGAGTATCAGTACTGGTACATTATTTAGCTTCGTCTTACCAATTACCTCAGTTGGGAAGCTATACACTGAATTCATCTCAATAAAATGGACTTGAAATACTGTGCCCATAGTAAAACTAGTTAGTCCATCATTTGCAGGATAATCGATATAAATTCTCCCATCTTTTGCATCAACTACTTTTGATTTATATATGTCGTGTTCAACATCCATTTGTTCCAATTGTAATAATGTGCCGATTTTAATCAATGTGCATCCTCTTTCTTTTATCATTTATTATTAGTGCAAATTACTCATCAACAAAAACAGAATCGCTCTCAAGACCTATTATCGCAAAAAAAAGAAAGAAGGAAAAGTCCTTCTTTCTCCATTTATTAATATTTTATCTCAGCTTGTTTTAATTTATCCACTCTCACTTCTTTTCCGTCTGCTGCATCGATAAATATTTTATACGTGTCATGGTTCAATGTGCCTAAATGCACATATGTTAGCACCTCTTCACCCATATCATCTTCCATGATAGCAAGATGATGTTCTTGAATTTCTAAATTAGGATTAACGTTTTCCCGTGCTTCTTCATCTGATAATTCAGGTTCAGGTATGTCTCGCTCATGTGTATTTTCTAAATAATCTTTAGCTACAAACCCTAATACTTCACCATTATCTAAGGCTACCTTGACTTGAATAGCATCTGGGTAAATCCATACATCATCATATTCTGGAACAAATTGAAACACACCGACATTGTCATATTGATTACTCTCAACTAACACAAGATTTTCGCCAAAATCTAATTGTTTAACGTATTCCTCTGCTTTTTGCATAGCATGATGAAGACTTATATCAGAATCAGCGACCTCACGATTAATCATAACAGTAATAGGATAGCCACCGTTTTGCGTTATATCTATATACCCAGTTTTTTCGTCTTGTTCAAAAGAACCACTGAATAACGGTACCTTTGCACCATCGCCAGTTGATGCAACAACCAAATCCGTATCCTTATCTATATTTAACAGAGAACGCATTTTCTTCATTGCATCTTCTTCTGATATTTTGTTATTGCCTAACATCGTATAGCCGTCTTTCTTACTAGATGTACCTAGTATACCTGATTGTAGCTTTCCTTCTGCATATCCTTCTACCGTCTTTTCTACTGTCTGAAAACCATCAATTATAGTATTATCTGCCTGCTCATCATTATTGACTAACGCTAACTGTACATCCATCCATCGTAAATTATCATTCAGCACCATATTTTGTACTTTGCGCAATTCATGTTCAATATCACCTGACATTTCGTAGAGTGACTCTAACGCATCAAGCTCATCATCAGATAGTGGTTCCGTATCCAGATCTCTAACTGCTGTTCTATAACTGAAATCACCCATTTGTTGCAAAAATTCCTCTGTTTTATTAAATGGTAATAATGTTAGTGGTAATTGACCAACATCGTTATGTGCCATTGATGTTAATCGCCAAATTTCTGCCAACTGTGGCGACAGTTGTTTTTTCGTATTCATTGCTAAAGTCGAACCAATCTTATCATGCAAAAGGTCAATATTATATGTTAAATCATGAAATGAGCGTTGATAACTATTTTCAGCTTGGATTAAAATCGCATTTTTCTCTTGATGCTCTTGATATCCCCATACAGACACTCCTATAATCCCTAAACTTAACAATGTTATTAATATCCAACGAACCATTTTTCCACCTCCAAATAATTACATACAGAATATGTGTTTACCGATTCGTTTAATTTGTGGCCGTGACCAAATCCATCCAGATGTCGCGGTATCTGGATTAAAGTAATAGAGAGCTTCTCCTGTTGGATCCCAACCATTTATCGCATCTAATACAGCGCTTTTTGCCCTATCATTTGGGGTTAACCAAATTTGTCCGTCACTTACTGCCGTAAACGCTCGTGGTTCAAAGATAACGCCAGATACTGTATTGGGGAAAGTGGAGCTTTCAACACGATTTAATATAACTGCTGCCACTGCCACCTGCCCTTCATATGGCTCACCCCTTGCCTCACCATAAACAGCATTGGCCATGATTTGTATATCATTTTGCGAGAATCCTTGTGGCATATTAACAGCGGCTGGTTCTAAATCCTCTTCTGCTGCTTCCGGTTGCTCTGCTGGTTGCTGCTCACCATCAGGCTGTTGTTCCTGCTCTGGAGTTTGTCCTTCTTGTTGTTTACCACTGCCATCCTCTGATTTACTAGGCGTTTCTTCTGATTGCTTGTTTTTATCAACTCCACCATAGTAAGTAAACTTCTTACCTTGATCAATCTGCTCATGAACAAAGGAACGATCAAATTCACTTGCCTTCACGAGCTTTTGTTTCGCTTGTTCACCTAGTAAACCGTCAATGTCCATACCAAATTCATATTGAAAATTCCTTAGCGCCCAATAAGTTCCCCAACCAAAGACACCATCAATATTCCCATTATAAAATCCCAAATATTGAAGCCGTGCTTGTAATTCCACCACATCATCACCAGTTGCACCATGTTGAACTACTTGATCAGAAAACCCATATACTACTTGTCCTCTTCCATCTATAAAGCTAAATACACCTATCATGAAGAGTACTAAACAGACTATCATCCTTTTTTTCATGAAAGCTACCTCCAAAAAAATACTAAGTAATATATTGTTAAAGATAGCTTTTAATAAAAAATGAATTTTATTCATCAAATAATGAAACGAAAAGAGACTGCCCTATTGGACAGCCTCTCTTTACTAATGACGTAATTCATTTATCACAGGACATGAATTCATAATACCTCCACTTTTTTTATTTGGTCACTTATGCCTGTTGCTTGCTCATCTCATTTGCAACTTTTACTTTTCGTAAGCAAAGTAACCATAAAAAGAACATAAAAGGTATCAGCGCATACACCCATTGTTTCTTAATTAATTCTAAAATAAAGTCATATGTCCCATGCAATACTGTAGGTAAGATTAGAGCTAGCAAGATCGGTATAAATCCGTTGTTAGGAGAAAATTTAGCCCTACCTAAATAATACCCCATTATTACTCCAAATAACGCATGTGAGGAAACCGGAAAAATCGCTCTACTAAAAGCAAATTCAATGCCATGTGCAAATAAGTAAAGGATGTTCTCTACAGTTGCAAAGCCCAAACTAATAGATACCCCATACACAATACCATCATAGACAGTGTTAAATCTTGAATATTTATATGTAGTGAAAATGAAAATAAACCATTTAAAAAACTCTTCAAATAACCCATAAACAAAATATGACTGCATAAAAGGACTTTGGGCAATTCCTTCTTCTTGAAACGCAAATTGAATAAACATGATCGGAAATACAAGTAACGCGCCGTATAAAAATGTCCTAAAAATAGCAAAGATTGGCTCTAACTCATACTCATCTTTTAAATAAAAAAAAGAAAGTAGTGCAAAAGCAGGAGCAATAGATACGGTTATGAGTGAAAACAACGGAGATCACCTACTTTCTATCTCTACAAAATTATCGCATAATATCAAATTAACCAAAAATCACTCTATAGCATTATCTATCATGACCGTTTACGTGATATAATGTTAAAGAGACACTCCATTCAGGGATTTGCACCGTGATACAAAATGAAACATTAAAAAGAAAGTTGGTAGCCTGATGAAAAAGACATTAATTATCCACACTGGTGGTACAATATCAATGAAAGAAAATCAAGATGGAGCAGTTGTTGAAACGGATATACATCCTTTATCTCATTTGAAAGCTTTAGATCCATTTAAGATAGAAGAGGTAAATCTATTTCATTTGCCATCACCACACATCACACCAGAACATATGTTTCAACTATCTTCATTCATAACAGAAAAAATTCATATTGGCACATATAATGGAATAGTTGTTACACATGGTACAGACACACTCGAAGAGACTGCTTATTTTGTCGATCTCTGTATAAAAGCTGACATACCAATTGTTTTTACTGGTGCAATGCGTTCAAGTAATGAAATTGGTTCTGATGGTTTGTACAACCTACTTTGTGCAATCCGCGTTGCAGCGAACCCTAAGTCAGCTGATCGAGGTGTATTAGTTGTAATGAATGACGAAATACATACTGCAAAATACGTAACCAAAACATCAACGAGCAATGTCGCGACATTCCAAAGCCCTCAATTTGGGCCTGTAGGTATGGTAACAAAGCAAGATGTTTACTATTATCAAAAAACATATCATCATGAGACAATCTATATGCAAAATCTCACAAAAAATGTATTACTACTGAAAGCATACGCCGGAATGTCGGCTGACTTATTAGAAAATATTCAACCAAACAAAGTTGATGGCGTTATTGTGGAAGCTCTTGGACAAGGGAATGTTCCTCCTGCTATCGTTCCAGTTATTAAAAACCTCATTAAAAATGGGGTAATCATTTTGTTCGTATCCCGAAGTTATAAGGGCATTGTCCAACCGACCTATCAATACGAAGGCGGTGGTCGCACATTACTAAAAGAGGGCGTTATTTTTGCCAATCATTTAACTGGTCCAAAAGCTCGCTTAAAACTTATGATGTTATTAGAAAACAATGCTTCACATGAAGAATTATCCGTGGCATTTAGTAATTAACACACTTTTATTACGGTGTATGAGTCTATAAATCTTTGTTTATCATATATACCCTGATGGGTTAAGCTGTTAACATCGATATTCCCCACTTAAGAAAAAATAAGTGGGGAATTATTACGAAAAGAATTAATTCTCTTTATTTTGAACAGAACTTGCAATTAAGCCTCCATGGAATCTACCATTCTCTATAAAAATTTCATTATTATCATATCCTGCTGCAATCACACCTGCTATGTAGAGATTAGAGATATTGGTTTCCATTGTCTCTTTGTCAAAAGTAGGTCTACCTGTTTCTTTTTCGATAGTAATACCTGTTTGTGTTAAAAAGCTTTGATCTGGTTGATAGCCTGTCATCGCAAAAACAAAATCATTTTTTATAGTAAATGTTTCACCATTTTCTTTATAGACAACTTCCTCTTTTGTTATTTCTTCTACCGTTGCATTAAAAGCCATTTTGACCTTACCATGCTTCACAAGCGAAGCAAACTCAGGTAATATCCACGGCTTAACACTTGCAGAATATTCACTACCACGATAAATTACTGTGACATTTGCGCCTGCTTTATGCAGTTCAATCGCAGCATCTACTGCAGAGTTCTTACCACCAATAACAACAACATCTTGTTCATAATATGGGTGTGCCTCTTTAAAGTAGTGAGAAACTTTCGCTAACTTTTCACCTTTAATGCCCATATAATTTGGTTGTCCATAGTAACCTGTTGCAATAATACAATAAGTTGTTTGATATGTACGTTCTTCATTCCATTGGTTTTTAGTTTCAACGATGAAACCATCTTCTGTTTTTTCCACTTTTATAACTTCTTCAAAGCTGTTAATACGCAACTTTTTTCGTTGTGCAACTGTACGGTAATATGCTAACGCTTGATTTCGTACAGGTTTATTTTTTTCGGTAACAAATGCTACGTCGCCAATTTCTAATTTATCACTCGAACTGAAAAACGTTTGATGTGTTGGATATTGGTAAATAGCATCTACGATATTACCTTTTTCTATTAACAACGGATCGATTCCGATATTTTGTAATTCGATAGCCGCAGACATTCCACAAGGACCTGCACCTATAATAATTGCTTTTTCTTGTTCCATAAACAAGACACTCCTTTAATACTTTACATATTTACGTTATTTGAATCACTCTTCCTATTTATCATACAGAAAAATGGATAACCTATTATATAGTAACATTTTTACAATTAAAAATATAGAGGGATAAAACATACATTAGGAGTTTTGAACTCTCACTGATTGTTAGCTAAACTTACTAGGTAAGTCAGCACCTGTTTACATGATACAGCAATCTATATATATATAACGACAAATAAAACAGCTAAAATTAGAACGATAAGAACGACGAATCGGACATATGTCAAAGGTATTCTCCATTTCATTTTCCCATTCCGTCCACGATGTAACTCACTTCTAGGAGGTAAGGAATGTACGTGATGTTCTACCTTCCGCTTCATTTTATTTCTTAATGCTGCTGCTTGATCCATTTTTTTATCATCCTTCATTTGTTATCCTCCTCGTTCTTATTAATAAGGCCAACATAACATCGACTAAAAAATGAAGTGTGATAACAACAACAAGACTTCCTGTCCAATCAAAGACAAGTCCTATCCAGAAACTCAATCCAATAACTGTAACGAATAGCACTATTTTCGATAAGTATCGTACGTGTACAACTGCAAACAAAAGACTTGCAACCATTAATCCAAAATGACTTTGTAGAACACCTCTAAATAGCAATTCTTCCGTACATGCAATAACAAAACAAAGTACTATAATTTCTGCATAAGAACCTTCTTTAAATAATTTGTAGTTAATTCCCCCATCATCCCACCACTTTTTAGGAAGGAACTTCATAAGAACTAGATCGATAAACACAATAACTATTGCTGAAACAACACCAAATACAACTAGATGATACCCGTTCCACGTAAACATAGAAAGGAAAGTTTGCCAATTATCAAATAAGAGAACAGCAAGGGTTATCATCAAAACATTTAGTATAAACTGGGTGAGCCATACTTGCTGTTTCAACTGTTGACTTGAAAGATGGTTAATGATTGCTGCTTGTTTATTATTCATCTGTTTCTCCTTGATACAATATCTCTCGTAAGTTTATTCGCCAGTTATGCTCACTTACTTGACTTATTTTCACACTTGGTTGCCATTCATCCCAATTGAATCCACACCTATCACAACACATAAATGTCGGGTCTTGAATATGGTCTTGAAAATGTAAAAACAATGCTTCTCTCCTACATGTTTTTGTATGTAGCCAATCTACCATTTCATTTAATTTAGTATATTTATACCTTTGACGCCTCTCGATAACCTCTTCTATACTACTAACTGCATCCTCATAACTAATATCTATCGTGTTATTTTTAGTCATTCCTAATCGTTCTAACTGATAGGCGAAAAATCGCCAATGTGCTTCCATGCCATTCGACGTGATTAAAAATGCATCTTTTATTTCATCCAACGTTTTTTCGCCATTATATATATAAGACAGCATTTGTTTAATTACTTGTATATCTGGTAATTCCGCTTCTAATAAACGTTGTGGAATGAAGCGATCATATTCATGATACAATATAACACTAACTGAATCCTGACCATCTCTACCAGCACGTCCGATCTCTTGAATATAAGATTCAATTTGTGACGGAAAATGGTAGTGGATAATTAATTGGATATCCTTTTTATTAATTCCCATCCCAAACGCATTTGTACAACAAATAACATCTAGTTGCTTATTCATAAATTGTTGTTGGATAAGCAACCTATCTTGATTATCTAGTCCACCGTGATAATAAGCGATAGCTCTATTTTTCACTCGAGCTTGCAGAACAGATGCGACCCTTGCCGCTTCGTCTCTACTTGAAAAATAAATTAGTGTCGGTACACGATAATCAGTAATAAGCTCTGTAACACGCTTATCTTTACCTTTTTGGTCATACATCGCTTCTACAACTAAAGCGATATTTGGTTTATCCATTGGATAGATAAATTTCTCTACGGCATTCAATTGTAAAGCTTGTATAATATCTTCTTGTACATCAGGTGTAGCTGTAGCTGTCAAAGCTAATAGAGTTGGTTTATTTAACAGTTGATGCGCTTCTTTTATCCGCAAATAATCTGGTCGAAACTCATGTCCCCATTGCGAAATACAATGTGCTTCATCTACAACAAATAAACTAATTTTCAATGTTTTCAATCGACCTAAAATACGCTTACTTTGCAGCATCTCAGGTGATAAATAAATCAACTGATAGGCATGTAAGTTGTCTATTAATCCTTCTCTTTCTTGATATGTTAACATACTATTTAAGGCAGCTACCTTCTTAAAACCCATTGCTTTTAATTGTTTCACTTGGTCTGTCATTAGTGATAATAATGGTGAAACAACAATGACAGTCCCTGATGACATCATTGCGGGTAATTGGTAACAAATCGATTTACCCGTACCTGTTGGTAACACTGCAAATACATTTTGTTCATTTAATATTGCTGTGATAATCTCTTTTTGACCTTGCCTAAAAGTAGTGTAACCAAAGTAATGTTCTAAATAATTTTCTAATTTTATTTCAGACATAATCACGTTCCTCTATCGTTTCTTTATACCCTAATGCCATTACCAGTTTAATGTGAAAGTAACTAATGGATTCTGGTAGCTTACTTTTGATTTCTTTTAATTTTTTTGATTGTATCTCCGATAAAGCTTCTTTAATTAACGCAATTTGTTCCTTTGTAATGTATGTCGACCAGTTAAATGTTTTATTCACATAAGCAATTTCCACAATATGGTCCATGATCGTATTTTGCTTCAAATGTCTTAAATGAGCGATTTCCTCAACAGATAAACCGTGTTCCATATAGTATAAAGTTTGATTTGCTGAATTACTTAAAAGCGGTTTTTCTTTTTTTATAACATATAACTGATGCAGAAAGGCGAAGTCTTTTCCGTTCTCAATAGCTGTACATATAGCATGAATAACATTGGTGAACATTAGTTGGACATCATGATGTGTAAGCTGGTATTTATTTGCCACTTGATATTTGCTTAAACCGACCTTTCTTTGTGAAGTTAAACTATCCACGAAGACACCTGCGTGCGTATCAGGTAACCCGATTAGCAAATCATTTAAATCTTGATAAAGGTCGTGTAGCAAACGTTCTGTCCCTTTTTTTTGTTCTAATTTCCATAGCCTTTTTATAAACTTTTGCGTCTCTATATCTTCTATAATCGGTATAAAACGATGTTTGTTAACATGAAGGTGTGTGATTGTTTGGATAAATAACAACAAATGCAAGGAATATCTAGCTGCTACATCTTGGTATTTAGCGCCATTTAAGTAGATAGCCTCTTCATATTCCGCTTTAAGCTGTTGGTAAAATACTTTACCATTTTCCGTTACATCTGCAGTCTGTTTCTCTTTATTAAGCTGAATAATATCTTGCTCCATAAACTGTTGAATCTTTTGATTAAATTCTGCTCTAGCTAATGACTTATAAACACCAAAATACTTTGTTAAGTCAAACAAGTTACTATCTTGTACCGTTTGCGTTGATTTTTTTGCCGTTAGTAGGTGAAATATATTATAAATAGTTCTTTCACCATTTAATTTCACGATACTATCCAATAAAATAAATTCAAACATATAAAACACCTCTATTTATTCTTCTATTTTATCAATTATTGTCAGATTTGAATACAGGATAATTGTAACTTACTTTTCTATTTGATAATCTTATTAATACAAGAATTAACGAAAAGGATGTGGCAACTCATGCCATTATATACATGGATAGATAAAGAAACGTGTATTGCATGCGGTGTATGTGGAGCAACAGCCCCTGAAGTTTTTGATTATGATGATGAAGGTGTTGCCTATAGCATACTAGATGATAACAAAGGGGAAATGATTGTACCAGAAGAATTAGAGGAAGATGTATTAGATGCTCATGAAAGCTGTCCAACGGAATCAGTGAAAGTAATAAAGCGAGACTTCAATCAGTAAGCTTAGCGACCGTAATAAAAATCATTAGTTATCGGGACTGATAACTAATGATTTTTAAATACTTTTGTCAGAACTGGATATAAAATAGCCATAAAAATGACATTACCTACTGCATGGGCAAAGTCAAATGATAGGCCTGCTAGATAATAAGCCAAAAAATTACCCGCAAATGTAAACGTCCCAATATTAACAATCAGTCCGTAAAGAAAAGCTGATATAAACGCAAATACAATTAACCATGAAAACGGATGTTTCATTGCTAGTTTCCCTATTAGCGCAGCAATAATACCAACTACTGACCAAGCAATCATCTGCCAAATGGTCCATATTCCCATCCCTAAAAAGAGATTCGTTATATACGTTGTAATGATAGCAAGGCAAATAGCAGGAAATATCCCCATTATCGACGCAGTAATAATGATAATCGCAGTTACCGGCTGAATATTCGGGATAAATTGAAATGTTAGTCGACCAACAACACATATTGCTGCTAACAACGCTATACGTGTAAGCTTATTCGTATTCATGATTTCAATCTAGTTTTTGCAAATCAAATGTAATATGATCATTATCTTTTACTTGATACTCATTAGCACCGACGCTTACCATCTCACCATTCACTTCATATAACCAATGAATATTTTTAGTAGTGTCTCGTTCATAGCCATCAATAGCCGTGAGGAGCCCACCATCTTGGACTTCAACATCATGATGTTCTTCCAAAATAGATAAAACCGTTGTGTTTTCTACTACCTGTAATTCTTCATCACTAATAACTGTTTCACTCGTTAAATCATTAATTTCTAATGTAATTGTTATTTCGCTTGCCCCTGCTTGGTCATTACTACAAGCAGACAATACAATCGCTACAATTGTCACGATAAAAATTGTAGTTAACTTCTTCATCTCTGATATTCCTCCTTATGTACTATACTATGAGAGTATAACACAAAGACAGAATATCATCGTCTTTCCCTTGTAGGTTAGACATATTCTGTCTTTGATAGCACTTTACATACACATACCATTCATTTCTAAGCTTCTCAATAATATATGCTTGGTCTGATTAACTTTGGGTTACTTCAAATTTGTAACCGACTCCCCATACGGTGACGATTAATTTCGATGCCTCTGGAGATACTTTACTTAGCTTTTCTCTCAATCGTTTTACATGTGTGTCAACTGTCCTTAAGTCACCAAAGAACTCATACTTCCATACTTCTTTTAGTAATTCTTCTCGTTCAAATACTTTATCTGGTGATTTAGCGAGAAATAACAAAAGCTCATATTCCTTCGGTGTTAAATTTACTTCCACATTATCTGCTAGAACACGATGTGCATCATTATCAATCAATAAGTGAGGAAATTCTAGTTGATCCTTTGAATGTGCTGATGTGTTAGCTGATTGGACATTAGTAGACCTGCGTAAAAGAGCCTTCACTCGTAATACCACTTCGCGAGGGCTAAACGGTTTTACGATATAATCGTCTGTCCCTGCTTCAAAGCCTTGAATTCTATTTAATTCTTCACCTTTAGCAGTAAGCATAATAACTGGTGTCGACTTTTTCTCTCTAAGTTCCTTACACACTTCTACTCCATCTTTTCCAGGCATCATAACATCTAATAGAATCATTTCATAATCTTCATTTAACGCTAGTGCTAATGCCTCGTCACCATTTTCTGCTTCTTCAATTTCAAAACCTTCACGTTCCAAATACATTTTCAGCAACCTTCGAATTCTCTCTTCATCGTCGACGACAAGAATTTTCTTTATCTCTTGCTCCATCATATTCCCCCCGTTCTCACTATAAGTATATAAGGAAAATGCTTAAGAAACAAATAGCGTATCTTCTTTTCCATTATGCATAGGAATGTAAGCCTGCTAAAACTAGGTTTACTACAATTAAATTAAACATAATAATAGCAAAGCCTACTACTGCAAGCCAAGCCGAACGCTCTCCGTGCCAACCTCTTGAAAGACGGAGATGCAAGAAAATAGCATAGAAAAAAAATGTAATCAATGCCCAAACTTCTTTCGGATCCCATCCCCAGTATCGATCCCATGCTTCTTGAGCCCAAATAGCTGCAAAAATCAACCCACCTAATGAAAATACCGGAAAACCGATAGCGACCGCTCGATAACAGACTTCATCGAGTAATTCTGGATTCGCTTTTTTCAGTAATGGTTGGATAGCCGCTGCCACTCGTTTCCTTAAAGCAAGTCTTGTCAATTGATACAAAACAAACCCTACAGCAAGTGACCAAACTAATGTATTTAATTTACGCGGAGCCTCAGCTCCATGCATCCAACCAGGAGTTACCATTACAGCATCCATACTATCTTCCGTTAATAGCTCACCATCTGCCGGGCCAAACAATGGAGGTAAATGATAATCTAGTATCGCTTCTTCACCATTGACTTCGTAAGAAAAACTTGCGTGATAGTCCAATACGGAGAAAACAGATGTCACTAGTACAAAACCGATTGTCGCAAACACCGAATACATAACTAATTCCAGCCACATCGTTTTAGCAGAAGATGTCTTTTGATCAATTTGATGAATTAAATAAATGATTCCAGCAACAAAACTTACTGCTAATATCGCTTCACCAAGCGCAACGGTTGTAACATGAATATATAGCCAGTGACTTTTTAGTGAAGGCACTAGTGGCGACAGTTCTGTTGGAAACATACTTGCATAACCAATGACAAGTAACGCAATTGGTAAAGCAAACAATCCCAACAATTCAATGCGATACATAAAGTAAAGAATAATAAATGCCAGCACAAGCATCATACCAAAAAAGGTTACAAACTCAAACATATTACTTACAGGAGCATGTCCACTCACTAACCACCGTGTAATAAAATAGCCAGCTTGAGCAATGAATCCTAATATAGTAACACTAATTGCTACTTTGTTTAACAAAGTAAACTTTTTTTCTTCTTGTTTATCTTTAATCGTGGCCGCAAAAAGTACTACTGCTATTAGATAAATAATAAAAGCTGTATATAACAATCCATTACTTACTGTCAGTAAATCCATCAACTTTCTCCTCCCCGGATTCGCGAAAATAGTCCGTTGTTATTCATCCTTCTTTTGTTCTTGATCTTGTAATATAGTAAATTGTGTACCGTCTATCGCTTTCTCAAATTCCTTTGTCATGCCATACCAATTTTTATTAGTATGACCTGCTATTAATAGACTTTGTTCATTTGGATGAATCCAAATTCGACGATGTTGCCAATACATCCCTTGAATAACCCCGATCATAAAAATAAATGCACCTAAACCTATAACCGGTAATGTTAAGTCTTTTCTAATTTTTAAGCCACTTACATCGCGAACAGTAAAATCAGCTAAATGTAGCTTGTATTGATTGTCCCCTGATGGTATATTTTGACCTATTGCCAGAAAGCTCGCTTCACTTTCTTCACTCTCAGGTGGTGTGACGAAAAAGACAAAACCTGGATTACGAGGGTAATTAGAAATAGATGTAGGCTCACCATCCACTAACTCATATTCAGGATAATATCTATGTAACTCTATGTGAAATCCATTATCAAAACGATAATCACTTTCAGGCTCAGTCAAATCAACCGTAAACTCGACAATATCTGTATCGTCATCCTCTATATCTCGAAGGGTAAAAGACATTGTCTGAAACTCATTCAATTGATAGCTATTTTGGTAAAGAGATAAACCATTTATTTCCACTGGAGCATTAACAATAATTTCACCGCGTTGTACTTCTTTTAACTCAGGTTCTGCTCCTATAACATCTTTTGATACGTCTTCGTAGATAATCGCTCTTGTTTCAAAATGTTTAGGCACTGGTGCTTCCGTATTCTGCAGTGCATCCACAAAGATTTCGTCTTCCTCTTCATCACCATATATATCTAAAATAAACTCTTCATTTTTTATGTAAAATTGCTGGTTTGTACTAGGGATAACAGTCGTCTCCCCTTCACGTACCCAAACGAAATCATCGACATACATAAGCGGAATAAACCTTAGTAATGTACCAACTAAAAATATAATTAACCCTAAATGATTGACGTATGGCCCCCATCTAGAGAATCTACCTTTTTCCGCTAGTATATGACCATCCTTTTCAGTTAGTTTGTACCTTCGTTTTTTTAGGTTATCTAGCAATCTAACCTTATCATCTTCCGAATATGCCTTGTATTCATTATAAAGTTTTTGTCTTTTCAAAAAATTTGAATGACGCTTAATCGGCTGATTCTTGAGTGCTCTATATAACGGAACACCTCGATCAATACTCACAATAAATATAGATATACCAATCAATGCTATTAAAATCATATACCACCATGAGCTATATAAGTTATGGAACCCAAGCTGATAATATATTTGACCAGTTATTCCATACTGTTCGCGGTAATGATCGGCAGGATCAACGTTGCTTGGTATATACATCTCTTGCGGATAAATTGTGCCAATTGCCGAAGCGACTAAAGCTATCGCAATTAGTATTACTCCTACTTTAACAGATGAAAAGAATCGCCAAATCTTATCTACAATAGAGCGATTTCTAGTTTTAGAGCGTATAGCGCTACCATCATAGCGCATGTTTAATAGAGTTCCTTGTTTGTCATTATCTAACGGCTTTCCACATTTTTTGCAAATAGTGGTCCCCTTTTCGTTCTCGTGACCACATGTCGTACATTTTATTGTGTTCATAAGAAATCCCTCACGTTTCCTCAGGTACAATCTGTTGTAAATAACCTTCCAAACGATCTAATGAAAGTTCACCTAATACGCGCTCAACGACGATACCGTTTTCGTCAATAAAATAGGTAGTCGGTAAAGGTTTGATGCCATATGCATCTAACACTTGACTTTTCTTATCATGCAATATAGGGAACGTTAATTGATACTGGTCTACAAACCTGTCTACAACTAATTCTGTTAAATCTACACTGACAGCCACCATCTCTACGCCCTGCTCTTGATAGATTGGGTATAACTGTTCCATATAAGGCATTTCTTTTTTACAAGGCTCGCAATATGTTGCCCAAAAGTTTAGCATTACACCTTTCCCCTCTAAGTCAGAAAGGCGTAATGTAGAATCATTTGTATCATCCATATTTGCAATTCGTTCTAGCTGAAAATCCGGTGCCCTATCATGTATATCAATCTTCGCATTCTCTTCTGCTGTTATATTAGAAACGACAGCAAAAACTAATGCACCAAAAAGAATTAGTAATATAACAGATCGAAAAATAAAGCGATTTCTCTTTTTAGATTGCTTCATTTGTTTAGCGTGTTCAATCTTATTCATAGATACCCTTTCCCTTCGATCATTGTACCATCTTTGACACATCTAATTGTGACAAAACTTTAACAATTACCTTGCTAGCTTTTTAAGTTCTGCTACTTCTTCAGGTGTTAGTTGACGATGTTCTCCAGCGGTTAATCCATCTAATGTTAGAAAACCAAATTTTTCTCGTTTCAACTTTTGTACTGGTGTACCGATAGCTTCAAACATTCTTCTTATTTGACGGTTTTTACCTTGGTGTAACACCACTCTGACGATCGCCGTATTTTTTTTACGATCTGTTGACATTACCTTCACATATTTCGCTTTTAGAATATCACCGTCTGAACGAATTCCTTTCTTGAATAATTGTAATTTCTCTTTACTCGGTATTCCTTCTATTTTAACGACATATTCTTTATTAATTTGATGACTTGGATGTAATAATAAGTTGGTGAACTCACCATCATTTGTCATAATTACTAAACCAGACGTATCATAGTCGAGTCTTCCTACCGGATATAACCTTTCATTATAATCTTCAAAGAAATCTACTACAGTCTTCCGATCTTTCTCATCTGAAACAGTAGTAATAACGCCACGTGGTTTATATAGTACAAAATATAATAATTTTTCCTTTTCAATCGGAACTCCTTCTACTTTCACTTCGTCTTGCTCCGATACTTTCGTGCCTAATTCTGTCACTACTTTTCCATTTACTTCGACAAGTCCATCTACTATTAATTTTTCTGCTTTCCTTCGGGATGTGATACCACTTTTAGCAATTACTTTCTGCAGTCGTTCCATTTTGTATTCCTCACACTTTCTTTTCAAAGTTTGTATTGTTCTTGTTTAGCCTATCATTTTTATTGTTCATTAGAAAACTTTAGCATTCACCTAGTTTTTATTTGATTGCAACAGTTTCTCTTATCGTTTGTGCATTGTTGATACACAAGAAAACAAGTAGCACCTTTCATAAAGTACTACTACAAAAATAACCAGGAAACAATGATTACTGAAACTATTATACCAATAAAATCTGCTATCAGTCCAACTTTTAAAGCAGCTCCCATTTTTTTTATCCCTACTGCACCAAAATACACGGTCAATATATAGAGTGTTGTGTCGGTGCTACCTTGCATTGTAGAAGCCAGCCTACCTAAAAATGAGTCTGGGCCATACGTTTGAATCATTTCAGTGGTAACACTTAAAGCTGCAGTACCTGAAATAGGACGTAGTATAGCTAATGGTGCAATCTCTGCGGGAAATCCGACTTTCAATAAAAGTGGTTGAATCAATCCTATAAAAGCATCTAATGCACCCGAACTTCTTAAGATCGCAATGGCGACAAGCATGCCTAACAAAAAAGGAAGAAGAGAAATCGACATTTTTAAGCCTTCTTTCCCACCTTCCACAAATACTTCATATGCAGGTACCTTCTTAATAATAGCGACGATCAAAATAAACATTACTGTTATAGGAATTAACCAAATACTGATCACCGTCATTGCTTCTATCATTATGAAACTCCTTTCCGCTAATTGTTACCTACGCTTTTCAGGGTGTTAGCGTCCACAACTTCCTTGTTACAACGAGAACCTTGAAGCAGGAAGTTATGGACTTTTGCACCATGATAAATGTGACAATGATTACTATTCATCTACTTTTTTGCAGTAACCGATCAATTGTAATGGCAGTAATAGTCGTAATCATTGTCGCTAGAATGGTACTTGCAACAATTTCTGTCGGAGCAGCTGAACCGTATTGCATTCGAATTGCAATAACTGTCGTTGGTACAAGGGTGATACTCGAAGTATTAATGACTAGAAAAGTAATCATCGAATTTGTTGCGCGATCAGATTGACTAATTTTCTTCATTTCTTCCATTGCTTTAATCCCCATTGGTGTTGCTGCATTACCCAATCCGAATAAATTTGCCGAAAAGTTCGCCAATATATATCCCATCGCTGGATGACCATCAGGTATTTCTGGAAACAATCGTTTGACAACTGGTCTACAAATCCGCGCAAACCCCTTCAAGATTCCCGCTCTTTCTGCTATTCTCATCATTCCTAACCAGAAAATTAACACACTTGATAAACTAATCACTAGTGTAACTGCTTCGCTCGCTCCACTGAACAACGCTTCATTTACTTGCTCCATTGTTCCATTAAACATAGCATATATAATTCCTATAATTGCCATCAAGGCCCAAATGATATTAATCACGTGTATCACCAAACAATCTCTTCCAGCTCTGTTCGACCGATGACCAAAAATTATCTTGCTCTACATTTTCTGCAGAAACACGGTATAGTGAGGCATGAGAGATTGGCTCATCTTCTAAATAAAAAACACGCTTTCCGATCATAGAATCTGATGTAGAGGCATCTACATAATTTTTGTAGCTGACATGGGCTACTTCTGTTTCTGCTAATGGATAATAGACCGCTTCGTTCATTTCAGCAGTAATGGATGTTTCCTCATTTATTTTTAACGTTAATTGCTGGCTATCTTGTAATTTTTTTAATGGAAACTGTTCAAAACCCCATTCAAATAAATTCATATGATCCTGCCAATCATTAGGTGCATTTAATGTCACTACAATTAATGTTTGTCCATCTTTTTCAGCCGTTGAGACAAGTGTTCTACCGGCTGCTTTTGTATATCCAGTTTTACCGCCAGTACTATATTGATATAATTGTGTCAGCAATTTGTTTTTATTCACCCACGGATAATCTCTTGCACTTGACTGATAAGAAGAAGTCGATGATATTTCTCTAAATATTTCATTTTCCATTGCATACTTTGTTAAAAGCGCCATATCATAAGCAGTTGAATAATGTGTCTTAGAATCTAGCCCATGCGGATTGTCAAAATAGCTATTTGTCATGCCAATCCACCTTGCTTTCTCATTCATCAAATAAGCAAAACCTTCTTCACTACCAGCAACATGTTCACTAATTGCAACAGCAGCATCATTCCCTGATCTTAACATAAGCCCATACACTAGGTCTTCTAAGGTTATTTTATCTGTTGTTTGTAAGTAAATGGATGAGCCTTCTACGGATACAGCATTATTAGAAATCGATACATATTCATCTAATTTCTTTGATTCAATAGCAATAATCGCCGTTAATATTTTCGTAATACTAGCAATTAATGTAGGATTATCTGCATTTTTCTCATATAAAACTCTCCCTGAACTTTGGTCCATCAAAATAGCGCTTTCTGCTGATACTTCCATATTCGCTTTAATAGTGGGTTGTTGAAACAAAAAGAAGACTAGTATCGCACATATACTACAAATAACCTGTCGCATTATACACCTCATCTCACTTTACAAATACGTTTGTAACATTGTATGCAGACAAGCAGTGCATATGACTAGAATGATCGTTAAAAAACACAAGATAGCCATAAAATTTAAAATAAAGGAGACTATACACTTATTTACGCAGTCCAAAAGCGAGAGTCGATGGTGACTCATGTTAGCTACTCGATGAAATACGCTCACTTATTCTGATGGATGGATAGTAGATACGTTAGAATACTCCACGTTCACCCTCGGGGCACAAGTGCAACATCTATTCAAGCAAAGACCGCTTTCATAGTGTTTTCTATGCCCATAGAACAAGATGATCGCATGTACTAAGGGAAGAGATATCCATGCCGCATCTAAATAGCAAGTTCCTACTCGGGAAATGATTCTAACATATTTCCACTAACGAACAGTAGAATACATCATATAGCGGAGACAAAACACGAAGACTCCTGCGGGAAAGTACGAGCTGAAGATCCACTTTGGAAAATGGTTTTCTTTCCAAAGTTAGCTGAAGCCGTACCCGCGGAAAGCGTAGTGTTTTGTCGGAGCTTATGCCAGCACTTATCCTCAATAGAACGGGAGAAAGTCTTGCCCAATGACGACTCTCGCTTTTGGGCTGTGAAAAAGGAAAATAAAAAAACTGCCTGCATAATCAGGTATCTGATTGTGCAGGCAGTCCTTAGTCTTCTATATTTTGCAATCGATCAAAGAATAAGTCTGCTTCTTGTTCTACATCGATTTCGTTTATATCTTCGGGTAATGGTGGTAAATCATCGATTGAGCTTAAACCAAAATAAGTTAGGAATTCTACTGTTGTTCCGAATAATATTGGTCTACCTACTCCTTCTTTACGCCCAACTTCTTCAATTAGCGCTCTTGAAACAAGTGTTTGTACTGGACGTTCACTTTTGACTCCACGTATTTGTTCAATTTCAGCCCTTGTAATCGGCTGTAAATAAGCGATGATTGCTAATGTTTCTAAAGCAGCTTGAGACAATTTAGACTGTACTTTAGCTTCTTTAAATTTAGCGAAATATTCACTATGTTCAGGTTTTGTCGTAAGAAATAGCACTTGTTGTGATTCCATTAACATAATGCCACGCTTAGCATGTTCATATTCGAACTTTAATTCATTAATTACATGTTCTGCCATATCCTTATCTAAATCAAGGACTTTACGTAGTTCTTTCTTTTGGATACCTTCATCCCCTGCTGCAAATATTAATCCTTCCATGATCGCCTTAATCTCATTAATATCCAACTTTAAAACCTCCATCAATCATGAAGACTGGTAGCGGAATACAATTAAGTCATCCAGCTGTTTTTCCTGCTTACAGTCAATTTTCTTCTGCTTCATTAATTCTAAGATTGCGATAAATGTTGCGACAATATATGTTCTCGTTGTATTAGGAAAGAGTTGGTAAAAGGAAATTGGCTGATTCACTTCATTCACTGTATCCATAATCTCATCCATACGTTGCTCAATCGGTATTTCTTGTCTCTGTACAGACGTCTCTATTGGACGATTCCATTTTTGTCTTTCCATTACCTTACCTATCGCTTCAATCATATCATATATATTTGCCGACCCTTCAGGTAACTGATGGCTTTCTTCTTGGTCAATCAATAATGGTGGCCTTGTATGTACTTGGCTCTGCTCTACTTCTCTTGCTTTCAGATGTTCGGCAGCATCCTTATATTTACGATATTCGATAAGACGTCGCATCAACTCTTCCCTCGGATCTTCCTCATACTCCTCTTCTATCTCTACCGTTGGATTAGGTAATAATAGCTTACTTTTGATTTCTAATAACGTGGCAGCCATTACTAAATATTCACTAGCAATATTAAGTTCTAATTGCTGCATCGTATGTATATACACCATATACTGAGCAGTAATTTCTTTTACAGGAATGTCATAAATATCGATTTCATACTTATTAATCAAGTGTAATAACAAATCTAACGGGCCTTCAAAAGTATCTAACTTCACTTGATAGTGATCAGGCATTTCCATTCCTCCTACAATAAAAATAACAGTTTTATAGGCTTATCGGTATAAGCGCCTATACGATATGATGAAAAATGCATACATTAATGTTGAGAAATCAATTTTTATAATTGATAATTAACTTTAGGAGGTTGAAAAATGGGATACTCACACGGCGGTGGTTTTAGCTTAATCGTTGTTTTGTTCATTCTTTTAATAATTGTTGGTGCTACTTGGTTGTAAAATGAAAAATCTGCTTATCGTCATTATTGGCGATAAGCTTTATTTATTATTGAAAAGAACCTTTGCTACTCTGTCTTTAGCAAAGGTTCTTTACGATTTTATGCTTCCGTATCTTCATTGCAATTTTCTAGATTTTCAGTACATTTTTCTAGAAATCTTTCTGTCTGTTTATTTGCAATTACCTTGTAAGAAGTACCGTAATAATCTTTAAGAGCATTAACCATTTTCTTTCCAATCCCTAAGTTTCGGTGTGAAGGATTAACTGTAATATGCTGCACAACAGCAATGTTCGTTTCATTATCCAATATTACACCAATTGCTCCTAACACATCTTCTGTTTCTTTCCAGAGAAACAGTTGCCAATCTTCATTCGTTTCATACTCTTTAATTGTATCTTGAAGCTTTGTTACTTCTTTCTCATCAGGCATAAAGGAAAGTAAACCCATAGCTATTTTTTCAAATCTTTTCTTAAAGCGAATTAACATATTGAACCCCTCATTATTCATAACAATTATCTATAGAGTATGTTATGTTTTCATCCAAAAGTCGTTACTATTTCATTATTTCCTTTTTAAAGGAATAAAATACAAATTCAAGCTAATAATAACAACCCCATAAAGCGAGGCTTCCCTTCAATTACCTTATTATATTCCCTTTTGGATGTCAATCTTTTTTATACGTTAGGGAAGTATAAAACCTTAACGATAAAGTCATTTTGTCGACTAAATTAATAGTGTAACCCAATAGAAAACGGAGGCATCCGCTAAAACAAAAAAGCGAATGCCAAGTTAACTAAAAAATAATCATTAATTAAACTTCTGTTACACGAATGCTTTTCATTGCATCACCTTGGCGAATGCGCAGTACAGTATCCATTCCTTCCGTTACTTGACCAAATACTGTGTGAACACCATCTAGATGTGGTTGTGGTTCGTGAACTAAGAAGAATTGACTACCACCTGTATCTTTTCCAGCGTGTGCCATTGATAACGAACCAGCAACATGTTTGTGAGGATTTCCTTCTGTTTCACATTTAATTGTGTATCCTGGTCCACCCATTCCAGTACCTGTTGGGTCTCCACCTTGTGCTACGAATCCTGGGATTACACGGTGGAAAACAACACCATCATAGAACTCATCGTTTGCTAATTTTTCGAAGTTTGCTACTGTATTTGGAGCAGCCTCCTCATATAATTCAATGACAATTTTTTCTCCATTTTCAAATTCAATTACTGCTTGTTTCATTTTCTTATTCCTCCTCATATGATAGGTCATTTTTGACCATGTCTTCAAATGACTCTCTTTTTATTACTAATTTATCTTTGCCATCTTCGACAAAAACAACTGCAGCCTTTGGAAAACGATTATAATGATTAGACATTGAATAACCGTAAGCACCAGTGGACAATACAGCTATCATATCGTTTTGATCAACTTTTGGCAACTCTATATCCCAAATTAGCATATCACCTGATTCACAACATTTTCCAGCAAGTGATATTTCTTCTTTCTCGCTACCGTTGACATTATTAGCCACGACTGCATGATATTTAGCATCGTAAAGTGCCGGACGTAAGTTATCCGTCATTCCACCATCAATTGATACGTATTTACGAACATTCGGTATCTCCTTAATAGATCCTACTGAATATAAAGTAATTCCTGCATCTCCCACAATAGAACGACCAGGTTCAATCCAAATTTCTGGGAATGTCATATCATAAACTTTCACTTGGTTACGGATTGTATCAATTAATGATGTTACATAATCCTCTAGTGGTAAAGGCTTGTCTTCCTCTATGTACTTAATTCCAAAACCACCACCAACATTCAGTACTTCTGACTCAAATCCATGACGTTCTTTCAAGCTTTTCAGTGCACTAAATAATTTTTCAATAGCCATTGTAAAGCCATCTGTTTCAAAAATTTGCGAACCAATATGACAATGTAACCCTTTGACATGGATCTCATCGATCTGCAAAAGTTTTTGTAAAGCTTGATCTGCTTGACCGTTTGCTAAGTCAAAGCCAAATTTAGAATCTTCATTTCCTGTTAAAATGTAGTCATGTGTATGTGCTTCTACTCCAGGTGTTACACGAATTAAGACATCCATTTCTTTTCCGTGTTCTTTTAATACATGTGCTAGCAAATCGATTTCGTAAAAATTATCTACCACAATACAGCCAATATTATGCTCAACTGCCATAGATATTTCTTCTAAACTTTTATTATTGCCATGCATATGAATCTTTTCAACCGGAAAACCCGCTTCTAGTGCTGTATATAATTCACCTTGCGATACAACATCTAAACTTAGGCCTTCTTGCTTAGCAACTTGTATCATTGCTATCGAAGAAAATGCTTTGCTAGCATAAGCTACTTGCGCTTTCACGTTTTGTTCCTTAAAAGTACGGACAAACGCTCTTGCATTCTCACGTATTTTATTGACATCATAAACGAATAATGGGGTACCGTATTTTTTCGCTAATTCTACCGTATCCAAACCACCAATCGTTAAATGGCCATCCTGATTTATTTCATACGGATGTAACATTTGTTGCCCCTCACCTTCTCCCTCAAACTTAAAAACCCATCATACAAAAATCCCTTATCCCCCTTCTTTTTTAAGAAGGACTGACAAGGGATAATTGTTACTCACTCCTACAAAATCCAACAAAGTATAAAGTAAATTTATCACAGGCAATGTACTAGTTCAAGTGATAAAAATTTGTTATTCTTGCTTTTGTGTATTTCGAGGTTGTACAATACTTGGTCTTGTCTTAGATAATGGCATCGACAAACGGAATAACACTTGCCATAATGCCTTATCATTGAATGGTAGTAATGGCCATAAATAAGGTGTTTGCATCGACTTTGTTGCCGCAAGAAATAATAGTAAAATGGTCACACCTATTACATAACCATGTACCTGAAAGAAAAACGTAAGCAAGAGTAATACAATTCTTGCCATTTTATTTGCTACACTCAACTCATAACTTGGCGTAGCGAATGTTCCAACTGCACTTATCGCGACATAAAGGATAACTTCTGAACTAAAGAGTCCAACATCAATCGCAATATCACCGATCAATACTGCTGCAATTAAACCCATTGCGGTCGAAAGTGGCGTTGGCGTATGAATGGCTGCCATTCTTAAAAATTCAATCCCAATATCTGCAATTAATATCTGTACAATGATTGGCACATTCCCCGTTTCATTAGGACCAATAAATTGTAACTTATCTGGTAAAAGGGCTGGCTCAATAACAAAAAGCAACCATAATGGTAACAAAAACAGAGACGCTATAATTCCGACAAACCTGACCCATCTAACGAATGTTCCAACTGCCGGTGATTCTCGATATTCCTCAGCATGCTGAACATGATGAAAGTAAGTAGTTGGCATAATAATCATACTAGGAGAGGTATCAACCATAATAATGACATGACCTTCAAACAAGTGTGCTGCTGCTACATCTGGTCGTTCCGTGTATCGGACAAGAGGATATGGATTAAATCCTTGATGAACGATATACTCCTCAATCGTTTTATCTGCCATAGATAGACCATCTACCTCGATTTGATCGAGCTCTCTTTTTATCAAATCAACCAAGTCTTTATCTGCTACATCTTGCAAATAGGAAATACAAACATCTGTCTTAGAGCGCTCTCCAACTTGCAACATTTCATGACGTAATCTTTCATCTCTAATTCTTCTTCGTGTTAAAGCAGTATTTTCAATAATGTTTTCTGTAAAACCATCCCTTGAACCACGAATAACCTTCTCAGTATCTGGTTCTTCAGGAGACCTCCCAGGATAACTGCGTACATCTATGATAAAGCACTCTTCTTTACCATCAACAAACATAACGAGTAGACCTGATAACATTTGGTCAACAGCTTCATCCATCGTCTTAGCAGTTTCTACCTGTTGATGCACAATACGATTATTAATAACCTCATAAATGTGTTCATCTGCTTCTTCTTCATCATTAATCGATATTAATTTTTTCATGATTTCTACGATAAATTCTGTATCCACTAAGCCTGTCACATAGTATAATTGCATTTTTTTATTAAAAATGGTGAACTCACGAAAACCTACATCAAAAGAGACATCTAGGCCTAGCTTCGTTTTCATATATTCTTCATTTTTCATAATTACCCGATTAACAGGTGTCTTTTTTTGCTTTTTTTTAGCCATAATGAACTCCTTCTTAATTTAAATATCTGTAATTGCCATGACTTTAAGCAAAGATAATCCAATGAAATAGTGAGCCAACTATTTTACCAATAACAATTGCCATTAATAACCATAGTATTTCTTTATCGATACCTAATCGTTTCATTAATATTGGAAAAACATTCAATACTTCTGTTAAGGCTGCAGCTAACATACCGATAAATATTCCATGTAATAATCCCCAGAAGCCTAGCAATATGTTAGGAATTTGCAGAGTCCAATCTGTAAAGGTGAAATAAGTTCCTAATAAAGCTCCCACAATAACACTTGCTTGATATTGATTCATCCGGTCAATTGATTTACTTAACTGAACTAAACGAGGAATTATACCTAACACCGTTAAGAATGCAACAAAGCCAGCCCCAACCATCAATCCTGATCCAAATCCAAGTAATAGTTGTATCGTTATATAAACAATGTCATCAATCATTGCGCTTATTCAACACATTTTCGTGATAAATTAAGTACTGATCAAGGTCCTGCTGATAATTAAACATTTCCACTTCTAACGGACTAGGTTCTTCATTAAATCTCTTCTTGAAAATATGATTAAAGAACAAAATCATCCCTAACCCTAAACCAATTGAGTAGGGAATTTGTATCCATAATGGTTTATCTACCTCAGTTCCAGTTAATAAATAGTACAGACCTTGATGTACTTCCTTCATACTTACGTCATAATGAAAATTCATTATCGCCATTGCCGAACCGATACAAAGTAACAGCCAGATCAGTGAGATCAGGACAATATTCGCTTTTTTTTCGTTTTTTTTCACTTCAACAATCACTTGATTGGCACCAAGTAATTCAACCGTTAAAAACGGATAGGCGTCTATTAATTTGTTCAGTAGCTGAAAACCATCAATGACTGATACATTGTTGTCCTCTTCGGTAATTTGGTATATTTTTAATGCCTCAATTTGTTCTAGGTAGTTGATATTGCCAGTAACGTACGCTATATCTTTAATCGTGATAAGGTAGTCGTTTGCTACCGCAATCTTTTTTTTAAGCCGAATGTACACCTTGTCTTCCCGCATATTACATCATTCCTTTATTATTACTCGTGAGGAAAATAGTGTTCTTAGTATAAGTAAAGATGTCATATTCATTCATACAAATACAAAAAGAAGCGAGCACCTTTTCGTGGTACTTGCTTCTTTGTATTATTTCTCTATAACAGACGATTATGTACTTTACGATACAGCATTAGTCTCACTATGACTTTTTTTGCAAATTTTTATCGTATAAAATATGGCTCTAGAACCAAAACCAAGTGCCAATATACCAAACGCAAGAAAAAGTAGCGTTTTATCCATTACTTGGTTGCCCAGCAATATAAGATAGACTAACATTATGATAGCTACTATAAACAACAAAAAATTACAGAGTAAAGCAATAATCGTAAATTTTCTCGTTTTACTCACCTTTTGTGCCTCCTAATGTTTAACTCGTAGATTTTTGTTAACGATTACATAATTAGATTATATACGTTTATTAGTACAGAGGCAACCGGGAAACTCATCAGACAATTAACGGCTCTTCCCTCCTTAATAAGTGAAACGAGAGAATTTATCGCATAGAAAAAACCGAATATTAAAACTGCAGGATCGCACCTCCAGCAAACATTCGGAATTTTTCATCGTCAACTTTCATCTTGTTAAAAAGCTTAATTAGTAATTTCATCTTTTATTTGCGCAAGTATTTTCTTTTCTATTCGTGATACTTGAACTTGGGATATACCTAATCTGTTGGCTACCTCTGTTTGGGTTTTATCTTTGTAATATCGTAAGTAGACAATCAGCCGCTCACGTTCATCAAGCTCCTTTATGACCTGTTCCATTGTTAATCTATCAAACCAATTGTCACCTTTATCTGCAATTTGATCAAGTAATGTAATCGGGTCGCCATCATTTTCATATACCGTTTCATGAATGGATTGTGGCTTTTTCGTCGCTTCTTGGGCATGGATGATATCTTCTGGTGTCAAATCGAGTTTTTCTGCAATCTCTTGCACAGTTGGCGCTCTAGCAAGTTCTTTCGTTAACTCATCACTTACTCGCCTTATTTTATTTCCAATTTCCTTTAATGATCTACTAACCTTAACTGTACCATCGTCCCTAATAAAACGTTGAATCTCGCCAATAATCATGGGGACAGCATAAGTTGAAAACTTTACATCATACTCTAAATCAAACTTATCAATTGATTTTAATAATCCGATACATCCTATTTGAAACAAGTCATCCTGATCATAGCCTCGATTTAGAAATCTTTGGACAACGGACCAAACCAGGCGAACATTTTTTTCTACTAAAAGTGATCTTGCTTCTTCATCTCCTTCTTGACTTAAGCGAATATATCGTTTTACATCTTTATCATCTAAAGGTGATGCATTAGATATTTTAGTGTTCATAGCCATCACCTATTTACACATCGTTTGACTAGTTTGAAGATCTTTTGTCATCTTTACTTTTGTACCTTCACCTGGATAAGAAATAATTTCTACTTTATCCATGAAATTTTCCATAATTGTAAACCCCATACCCGATCGTTCAAGTTCTGGCTTTGATGTATAAAGTGGTTCTTTAGCTAAGTCAATATTATCAATGCCCATGCCTTTATCTTCAATCAAAACAGATAAGGAGTTATCCGTTAATGTACATGATATATATACATCTTGATTAGAATCTTCCTCATAACCATGAATAATCGCATTTGTTACAGCTTCAGAAACAACCGTTTTAATTTCCGTTAACTCATCCATATTAGGATCTATCTGTGCTACAAAAGCTGCAACAGCTACTCTCGCAAATGCTTCATTTTCACTTACACTCTTAAATGTTAATTCTACATGATTATTCATGATGCTACCCCCAAACTAGAAAGCGCATAATCTTCATTCATCTCTAAGCGCACGATTTTAAACAAACCGGACATATTAAACAATCGTTTAACCGCAGGGTTTACTGAACAAACAATCATTTCTCCCCCTAATTGTTTCACTTCTTTATATCTACCTAGCACAACCCCAAGACCAGAACTATCCATAAATTGTAGTGAATCAAGATTTAAGATAACATGCTTCACTCCTTGATGCCGCAATTGTTCCTGCCATTCTATTTTAAGTCGAGCGGCTGAATGATGGTCTAATTCTCCATCCAATCGAACGATAAGAACATCTTGAATAACAGTAAATTGTGTTTGTAATTGCATATCGATCCCTCCCAGTTAGTTTCTATACTACGTTTTCTATTTTGAAAAATGAAAATCCTGCGCAATGACAAAACTAGAAAAAAATCGGTAAAAAAAACTTCTTTTCGACTCCGCCTTTAAAAGAAAGATTGAAACGTTCTCTTAAAAAGTTGCATAATATTAGCATGCTCAATATCGTCTAGTACGATCAAATCGGTTTCACTTACAACTTCTTCTCCATCCACTACTTGAAGTTTTCCTACCATTGTACCTTTCTCTAAAGGAAGTGTTACATCTTTATTAATCGTTATTTTTGTATCAAATTGACTAGAGTCTGTCCCTTTTGAATAAAGTACAGATACAGAATCACTTGTCACTACATCTACCTTTTGTTTATCTGCTTTTAACCATTCAAATGTTGTTATCGTCTGATTTTTATCAAATAACGGTTTCGTCTCAAACTTGGCATATGCATAATCTAACAGCCCGCTCACATCGCTATTTCGTTTTTTTGTATTTTCAGCACCCATTACAACCGCAATCGTTCTCATCCCATTTTTTTCTGCAGTTGCAGTCAAACAGTATTTCGCTTCTTTTGTGTAACCTGTTTTTAATCCATCCACTCCATCATAGAAGCGAACAAGCTTATTTGTATTTACTAGCCAAAACTCGTTTTCACTACCTTTTCGCAAATAATCCTCATAAACGCTTGTATAGTTTGTTATATCATCATACTTTAATAAAGCCTTAGCCATTACTGCCATATCATGTGCCGTACTATAATGATCGTCTGCAGGTAGACCAGTAGCATTTTGGAACTTAGTAGATGTTAGGCCTAGTTCCTCTAATTTATCATTCATCATTTCAACAAATACTTGCTCACTACCTGCAATTCTCTCCGCTAATGCCACACTCGCATCATTTGCAGAAGCAATTGCTACACCCTTTAGAAGATCATTTACAGACATTTCTTCTCCAGCTTCTAAAAATATTTGTGAGCCACCCATAGACGCTGCGTTTTCGCTTATTCTCACTTCTTCTTCGAGTGTTAATTCATTCTTCTCTAAAGCTTCCATTATCAATAGTAATGTCATAATCTTTGTCATACTTGCAGGGGGTAATTTTTCCGTTGAATTTTTATCATATAAAATATTACCTGTATCACGTTCGATAAGAATAGCTGATGCCGAATTTGGTGCTAGATCTAGTGACTCACTTTCACTAGCTTCTACTACGTCATGATTGGACTCATGATGAGCAAGTAGAGTACTTGGACTACCTAACACGACACTGATGATCACTAATACAGTCAAACCTATTTTTTTCAATACATTCACCTCCGATTAATAACATCTCTATTTTTGCCAAAATCAACTAATTATATAACAAACCACATAAAAAAAGAGACAACACTTACGAAGTCAAAAAGCGAGAGTCGATGGTGACTCATGTTAGTTACTCAACGAAATGCGCTCACTCATTCTGATTGATGGATAGTGGATATCTTATCGCTACGTCAGAATACTCCGCTTTCCATGGGCACGGTTTCAACTAACTTTTCAACAAGAGCGGTTGAAAAGTGGATTTTCAGCTCGCGCTGTTTCCATAGGAGTCCCCGTATTCTGCCTTCGCTTTGCTTATATTCTCTATTAGATAAGAGAGGAATACTTACATTTCATGTCCTTTGATTGAGTACGTCTCTTCGGGAAATGAATCATCGTATTTCCACTTGCAAACATTAGAACGCTTCATATAGCGGAGACAAAACACGAAGACTCCTGCGGGAAAGTACGAGCTGAAGATCCACTTTGTGAAGTGGTTTTCTTCACAAAGTTAGCTGAAGCCGTACCCGCGGAAAGCGTAGTGTTTTGTCGGAGCTTTATGCCAGCACCCATTATCAATAGAATGAAAGAAAAGTCTAGCTCAAGAGACTCTCGCTTTTTGACAACGAAAATGAATTTTGTTCATACGATATTGGAGGGATAGTATTAGAGGGATAAAAAAACCTGAACAAAAGCTCGAAGCTTTTGTTCAGGTTTTTATGCTCGCGGATGACTTGTTTTATAAATATCTTTTAATCTTGTTTTAGAAACATGCGTATAAATTTGTGTAGTAGATATATCTGCATGACCTAGCATTTCTTGTACAGCTCGTAAGTCAGCACCATTTTCTAGTAGATGTGTCGCAAAAGAATGGCGCAAAGTATGTGGTGATAGTTCTTTTTCTATCCCTGCTGTTTTTGCGATTTCTTTTATAATCTTCCAAAAACCTTGTCTTGATAGTGGATTACCATGATGGTTGACAAATACTGTATCTGTCTGTTTATTTTTCACAAGTTCATTTCTAGCTGATTGAATATATACTTGTAATGCATCTTTTGCTACATCACCTAAAGGTACAATTCGTTCTTTTGAACCTTTCCCAAAGCAACGTACAAATCCCATCGCAAGATGCAGATCATTTGTATGTAAACGAATCAACTCTGAAACACGTAAGCCAGTTGCATACATCGTCTCTAGCATCGCTTTGTTTCTAATTGCATATTTATCCGCTGCAGGAATATCTAACAGTTTATCAATATCTGATGTAGATAATACTTTCGGTAATTTGCGTTTTGCCTTTGGCGTCTCAATATGTAAACTAGGGTCTTCTTTCAGCCCATATTCTCTTATTAAGAACTGGTGAAATAATCGCAACGTTGATAACATTCTAGCGATTGTAGCTGAAGATTTCCCTGTGTCATTCAATTGATACAAAAATTGCATAATATCCTGACGTCCTACTTGATCCCATTTCGAAATCTGCCTTTTATCTTGAAGAAATTGATGATATTTCAACAGATCTCTTTTGTAGGCTTGTAATGTGTTATCAGATAACCCTCGTTCAATTTGTATAAAGTGAAAAAATTCTTCTATAGGATACTGCAATTCATCCATTGTTCATTCTCCCAATCGAAAAAAAATACTTAAACGTTGCCAAGTATCTGGCTCTTCTTGCTGAAATACTTTGACAGCTTTACCTTGTGGATAGTCATACCGATCCAACTTCTCATACTCTTGATGTAATGCTTTAATCACATAGTAAAACAGCATCGTACAGAGAACAAAAATAATAAAGATTTTCATCATTTCAAAAGTAACTTTTAGCATAGATATCATTCGGCATTCTCCTAAATAGAATAGATTAAACTCTATTAGCATTTATACCGATAATAATGAAAAATATACCTATCTTGCCACTAATCTTTTTGCTTCACAGTTAGAGCAAATGCGATCCTGACATTTTTTACATATACCATGAAATGTTAAACGATGGTCTTTAACAATAAATCCCCAATCACTTTGAACAAAATTTTCTACTTCTTCCAGCAAATCGTCCTCAATTTCTTCAACCGAACCACATTCTGTACAAACTAAATGATGATGGAAATGCTTCGCTCCTTCTTTTCTAAGATCATAGCGTGATACACCATCACCAAAATTTATCTTATCGACAATCTCTAATTCAGTTAATAATTCTAATGTTCTATAAACAGTTGCTAATCCAATTTCAGGTGCTTTATCTCTTACTAATAAGTATACATCTTCCGCACTTAGATGATCTTCTTCCCTTTCTAATAGCACCCGAACAGTCGCTTCACGTTGTGGTGTTAATTTATAACGTTGCGTATGCAATTCCTTCTTAATACGGTCTAAACGGTGTTCCATAATAATGAAGACCTCCTTACATAGTTTTATTATAAATAGTAGTATGTAAGGTGTCAATTAAAATTATTCTAAAAAAGGTTTCAAATGAACTATCATTTTATAATAATTATTAATTAATTATATTTCTCGAAAGAATTTTCATCGTTTCAAATGACACGACTGATTCTAATACAGCCGCAAGGCTCATCACTGCCATTAAGCAAATGAACACTAATGTGTAGCGATAAAAAATTTGAAGGATAGGTTGTTTATAACGTTTAGAAAAAATACTCTGTAAAAGTGTTAATGAGAATACCATTGCCATGCTACTCGCAATAATGTAAATAGGAATGATAATCAAATTTTGCGGTGCTATTGACGTAAATGAGAAAAGTAATCCATTAAAACCTAATTGATTAACGAAAAAGCCTACTGTAAATCCAATAGCTACCCCTTTTACAAACAACAATACCCATATAATAGGAAGCCCTATGACGGCTAACCCTAAGAAAAACAATAACGCCAAAAATTGAATATGATAGAAAATAGCATTAGTAAATAGTGCTTGTTTAGAAATATTGTCCTCTTGAAGGTAGCCAGAAAAAAATCGGTCTAAATAAAAGAATAAGTCTTGCTTTTGTACGAATGTCATACTATTTACAATGACTGCTCCAAATATAATACCAGTGATGAATAGAATAACTGTGAATATATAAATCGTATGGTATTTGGAAAAATGGCTAAAGAGCGGTTTTCGATTAGATAATTTCAATTCATTCACATCCTCCAATTATGTTCTCCCTTCAATCTATGAAAGAATTGATAGAAATAGAACATAACTAGAGATCAAATCATCAATCTTTGATTGTACCGTAACGACCACCGCCACCTTCGTTCAACAACAAAGATCCTTCTCTCATTTGTATAATCATATTAGCCAGTTTTGCACCTACTACCTTTTCTAATTCGTCTAAAGGTACCCGATGAATCACATTCATCTCCGTGCCAAAATGATCTAACAGCTTATCTAATGTCTTAGGACCTAACTTTGGTAAAAATTCTAGTGGTACTTGATAAGTATATGCAGGTCTATCGAGCTTTCTATTTGATTCACTAGCTAATTCACCAATCCGCTCAGAAACACCTTTAATAAATTTTACAGAACCACATTGATCACATTGTTCACCACTATACGGTGACAAACAGCTAGCACAAACGGTTCTGTAATACTTGCCTAATTTCGGATTCATCCCATAATTAGCAACAATCTTTCGACCTTGCTCATTTTTTAAAGCCTTCTTTAATTCCAGAAAACTCGGAGATTGCAACAGTACTTGTTGATACTCTCTTGCTATTTTCGCTAATGAATGGGCATCAGAATTGGTTAAATAGGTAAATGAACGTAACTCATCAATTTGGTCGGCCATTTCTGTATCCGAGCTTAAACCAAGTTCAACTGCATCAATTAAATTCCTATTTAACACTTCTGTTAATGAGCGCGATACCCCTTTACCGTACAGACTTTTAAAAGGTGTAAAGACATGGGCAGGAATAAAAAGTCCTTCAAGCTCAGCTGTTTTCGCTTGAAGGTCAACTGCCTCTCCATAGTAACGTTGAGAACTTAACTCTACATTTTTCATTCGTGAGGTAAGCCATTTAGAAAATTCCTTCATATTCTGAAGATACGGAAAATAACATAACACATGGATTGGACCTTTACAGTGCTTATCATATATTTCAATCTCACTACCTAAAATAAGCGTCGTTTGATTAAATTGGATACCTCCATCATCAAGCTCATAGGCAATTCCTTCTTCTAACGCTTTCTCTAATTCTTTGCATACCGTAGGCGCATGACAATCAATAATCCCTACGATGTCAATTCCTTTTCGTTCACTTGCTTCTTTCATTATTTTTGTTAACGTTAAATCTTTCGATGCCGTTATTTTTACTGGCTTGTTCTTGATGTTACGTCCTATATGAATATGTAAATCAGCAAAGTAGTTCTTTAACATTTTACCTCAGACCTTTGTATTTTAAATAAAGTATAGCGTAAATCGTTTTCGCATCATGAATTTCTTGCTCCACGATTAATTGTTCCGCTTCTTCTAATGTTAATTCCATTAATTCAACAAATTCATCTTCATCTAGTGGCTTAGGTTGCTCTACTTTTTTCAATGTGTTTGTTTTATATATATACATGATTTCATCTGCAAATCCAGGCGAAGTATAGAATGAAGTCACATAAGTTAAACTTTCCGTTGTATAGCCCGTTTCTTCTTCTAGTTCTCTTAAGGCAGTAACTTCTGGTTTTTCTCCCATTTCTAATTTACCTGCCGGAATTTCCACCAACGTTTTTTCAAGCGGTTTACGATATTGTTTCACAAAAATGATTTTATTATTCTCTGTAATTGGAATAACAGATACCGCACCTGGATGCTTAACAATTTCTCGCTTAGAAGTTTTTCCATTTGGTAATGTTACATCATCAACTTGTAAACTAATTACTTTCCCATCATAAATGGGTTTTGTCTGAACCGTAGTCTCTTTAAACTGAGCCACTATCATCATCCTCTCTTATTCAACGTTGTCATAGTACTTCTATCTAAAATCAAAGTTGTTATGTATCAATCTCTTCTATTGTATTTCTTTCTAATGATTTGTACAATTATTTCATATCATATTTTAAAAGGATGAATATAATGAAGAAAACGAAACTCGGAAAATCAAATTTGGAAGTATCACAAGTTGCACTCGGTTGTATGTCTCTAGGTACGAATGCTGACCAGGCAACAAACATTATTGATCAAGCATTAGATCTTGGAATCAATTATCTTGATACAGCGGATTTGTATGACAAGGGTCAGAACGAAGAAATCCTGGGCCAAGCAATTAAACATAAACGAGATCAGCTTATTCTAGCAACAAAAGTAGGGAATCATTTGAATAAGGATGGCAGCTGGTTTTGGGATCCACGAAAAGCATACATTAAAGAACAAGTAAAAACTAGTCTAAAAAGACTTCAAACAGATTACATAGACTTATATCAATTACATGGCGGAACCATAGAAGATCCCGTTGATGAAACGATTGAAGCTTTTGACGAATTAGTGCAAGAAGGGGTAATCCGTTATTACGGTATTTCTTCTATTCGACCAAATGTTATTCGAGAATTCGCGAAAAAATCAAATATGGTAAGTGTAATGATGCAATATAGTCTGCTAGATCGACGTCCTGAAGAAGAAGCTCTTCAGCATTTGAACAATCATGACATAAGTGTCGTAACAAGAGGATCGTTAGCTAAAGGAATGCTTAGCACGAATGGATTACAAATTGCTACTAACAAAGGAGAACAAGGCTATCTTGATTACGACGCTGCAACTATCACTAACACACTAACTCAATTACAAGATTTATTACATGATGGGCAAACATTAACTGGCTTAGCACTCCAATATGTATTAAATCAACAGGCAGTTACATCAATAGTTGCCGGTGCAAGTTCTATCGAGCAACTAAAAGAAAATGCCGAAGCACTAAATCAGCATTTTTCCCCTGAACAATTTGAAAAGGCAAAACAATTAACAAAGGCAAATTTATACGCACAGCACCGTTAAACAAACAAGGACTCGGAATAGCCCGAGTCCTTGTTTTACCACGGTAAAAATGTCCAAAATATACCTAGTTCAAGAAGCTAAATTGGATTATACGATACCAAATTCCGCTAACAATTATGGAGTCTAGGCAATAGTATTTACATGTATAAATGGATTTAACATTTCATTTGGACTTGTTAAACGAAATGTTGCACCATTATAATCTAATGTCATTTCATTGCTAAAGAAAGTAGCTTGTTGTATATCTACCACAACATCCATCTCTCCACATTCTACATCTTGATGACTTTTCTCACGATTTTCGATTAATGTAACTGTAGGCATACCATTAACCCCACAACCACATCCGTCTATATCATATGTTAAAGCAAGTAAACGTTTATTTGCTACATTAACTACTTTTATTTGCTCTAATGCTTGTTCTGTAATTGTTAATTTCATCATATAACCTCCGTTATTTCTTTTTAAAAGCAGGCCCTAGCAATTTTTCCATTGTCCGAGGGAAAGATTGATAGATTTTACTTCCAACATGCATCCAATAAGGTAAATTTATTTCTCTTTTATTGGTAAAAATAACCTTCGTCACTTTATTTGCAACATTCATTGGCTCTAACATATATCGCTCCACACTTTTTTGGTAGGTACCTTCTGGGTCAGCCGTCTCAAAAAATGCCGTTTTTACCGGTCCTATGTTGACAGATGTAACAAATACCCTTCCTTGTAGCTCCATCCTTAAAGCATTCGAGTAACTAATTACCCCTGCTTTTGTCGCGCTGTATACAGCAGATTTAGGTGTTGCCATCTTGCCTGCCTGTGAACCGATATTAATAATATGTGCTTGTTGTTGTGTGAGAAGAGTCGGCAATAACCTGGACGTCGTCAAAAACATTGCATTCAAGTTTAAGTTAACCATGTTCTCGATTGTTTGCCAATTCGCTTGCTCAAACATATCGAAATAGCCTATTCCAGCATTATTAATTAAAATATCTATCTTACCTGCTTCATCAATGATTCGCTCTATTGTTTGTTGCCATTTTGGATAATCTGTAATATCTACAGCATAAACAATCGGATGTACTGCATATCTATTCTCTATTTCCGTCTTTAGTTCCATCAATTTACTTTCTGTTCTAGCTACCAATATAGGGATAGCACCTTGTTTGGCTAACGAAAAAGCAAGGGCACGTCCAATACCACTTGAAGCACCAGTGATAAGCACATGTCTACCATTCAGTTTGTTCATTTGATCAACTCCTCTTCAATCATACCATATTTATCAATTGCTAGAATACTCTTATGAATTATAACGATATGGAAAAAATTTGTCCGTTTCCTTACTGATTATGATAAAGTGAGACTTCAATCAGTGGGAGATTTTGACTCCTACTGATTGTTAGCGAAACTTAACAGGAAGTTAGCGTCCGTGATAAAACGAACAACAAACCGTATAGATTTTGTGCGAGATTTTATCTATAATGAACGGAGGAAACTAGATACTGGAGCCTGGAAATCACCACAATATAAAGGTACTATTATTCCCACACTAGATGATCTACTTACTTAGAACATAGATAAACAATTAAAGTTAAATCTAGAATTTAAAATTAAAACGAGCGATTATACAGATATAGTGAAAATTGTCTTTGAGAAGTTCCGTACATATGGTATGGTAGATCATACAGTATTTCTAGCTTCAATCACCAAAGCATTAAAAAAGACAAAGTGATGAGGCATAAGCGGTCAACTATGCATTGCTGAGTGGTAAACGTAGGAAGAAGCGCATCATGACTAGTAATCAGCTGGGCGCAAAAGGGGACCATATTAACTTCCGCTTTTTATCCAAACGAACAATTCGCTTAGGGTGTAATGCCATTTTCACTGACATACTGAAACGTTCTGTTGAAATATAGAAACAGTTAGTAGAATTTTAGCGTTAATAATAGAAAGGAATTATTCTATGCAAGTACACTTTTTAGGAACTGGAGCAGGATTACCAAGTAAAAAACGAAACGTAACCTCTATTATTCTTGACTTATTACAAGAACGAAATGAACTTTGGATGTTTGACTGCGGCGAGGCTACACAACATCAAATCTTACATACGTCGATTAAACCTAGAAAGATCGATAAAATATTTATTACTCATTTACACGGTGACCATATCTTTGGACTTCCAGGCTTATTAAGTAGTAGGTCTTTTCAAGGGGGCGAAAATCCCGTTACAATCTATGGGCCCAAAGGTATCAAACAATTTATTGAAACAACATTATCTGTTAGTCAGTCTAAACTATCTTATCCAATTAATGTAGAAGAAATAGACGAAGGTATTATTTTTCAAGACGAACAATTTTCTGTCTCAGCGAAGAAATTAGAACATGGTATTGAAAGTTTTGGCTTTCGAATAGATGAACAAGATAGCCCTGGTCCATTACTTGTTGAGAAACTTAAAGAAGAAGGAATAGCACCTGGACCAATTTATCAACAATTCAAAACAAATGATACCGTTGAGCTACCTGATGGACGTACTGTATTGTCAAAAGACTTTATAGGCGAAGCCAAAAAAGGTAAAAGTATTGCTATATTTGGAGATACACGCTATATAGAAGAGCATATTACCTTCTGTCATCAAGTTAATCTATTAGTCCATGAAGCGACTTTTAATCAAGAACAAGCAGAACTAGCACACGATTACTTCCACTCCACTACAACACAGGCTGCAACTATTGCCAAAAGGGCCAATGTAAAACAGTTGATTCTTACACATATTTCTTCACGTTTTCAACTAGAAGAAGTGGATCAACTACTTTTAGAAGCAAAAGAAGTGTTTCCTAACACACAAATCGCGATAGACTTTGACTCATATCCCATCAAGTGAGAATTTACATTATATTAAAATAGAGGGCTTTTAGATTACCTAGCCCTCTATTCTTTCTTATATTCTTTCTTATATTCTTTCATATATTGATACATGTCCAATTGATAACTGATGTCCTGTTTCTTTACTGCATTTTGAACAGTAATTCCTAATAATCGGATAGGTTCTTGATTCCAATGATCTTCTAACAATCGCTCACTAAAGAATAAAATGTCTGCTCGTGAATCCACATAATTCGCTAACTTCATTCTTCTTGTAATTGTTTTTCGATCACTGTAACGAATAGTTAATTGAATCGTATCACCTACTGCTTGTTTTCGTTTCAACCGTTTTTCAACATTTTCAGATAACGATCGCAAGTGTGATAATAATTGCTCATAATCAGAGACATCTACAGGAAATGTTTGTGAACTACCGATACTTTTAAAGCTATTCGCCCTTTCAGGATCGACGGGTCTAGCATCTTCTCCCAGCGCCCGCAATTTTAGCCTCTCACCATTTACGCCTAATAACCCCTTCAAAAAAACGGTATCTGCTTCCACTAAATCTTCAATCGTTTCAATCTGATAGTTCTTCAATTTTTCAGCTGTCTTCTTTCCGATCCCATACATTTCTTCAATCGGTAAAGGCCAAAGCATCGTTTGAACATCTCTTTTTCTTAAAATGGTCATTCCGTTCGGCTTTTTCATATCTGACGCCATTTTTGCTAAAAACTTGTTCGGCGCAATCCCAATGCTACAAGGCAAATCCAAGTCAGCTGCTACATGTTGTTGAATAGCACTGGCAATATTAACTGGATTACCTAAATCATAACTATCAGTAATATCCAAAAATGCTTCATCAATTGATACTGGTTCTACATATGGAGTATAGTCCTCAAAAATACGAAAAATTTGGCTTGAGACTTCGCGATAACGATCAAAATTAGGGCGTTTCACAATCAAATCCGGGCATAATTTTTTAGCTTCCCATAAAGACATGGTTGTTTTAACACCTTTACTGCGAGCCTCATAACTACTAGTCACAATGATTCCTTTCCGTTCATCTGGATTACCTGCAATAGCAAGTGGCTTCCCTTTTAATTGCGGGTTATCCGCAATTTCGACCGAGGCATAAAAGCTATTCATATCAATATGAAGAATGACTCGGCCATTTTTCGGGTACCATGATTTCATATGTTCACACTCATTTAGCTGATTCTTTGACGATTTCCACTAATAAAGCTGGCACTTCCAATAAGTTCGCAACGTTTATCTTTTCATCTTTCGTATGGATATTTTCGTATCCAACTGCTAGATTTACCGTTGGAATTCCTTTTCCAGATAAATGGTTCGCATCACTACCTCCGCCACTAACTGCAAGTGTAGGAGTCTTACCTAATGCTTTTACTGCATTTTGTGCTATTTGCACTACTTGATCTTTTTCAGAAAACTTATAGTTCGGATATGTTTGTTGCACATCAATATCTACGGAACCACCCATTTGCTCTGCAGTCTGCTCTAACGCATCACACATAGCTTTCACTTGGTTATCTAATTTATCTTTCACTAATGATCTTGCTTCTGCTATTAATAATACTTGTTCACATACTACATTCGTCGGACCTTTACCTTCAAAGCTACCAATATTAGCTGTTGTTTCTTCATCAATACGTCCTAATGGCATTTGAGTAATAGCCTTTGCTGTTAAACTAATCGCCGAAATACCTTTTTCTGGACTAACACCAGCATGTGCTGCTTTACCATAAATGGTTGCGTATAATTTAGCTTGAGCAGGTGCTGCAGTAATCACCGTGCCAATTTCTCCATCACTATCAAGTGCAAAACCATACTCAACAGGAAGTTTAGCTGCATCAAATTGTTCAGATCCAACTAACCCAGATTCCTCTCCACTCATAATAGCAAAATAGATATCACCATGCTCCAGATTGTTGTCTTTTAAAAGGTGAATTAATTCAATAATAGAAGATATTCCTGCTTTATCATCTGCACCTAAAATCGTCGTACCATCTGAATGGATCACATCATCAGTAATTTCTGGTTTAATACCTTCTCCTGGAACAACAGTATCCATATGTGCCGTGAAATAAATAGCTGTTGCATCATTCTTCGTTCCTGGAAGCTTAGCAACAATATTACCTGCCTCATGGCCTGTTACTTCGTATGTATTATCTTCGTGAACTTCAAGCCCTAACTCCTGAAACAGGTTAACTAAATAATCGGCAATTTTTCTTTCTCTTCCTGTTTCTGAATCAATTTGTACTAGTTCAATAAATTGGTTGATTATGCGTTCTTGATTAATCACTTTTAATTCCTCTTTTCTATAAATTTACTTGTCCAAATTTTTAATTAGTTGTAAAATAAAGTTTAGCATCGCGCATAAAGGGGGAAATGAACATGGCATCTAAACGTGAAAAACGAATGAAAGTCGTTATATACATTATGATTGCTACTATGATACTATCGGTCTTTACAGCAGGATTGGCATATTTCATTTAATATCATACGTACTATTCACTCGCTCCATCAACATCGTGATAAAATAAGAAATTCAAACCCGTTTCACTAGAAGGAAACGGGTTTGAAACGTAAGAAACCATATCAATAGGTTCGTTTAAACTTCTTCACAATACTCATCAAACATTCCTTGTAACTTGTTCACTACATCTACTGGACTATGTCCTTCAATTTCATGACGTTCCACCATTTTTAAAATCTCACCATCTTTTAGTAATGCAAATGACGGGGAAGATGGTTGGTAACCTTTGAAGTATTGACGAGCTACTTCTGTTGCTTCACGATCTTGGCCAGCAAACACCGTTACAAACTGATCTGGTCGTTTATCATAATGAATAGCACTTGCTGCTGCTGGACGAGCAACCCCACCAGCACAACCACATGTAGAATTTATCATCACTAATGTTGTACCACTTTTCGGTAATACTTCATTTACTTCCTCTGGTGTTCTTAAATGTTCGTAACCTGCTTTCGTCATTTCATTTCTCGCAGACTCTACGATATCTCCCATGTACAAGTTAAATTCCATTTTATTCGACCCTCTCTCATTTTTTATACTCTTCTTAAATAGTATCAATTTCTACAATTATTTTCAATTATCCGGTTTCTCTTTTCCAATAATCGGTAAGGAGATTTTAAACGTCGTTCCGTTCTCGTCACTGGAGTCTACAGTAATATTACCCACGTGATTCTCAATAATTCTTGCAACAACGTTCAATCCTAAGCCCGTACCGTTCTCCTTAGAAGTAGAAAAAGGTTCAAACAAAACATTTTTAATCGATTCAGGAATACCAGTCCCCGTATCACGGAAATAAATGATATAGTTTCCGTTCTCGATACGACTAGTAATGTTAATTACTCCATTATGACCAATTGCTTCTCGACTATTACGCATAAGATTTAACAACACCTGTTTGAATTGCTTTACATCCACTAAGATATATTCATCTATAACATCTATTTGAATCTTAATATCCTTTGCTTCTAGTGTGCAGTGTACAAGTGGTAAAAATTCATCTAATAGATCTCTTAATAATATCATTTCTTTTTCTGGTTTTTTATGTTTGGACATTAATAACATTTGCTCAACAACTGAATAGATACGATCTAATTCTTTCATAATTAAATGAAAATTATATTTTTCCATTTCTTCTTTCGTCATGGATTCTTTCATTAAACTTAGAAATCCATTAACAACTGTAAGAGGGTTTCTAATTTCATGCGCAGAGCTCGCTGCCATTTCGCCTACTAATGCTAGTTTTTCAGATTGAACAATACGATTCTCTAAATTAGTTGATTCTGTGACATCGACAAAGAAGAAAATTTTTCCTGTTTTTACTTGATCATAATCAAGTAAATTACTTTGCGAAACGAGCAACACATATTCTTTATTACGAATTGACACCTTAATTTTTTTATTATGAAAGGACTCATTCGATATGAGCAATTTTAAAATTGGGTATTCTGTTTCTTTCGCAATAATATCACTATCAGAAATTAGTTCATTTGATAATCCTAACAACTCTCGTGCAAATGAATTAGTTAAATAAGCCTCATCATCATTATCATACGTAATGATTCCAACAGGCAATGAATTCAAAATTTGTTCATGCCTCATTTTTTCTTCCAGGATACGGTGAAATGATTGCTGCAAACTAGCGGACATTTGATTAATGGACCGAACAAGACTTTGCAGTTCTAATTGTTGTGTTCCTGTTACCTTTTCCCCATAATCACCATTAGCAATATTATCTACTTTCGTAACCATTGATTCAATAGGGTTGGTAATACTTTTACTTAACTTAAATGATGAAGTTAATGAAATGATAATACCTAAAATCGTTATAATAAGTAAAAAGTATAATGACTGTTCAATAATTTCCGGATATGTATCGGTATTTTGTTGTAATAATTGCATTTCTTCATGAGTCTTTGTCTCAATAGATTGTTTTAACGATTCTAACTCAGGTAGATATTCTGTTTCCACTACATTTTTCGCAGCCTCAATATTATTATATTGCAGTAAACCGAACACTTTATTCGTAATAGTAAAGTCTAATAACATAATTTGCTTCTCAAGGCTTTCAAGACTACTTGGTACAGGAATTTCTTCTTCCAACGTTTCTGTATTATTAATACGATCATCCAGTTCAAAACGTTGATGAAAATCCCGTTCAAAATCATGTTCGACTTGATTTCGGACTATTTGCCCCTTAATTTCTAATTTTTTCTCCCAATGGTTCAACCAAATAATTTCTGGAATATTTTCATCTTTTATTGTATTTGTTAATGAACTTACATCCTCAATATATCGAATCAAGAAAAGTGAAAAACCACTAAATATGATCATAAATGCTAGGAGAATGCATAGTAATTTATTTCTTAATGAAAACTGATTAAAAAAAGATAACATTCGACATTTCTCCCATCATGTTAGCTTACTAACGTTTAATAAGCTATCTCGACTTCCGTTAATTGTTTAAGTGTATGAATTTCTTCCTGAGAAAACATTGGACCTAATGGCGCTAGCCCATATACACCATCATGTTCATCTAATATTTTCTTTCCTGGTTGGATTCCAGCTTCACTCAAATAATCTCGTACGATTGCATCGTATGCCATTGGAACATTATTCATCACGCTCGTTAACACACTATCTTTTGCCATATATGATTGATCGTCTAAATAACCTATTGTATATACATCATGTTGTTTTGCATAATTAATCACTTCAGGGTTATAACCATTCCCTTTCGTATAAATGACATCCACCCCTTGTTCAATTAAGCTAGCTGCTATTTCTCTTGCATAAGATTTACTTGTTCTTTCCGGTACTACTTCATACAAAAGTTCAATATTTTCATCAACTAAATTAATTCCACTTAAAAAAACCGTTTCTTGGACCCCATTACTAGAAGGATCAATCAACCCAATTTTGTGTGTTTTCGTCTTTAAGGCAGCTGCTATTCCTGCTGCTTTTTCTACTTCATTTTGATCAAATGTATATACTGCTAGATTATTAGAAAAGTTGTCTCCATGTATTGTCACAAATTGAACACCTTGAAATTGATCACTTTCTTCAATAAAAGGCTCAGAAAATTCTCGACCATGTCCAATAATAAGTTCAAATCCATCATTAACATATTTTTCGACAAGTGTTGATATGTCCTTCTCTATATCGACATTACCCAACACTTCTACCGCAACATTGTATTGATCTTCAATCCGAAGTTTCCCTTTATATGCAAGACTTCCCCAACTTTGATCATCTAACTTATCAGAAGTTAGAACAAGTGTCTTAGTAGACTCTATCTTGGAAGTATTCATACTTTCCAAAATTTGATTCGACTTGAATATTAGCAAGATAACCAAAATCGAGACAACAAACAATGTAATTCCTAATATATATCTAACTTGTCTTTTTGCCTCCATAAGCCTTACTCCTTATATTATAGTTCCATTCTATTATACATAAAAAGACATAGTTTGAACATACTTTTACAAATTACTTTCTTTTTCGACAATATTCGATTTTTTATTTGGGTATATAGAAATAACTTCTTTCGAAATTAGCCTGCTCATGCATATCTACCATGTAGACAAGCATATAGTGAATTATCCAATAATGATATAAAAGGAGAATCATATGTTGAACATTGATTGGTTAAGTTTAATGCAGATTATTTCTATTGATATTGTTCTATCAGCTGATAATGCTCTTATCATCGCAATGGCAACTAAAAAATTGTCGAAGGTGGATCAAAATAAAGCTATACTTATTGGTGTGTTAGGCGCTATCATCTTACGAATTATTTTCGCAACAGGTGTTGTCTACTTGTTGCATTTCCCATTGATTTATATGGTTGGAGGACTCCTCCTAATCTGGATTGGATACAAGTTACTCCTAAAAGATGAAGAGACACAAGCAATTACTTCGCATGTGTCCCTAAGAAAAGTTGTTATGACAATCATTTCAGCTGATTTAATTATGAGTTTAGATAATGTGGTAGCACTTGTAGGAGCTTCCGAAGGTAACCTTGCATTACTAACTTTTGGTGTTGTAATAAGCATTCCTTTAATCTTATTCGGAGCAAAATTCATCGCTATGCTGATTGCCAAGTATCCAATTCTTTTGTATCTTGGTTGCGGAGTACTAGTCTATACCGGTGTAAAAATGATTGTACATGAACCATTTGTTTTTCAATTTTTCCGTCTAAATGAAGGATTCATCACCATTATATTAAGTGTCATTACCACTATCGGTGTGATTGTCTCTGGCTATATGACAAACAAACAACATCATGCATAGCATTCTATTAATTGACGTATAATTGGAAGCACCTAGCCATCAGTAGTTATTGACTTATGCCCAGTATATCGCTATAGATTCAACATGTTCACTACATTATTAAAAATTAGCTGTTTTTTTATGTACGTTTGGTTTTCGTTGTACGATTGGAACATTCCATTTCTTTTTAATCGCAAGTATCCGAATAGTTAACGTTACAAACAAACAGGTATATAAACTGATCGTTGGCGTGAACAAATAATATGTCAATATAAGTGTAATGGAACCAGCAATTGATGCAATTCCGTAGATTTCTTTACGAAAAACAAAGGGAATCTCACGGACAAATACATCCCGAAGTACTCCACCACCAATTCCTGTTACAAGCCCCATCGCAACGATAATAAACGGTTGAGTATAACCTGAATTAATGGCAGCATTAGCACCAACAGCAGTAAACACGCCTAAACCGATAGCATCGGAAAAATTAATTGGATACGATAATTTATTGATAAAATCGTGAAATTTAATCGTTGCCAAGCTAGCTACTAAACTAACTAAAAAATATTGTGGATCTGCTAGGTTCGTAGGTGGAATATTTCCAATCATCAAATCTCTTATAACGCCACCACCAAGCGCAGTAGTCAAACCTAACAATATAACACCAAATATATCTAAATCTTTTTTTATCCCCACCAAAGAGCCAGATATGGCAAAGGCAATCGTCCCAAGATAAACAAATGCTTCAATTAAAAACATCGTAATTCCTCATTTCTAGATGATATATAACAAAGTATGTGAGTGTTTAACCATCGTCTACTTATTCATTATTCTGTTAAAAATAAGTGTTTTTTTCTTTGCCATAGCTGTTCTAATTTGCCAAACAACCATTGCAGAACTAACCCTTGAATGATAACCCCAAATATCGATGTTACGGTCAATAACACAATTGTTGGAAAATGACTAACACTCTCCAAACTATTCGCAAATATAAATAAATGTTGAAAGACAACGATAAAAGCATCATACCATGTTGTTAGCTTATTTCCCATTTGCCAAATAGCTATTGTTTCAACCAACAACAGCACTGGAACAGACAAAATCAATAACAACTTCTTCATGTTACTTAATTGTTTCATGTAAGGGGTAATATAGTATTTAGTTATTGTCTTTATTCGAAACAGATAAATAATCCGAACTATTCTAGCAATTTGAAAAAATTGATCAAAAGGTATAACCGCTAATAATAGAAACGGATTCTTTTTAATAAATTGCCATTTGTTCTTAGCTAAAATGATACGGATGACATAATCAATCAAAAAAACTAACCAAACAACGGTATTAATGGTGGAGTTAACGGTATGATCTACCCATAAAGTCAATATAGTTGCGACTACTAATAAAATCATGATTACATCATATACTACTCTAGCTATTTGCTGCATTAGTATCACCATTCTTTTACAAGATTACGGCTATTCCCATTAACATAAACAAAGGGAAACCTTTTATTGTTCACCCGAGGTTTCCCTTGCTTTTTTAGTATACTGTTTTTACTTACAAAATGAAACTGTTTTTTAGTAAATAGGAGTTGTGTCACTTGAAATATTTTCAAGAATCGCTTTAACATGCGACATAAAATCTCCACAGATTACACCATCTAACACACGGTGATCCAGTGATAAACAAAGGTTAACCATATCACGTGCCGCAAACATATCATCAATGATTACAGGTCGTTTGACAATCGATTCAACTTGTAAAATTGCTGCCTGCGGATAGTTAATCACTCCCATAGATTGAACAGATCCGAAAGAACCTGTGTTATTGACAGTGAATGTGCCGCCTTCCATATCTTCCTGCGTTAGTGTTCCTGTTCTTGCTTTGTTAGAAAGCTCCGCTACTTCTTTTGCTATCCCTTTAATACTTTTCTCATCTACATTTTTGATTACTGGTACATATAATTCATGTCCATGTGCTACAGCTATAGATAAGTTAATTTCTTTACGTTGGATAATCTTATCCCCCGCCCAACAACTGTTTAACTCAGGGAATTTTTTCAACGCCTTCGCAACTGCATTTAGGAAGAATGCAAAATAAGATAAATTATATCCTTCTGTTTCTTTAAATTTATCTTTTTCAGCATTACGATATGCTACTAAGTTCGTTACATCTACCTCGATCATCATCCATGCATGTGGAATTTCGGTTTTGGATCGAACCATATTTTGTGCAATTGTTTTTCGTATACCTGTTACAGGAATTTCTCGATCACCTTGACGTGTTTGAACAGGTTGACGACGAATAATTGGCGGTGTAAAGTCTTGCTCTTCCACTTGCATATCTTGTTGAGATGTCTTTTCGTCTTTTTCTTCGGTTTGTTTTGACTTTGTCACTGATTTTTCACCAGCGATCACCTTTTCGATATCTTTTCTAGTTATCCGTCCACCTTTACCTGAGCCTGATACAGTAGCCAAATCTATCTGATGTTCCTGTGCTAATCGCATTACTACTGGCGAATAACGTGTTTTCATCGTTAGTTCTCCAGCTTGTTGTTGTTCCTTCTCGTTTGTCACAGGTGTTGTTGATGAAGCATGTTCAGCTGGATCTTCTCCTTCAACCTCGATATAACACATCAATTGGCCGACTTCAATCGCTTCACCCTCCTCTGCTACTAACTCTTTAATTACACCAGAGAAAGAGGATGGTACTTCCGCATTCACTTTATCAGTCATTACTTCTGCTATTGCATCATATTTTTCTACATAATCTCCCACTTTGACGAGCCAATTACTAACAGTACCTTCTGTAACACTCTCACCAAGCTGGGGCATATTAATTCTTTGGACAGTCACACATTTCACTCCTTCTTAAAATTCTGCTAAATCGCGAATTGCTTGTTCGATTTTTTCAGGGTTCATCATAAACTCTTTCTCTAAAGTTGGAGCATATGGCATAGCAGGTACATCTGGTCCTGCTAATCGACGGATTGGCGCATCTAAGTCAAACATACAATTTTCACTTATAATGGCAGCTACTTCACCAATAATACTTCCCTCTTTATTATCTTCTGTTACTAGTAATACTTTACCTGTTTTAGAGGCAGCTTTGATGATGGCTTCTTTATCTAAAGGATAAACAGTTCGCAAGTCAAGAATCTCCGTATTAATTCCTTCTTGCTCTAATTTTTCAGCTGCTTGCTTAGCAAAGTGAACGCATAATCCATACGTAATAACTGTTACATCATCACCATCGCGAACCGTATTTGCTTTACCAATTGGAAGAACGTAATCTTCCTCTGGCACCTCTTCTTTTAATAAACGGTAAGCTTTTTTATGTTCTAAAAATAATACCGGATCATCATCTCTAATCGCTGCTTTCAACAATCCTTTTACGTCATATGGACTTGAAGGCATGACAACTTTCAAGCCTGGTTGATTAGCAAAAATCGCTTCAATAGATTGGGAATGATATAACGCCCCATGTACTCCACCACCATACGGGGCCCTAATGGTGATTGGGCTATTCCAATCATTATTAGAACGATATCGAATACGAGCAGCTTCAGAAATAATTTGGTTTACTGCAGGCATAATAAAGTCTGCAAATTGCATTTCTGCTACTGGACGCATACCGTACATTGCCGCTCCAATCCCAACTCCAGCAATTGCTGATTCAGCAAGAGGGGTATCCATGACTCTTTCTTCTCCAAATTGTTCATAAAGACCAGCGGTAGCAAGGAAAACTCCTCCACGTTTACCGACATCCTCACCAAGAACGAATACTTTCTCATCCTTTTCCATTTCTTCTTTTAATGCTTGGTTAACTGCTTGGATATACGTTAATACCGCCATTATTGATCCCCCTTTTCACCGTACACATGATCAGCGATTGTTGAAACTTCTGCATATGGTGCATTTTCTGCATAGTCTGTCGCTTCATTGATTTCTTGTTTAATGGTTGCTTCTAATTCATTATTAATTTCTTCTGTTAAATAGCCTTTTTCAAATAAGAACTTCTTAAACTGTTCTAAACCGTCTTTTTCTTTCTCACTTGTCACTTCATCTTTCGTACGATACGTCATGTCATCATCATCACTTGAATGTGGTGTTAAGCGATAGGAAACAGCCTCAATTAATGTTGGTCCTTCACCATTTACTGCACGATTATGTGCGTCTTTTACTGCTTCATACACAGCAATTGGGTCATTACCATCAACTTTTACACCTTTCATACCATAACCGATTGCACGGTCTGCAATGTTATCACATGCCACTTGTTTGTTTACTGGAACACTAATCGCATACTGATTATTTTCTACCATTGTAATAACAGGTAATTTGTGTACACCAGCAAAATTTAATCCTTCATGAAAATCTCCTTGGTTGGAAGAACCTTCTCCTAGCGTAACAAAGGCAACAGTAGGTTTTTTCTCCATTTTAGCTGCTAAGGCAAAACCTGTAGCATGAGGAACTTGTGTCGTTACCGGCGAAGAGCCTGTGACAATACGACTTTTCTTTTTACCAAAGTGACCTGGCATTTGACGCCCACCTGAATTCGGATCTTCCGCTTTTGCATATGCTTGTAAGAACAGTTCACGTGTTGTCATACCAAAATGAATAATAACACCTAAATCACGATAATATGGTAAAACATAGTCTTCCTCTTTATTTAACGCAAAGGCTGCTGCCACTTGCATAACTTCTTGCCCTTGACATGATACAACGAACGGAATACTACCAGAACGATTAAGTAACCACATTCTTTCGTCTACTCTTCTCGCAAGTAACATTTCTCTGTACATCTCAAGTAATGTTTCTTTATCTTCTGCTAATGAATATGTTTGATTAGCCATGTAATTTCCTCCCCTCGACTGCTAATGCAGCCTCGCCAATAATTTCACTTAATGATGGATGTGGATAGACTACTTCTGATAACTCTAATGCTGAGCCATCAAAATACTTCGCTATACTTGCTTGTCCAATTAATTCTGTAACATGCTCACCAATCATGTGAACACCCAAAATATCATCTGTTTTTGTATCAATAATGATCTTAGTAAACCCTTTTGTATGACCATTTACGTGAGCTTTACCAATTGCTTGAAGCGATACTTTCTCTGTGCGATAATCGAATCCTTGTTCTTCTACTTCTCCTTCCGTATAACCAATCGTTGCGATTTCCGGATCCCCGTATATACATGCCGGAATTTCTTGTTCTGTTAATGGACTACTACTGATTCCGGCAATATGTTCTACCGCTTTTTTTCCTTCATACGTGGCCACATGTGCCAGTTGCATACCTCCGATAACATCACCTATTGCATATATATGACTTTCCTTTGTTTGAAAATGTTCGTTTACTTGAATAAATCCTTTAGCATCTAGGCCAATATCCGTATTTTCAATTCCTATTTTATGTGTATTCGGCTTGCGACCAACCGCCATTAATAGTTTGTCAGCAACTAGGCTTTCTATCTTACCGTTTTGCTGATACCCTACTTTGACTTGCTCTCCCTTTTCAATAGAACTTGTATCTAATACTGCTTTTTCTAGAATGGTAATACCTTTTTTCTTTAAGTTACGTTTTAACTCTTTCACAATATCCTGATCAAAAGATGTAAGAATCTGGTCTTGCGCCTCTAGGATGGTAACTTCTACACCTACATCACGTAAAAATGACGCCCATTCTATACCAATTACTCCACCACCAACAATTATCATTGACTCTGGCAATTGCTTCATCTCCACCAAGTCATCGGATGTTACTATTTGTTGATGATCGATCTCTATATTGGGTAATACACTCGGTGATGAACCTGTCGCAATGATCACATTTTTCGGTACTAACAGATCATTTTCTCTCTCATCTTCATACTCTACTGAAATAGATCCCGCCATTGGTGAAAAAATAGACGGACCCATGATACGACCATAGCCTTGATACACATCTATTTGATTAGTGTTTATTAAATGCTTCACTCCTTGATGCAAAGATTGAACAACTCCATCTTTTCTTTTCATTGCTTGCTCTATACTAAAAGATGGTGGTGAAGCATCAACGCCGTAATCTGCCGCATGTTTTACTTGCTGATATACACTAGCACTTTTTAACAATGCTTTTGTAGGAATACAACCTTTATGTAAACAAGTTCCACCAAGATTAAATTTCTCAACAATTGCTGTTTTTAATCCTAACTGTGTTGCGCGAATAGCGGTAACATATCCTCCTGTTCCACCACCTAATATGACTACATCATAATTTAATGCCATCTAAGCCATTCCTTTCTTTATTTATACTGTTTTACCTTTTCGATACCTTGTAATACTCGTAACGTTCCTTGGGCAAGGGCTAGCATGACGTTTTCACCAGGATACACATATGTATCTGCTATCCAACTTACTTGCTCTATTATCTTCTGCGTAAGGTAATCAAATTTAGCTAATTCACCTGTTAACGCAATAGCATTCACTTTACCAGCTGCAACTGTACTTATCTTTCCGATCTCTTTTGCGACTTGATAAGCTAAAATTTCAAACACCTCTTCGACCCTCTCTCGTTGTGACTTGAAGAGTAGGTGAAGATCTGTATTCCGTTCAATACCTAAATAAGCTTTGATACCACTTTCGTTGATTAATTTATATTGAAGTTCTTCCATAGACATCCCTGAATGATATCCTAACTGCACTAATGCTTCATTTGGCAGTGAGCCTGCTCGCTCAAAAGAAAACGGCCCATCTCCATCAAATCCGTTGTTCACATCTACCACTTTTCCATATTGATGAATACCAACTGTCAGACCCCCACCCATATGTGCTACTACTAATGTAAGGTCTTCATAATTTGCATGCAGTTGTTTTGCTAATGAGCGAGCGACAGATTTTTGATTTAACGCATGAAAAATACTTTTTCTTTTCACGTTTGGTAATCCTGTTCGTTTAGCAATTTCCATCATTTCATCTACTACAACAGGATCGACAATATATGCTTGTATATTCCAATCTTTCGCAATATCATAGGCCAACATAGCACCTAGGTTGGAAACGTGAATGCCATTAATATTATTCTGGAGATCCTCTACCATTCGTTGATTAACTAAATACGTTCCGCCTTCGATTGGACGAAGTAGGCCACCTCTACCACAAACTGCATCAATGGAAGCCACATCGATTCCAATTGCTTGAATCCTGTCCATAATCGCTCTTTTTCGATAAGTACGTTGCTCCATTACCTCTTTTTTTAAATGGACATCATCTATTGCTAACATTTGTTCATACAAACATTGATCATTTTCAAAAAGGGATAACTTCGTTCCTTCTACCATAGGATTAATTACTAATATCCGGTAATTTGTTTGGCTCATGGCGCACCTCGATCAATTTTATATTTATCCATTTTATAGTACAAATTACGAACGGAGACTCCTAAGAGCTTAGCTGTTTTTGTTTTGTTAAAATTATTTCTTAGCAATGATTGATAAATGTACTCTTTTTCGTACTGATCCATCGCTTCTTGTAGTGGCATGTCTCGACTTAATAAATTTGGTTGCTCTTCTAGAGTAATATGCTGTTTTGTAATAACTTTCGTAAAAACATCTATTTTTTTTACAACGTCATCCATTTCTCGCTCTAACTGTGCTATATTTCCAGGCCAATCAAGTGTTTGCCAATAATCTAATACTTCTTGGTCAATTTTTTCAATATTGGTATGATAAAATTTGTTTAAATTGATTAAAAAGACATTTGCTAACACTGGTATATCTTCTCTTCTATCTTTTAATGCTGGTACGATAATTGGATAGCGCTGAATCGCTTCATATAATGGCATAAACCAATCAGTAGGCACTAAATCTAGAGATGTACTAAATACAATTGACGACGACACTTCTTCGATAAACATCAGTAATTGTTTTTGCCTCTCAAATGGAATAACTGCATTTATACAAAAATATATCGTACCATTTTCGCCTTTGTCACGCACATATTCTAGCTTTTCTTCAAACAAACTAACCTCTAACAATTCTGAAAAATAACAAGTAACAAACGGATGTGACTTTCGCTCACTCAAACTATGCACCACTTTAGCAACCATGTTTTTACCAGTTCCTTTTTCACCTTTTATTAATATAGGCGTATCTAGTTTGGCATATAGCTTAACTTGTTCACGGACGATGTTGATCGCGGGAGAATGACCGATAATATCCTCTAACACATGCGTTTTTTCTAATTTTCTTATCATACTTTGCACAAGTTTAAGCTCTTCTTCCTGTTCATTCAAATTATCAACATGTAAAAATTGTATACAACCAACTAATTTCCCTTGAACTTGAATAGGTTTACTAACTAACTCAACATGATGAGATATGAAAGTATCATCTTGATAAGATTCTCTTATTTCGCGACGTGTATCAATTGCCGTTGTTGCTAATTTATGTACCCATTCAACCGCAAACGGACTTATTCGCTTCACTTCTTCCCACCATACTCGACTAGTTAACCATTCACCCCCATCCTTGAGAACAACACGAAATTCTGTATTACTTCCGAAAGTTAACTCATGGATCACCGCTTTCAACGTATCCATATCGGTTAATTGACTGACTCGCTGTTCGAACGTAGTAAGTGGTTCGAGCAATATTACTGTGCCAAGCAACTGTCCATCATTATTTGTATAAGGAAAGTACCTTGTTACCACTTCTTTATCGTTATTAATTAACCTGTCCGTCTTTTCCATCGATTGAAACGACTGTTTCACCTCATTTATACAGTCGTCTTCTAACAGGGACTTTATAGGCATCTGAGTAATTTCATCATTTATATCGATTGTCTCTTCAGCAAATTTATTCATAAACGAAACATCGCCTTTATTATTGACGATAATTAAACCTATCGGCAAGCTATCAAAGAAATGCATATTTTCAACAAGTATATTTGCAGCTATTTTCATCACATCCTGCACGTTTTTTCATACTTATATTATAAATATCCTTGCAATATTTTGCAATAACTAAATTTTCTTATCTGAAGAAATTTACTAACGATGTCTTCAAGCGATAGCATCCATTTAATTATCCGTTGAAAGACGCTCACCCATACTTTTTGATGGGTATTGGAAGCCTTACCGCTACGATAGAATATCCCACTTTCAACAAGCACAGCCTCAACTAACTTTACCAAGAAAAAAACTTGGTGAAGTGGATTTTCGGCTTGTGCTATTCCTGTAAGAGTATGTCTTCGTCTTCTATCTTCGCTAAGTTTAGGGCTTTTCTCTCAGCAATGAATTAATGTATTCCCGCTCACAAACATCAGAACGAAAGAAAGTTTATCTTCCGAAGTATCTTTTCATTTGTAGACCGCTTAAACGAAATGCTAGTGGTTGCGCTTTATTTTTGGTAACTATTTGTTATAATAAATGTATTATTCGGATTGTAGGAGGAAGCGTTTTGCGAATTGTTGCTTTATGTTTATTAGTTTTACCTGCTATACTAGCTACATACGGGATTAAATTAATGAGAGATGCTTTTTTTGGTGAACTTACTCCCATTTTCATGCATATCATCCTACAATTCATTGTAGGATTTGGATTCCTTGCTGGAGGTCTATATTTTATCGGAGGATTTATTTTACACAGAGATAAAAAGCGTCACCTAACAAAAGGAGAAAAAAATAACAGGTATACCCAATAGGGCTACCTGTTATTTTTTATTCTGTGAAGAATGTTTCGTATAAAGATTTAACTGCTTCTTTTACTTCTCCGGTTTTAATACCGAACATCATGGACACTTCTGATGAACCTTGATTCATCATTTCAATGTTAACATTTGCTTTAGCAAAAGCATTTGTAGCTTTATCCGCTAAACCAATTGTACTATCCATACCTTCTCCAACTACCATTATTAAGGCAAGATCTCGATCGATATGAATCGTATCCGGGTTTAACACTTCTTTAATACGAGCTACTACACGTTCTTCCTTTTCTTTTGGTAAATGCGATTCACGAATAATAACAGATAAATCATCAATACCAGACGGTGTATGCTCAAACGAAATATCTTCATCCTCTAAAATCGTTAATAACTTACGACCAAAACCTAATTCTCTATTCATTAAATATTTACTTACATAAATACTGACGAATCCTGTATCACTTGCAATACCAACAACAGGGTTAGGTTGAGGTTCCTTTTTAGATACGATGATCGTTCCTATTCCATTAGGATTATTTGTGTTTTTAATACAGACAGGTATATCTGCTTTAAACGCCGGAATCAATGCTTCATCGTGAAATACCGAGAATCCAGCATAAGATAACTCACGCATTTCTTTATATGTCAATGAAGTGATCTCTTTTGGATTTTCTACAATTGTTGGATTGACAGAATATACAGAGTCTACATCTGTAAAGTTTTCATATAAGTCTGCTTGTACACCTGCAGCAATAATCGAACCCGTTATATCAGACCCACCTCGAGAGAACGTATTTAATGTACCGTCATTTGTATACCCAAAGAAACCAGGAATAACGAAGATCTCTTCTCGTTCTCGCAACTTATATAATTCCGCATAGCTTTCTTCTAGAATTTGTGCATTACCAGGGTTATCTGTCACGATAATACCTGCTTCTTTTGGATTTAAGTAGCTTGCTTTCAATCCTAAAGACTGAAGATATGCACTTAAAACTTTAGCAAGCGAGTCTTCCCCTGTTGCTTTTAATGCATCCATTTTTATTGCATCTGTCTGATTTGATTCTAGAATACTTTCTACACTAGCTTTTATTTCAGTAATTACGTCATTTGAAATATGTAATTCGGCTGTAATCTCTCGAAAGCGTTCTAATACTGCTTGTAACTGTTGTTCATATGCTTGTTTGTTAAAATACGCTTCCCCTAATTCAATAAGGAGATCCGTTACTTTAATGTCATCTGAGAATCTCTTCCCAGGTGCTGAAACAACAATTGCTTTTCTCTCCTTATCATCCTGAATGATAGATGCCACTTTCCGTAATTGCTCAGCACTAGCTACGGAACTCCCTCCAAATTTCGCTACCTTCATGTCTAATCTCTCCAATAATAATTTTTATATCAATAAAAATATTATCACACTTTTCACAAAATTGTTACACAAAAATGATGCTAAAACCGCAAAATTTGTAAGCATTCATAAGCTTAGGTGCACAAAACAACTAGAAAGTTAAAATATTAGGGAATATGCAATTATCTGTACATTCATCGACAATTAGAAAAAAAGTGACAAATAAAAATAGTTCATGATAAAGTATAAATATGTTTTGCTGGGGAGGGTTTAACTTGAATTGGAAGTGGAAATTTTGGGAGAGTATATCTTCTGAAGACTACATACATATCGCCATTAGTGTAGGGATTATCTTATTTAGTTTTTTACTTCGAAAGATTTTTATTAAATATATTTATTATTTATTAGTGAAGGTAGCCAGAAAAGGGAAAAATGACTTTTTTAACTATATGTTAAGTGCATTTGAAAAACCATTACAAGTTCTGATTATTATCATAGGGGTATATGTGTCAATGGGATATTTCCCATATATAAACCAGGATAATGATATTTTTGGACACTTAATTAGAGTGAGTGTTATTTTAATGATTACATGGGGGCTATATAACTTATCTTCAAGCTCTTCGCTTTTATTTATGAAAATCAGCGATGCGTTTAATTTTGAAATAGATGAAATTTTGATTCCCTTTTTATCAAAAGCTGTCAGAGTAATCATTATCGCTATTAGTTTAAGTATTATCGCCCAAGAGTTTGATTATGATGTGAGCGGGTTTGTAGCTGGTCTTGGCCTCGGTGGACTTGCCTTCGCACTTGCAGCACAAGAAGTGATTAAAAACCTCTTCGGTGGAGTTGTTATTATCACGGAAAAACCTTTTTCCATTGGGGACTGGATTGAAACACCAACCATTGAAGGAGTTGTTGAGGATATTAATTTCCGAAGTACGATTGTGCGTACTTTTGCTGATTCACTTATAACGATTCCTAACTCCACATTATCGAATGAACCAATCACTAATTGGAGTAAAATGGGGAAACGTAGAATTACATTCAACCTTGGCGTAGAATATAGTACGACAAAAGAGCAATTGGAAATAGTTATTCGCCGTATCAGAGAATACTTGGAAAACAGCGAAGATATACATCCTGAAACTATTTTCGTCCGTTTTTCTGACTATAACGATAGTAGCCTTGATATAATGTTGTACTTCTTTACTAACACCATTGATTTCGATGAACATTTAAAAGTAAAAGAAGATGTTAATTTTAAAATTATGGAGATTTTAGAAGAAGAAAATGTATCCGTGGCCTTTCCGTCTCGTACGATATACATGGATCAGGACAACCAAGAAACAATTAAGACAGTGCAAACACAAAAGGAATAACGCCATTTGAACGATTATCTAAGCAAAAACATCACTCATTTATTACGTAATGAGTGATGTTTTTATTGACTTTTTTTGCACACATAAGTCATGATAAAACTGTCCATTTGTAATTCCATATCTGATAACAACAAAAAAAGACACCACACTTTACTGATTTTTTCAAACCAATAAAAATGATGTCTTTCGGTAAACAAACTTTTTATTTGTAGGTACAAAAAGAAGTTTATAGGCATTTGTACATTATGTGAAAAAATATGTTAAAACGTTATAAAGTCTTTCATAGCAAGCATTTCTACAACGTTAACTTGCACGGTTTTCTAATCTTAATCGGTCGGCAACCATCGCAATAAATTCAGAATTGGTAGGTTTTGCTTTAGATACACTTACAGTATAACCAAATAACGAAGAAATAGAGTCCATATTTCCTCTGCTCCACGCTACTTCAATCGCATGGCGAATCGCTCTTTCAACTCGTGATGCAGTTGTATTGAATTGGGAAGCAATATCTGGGTATAAAACTTTTGTAATAGAACCTAGTAGCTCAATATCATTATAGACCATCGTAATTGCTTCACGCAGATACATATAACCTTTAATATGAGCAGGAACGCCAATTTCATGAATAATGTGTGTGATACTAGCTTCTAAATCAAATTTTTTCGTTTGACTGCCACTGGATGCATTTTGCTCATTATGTACAGTCGTCTCTATACCATGGACTTGTCTAATCTGTTCTGCAAGGTGTTCTAAATCAAACGGTTTTAAGATGAAGTAAGACGCACCTAAACCAACAGCTTTTTTGGTAACATCTTCTTGTCCGAAAGCTGTAAGCATAATAACATTAATATGCTTAGTCTGATCATTTTGTTTTAGTTTTGACAAAACAGCTAAACCATCTATATGAGGCATGATTATATCTAATACAACAACATCCGGATTTAACTCTTCCACCTTATCAAGACATTCTTTTCCATTATAAGCCTTACCGCTCACCTCAATGTCGTCTTGTTCTCCTAAGTATTCGTCCATTAGATTCACAAGCTCATGATTGTCATCCACCAACATAACTTTCGTCTTTTTCACACAAGTTCCTCCTTCAATTCTTATGCTAACAATGTATTTGCCGCTACTAATAATACATTCGACAAATGAAAGGGAAATCCTTCCTAAACAATTAAAAAAATTAAAATAAAATATAAAAATTTCATTTGTCGAAAAATCTTTACTAAAATTATAGCAAATATTTCAACATTCGGCAATATGTTGTTTTAAAATGATCAGTCTATTTAGTTTAGAATATCAAACAGTAATACCCGTTTCTGTTTACACGAAACGGGTATTACTGTTAACTAGCTCTTTCTTTTTCCTGTTCATAAATGTTAATACCTGCTTCATTCAACATCCACTCAATATGAACACCGTATCCACTAGTAGGATCATTAACGAATACATGTGTAACGGCACCAATTAACTTATCATCTTGAATAATTGGACTTCCGCTCATTCCTTGTACAATCCCACCAGTTGCATCTAATAAACGTTGGTCGGTTATTTCTAATATGATGCCTTTCGTTGCAGGTGCTGTCTGCTCGACACTATTTACAATTTCCACATCAAATGCTTCAACCTTCTCATCATCAATAACAGTTAAAATTTGTGCAGGTCCTTCTTTGACTTCGTTCGGTAATGCAATTTGCATTGGTTGAGACCATCTTTCATTTTGCAAAGGTTCATTTAAACTTCCAAAAATACCGAATGGTGAATTTTTGGTGATGTTTCCTAACTGATTATTACTAAATTGAAAATCCGCTTTCTTTTCCCCCGGTATGCCGTGTTCCCCTTTTTTGATATCAGTAATCTTAGAACGAACAATTGAGCCATTATCAATTTCAACTGGTTTTTTCGTATCCATATCTGAAATGATATGGCCTAATGCACCATATTTTTTCGAATCAGGGTCATAAAAAGTCATCGTTCCTATCCCAGCAGCAGAGTCCCGAATATATAATCCAATACGATAATCCTCTTCCTTCACATCATAATGCGGAATTAACTCAGCATCAACTGTACTATTTCCACGTTTTATTTCTACTTGTAGCGTTTCCTTATTTTCTCCAGCTTGTTTAACTATCGGTGCTACTTCTTCCATACTTGTAATAGGCTGTTCATTAATCGAAATAATACTATCACCAACTTTAATATCCGCTTCTTCCCCTGGTGAAAGCGTACCATCATCAGTTGTAACTAGATGGTGACCAACAACTAAAACACCTTGCGTTTCTAGGTTTATTCCCACAGATTGCCCGCCTGGTATAACACGAAAATCATCATATACATCTACATCTACCTTCTTTAAAGGAACCTGTCCCATTGTATAGATTACTTCGTCAGAACCACTTTCTTCGATGGAATAATTCATTAAATCTGTTGCGTATTGAATTGTGCCATCATTTTGTGAAGAGACCGTTACATCTCCATTTAGTTTTGGCAGTGATAATGGTTCAGACTGTGAAAATGTTTTTATATGGTTTGGAATGGAAAGATATATTTGAAATGGTGTGTACCACGGAAGCATAAACAAAATGACAAGGAGTATTAATCCTATACTTTTTCTTACATAATCTTTCTTCACAATAAAAGCCCTCCTTGTAATACAGACTGTTTTTGATCTGTACCATTAATTTGACCTTTCAGAGAGCTTTTTAAACCCGTAAAACATTAGAAAAATTGGCATTCGCCAGATCATTTAGCAAATGCCATAGTTGTATGTATGCTTTGTACAATTTGCATATATATTACGTCAAAATAATACATTGAACTGGTATTATATGTTCCGAAATGTAACTAACTCGAAAAAACATTTCCATGTATCGAAATGTTTTTTCGAGCCATTATTTTTTCAAATTCATTTCAATTAATTCTTTAGCATGCGTACGAGATGTTTCTGTTAATTCTTCTCCAGTAATCATTTTTCCAATCTCATCAATTCGTTCATCAAATGACAATTCCTGAATTGTAGTATGTGTACGATTATCATGAACCACTTTTTCAATTCTCAAGTGTGTGTCAGCAATTGAAGCTACCTGAGGTAAATGAGAAATACAAATAACTTGTGACCCATTGGAAATATTATAAATTTTTTCAGCCATTGACTGTGCAACACGTCCACTTACACCAGTATCAACCTCATCAAAAATAACACTTGTTACACCTTGATGTTGTGAAAAAATGTTCTTTAGCGCCAACATAATCCGTGACATTTCACCACCAGAGGCAATCCGTTCTAGTTCTTTGACTGGTTCACCAGGATTGGTGGAAATTAAGAACCTTACATGATCAAGTCCATTTTCATTAGGCATAACTTTTTTTCCTTCAAAGCTTATACCTTTTTCTCTATTAAGAATGGCTACATCGACTTTGAAGTCTGTTTTTTCTAAATATAGATCTTTCAATTCTGATAACACAGCTTCTTCTAATTGCCTTGCAGTGTTTTGTCTAATATTATGTATTTCTTTCGCTTCTAATAACAAATCATGGGTGACTTCTTCTAGCATTGATGCTAAATTAGCCAAGTGTTGATCACGATTTTTAATTTCATCTAATTCTTCTTCAATTTTAGCGCTATATGTCATAATCTCTTCGACTGTTTGACCATACTTTCTCTTTAATTGATCAATTTCATGTAGCCGCGCTTCAATCATTCCTAATCGACCAGGTTCATAGTCCATGTTATCAAGATGCTGACGAATCTGATAGGATAGTTCTTCGATTAAATAATAATGATCTACATATTGCTGATGAATTTTCTTAATATCTTGCTGATGCTCTCCAGCTTCTTCCAAGTTATTAGCTGCGTGAGATAGCCAATCTAAGCCTCGTTGCTCTCCATGTAAAGCATTATAGGCATCATTTAAATTCTTATGGATTGTTTCAAAATGATGTAATTCATTTCGCTCATTCGTTAACAACTCATCTTCATTCGGTTGCAAATTGGCTTGTCCAATTTCATTTAACTGAAATTCCAACAAATCTATTCGTTGTGCTAATTCTTGTTCATTTTTTGTATTTGATTCATGCTTAGCTTTTAATTCTTTCCATTCAGCATACAATTTTTGATAATCGGTTTTGAAATCCTGTTGGCTAGACATACGAAAATAATCCAACAGTTCAATATGTTTGTCTTGATTTAGTAGCGCTTGTGTTTCATGTTGACTATGTATATCTAAAACGGTTTGTCCAATTTCCTTTAAAATCCCTAAGGTTGTTAACTTTCCGTTTATACGACAAATACTCTTACCAGATTGAGAAATAGTACGATGCAGAACGAGCATATGGTCATCCATTATTTCCATCCCCAGCTCTTTCGCTTTATGATAAACAGGATGGTCTGTATCATCAATAATAAACAAACCTTCTAACTCTGCTTTCTTTTCTCCATGGCGAACATACTCAACCGAACCACGTCCACCTACTAATAAACCAATCGCATCAATAATAATTGATTTACCAGCACCCGTTTCACCAGTCAAAACAGTCAATCCTTTTTGAAAGGAAATATGAAGTTCATCCATGATGGCAAAATTTTTAATCGATAATTCGGCTAACATATGCACTTCACCTCTATAACATATCTAAGAATTTCTCTTTAAGCTCTTCAGCTTCTTCTGTCGTTTTACATATAATCAGAATCGTATCATCACCGCAAATGCATCCGACAATTTCTTCCCAACCTAAATTATCAAGCAAGGCACCCATTGCTTGCGCATTTCCCGGTAAAGTTTTCATTATGATAAAATGAGTCGCAGTATCAATACTAATAAAAGCATCCATAATAAAACGTTTCAACTTGTTTAACGGATTAAATTTTTGATCTGCTGGTAAACTGTATTTATACCTGCCGTCCGCCGTTGGGACCTTCACTAAATGTAATTCTTTTATATCTCTTGAAATCGTCGCTTGCGTAATGCCATAGCCTTGGCTTCTTAATTCAGCTACTAAATCATCCTGTGTTTCAATTTCACTCTCGGCAATGATCTCTCGAATTTTAATATGCCGCTGCGCTTTATTCATCGGTTTTTCCTCCCGCATATTTACTCAGGTACAATCATTAATTTCAATTAACGATCTAATGTTTGGTGTGATTCATCTACTACTTTTTCCGTTAAGGTTAGATAATCAACCACTTCTTCTCTTTCTTTTTCATCTTTTCCTAACAACGCTAGATATTCAATATTACCATCTCCACCTGTAATCGGGGAGAAAGTCAGATCGAGTAACTGAAAACCTGTCTCCTTCGCGAAGGTAATGATGTCTTGTAACACTTGCAAGTGAACAGCAGGATCTCTGACAATTCCTTTCTTACCTACTTGCTCTCTTCCGGCTTCAAATTGAGGTTTAATTAAAATTACTGCTTTACTACCTTTCTCTAATAACTCATATAAAGGCGGTAAAATGAGCTTTAACGATATGAAGGAAACATCAACAGACGCAAAATTAGGTACTTCACCTATTAAATTGTCTGGTGTTACATAGCGAAAGTTTGTCCTTTCCATCACGACAACTCTCGGATCATTTCGCAATTTCCAGTCTAACTGATTATATCCTACATCAATAGCATAACTTTGTTTTACGCCATTTTGTAAACCACAGTCTGTAAAACCACCTGTTGACGAACCAACGTCGACCATTACTTGTCCTGTCAAATCTAAATTAAAAAAGTAAATTGCCTTTTCTAATTTTAATCCCCCTCGACCAACATAAGGTATAGCTTTACCTTTTATTTCAATCGGAATGTCATCATCCACTTTTGTTCCAGCCTTATCTAGTCTTTGCCCATCAGAGAAGACCAATCCAGCCATTATGGTTCTTTTCGCCTTTTCTCTTGACTCGATTAATCCTCGATCGACAATTAATTGATCTAATCGTACTTTTTTACTCATCTACTACCATGCCCTTTTTTGTTCACTATTAGTTACGGCTAATAATTTTTTCGTTTCATGAACAATTTGTTCTTTTGTCAAATTAATTTCTTCTAATAGTTCTTTTACACTTCCATGCTCAATAAAACGATCAGGAATTCCCATTCGCTTCACTTGTGGGTGATAACCATGTTCTTCTGCAAACTCTAAAATAGCCGATCCAAATCCACCTTTTAACACCGACTCTTCCACCGTTATAATCGGAAGGTTCTTTTTCATGATGTCATGTAGCATATCATCATCTAATGGTTTAATAAATCTCGCATTAACTACTTCTACATTAACACCTTGCTTCAGTAAGTAATCACTAGCTGCTAACGACATTTCAATCGTTGTACCGAACGTTAATATAACAGCATCTTTACCTTCTTTTAATACTTCCCATTTACCGATAGGCAAAGTGGTTAATTCTTTATCCATCTCAACACCTAAACCATTTCCTCTCGGATAACGAACAGCTATCGGGCCGTCACTATACATAGCTGCTGTATGAATCATATGTTGACCTTCATTTTCATCTTTCGGCATCATAATCACCATATTTGGTAAATGTCTTAAAAACGGTATATCAAATACACCTTGATGTGTCTCACCATCAGCTCCAACTAAGCCAGCGCGATCAATACCAAATACGACATTTAGATTTTGTCTAGCCACATCATGTACAACTTGGTCATACGCCCTTTGTAAAAACGTTGAATAAATGGCTAGGAACGGTTTCATTCCCTGTGTCGCTAGTCCAGCCGCTAATGTTGTAGCATGCTGTTCTGCTATTCCTACATCAAATAAACGATCAGGATACTTATCCTTAAATTTTTCTAATTTAGATCCTAATACCATAGCAGGTGTAATAACAGCTAATCGTTCATCATTTGCTGCTACTAGCCCTAATGTATCACTAACAACCTGGCTCCATGCCGGTGCAGCATCGGCAGGTTTAATTTTTTCACCTGAATCAATTTTATATGGACCTACACCATGCCACTTGTCCTTTTTATCAGATTCAGCAGGATAATAGCCTTTTCCTTTCTGTGTAATAACATGCACAAGCACTGGTCCTTCTGTTTTCTTAGCGTATTCCAGATGCTCTTGTAAATCTTTAAAATCATGCCCATCAACAGGTCCGAAGTAAGTAAACCCAAATTCTTCAAACAACATACCAGGAACCATAAAATACTTCATACTATCCTTCATACGCTCTGCTGTTTGAGCAATTCTTCCACCGACTGCAGGTATCTTTCTAAACAGTCCTTCTAGTTCATCTTTGACACGATTATACTTGCCAGCACTTCTCATTCGACCTAACGCATTATGCAAAGCACCTACGTTTCCTGCAATAGACATTTCATTATCATTTAATATAACGGTAATGTTCTTTTTTTCATGCCCAATATGATTCAATGCTTCAAGCGCCATACCACCCGTTAAAGCACCATCACCAATGATTGGCACAACATAGTTATCTTCTTTTTTCATATCGCGTGCAATAGCCATACCCATCGCAGCTGATAAAGAAGTAGAGCTATGTCCAGTTTCCCAAACATCATGCTTACTTTCCGTCATTTTAGGGAATCCACTAAGCCCCTGATACTGTCGTAACGTATCAAATTGATCTGTGCGACCTGTTAAGATTTTGTGAATGTATGACTGATGACCGACATCAAAAATCAGCTTGTCTTTCGGACTGTTGAAATGTTTATGCAGAGCAAGCGTTAACTCCACTACACCCAAATTAGCACCAAGGTGTCCACCTGTGACAGATAATTGTTCAATTAAAAACTGACGAATTTCTCCAGCTAGAAATGTTAGTTCTTCGTTTGTTAATTTTTTCAGAAATGCTGGATTTTTTATCTTGGTTAGATCCATAAAGGAATCCTCCCTACTTTTTATTCATGATTTTACTATTATTTATTTGGCAATACTCTTATTTTAAATTTTTCTTCTAAAAATGCAATTATTTTAGCAACAAAAAAAATGATATTGGTTGATGAGTTAATACCCAAAAACTTACCCAACGCCTTTCCACCAACCGTTAACGCAGCTACTAAACTTGTTAGGACGACATTTATCACTAAATGAAATGTCGTTCCTTCCCCATAACCAAAACCATTAGCTATTTGTAACACTACAATAGCAGAAGCTGTTCCACTTATTATACCCGAAATATCTCCTATAACATCATTACAAAAACTCGCAAACCGATCCGCGTTTCGCACGATTTTAATCGCCTGTTTGGAACCGGTTACCTTCTCTGCTGCCATTGCATGAAAAGGAACCTCATCAGCAGCTGTCGCCGCTATTCCTAACATATCGAACACTACACCAATGAAAACGATAATAAAAACGATCACTAATCCAACAATCGACATTACACCACTTAGTATAGACGACGACACAACGGAAAAAATAGCCGCTAACACAAACGTGATAACGGCAATACTTAAACTGAATTTCATCGACTTTTGTAATTCTTTTTTATTCATACATATAACCTCGTTATCTGTTTACGTTATGTAAATCTAAGAATGGAATGGTCACTCAAAAGGTAAAAACTGCGGCTTAGGTCCAGTAGGTTTTCCCAAGCAGGTACCGAGTGTTGCCACTCTGGCGGTTCCCCTTTAAACCCACCTTAGCGATGTCACCATCCACTAGACTGGATTGCCACTTAGTCCGCACTATAATCCCTTCTAAATGTCCTGAGAATTGGAACAGTCTAGGAGATTTCCTCAACAATCTTTAACCGTTTCCTAGCCTCTTTTGCAGTGCGAATTTCATATAGAGAATACATGAACGAAATTAGTGGCCATCCAATTTCGAACACTTTGTAAGCTATAATCCCCTTCACACCACTCAAGGCAGGCTACGCTACGAATAAGAATAGTTATTCTTATTGCCGTAGGTTCATACCCCAGTCCATACTCGCTCTTGGCTAAGAGTTAAGTACAGAGATGGGCCTCCGCGGAAGAAGGGTCGTCGCCCACATGCCTTTGTGGATCGCCCTTCAACCTTAACTCCCAGCATCAACCCAAGGCTGGGCGCCTCAAGCCAACACAAGGAACTTCATCGATGTGCCCTTTGGCGGATTTTTAGGCCCGCCTTCAGAAACGGAGGATTGACTAGAATACTGCACCATTCCATTTGCTTATCTTAAATATAACATGTTTCGCGTATTTACACAATATCATTACTGGTTACGGTCTGCTAAATATTGAGCTAAAATCGCTATGTTAGCATTGATTAAGTCGAGTGCTGTTAAACATTCATTAGACTGATTAACGTATTGCTGTTTATAATGTTTTGCGCCTTGTAATCCTAATATACTTGGATAAGTACTCTTATCATTATTAATATCACTACCAACTTGTTTACCTATTAATTCCTGTTCACCTTCTACATCAAGAATATCATCTTGAATCTGAAAGATAATTCCTTGATATTCAGCAAATTCTTTTAACTTACATAACATTTCTTCTGATACATTAGCTAAAAATCCACCTATTTCAATAGCAAAAGAAATCAATCTTCCCGTTTTCAATCGGTGAATGCTTTCTAATTCTTCAATAGTAATCTGTTGATTTTCTGCCATCATATCCATATATTGACCAGCAACCATTCCTTCTAAACCACTAGCCTTAGCTAATTTGTCTATAATGAAGAGTTTTTCACTATCTGTATATAAATCGGAAGAAGTAATAACGTGAAAACTATTCGTTAGTAAACCATCACCAGCCAAAATAGCTGTTGCTTCATCGAACTTTTTATGATTAGTTAATTTGCCTCGACGGTAGGTATCATCATCCATTGCAGGTAAGTCATCATGAATCAAAGAATATGTATGGATCATTTCTAAAGCAATAGCAGCCGGATAGATTTTTTTTACATCACCACCAAAACCTTCACAAGTTAACTTCATCAATATTGGACGTAATCTTTTTCCACCCGCTTCAATGGAATATAAAACAGATTCACGTAATCTATCCGGGATATTCAATTGTTTAATATATTTATTAAGTGCAGCATTTACTTCTTGCTGCTCTTGTGCTAAAAATGATTGTAATGATCGATTCACTTAATTGTCCTCCTGAATCTCAAAGCTTGTTCGCTCATCGTCTTTTCCTAAAATTTCTTTCATTTGTTTTTCCGCCTTCACTAACTTTTCATGACATATTTTAGAGAGTTTTGAACCTTCTGCATAATATTCCATCGCTTTTTCTAGTGGAATTTCTCCGTCTTCCATTTTGCCTACGATTATTTCTAATTGTTCAAGTGCTTCCTCAAATGATAATTCTTTGTTTGTTTCACTCATGATTATCTTCCTTTCTAATTTCTTGTACGCTTGCTTGTATAAATCCATCCGCAAACTGAATAGTAAAATTCTCATCCTTGTTCATTTGATCTACGCTACGCACAATTTCCTGTTCATTGGTATAGGCAATCGCATAGCCTCGCTTCATTATTCGAGTAGGATTTAGTAAATCTAACTGTGCTAAACGATTACCAAACAATTGCTTTTTCTGTTGCAACTGTTGGTTGCTTACTCGTTCTAACCTACTCATAAGCTCTTCGACTCGCTTGCCACGTTCTTCAATTTGTCTTTCATAATTAATACGTTGATATCGCTGATCTATATACTGGTATGCTTCTTGCTTCCCACGCACTATATAAACTAATTGCTTTCCGAGTTGTTCCACGGCCCGATCCAGTCTTTGTTCCTTATCTTCCACCAAGCGCTGTGGATACTTAAAGACATAGGAACTTTCAACTGCTGATAACTTTTCACGTGATCGTTCCAATCGATGAAGTATATTACTTTCGATGAATTGATCTAGTTTCTTTATTTTTTCTAATAAATCTAGCTGTGAAGGCACCGCTAACTCTGCTGCAGCTGTTGGAGTTGGTGCACGTAAATCTGCAACCATATCACTAATCGTAATATCCGTTTCATGACCTACAGCAGATATTACAGGTAATGCTGATTCAAAAATCGCTCTAGCAACAACTTCTTCATTAAAACTCCATAACTCTTCTAAAGAACCGCCACCACGTCCTACGATAATAAGATCCAGTTTCTCCAGTTTATTTGCTTTTTTGATAGCTTCTGCAATCGATGCCGCAGATGACTTCCCTTGCACCAAAACAGGGATGATTAATACGTTCGCTACCGGATATCGCCTTTCCATTGTCGTTAAAATATCTCTAATGGCTGCACCTGTAGGGGAAGTAAGGACGGCTATTTGTTGAGGATATTTCGGTAACTCTTTTTTATGTACTGGATCAAATAACCCTTCTTTCATTAACTTTTCTTTTAATTGTTCAAAAGCTAAATGAAGTGCGCCAATTCCATCCGGCTGTAGTTCTTGTATGTACAGCTGATATTGCCCCTGAGATTCAAATACACTAATATAGCCGGTGATCAACACCTTCATTCCATTCTCTGGTTGAAACTTAATATGCTGATTTTGTTTATGAAACATTACCGCTCGAATGCTGGCGTTATCATCTTTAATTGTCATATACATATGACCTCTAGAATGATGTTTAAAATTAGATATTTCACCTCTAAGTAAAATATGGTTCAGGTGGTGATCGACATCAAACTTCTTTTTTATATATTTTGTTAAAGCGGTCACAGATAAATATTTATCCTCCACATCATCAACCCTCTATCGTCTTTTTTCTATTTTACACTTTAAGAAAAGGTCATTCTAATATTAAGAATGACCTTTTTCTCTCATATTAAATTATCTGAGGTAGTTTCTCAAGTTTTACAGAAGTCCATTTGCTTTTTTAGCAGATTTTATCGTGTTATGCATAAGCATTGTAATAGTCATTGGACCTACCCCTTTTGGAACAGGCGTAATATAGCTTGCCTTTTCTTTTGCGGAATCAAATTCCACATCACCTGTTAAGGAACCATCTTCAATTCTATTCACACCTACATCGATAACAATTGCCCCATCTTTAATATGATCACCATTGATAAAATGAGCTCTACCGACTGCTACAATTAAGATATCCGCTTTCGCTATGTACTCTTCCATGTTCTTTGTACGTGAATGACAGTAAGTGACCGTCGCATTTTCACTTAAAAGCAACTGACCTACAGGTTTTCCAACGATATTACTTCTACCAATAATAACCGCATGTTTACCTTCTAATGAAATGTTTTTTGATTTCATCATTTGAATAATCCCATATGGTGTACATGGATAGAACGTATCTTTACCAGTCATCATACGACCGATGCTAATCGGATGGAAACCATCAACATCTTTCTCTGGAGAAATTGCTTCTATAATTACTTGCTCATCAATATGTGCAGGTAATGGCAATTGCACTAAAATTCCATTAACGGAATCCTTATGATTGAGTGTATCAATTAAATCTAGTAATTCTTCTTGACTTGTTGTATCCGGTAATTCAATTAATTCTGAATCAACCCCAACATAATCAGATGCTTTCTGTTTCCCTTTCACATATGATTTAGATGCTGGATCATCACCAATTAATACAACGGTTAATCCTGGAACAATGCCTTTCTCACGAAGAGTTAGAACCTCTTTTTTCATCTCATCTCTTAAAGATTGTGCTAACTCACTGCCATAAATTACTTCTGCAGACAAAATAAATCCCCCTTATTTTATCATTTTTGATAATACACCATTGATGAACTTTCCTGATTTATCATCACCGAAAACATGTGCAATTTCGACCGCCTCGTTAATTACAACACTTTCGGGTGCATCCTGTAAATAGACTAATTCATACGTGGCCAATCTTAACAAAGTTCGCTCAACTAAAGCGACTCGATCCAGTGACCACTTTTCTAAATATGTTTTAATTTTTTCATCAATCTCTTCTTTATTTTCAATAACTCCATTTACCAAGTTTAACAAAAAAGAATCGTGTTCCTCTTCATCTAATGTATGATCAATAGTTGTTGCTAAATCATACTCTTCCGCGTCTAACGAAAATAAAATTTGTAATGCTTTTTCTCGTGCATTTCTTCGTTTCATTTACTTTTCCTGCTCCTTATTACGTAGTGCCGTCATATTCTCACTTTCAAATGATAACATGATATTAGCTCGATTACCATTAAATCTTATCATTCCTCGACAAAAAATATTCATTCCACTATAAAAAAAACGAAAGGTTCAAGCATTCGCTTTCTACCTTTCGTTTAATAAAGTGAGACTTATCAGGAAGCTAATGTCCATTTAGCCCTTCCCTCTGGCCGATTCAAACCTTGAAGTGCATGTTTTAGGAACATTTGCACCGTGATAAGGTTCACTCTTCTTTTTCTTCGTTTTGCTCCATATGAACACCTACTATATGTACATTAATTTCTTTCATCATAATAGCTGTCATATTTTCAATTGCTTGCCTAATATTTGATTGAATCTTTTCTGCAACAGTTGGAATCGAATGTCCATATTCAATGACAATATATACATCAATCGATACAGCATCATTGAAAAGTTCCACTTTAATCCCTTTGCCATGCGTTTTCTTTCCCAATCGCTCCGCAAATCCTGTAGCAAAATTGCCTCTCATACTAGATACACCAGGCACTTCTGTAGTAGCAATTCCCGCAATTACTTCTAGCACATCTGGTGCAATTTCGATTTTACCTAAAGGTGTCGCTTCACTAACATTCAATAATTGATTTTCTGCCATGACGCACGCCCCTTTGAGTAAATTTAGTCTTGTTCCTCTTCCATTATACTATAATTTTCAAGGAATCTAGTGTTAAAATCGCCACCAGCAAACACTGGATGTACCATCATTTTACGGTGAAACGGAATCGTTGTATGAACTCCCTCTACTACAAATTCATCTAATGCACGTTTCATACGATTAATTGCTTCATCACGTGTTCTACCGTGAACAATTAACTTTGAAATCATGGAATCGTAATATGGAGGTATTTGATAACCAGGGTATGCAGCTGAATCAATTCGCACCCCTAAACCACCTGGAGTTAAGTACATATCAATTTTACCCGGAGATGGCATAAAATCTTTTTCAGGATTTTCCGCATTGATACGACATTCAATTGCCCATCCATCAAACGTGATATCTTCCTGCTTATTACTTAGCTCTTCGTTATTAGCAATTTTAATTTGTTCTTTAATTAAATCAACACCTGTAACTAGTTCCGTAACTGGGTGTTCTACCTGAATACGTGTATTCATTTCCATAAAGTAAAATTTATTTTCTTTTTGGTCATAAATAAATTCAATTGTACCAGCACCAGAATAATTAACAGCTTTTGCTGCTTTCACTGCTGCTTCACCCATTTTACTACGTGTCTCTTCGTTAACTGCAGGAGACGGTGTTTCTTCAATTAGTTTTTGCAACCTTCTTTGAATTGTACAATCTCGTTCACCTAGGTGAATAACATTGCCATGATTATCTGCTAAAACTTGAATTTCTACATGGCGGAAGTCCTCAATAAACTTCTCTAAGTAAACCCCCGGATTACCAAAGGCTTTTTCTGCTTCATTTTGTGTGACGCGGATACCTTTTACTAACTCTTCTTCTGTACGAGCTACACGTATACCTTTACCACCACCACCGGCAGTTGCTTTGATGATAACAGGGAATCCAATTTCTTTCGCTACTTTTAACCCTTCTTCTTCATCTTCAATGATTCCGTTTGAACCTGGAACAACTGGAACTCCAGCATCACGCATTGTCTCTCTGGCAACATCTTTCGTTCCCATTTTTTGAATTGCATATGCACTTGGCCCAACAAACGTTATGTTACAAGCCGCACAAATCTCAGCAAAGTCAGCATTCTCTGATAAAAACCCATAACCAGGATGAATAGCATCTGTGTCAGTTAGTGTTGCGACACTCATAATGTTAGTAAAATTCAAATAACTATCTGTACTTGATTTCGGTCCAATACAGTACGCTTCATCCGCTAACTGTACATGAAGTGCGTCACTATCCGCTTCAGAGTATACTGCTACCGTTTCTATTCCCATCTCTTTAGCTGAACGAATAATTCTGACAGCTATTTCTCCACGGTTAGCAATTAACAGTTTCTTAATCACAACGTCATCCCCTTATGCCTTCTTGATTCTGAATAATGGTTGTCCATATTCCACTAATTCACCATTCTCAACTAAGATTTCTGTAATTGTTCCATTTACATCTGCTTCGATTTCATTAAATAATTTCATTGCTTCAACGATACATACGATCGAATCATTAGTTACTTGGTCACCAACCTGAACAAATGCTGGTTGGTCTGGTGATGGTGAACTATAAAACGTACCAACCATAGGTGATACAATCTCGTGGTCGTAATTTGCCGTTTGTTGTACTTCTTGTTCTGCTACTTCTTCTGTAGCTACCTCTTGTTTAACAGGCTCTGCTTTTTGTGGAGCAGTTTCTTGTAGTTGTACAACTGGTTGCGCAACAGCTGCCGCTTGAGTAATACCTTTATTTTTCTTTAATTTGATTTTCGCACCTTGTGCTTCGTACGAGAATTCATCAATTGTAGACTGATCTAATTTCTCAATTAATTGGTTGATTTCTTGTATTGTTAACATATCTTTCTGCACCCCTTCACTTTGTTACAATTAATAACAGGTACTAATATCTCCATATAATATTTTACGCAATCGATACGAAAACTGCAACTATTGTTTATATTTCGTTCATTTGACCCATGATGAAATCATTCCTTCAAACACAATACATAGCAATTCTCCACTGTCTAAAAGCGATAGTGGACGTTACTCCATGTTTGCTACTCCGACTCCGTGAAATGCGCTCACCCATTCTGATTAACGGCTAGCGGAAAGCTTATCGCTACGGCAGAACACTCCGCTTTCCATGGGCACGGCTTCAACTAACTTTTCAACAAGAGCGGTTGAAAAGTGGATTTTCAGCTCGCGCTGTTCCCATAGGAGTCTCCGTATTCTGCCTTCGCTAGATTGACGCGTTCTGATGTTTGAGAGAAAACAACGAAGTTTCCATGTCCATAGAACACGATGGTCGCATACACTAAGGGTAGAGATATCCATGCCTCATCTAAATAGCAAGTTCCTACTCGGGAAGTGATTCTAACATATTTCCACTCACAAACAGGAAAACGCATCATATAGCGGAGACAAAACACGGAGACTCTTGCGGTAATAGTACGAGCTGAAGATCCACTTTGTGAAGTGGTTTTCTTCACAAAGTTAGCTGAAGCCGTACCCGCAGAAAGCGTAGTGTTTTGTCGGAGCTTATGTCAGCATTCATCATCAACTAGAATGGAAGAAAGTCTAGTCCACCGTGAAGCTATCGCTTTTAGACAGCGGTTTTTTGTGCAAAATAGAGCAATGCCCTTAAGGTGTCTTAAGGACATTGTTGATTGTTATACATTCTCTTTTAGCTTGGTTGATAGCTAACATCTACTTTAATCTCGCCAAATTCGTCCTTAGCATGCTGCATAATTTCATTTGCTTCTGCTTTGGTAAGGCTGTCTGTTTGTACCGTGATAACAAGATTATTGTCTGATACATTTCGCACAAGAACTTCGTCATATCCATTAACGGATTTAATGGTATCTTCTAAAATGCTCTCTTTGGAGCTTAGTGTTTCCATCTCTTTCATTGCCTCATACGCTTCATTCTTCTCATCAGAAGAACTTTCGCTTGAAGCTACGATCGATTGTAATCTTTCTCTTTCCATACTTCTTTGATTGGTAATCTCTAAACGTACTGCAGTAAAGAATTCATCTGCATTTACTGACGTTCCTTCTTGATCACCTAATTCTTCTCCTTCTTCCACATCAACGTCTCCACTCTCATCCGGTGTCTCATCATTATTTGCAGGTTGCTCTAAATTAGATAAAGATGTTTCTTGGCCCTCCTCTTGATTGTTGTCCATATAGGCTAAGTCTCCTTCAGAAGGTGCATTTAAATAATAGACACTTAGTACAACCATTAAACTCAACATCGTTAATAACCACACTGTTTGTTTCTTTAACATTATTTTCCCTCCTAAGTTTACATCATTTATTTCGGCATAACCGAAACTCTATGAGCCGGTACATCCAATACTTTGGAAACGGCTTCTAGCACCCATTTTTTTACCTCTAGGTTGTCCACGCCATTCGCCACTACTAGTACTCCTCTTACTTGTGGTTTTTTTGTTTGCACTAATAACGGAATTTCTTGTTCACCTTGCCGAATAATGACTACACTTTGCTCTCTCGTCTCATCATCCACTTTCCTGGAACCACCATTTTGATCAGATTCATTTGTTACTTGTGACCCTATCACTAGGTTTTTTTCATATACTTGTTCGTTTGTTGCATCAAGATTGACCATTACTTCTACATCTGAAACATCAGTGATTTTTTCTAATAACTTGACTAAATCTTGTTCATACGCAACCTCTAAATCCCCTATTTTAGAAGTTGTTTCAGCCATTTCTGCTTGGTTCCAAGTTTCATTTTCCATGTCATCCAATGCTGCCTCTGGTGTAATGGACGGATTAGGTACTTGATTATCTGATTGATTTGAGCTAAACATGTTACTGACCAGTAGAATAAAAACAGCTATTAAAGCGAACAAGGCAATGTATTGAACTTTCGTTATTTTTTTGTCCTTTGACTTTAAGCTTGAAAGAATCTTCTCAATCCACTTAGGCACCTTATTCCTCCTTCCATCGTATATGAATAGTATCTTTTTCTACTTCCCACTTATCTGCTAAAAGTTGTTTTACTTCTTCCTCTTGTTCCATTTCAGATTCGGAAGTATGAGGTAAAGGATCTCCAACTTGGATGTTCACCTCTTCCACTTCAACAAAAGCATCTTCAACATGGGTCAGTTGAACATGTACTTGGTCTATCTCACTGTCTTCCAATGTTTCACTTTCTGTCCAGTTAACGTCCATTTCTGTAATCTGATAATTATACGCTTCGGCCAACTCCTTCTCTACCATATTTTTCATTTGGACAACCATCTCTTCTAATACATATGCATCTTGTATCTGTTCTATTTCACTTTTTTGTTGATTTAGTTGATTTTCTATTTTTGCTTCCATGGATGGATCACTGCCAGTAGTAATGAATTGATTAACTAATTTATGGGCATCCACATTAAAAACGGATAATAAAGGTTGTAAGATAACTAACATCAATAATAGCCCGATAACTAATTTCACGTACTGTTTTAACGTAGAGCTGGGAAGAATCATATCAACGATCATAGCCAATATAATAAACACTACTATCTGCAATATCCAACTAGATAAATATTCAATATTCAACCCCTCCTATCTCACCATCATCGTTACATTACTAGATATAATAAGAATGACAATCGTAAAAAAGAACATAAAAGTAACTAATAATAATGCTGCAAATAAATAAAGAATATGCTTTCCAATAATGTCTAAACATTCTATTACTGGCCCATCCCCAATAGGTTGCAAAATAGCTGTTGTCACTTTATACATCAAGGCAATTGCAAAGATCTTGATTGCTGGAAATAGTACAATAGCAATTAAGATAACTACACCAACCATTCCTATACCATTTTTAATTAATATAGTTGCACTTAAAACAGTATCTGTCGCATCAGTAAAGATCCGACCAATAACCGGAATAAAATTACCTGTCACAAATTTTGCTGTTTTCATTGCAATCCCATCTTGAATTGCACTTGCTGCTCCTTGCACAGAAATAACACCCAAAAACACAGTCAACAAAATTCCCATAATACTAATCGCTATATTTTTAATTAAATTTGCTAATTTTGTTGCTTTATATTCTGTACTAATCGTACTGACTATTTGTAAAATCGCTGAAATTAAGATAAGTGGAATAACTACTTTTGATATAACTAATACACTTGTATGAATAAGGAAAATAATAATCGGATGAAAAAATGATATGGTGACTAAGTGTCCAAGTGACGCTAATATCCCAAGTAAAAGAGGAATAAGACCAACGATAAAATTTTGCGCTAATTGAACCGTGTCCATCACATAACTAATCACTAATTGAAAACTAGATAAGGCAATGATAATAAGTATTGTATAAACGATTGCATAAGCTACCTTACTAACCATTTGCTTTTCAAATGAATTTTGAATCGTCTGCAAAACAATACAGAACAATGTTAAGAGCATAAGTGTTCCTAAAAGCTTTCCATTCTCTACAATTTCATGTAATAAATAACGTAAGAAGCCGACTAACCAATCGTTTATTGTTAGACTTTGTTCCCCTTTAATCATAGACCAGAGACTATCTTTATCAAGTTTCGGCAACGTGTCTTTATACTCATCACCAAGGTAGTTCCAATAATCTTGCAATTCACTTCCTTCAATCATTTGTTGATAGGCATCTGATTGATTCATATCTGTTGCTTTCATTGATAATGGAATAAACAAAAATAATAGTGCAAACATGAGAATGAACTTTTTGGTAAAATGCATAGATATCCTTCCCTACTATGTGATTGGAAAAATATTTATAATGGTTTCTATCAAAGATTGAAAGATCGGAATAGCCAATATAAGAATAAACACTTTTCCTACCATCTCTATTTTTACTGCTACTGATTTTAAACCTGCATCCCGCACAATATTCGCACCAATTTCCGTAATATAGGATATGCCAATAATTTGTAAGATTGTTTTTATATACACACTGTTAATGTTCGCTCGCTCTCCTAAATATGCAATCAATCTTAATATTTCCTGCACATATTGCATGATAAAAAGAAAAAAATAAATGACAGTAAACAGAACAACGAGAAAAGCTATAGTAGGTTGCTTGTCCTTGATTAATAAAAACAAAACCGATGCAATAACCCCTATACTGATCACTTCAAATAATTCCATATACCATTATCCTTGCAAAAAGAATACAGATCTAATTTGCTGGAATAAATCAGAGATACTATCTAATACAAATAACAAAACGATAATAAATCCAATCAAGCTAACAAACTGTGCATATTCTTCTTTCCCCATTTGTTTTAAAATGGTATGAATCATCGCAACAATGATGCCAATTCCTGCAATTTGAAATAAAACACTTGTATCTAAAGTCACGCCATATCCCCTCTCTATAGCAAGAGTAAAACAATAAAAATACCAATTAAAACACCTACACTTCTTGCCATTTTGCCGTATCGATGATGTTTATCATCTGCTTCTTTCAGTGTTCTTTCTAAATGATTTATAGCTAACCGTATATATTTTTGTTGTTGAATCACGTCATGTTGTCCTAATGTTCTACCAAATTGAAGTAATATTTCTTTATCATCTACTTGAATTGGATTACTCCTATAAAAGACATGAATATGCTTTTCCCAAATAGGATAAAGTTCATCTTGATCATGCTGAATATCGTCTGCAATATGTTGAAACAATGTCGCCAGTGGTTCTGGTATTTGATTAGAAACAGCGTGTAAAGATTCTTTAATCGTTTCTTGACTGTATACAATTTCTGCCTCTAATATTTGTAAAGCATTTTTAAAAAATCGAATATATCTTGGTCTATTTACTAAATTATTTGCATACTCATTGCCAAGTAAAACAGAAGCTCCAATAATGAATAAACTTGCAAGCAGTTTTATCATAGCGCAACCCTTCTTTTATAAAGTGAGACTTATCAGGAAGTTAGCATTCTTTCCCCTCCATTAAGCCTTCTTGTTATAACTCGAACTTTGAAACGGGGGTTGTACGAACGTTTTCACCGTGATAAAGCGATTCACCTTTTTCATTTAATATTTCTACTACTTCATGGTTCGATAGAATAATAAATCGTTGAAAGATACTTTTTTGCATAAGCTGTTGAATGGTTGGACGTCTAGTAATATCTCGAAATGATCTCCCGTGTACAGTACAAATTAACTGCACTCCTGCATGAATCACTTCATCAATTGCTTCAACATCCCGATTATTTCCGATTTCATCGACAACAATGACATCAGGAGACATCGAGCGAATAAGCATCATCATTCCTTCAGCCTTTGGACAACGATCTAATACATCAATCCTCGGTGCTAATAAATGCTGTGGCACACCATTAATCGATGCACATATTTCAGAACGTTCATCCACAATAGCTGTTTTTAGTTCTAATTTAGAGCTTGCACAATAATTAGCTATATCTCTTAAAAAGGTAGTCTTACCTGCTTGTGGAGGCCCGATTATCAATGTGTTGTGAATGGTTTCATCTTTTAAATAATGTAAAAAGGGTTGTACCATTCCAAAATGCGGCTTCGCGATCCTAATATTGAAAGAACTAACATGATGAATAGCCTTTACCTGTTTGTTATCGACAATCACATCTCCTGAAATACCGATGCGATGGCCTCCTTGAATAGTAATAAATCCATGTCTTAACTCTTCTTCTAATCGATATAAGGAAAAATTACTAATTTTATTTAAAAACATTTTTGCATCTGCTTCAGTAAAACTTCTTTCCCTTAACCAAAAAACACGCTTTCCATCATTTAATTCAACAGGTCGATTGACCCTTAAACGAATCTCTTGAATATCTAGCTTCTCTTTTTTCTGAAATACACTAATTTGTTTAGAAATGTGGTCAGGTAGTATCTGTAAAACACTATCCATCAACAAGGCCTCTTTTCTATAAGCAATTTCTATAAACATTCTATGCGAATCACTAGTAGATATAACCAAAGATATGAAAGTAGCCTGTGACATAAAGTGAGACTTCAATCAGAGAGTATTACGGACTCATGCACCCTGATAAGTAGTTTGAATATGTAATTGCATGTGAGAAGAATGAGCCTATTTTATCTGCGTATCCTTGTAAATTCTATTCAATATACAGTCGCATTACAATATTGTGAACAATTCCCAATACAAATCTTATGAGACGGAAAAAATTATTCATTAGAAAACGGGGAGTATTGATAACAAATGTTAGATAAAACAGGTAAAAGTTGATTAGCACAGTGCAAAATCCCCTCTGATGGAAGCTTCGCATTATATGGAGGAGGGTATAAGCGGGAGTGTTTTTATATTTGTATATAGAACCTCTTTTACTAGCACATTTACATCCAAAAAAAGAGAAGAAGCACTAAGGCTTCTCCTCACTTTATGCTAATGACTCTATTTCTTTTTTTGTCAGTCCGGTAACCTCCATCACTTCCGCTTTATTCATTCCTTTAGTTAATAAATTTGCGGCTATCTTTCGCTTTTCTACCATTTTTCCTTCTCGTTCTCGTTCTTTTCTTCCTTCACGCAATCCTCTGTCAAAAAATGAATTGGGCAATTTTTACGAATTCTGCTAAACTTTCTTCACCTGTGTTTTTTAGTTCGGCCATAAGGGTTTCCTCCTCTTCATTAGTTAAATGATGATACGTTTCAAAAAAGCCAAATAGTAACTTCACTTCTTCGCGATTTAGTGATTGAGTTGCTAGCATTCGCAAAAATGCTTTTTTCACTTCTAATTTTTCAGAAGCATTATAATTCATTTTACTTAATAAAGCCGCAGCAACAGGATTATCATCCTTTTAAAAAAAGTGCGCCAGTTTAATGTTTTTAATTGTAGTTTGATATATTGAAAGGCAAGCGTATCATGGAAGGGCAATGACATCGTAAACGTATCTGGCTCATCGCGAATGTGGTCATAACTAAATACAGCAATAGGTATAAAGGGTTTCTTATACTTAGTATACAATAAAGTGAGACTTCAATCAGTGGGAGTTTTTGACTTCCTCTGATTGCTAGCGAAACTTATCAGGGTGTTAGCGGCTGTGAGAAAATCTTCAAAAAACGTATCAATTAATTGCTTGAATAACTGATCATGGTCTATATAACTAGACCGCTCTTCTTTTAACAAAAAACTACTAAGCGATGAATATATCGCTTAGTAGTTTTTTGTATGCGTTATGCACGTGAAACGTATTTTCCGTCTGTTGTCGAGATAACTAGTACGTCTCCTTCATTAACGAAGAATGGTACTTGTACACTTAAGCCTGTTTCAAGTGTTGCTGGTTTTGTACCACCACTAGCTGTATCACCTTTAATTCCTGGTTCTGTTTCTGTTACAGTAAGCTCCACATTATTTGGTAAGTCTACACCAATTGTTTCGCCCTCGTATGTTAAAATATTTACTTCCATGTTTTCTTTAATAAATTGTAATTCTCTTTCAATTTGATCAGAAGATAATTCTGTTTGTTCGTATGAATGTGTATCCATGAATGTGTGTGCATCTCCAGAAGCATATAGATACTGCATTTTACGATTTTCAATATGCGCTCTGCTAACTTTCTCTCCACCACGGAACGTTTTTTCTTGAATATTACCATTACGAAGGTTACGTAGTTTCGAACGAACAAACGCAGCACCTTTACCTGGTTTTACGTGTTGGAATTCAACAACTTGCCAAATTCCCCCATCCACTTCAATTGTTAATCCTGTTTTAAAATCGTTTACTGAAATCATATAAATCCTCCTAAAAATTGTTTACGATACTGATAAGCGAATTAATTCTTTTGGTGAATGTGTTAATCGCTCATTACCATTTTCCGTAATCAAGATATCATCCTCGATACGGCATCCACCGACATTAGGAACATAGATACCCGGTTCGACCGTTACAATCATTCCTGGTTCAAGCACGTCATCAGACTTCAATGATAGCCTAGGCATTTCATGAACATCTAATCCTAATCCATGACCTGTAGAATGACCAAAGTATTTACCATAGCCTTTATAATCAATATGGTCTCTTGTTAATGCATCTGCTTCTGTACCTGTAATACCTGCTTTTATTCCTTCTACACCTTTTAATTGTGCTTCTAGAACGGTATTGTAGATTGTTTCTAGCTCCTCTGAAATATCACCAACAGCAACTGTTCGTGTAATATCAGAAGCATAACCTTTATACAATGCACCAAAATCTAGTGTTACTAATTCGCCAGATTGAATTTCTTTTGATGATGCAACACCGTGAGGTAAAGCAGATCGAAAACCAGAAGCAACAATCGTATCAAAACTGGATTCTGTCGCACCTTGTTTTCTCATGAAAAATTCTAATTCGTTTGAAATATCGATCTCTTTAACACCAGGCTTTATGTACTCTAACACATGGTTAAATGCATCATCGGCAATCTTACAAGCATCTTTTATAATATTAATCTCATCTTCATCTTTAATCAAGCGTAATTTTTCAATTATACCATCTGAAGGGATTAAATCCGCATTGATTGCATTATTATATGTTTCATAAAGACCATAAGTTAAATCATTTTTTTCAAAACCTAATGTATTAATCTGAAGGGAAGCAACAAGCTCCGCTACTTTCTCTTGAATCGGTCCTCTATGTTCTTTTATATCAAACCCTTTCACCTGATCACTCGCTTGCTCCAAATATCGGAAATCAGTGATGAAAAATGCATCATTACTTGTGACAAGTACTACCCCTGCACTACCTGTAAATCCAGTTATGTAACGTCTATTAATGGGACTTGTAATAAGTAAACCTTCCAGATTTTGTTCTTTCAAGGCTATTCTTAATCGTTCTAATCGGTTCATCTCACTTCTCCCTTTCTACTTCTAATCATTTAACGTAAAATACTTTGCTGCTAATTGATAGCCTGCAGTACCTAAACCAACTATTTGTCCGCGACAAACAGGTGCTAACAATGAAGTATGCCTAAATTCTTCCCGTTGATGTACGTTAGATATATGTACCTCAATAACAGGAACTGTAATAGAGCTGATTGCATCTCTAAGTGCTATACTTGTATGTGTATATGCACCTGGATTAAATATAATACCTTTATAAACACCTTCAGCTTCATGAATCCAATCAATCAATTCCCCTTCATGATTTGATTGTTTAGCATCTAATTGATATTGCACCGCTTCAACGACCTCTCGTACATTATGCTCAATATCATCTAGTGTTTCACTGCCATACACTTCTGGCTCTCTTTTCCCCAAACGATTTAAGTTTGGCCCATTAAGTAATAATAGTTTAGCCATTTGCTCACTCCATCTCCAATTAAAACCTCATTATTATAGTAACATAATTAGTTATTTTTTTTCATCTTTATGTTGTTCATAGCTGAAAGAAATGGAATAACCAATAAACACACCATATAAAATGAATATACATATAGTTGTTACTACTGTATCACTACTTAATTCCCAAAACGGTGCAATATTAGGGAATATTGGTGATAACAACCAAAAAAACATAAACCAAAGTACAATACCTGTCAAAATCCCTGGTAGCATACCTGGAATCTTTCTTAAAAACAAATAATATAACAGCGCTAATCCAATAGAAAGACAGCATAAAACGAAAATAGAAACTATTTCTCCTAACCATCCATCTGACCATGCAGTTTGTAACCATGGTCTTAATATAAAACTTTTTGGCGTAACCTCGGTAAAATGGAAATAACCTGCTACTGCTGCAATCGTAGCCCATATTAACGCACCAAAGAACCCTGCGCTAATCGCTTTAGGAATTAACGAAACTTTCTTTTGTTGAGTTTTTTTATAACGAATACGTCTCAAATTGATCACCTCAAAGTTAGACTAACCAAAATTCTTTATTTCATGCTATTTGAGATTATACAATCCATTATTTCCTTTATCCTGACAATTGAATTCCCCCCACTTACCCCCCTTTCAAGTTGTTGGAAGTAGGGGATTCTTGGGAACAGAGCTTACTTGTAAACGTATGTCTCCCGTCACAGCGGTTTCTCTTTTTTTACCAAGCTATCCCCCTAGTCCCTATGGTTCTTTTCGTATCTGATCTAGGTGGAAGGGCATAGACGAAGACTTTCTGCTAAGATATTTTTACTTGCATTTACATCCGATCATGTTGGGTGTGACAAGCTGGGCACGCCCATTCTCAAGTGTCGAGTGGTTTCTTCCCGTCTTGATGTCCACAATTAGAACAAATTTGACTAGAGGGAAACCATTTATCTACTTTTACAATCGTTTTGCCATATCAATCGGCTTTGTACTGTAATTTGGTCACAAAGCTTAACATAATACGGCTAAAATATGTTTTGCTAGTTTATGATTACGCAACATACCTTTTGTGTGTAAGTCTTTGATACAGACCATATCGTAGTTTTTGATGATGGCTGTACTTAACTTGTTTAAGAAATTGTCTCGTTGATTCATTACTTTTTCGTGTAATCGAGCGACTTTTCGTTTTTGTTTCAGATAGTTTTTGGTATCCAAAAGATTGATACTATTTGCTTTAGCTATTAATGCACGTTTGGATAGTTTTCGTTGTTCACGTTTTAACTTCTTTTCCATTTTTAACCTGAACTGATGATTATCCACCTTTTGACCATTAGACAGAATCGTAAAACCTGTGATGCCTAGGTCTATGCCAATAGCTGATTCTGTTTTTTCCAATGGTTACGGTTAGAATCGAAATAAAGTACTTCCCACTAGCATTACGTCTAACAGTCACACGAAGAATACGTCCTACCACTTTTAGGCTTTTGCCAAATGTAACAAAGACAAGTTTAGGCAGCTTGATCTTATTATCTACAATCGAGATATTTCCGTTTGTATACTTAGTTGGATAGGATTGAACGTTATGTTTCTTCGATTGAAAACGAGGTTTGTCATGCTGCTTTTTGAAAAAAAACGATGATAGGCATCCGCAAGGTTTTGAAGGGAGGATTAATGCTGTCTATTTCTTTTAGCCATCTTAACTCTTTTTTTAGCCGGGGTAGTTGCGCAGAGCGAGCGTGATACGTCAGTCCTTTACCCGTTTCTTTGTAGGTATCGTTCCACTTAACTAAAAAGTGATTGAAGACAAATCGAGAACAACCGATTGTTTTGGCAATCCGTATTTCTTGTTTTTTATTTGGGTAGATACGGATTTGATAGGCTTTGTTGACGAGCACTGCTTGCACCTCATTCTGTATGGTGATACACCGATTATACCATATTTAACATGTATCATTGCTCATTTTAGGTGGAGACACATACAACATTTGTACACAAGCTAGTTTTTATTTATGGCAAGCGGACTCGAATAGTCGGACAATCGCTTTCGGACAGTTATCCAAAGGCGATTCATCTCCCTCTTACCGCCCGTCAACGCCACACGCACGCTTGAAGAGAGAGTTTTCTATCTTATTTTAGATAAAATTGTGTATAAAATCCAACAAATAACGGGTATAACTATAGTAAGAACTTTAATTCGTGTATACTTTACTTTAAAGGAGGAAGATTATATGAATCGAAGTATAGGTTCTATCGTTGTTTACGGATTAATTGGTTTGGCTGTGTTCGGTTTAGTCACTTCTTTATTTACTGACACAATCGGTTTACTAAAATCCTTATTTATAACCCTATTAATTGGGGCGGCCATTTTTGGTTTAGTGTACTTCTTCTTTTTACGCAGACGCACGCCAAATGAGTTAAGGAAGTATAGAAAAGCGGTGAAACAATCGAAACAAAAATATAAAAATCAGCAGAGTAATAATGGCACTAATTCTTCTACTGTCATTAGACATACTACTAGCGCAAAAAAAGCCGTAACACGACCATTAAAACCTACGAAAAGAGATGCTTCACATCTTCGAGTAATTGAAGGAAATAAACATAAGAAAAAGAACAGAGCATCTTTATAAGATGCTCTGTTCTTTTTCTTATGGCCACTTCTTTAGAAACTTCTTGGTACGGTGGTAACCAAAGTCAATCAACGCTTCTTTCTTTTCGAGCGATAGAGAAAAATCAATCGGGCTGATATCGTCTACTGGAAAAAACAAAATATCTTTTGCAATACTTTCTGAGACATACTTTGTATCATACGCTTTTCTCATCGTACCTAATACCGCTCTTAACATGTCTATAGAATTTCTCATTTCTTTATTATGATAGTATTCCTTCGGATCTGTTAATTGCATTCCCAATAAGGGTCGTTCTCGTTTTTTGTTGTTATGATCAAAAATCCATAGCGGAAAATTACTAAGAATCATTCCATCAACAACGAAGCTTCTTTGTCTTGTGCGAGGGTTAATTAATTTTGAAGGACGAAAGAAGTAAGGGATTGAAATACTACTTCGAACGGCTGTCGCAACAGGAAAATAATCTGGTTCAATATGATAATATTTCTTCAAATCATCCGGAAAAACAATAATTCTATTATACGTAATATCCGCTGCTACAATTTTCAAAGTAGCGGAAGGTAAATCAGCAAAAGAAGTAATCCCTTTTTCGCTGAGCTTTTGATATAACCAATTTTCAAAATTATTCCCTCGATAAAATCCCATCGTATGATATAATGTAAGCCATTTTAAGAAAGGGAACATACTACTCCACTTAGATTGGTCAAGAAAAAACTCGAGTGGTAAGTCTAAAAAAAGCTCTTTCATTTCCTTCGCTTTATAACCTGCAGCAATAAATGTAGCTAGAAGAGCACCAGCTGATGTTCCACCCACTCTTTCAAATTGCAAGTTTTTCTCCTCAAAGGCTTCCAGAGCACCGATAAAGACAAATGCTTTTACACCTCCGCCAGAAAACACACCATCAATTTTCATCTTATCACCCTATCTACCAAATATGCTCTATATATATACAATAGAATCTGTAGATAGAACGGATAAAACTAATCCTTTTTCGACTGTAATTCTTTTAATTGTTCAGCTTTATCTTCAAGAAATTGAACAACATCCCCTATTCGATCAATTGAATTCCAACTCAAGTGATGTTCAATTCCTTCTACATCAGTATAGATATTTTCCTCATCAACACCGATAATACGCAAAAATTTCTCCAATAGTTCATGGCGATAAACTAATCTTTCTCCTACTTTTTTTCCTTTTGGGGTTAAGACTAATCCTTGATATTTTTCGTAATTTAAATAATCATCTTTATCTAATTTTTGCACCATTTTTGTTACGGATGAAGGTTGGACTTGCAATGCTTCTGCAATTGCCGAAACTCTAGCATATCCCTTCGTTTCCATCAGTATATATATTTGCTCTATGTAATCTTCCATTGAAGGTGTAGGCATAAGGTATCCTCCATTACTTAAAAATATTATGTAAATAAAAGCATACAATAGAATGGCGGGTGAGACAAGACTTCTTCCTTATTCAGCATTTTTTTCTTTATTTCATGCTGTTAAATGGTATAATCCTTTTTAGAGGATTTAAAAGAAAAAACACTGGGGGATTCAAAATGACACAATGGTACATTCTGATAGGTATATTAGTAATCTTTATTCTATTTACAGTATACCGCTATTTCAAACAGAAAAAAATCTTAAAACCACTTATCGAATCAGAATTTCGAGAAGGTTACCGAAAAGCTCAATTAATCGACGTAAGGGAACCAAAAGAATATGATGCAGGCCATATTTTAGGCGCCCGAAATATTCCTTTAACACAATTAAAACAACGTCTGATCGAACTTAGAAAAGATCAACCTGTTTATTTATATGATCAAAATGGTTCACGTTCAATTCGTGCAGCACTAATCCTTAACAAAGAAGGCTATAAAGATCTGTATCAATTACAAGGCGGATTCAAAAAGTGGACAGGAAAAATTAAGAAAACAAAAAAATTAGATTATTAAAATACCTTATTAAAAGTCGAGTACTTCTACTCGACTTTTTTTACAACCTTCTCACCTTTTGCAACTGGATGAATACTTGCACGATGTTACTTTGACAACCACAAAAGTCGAGTGATGATAAATATCTATTGTATACTTCCACTATTTTTGACCACACTAACAATACATAAACTGTATCAATGTTAGGTGGCCTATCATGCAGATTCCCATTTCAAGAGATGAATCATTTTTAACTGAATTCGAGCAAGCAATCGAAAGCCCAACACATTGGGCAAATTGGCAATTATTTAAACAAGCTTATCAAGTTGCAGAGACAATGAAAGTGACTAGTTTCAAAGAACTTGTTGCTCCCAAATTTTTACCACATATAAACTTTTTGCCTCACCAACTACAATGTGCTGAAAATGTCATTCAAGACATGAATGGACGCGCTTTATTAGCTGATGAGGTCGGACTTGGAAAAACAATTGAAGCAGGGTTGATATTAAAAGAATATATGTTACGTGGATTGGTACAAAAGGTATTAATTCTAGTACCCGCATCACTCGTCAATCAGTGGGCAATCGAGCTAAATCAAAAATTACTAATTCCAGCTGTAACATCAGGCAAACGAGTAGATTGGCAACATACTAATATTCTTATCACAACACTAGATACTGCCAAATCTGCCAAACATCGAGAACAAATACTAGAACAAGATTATGATTTTGTTATCGTAGATGAAGCGCATAAATTAAAGAATCATAAAACAAAAAACTTTCAATTTGTTCAGCAACTTTCCAAAAAATACTGTTTACTATTAACTGCTACACCGGTACAAAATAAATTAACGGATATCTTTAATTTAGTCAGTCTTCTAAAGCCTGGTTATCTAGGTACGTATAATGATTTTACACAACAATATCGAAAAGAAAAACGTGATATTGACAAAGATCCCTATTTAAAACAGCTCATTAGCAAGGTTATGGTCAGAAATCGTCGTGCCGATACAGGAATAGATTGGACAAAACGGAACATCGAAACAGTTTGGGTAGCTTTTTCAGAAGAAGAATTGGCCACTTATCAGCAAGTAGAACAATTCTTTCAATATCAAACAGCTATATCGTCTATTACCTATATCAGGGAGTTTTGTAGTTCTAGAGAGGCTTGTTACCTTTCAATAAAGAAGGCTTTTGAACAAAAAGAAAATGTTGATATTCCTGCTTTAAAAGAAGTTTTAACATCAATTGAACAATTACCGCATCATGCGAAAGCATTAAAATTAGTTGAATTAATTAAAGAATCAGACGAAAAATTTATCGTTTTTACAGAGTACCGTGCTACACAGATTTATTTACAATGGTTATTAAACAAAGAGAATATCGCAACGGTCATTTATCGCGGTGGATTTAAGAAAGGAAAAAAGGATTGGATGCGTCAGCTTTTTCAAAATCATGCCCAAGTGATGATCGCAACAGAAGCAGCTGGTGAAGGGATTAACCTTCAATTTTGTCATCACTTAGTCAACTATGACTTACCATGGAATCCAATGAGGCTAGAACAGCGAATAGGAAGGATTCACCGTTTTGGCCAAGAAAATGATGTGAAAATTTATAATTTTGCTTTGAAAGACACAGTTGATGAGCATGTAATGAATTTACTCTACAAAAAAATACAGCTGTTCGAAAATGTTATTGGTGACTTAGAGCAAATACTAAGTGATTTAAACCTACCCGCTATTGAAAAAGAGGTAGAAAAAATATTCGCTGAGTCACAATCAATTGGTGAATCCAAGATTAAATTAGATAACTTAACAGCCGTTATTAATTCTCATCATCATCATAATCAAACAAAGGAGAATATACGATGATCTCCAATTTGCACGATTTTTTATATGAATACTTCTCCATACATGAATGTGATGTAATATTAGAAAATGAAACGGAAATGACGATAAGACTTACCCGTGAATTGGATCAAGTACTTATGAACCGACCATTTTACTGGCATTATATGGATAAGATCGGAAGAAATGGTGAACCAATGTCATTATTTTTAGATACAAGTACAGCAAAGAAGGATAATAAAAAAGAATGGATTCATTATGGTAGTCCCAGGCTACAACAAATCTTTCATCATATAAAGCAAAGTGCACGATTTACCATGTTATATGAACAAACAACTGGTAACGATAAAACGGCTTTACACCCTTGGTTGGTAGCAAATATTGTTGTGCATTATCACGGAAAGCAAAAAAAAGAGGCTATCCATTCCATCGGTCTACATTTAATCAATGGTATGATGAAATCAAATATGATGAATGAAATAGATAGATTACCATTAGAATCTAAAATGAGTGATTATAGCTTTACAATTTCACCTCTTATCAAGCCGTTGAGTGGATTTTATCGGATTTTTATGTATATAGAACAATTGATTTCGAGCGAATCTAAAGAATGGGTGAAAGACGCCATGACAGCCTTAAACGAAGAGTTATCCTTACTTGATCACTTCTTCAAACAACAAGAAGGTAACCAAGAGATTTTTGCAAAAGAAAAGGAACAGCTGACTGAAAGGCTAGAACCTAGAATTGATATAGAAGTAGTGAATGCGGGGATATTTTATTTAACAGAAAACTTCTCATAACAAGCAAGCTTCCCTAGTTTATTTTTCACAGGGAAGCTTGCTTATCATTGATCTTTTCTTTTTTGAACCAACAAACGAAAAGCAAAAGGTAAAACACCAAACCATTTATTCGAATAGACAATTGGCGCTTCTTCATTTTTCCTTGCTTCTCTTTGTTTTTGGCGCTCAGCTTTAGGAGTATCCATATACTTCACGATTCGTTGTGTCATGTATTTCACATAATCATTATTGGCCACTAATCTCACACCTTTATTGTTTTAGTGTCATTTTTACCAATAACTATATTTTTATACATCAACTACTTGAGTAAAGATACAATTTCAGCAGCTATCTCTTCTACATCTTTTCCATCCGTATGTATAATATAATCTGCTACTTCTTCATATTTCGGTAAGCGCTCTTCTAAGAGTTTTTGTTTATCTCTTGCTTGATTATTCCAAATGGGACGAGACTTATCATTTATGAGACGACGCTCTGTTTCTTCCCATGATGTATGAAGGAAAAATACTGTACCATTTTGTCGTAACCATGCACGATTTACTTCTTTTTCGATAATACCTCCCCCCGTAGCAACAATGGTATTTACTTTGCTCGTTTGTTTTAATATATTTGTTTCGTATTCTCTAAACGTCTCTTCTCCATTGATTTGAAAAATTGTCGGAATGTCTTGCTTATAATAAGCCTCAATCATTTGATCAGTATCTTCCACAGGCAACCCTAAAAGGGATTCCAATCTAAGGGCAATACTTGTCTTTCCACTTCCCATAAAACCAACTAAGTAAATACTATTCATACAAAATCCTCCAAATTTATTTTAAGAAAATACATTATCATGCAGGAATCAAACGGTTAATGTCGAATATAGTAATTGTACCATGATCAAAAACGGAGGTGAACGATTATTTGAACCAAGTCTCATCCTTGTCTAATAACCTTTTGCAAGCTGCAATTGATGCAAATGCATCAGATTTACACTTCATCCCCCATTCACAAGATATCCAACTATTCTTCCGAAGTAATGGTAAGCGAACATTACATACTACTCTTTCAAAAAAACAATATATGATGATGCTTGCTTATTATAAATTTACGGGAAAGATGGATATCGGTGAAAACAGAATACCACAACAAGGTTCTATTCATTACCAATACCATGATCTAAACTATTCTTTACGTCTTTCCACCTTACCTGCCAACAACCTTGAAAGTCTGGCAATTCGCATCTTACCTCAACAAAATATCCATTCTTTACATCAGTTATGCTTATTTCCAGAACAACTTCAAACTCTCAAAAGTTGGTTGCAATACCAGTCAGGTCTCTTATTGCTCACTGGCGCGACAGGATCCGGTAAAACCACTACTCTATATGCATTACTTAAAGCATTTACAGAAACAAATCATTATCAAATTATCACCTTAGAGGACCCAATTGAAAAACCAATTAAAAATGTACTACAAGTTCAGATTAATGAAAAAGCAGGTATGACCTATGACCTCGGTTTAAAAGCAGCCTTAAGACATGATCCAGATATTATTATGGTTGGAGAAATGAGAGATCAACAAACTGCACAATTCGCCATACGTGCTGCTAACACGGGGCACATAGTATTATCAACATTACACGCTAATAACGCCCAAGGAACAATCCAACGGTTGCTTGAAATGGGGATTAAATCAATTGACATAGAACACAGCTTACGAGCAGTTGCATCTATACAACTATTATCCCTTCATTTACAGAAACAAAGACATCATCGAGCAGCAATTTTTGAATTTTTAAACGAACAACAAATACACCAAATACTGAAAAATAAAACATTTACTAATGCAATTCGTTTTAAGCAATTAAGGAGAAAAGCGTATGCCTATGGATTTAGTAAAGATTTATAATGCAAAAAAACGGCTTTCCATGAATGATCAATACCAAATACTATATCAGTTTCAGCAACTGTTCCTTTATGGTTATAGCTTAAACGACGCATTAGATGTACTCATGTGGAAAAAGCAATATAAACCCATAGTTCACACCATGAAAACATCATTACAACGTGGTCAAACCTTCATAGAAACCCTAGAGACGGTGAAATTCAATAGAGAAATTACTAGCTTTTTATCAGTCGCTATGCAACAAGGTAATTTAGCAGAAGGGTTACAGCATTGTTGTCAAATGTTGCGACAACGAAAAAACTTTTTAGCTAAACTGAATACTTTGTCACGTTATCCACTATTTCTTTTCCTATTTTTCTTAGTAATTTTATATTTCATGAAGCACTCCATCTTCCCTGCTTTTTCTCAGTTATTAGGAACAAATAAGAATATTAATACCGTTTTTCAATATGCCGACATAGCTATCAACTTTATTTATTATGGGACCATTACTAGCCTATTCAGTATTTTTCTCAGTTTCTTTATTAGTATTATCATGAAACAGCAACTTTCTATAACAACGAAAGTTTGGTTTATTTCCAAAATTCCGTTGTATAGAACGTATAAGGAATTACAGAACACTTACCTGTTAGTGACTCATACAGCAAGTTTATTAGCTAGCGGGCTTACGATTAAAGAAAGTTTCGACGTAATAAAAACAGAACAAGCGTCTGGTTTTACCCATTATTATGCAACAACAATTAGCGAGCATTTAGCCAAAGGTTATGACTATGCCACTATTTTACCCCAATGTCCACTATTACGAGATGAATTAACACAAATAATGTCGAAAGACCGTAACCAGGAACAACTTCAAAAAGAACTAACAATTTATGCCGATTATTTACTTGGAACAATTGAAAGCTTTTTAAAGAAATGGATAGGTCTATTACAACCAATATTACTTAGTGTCTTAGCGCTATTTATTGTATTTGTCTATTTAGCTTTAATGTTACCGATGTTTGATTATATGAATTCTTTGTAGAGGAGAAAAATAATGAAAAATAATAAAGGATTTACACTAATTGAAATGTTAATAGTGCTAGCTGTAATCAGTATTTTACTACTTCTCTTTATTCCTAATTTAGCAAATAAAAGCAAAAATCTTAATGAACAAGGATGTGATGCTCTTATGCAATTAGTGGAGAATCAATTAATTTCTTATGAACTGGATGAGGGACAAAAACCTGATACGCTAGACGAATTAGAAGAAAATGACTATGTAGAAAGCTTAACTTGTAACGGTGGTAATACAAAAATTGTTTATAATCCTGCGAAGAATGGACTGGAACAAAAAAATGTTCAATAATAAAAAAGGCTTCACCTTTATCGAATTACTAATTCTCTTCACAATAAGTACAATCATCCTTACTCTTTTTGGAACGATTGCTGTACGCACCCACGACACTATACAGTACAAGCAGTTCACTAAGCAATTCCATCAGGACCTTCTCTATTTACAGCAATTAGCTATTTCAGAACGAGAGCATTATTTTTTACAATTTGAAAGGAGCAAGAACCGTTATCATATTCGTCGCGGTGGCAACGGTATTAGTGTTTTAATGCGTGTTTATCCTGAAGAATGGAACGTTCACCCCCATACACTGAAGATGCCAATCGAATTTTCACAAAAAGGGAATATAAAACGGCCTGGAACAATGAGAATACAAACAAAGTTCCATTCTTTTTTCATAACTTGTCCTTTCGGCAAAGGCAGATGCTATGATTCAGCGTAAACACCAACTTGGATTTTACATGTTAGAAACATTACTATCCATTATGCTTTTCTTCAGTTCTTGTTTAACATTGTTACCTATTCAACAACAATTATTAATAGAGAAAAAAATAATTAATGATGAGGAGAAAGCTATCTATTTCTTATCTCAACAAATGCATGAAGTATTATTAGGTAACATCGCACAAGAAACGCTGGAATACGATAATATTATTAGTACGACACTCACACTAACTATTACCTACCAAGATTCCTTAATAGAAGGATGTGTAACTTGGAATAATGCCAAAGAAAAACAAACAAAAAAATGTCATTATGCGTTGCAAGAATGAGCAAGGTTACTTATTAGTAGAGGCTTTGTTATCTCTATTATTTTTAATTATGCTTATCACATGGTTCAGCCAAATCCTATCCCTATGGCTGCATCATGATAAAGAAGAATTGCCGATGTTTTATCATTTTCATCATATAGTTGAGTTAGAAGCGCAAACAGCAACGTCTATTTATGTTGAAGACAATCAATTACACTTTATCCAAACAAATGATGATCATGTCGTAATCTCTTTTCATAATAATAAAATACGAAGACAAGTAAATGGTTCTGGTCATGAGGAAATACTAAGGCAAATTACTGATTTTAACTTAAGCAACCAGGAAAAAGATATCGTTATACAACTGGTGACTATTGGTGGTGAACAAATTGAAAAAAAAATGTCTAAAATCACTCCAAAATGAAAATGGACATATTTTTCCTTTGACTAGTTTGGGTATTTTATTACTGTTACTATTCACATTTCATCAAATACAACAGATTTATATGCAAAAACAAGTCCAACAGCTTAATGAAGAACAATTTAAGCTGGAAATGCTATATCAAAAAGCTTATAGGTCGATTCTAATAGAGGATAGCCCTCCTCCTTACCAGTACACATTTCCTGATGGAACAATTGATATTTCCCTTTCAAGTGAGGAGAACAATAAAATGGTATATAGAATCCAGCTGGAAACTAATACAGGAGGTTTTAGACAAATTTTTGTTGATATTCCTTCATAATGGTATAGAGCAATCTATTCTTGAACATAATATTGTAAGGTTCCTACTGACTGATAACGATACTTAACAGGAAGTTAGCAGCCGTTGATCCCACATTTTACTTCCCTGTTATAGATCAAATCTCGAGTGGAGATTTGGGTTACTTTTGCAGCGTGATAAAAATAACAAGAATTTCTGCCTTACATTTTTTTAGAATAATTTACATTTTATCTATACTCGTATATAATATGGGTGATATCAAGTGTCTAGTAAAGGAGGAGGAACAATGGATCGCGTTTTCCGTATGCTTGCTTTTTGGACTGGAATCTTTACTGTTATGTTTTATGTTGGACATATGGAGACAATGGCATTTCTATTCCTTGCGCAAACTATCTTTTTCCTTGGTGTCGGATATTTGAAGCTCTCTGAAAGAATGTATATTTATTTATTTGCAACGTACTGTACAGTCTTCTTTGTTGGATTCACTTTTTACACAAACTTCATTCTTCAACCAGGCTTCGGACACTAAAATGGAAACGCTCTGATTTGTAATCAATCAGAGCGTTTTTATTTACTTAGCTCTTTTTTACTATCTTACAAATGGATTGTTTTCTTTTTCATACTTAATCGTTGTTTCCGGTCCATGTCCAGGATATACAGTATAGTGTTTAGGCAATGAATAAAATTGCTTTTTAATACTCTGTTGTAATTGTTGACTGTCCCCTCCTGGTAAATCCGTTCGACCAATACCTCCAGCAAATAAACTGTCTCCTCCTACAACAAATTGACCTTGATGGAAAATAAATGCAACCCCTCCTGGTGAATGGCCAGGTGTATGTCTAATTTCTAACGTCACATTGCCTATTTGCATTTCACCATTTCTTAAGAAGTGTTCTGCTTTTCTTGCTTTCACTTGTCCCAGTCCGAATAAACTAGAACCATTTAAACTTGGATCGCCTAACCAGTCTGCTTCTAATTCGTGTAAATAAACAGATATATCATAATAATTTCTAATGTCTTCTAAAGCTCCAATATGGTCAAAGTGTGCATGTGTTAACAAAATGGCAGTAGGTGTGACATTAAGATCATTTATTTTCGTTAGGATCTTATCACTTTCACCTGCTGGGTCAATGATAATAGCTTCCTTACCTCTTGATAGTATATAACAATTTGTAGACAGTTTCCCTAAACTCATTCGCTCTATTCTCATAATATTTATAACTCCTTTAATTTATTGTTATGGTTTTCATAGACAAATAGCAGATTTTGCTATAAAATAAAAATGAATTCACTTACATATACATATTATAAACAAAATGACGAATAATGAAAAACGAATAAGCTATTTGCAAGGAGGATGACAATGGAATTAGGATTTATTATTCTAGTGGTAGCCATACTATGTGTAATTGCAGTTGTACGAGAATTAAAAGCGCAAAACATGTTTGGAGTAGCCTTCGCTGCTATCTCTGCATTAGTGTTTGGATTCTTCTCTGTCGCTACTCTATATTGGGAGCTTATTCACCCACTATTCCAAAGTTAAAAAACGCCTAATCAGGCGTTTTTTATTTATCACGTGTAAACGTCTGTAAACCCCCCACTTCAAGGTTCAAGTGAAAATGAGGAAGCTAAGTGGGGGGAAACGGACGCAGTTTCGCTAACAATCAGCGGGAGTCAAAAACTCCTACTGATTGAAGTCTCGCTTTATATGTTTTGACGTACACAAATAAAGATGAGTGCACAGTGCACTCATCTTTATTTATTTCTTATCGAAGTCATAGAAACGGAATAAGTCTCCAAAAATAATCTGATCAGAGTAATTCAATTCGTTTTCCACTTTTTCAATATACGGCTTACAAGCAGCTGCTTCGTCTTCATCATCTGTTGCTGTATTAATAAGGCCTAATAGTTCACCTGTTTCACGGTCATAACATTGATCCTTCGTATATACGTAATCATCTGTTATGAAGCTACCATCTCTCAATGCAACATAGTCTTTTCGCTCATCATCAAATAAGTCAGTACCAAATGATAAATCTGTATCACTATCGATTCCTAATAGATTTAAAATTGTCGGTTTCACATCTACTTGTCCAGCAATCTTGGAAATTACTTTTCCTTCTTGACCTGGAATATGGACGATAAATGGCACTCGCTGCAATTGAACATGCAAGTAATCTGTATATTCATCCTCATCTAAATACATTTTCATCGCTTTCTTATGAAAATCACTGATACCATAATGATCCCCCATTAAGATAATAATGGAATCATCATAAATACCTGTTTCTTTCAAGTAATCGAAGAAATCTTCCACAGCTTCATCCATGTATCTAACTGTTTGGAAATATTTGTTTAACGTATTTGAATTAGAATCATATTGATCAATTGTTGCATCTTCTTCATCTAAATCAAACGGATAATGATTCGTTAATGTAATAAATTTCGCATAGTATGGCTGTGGCATCTCTTCTAAATATGGTATTGATTGTTCAAAGAAATCTTTATCTTTCAGACCCCAACCTACAGAATTTTCATCTGTAACATCATAAGCTGTATCATCATAGAAATGGTCATATCCGATGTTGTCATACATAACATCACGGTTCCAGAAACTCTTATTATTAGGATGTAACACGGATGTATAATAATCATTCTCTCCTAAAATCTCTGGTAAAGAGTGAAAATCATTTTGTGCGTGTGTAAAGTAAACTGCCCCACGTGGTGAAGGGTACAGAGAGTTTTCTATAATAAATTCAGAGTCGGATGTTTTTCCTTGTTCTGTTTGATGATAGAAATTCTCAAAATAATAGCTTTCATCAATCAAGCTATTTAAGAATGGTGTTACTTCTTCTCCATTCATCGTATTATCTATGACAAAACTTTGTAAAGATTCTAGCGAAACAAAAATAACATTTTTTCCTTCCGCAATTCCATGGAATTCTTCACTTCCTTTTGTCGTAGTCTCCTCTTTCATATAATCAGCAATCTCTGCAAGTTCATTTCCATCAGCAAGCACTCTTTGTGCTTTTGATTTAGAATGTAAGACCGCATCATAAATGTGATAATAGAAGAGTCCTATATTTTTTACTAAGTACTCTCTATCGAAAGTACGTTGTAATAACTGAGGGCGTTCTGCCTCTGCTAATGCGTAATTACCAACTAAAAGTGCAAGTGATAATGCAAAAGCGATTCGCTTATAGCGTTTTGTGAATGATGTTGTAAGTTGTTCACCATATTTCTTCGCTAAAATCCATACAATGATAACATCAAGGAATAATGCAATATCCCAATACTTAATCAAACCTAGTACACTACTACCTAAGTCTGCAGCATTACTACCTTGGAAAAGTAATGGTATCGTAATAAAGTCAGTAAAATTACGATAAAACACAATATTGAAGTAAACAATCAATGAACCTATTAACATACTATATTTGATATATTTGATTTGTCTTCTTTGTTTAAAGAAAATACTTAGTACAAAGAAGAAATATGCAGTTACAAATGGGTTGATAAACAGAATAAATTCCTGCATACCGTTTTCCAATGAAATATTAAATAAGAATCGATATACGATGTACGTTTTCAATCCAAATAGTAATGCTGCAATAATATACAAAGGCATTTGCAGCTTCTTTTTAAACATCTATTAAATCCTCCTCAAAATGAAACAACCTTTTTCTTTTTTTATAATTTCTATCTCTTTATTATAGACGATACAGTTCACACAAAAGTTTCATAAATCTTAAAAAAAGTTACATTTGATTTACAAAATGTTATTATACACTATTTTTTAAGATTTTGTAATACTAAATATGCGCCTCCATAAACTCCCGCATCATTACCTAATTCAGCTAGAGCAAATTCACATACTTCATGTGTCCGTGGTAACGCATATTTCTTAAATGCATGTTGGATAGGTTCTAGTAGTGATCTTCCAGCTTTTGAAACCCCTCCACCAATAACAATCTTGGATGGATTTAATGTGACAGCAATATTAGAAAGTGCAAATCCTAACACATCAAATACATGATTCAATATTTGATGAGAAGCTTCATCCCCTTCCGCTGCCAGATCGAAAACATCTTTCGTTGAGACAGAACCATTTGCGTCTTTTCGTTCTTTTAATGCGGCAGCTCTACCTGCTACAATATATTCCTCTGCTTGACGAACAATCCCTGTTGCTGAAGTTACCGTCTCTAGACAACCATTTCTTCCACAATTACATGGTGCACCTTCTTTTTCTACTGTAATATGTCCAATTTCTGCACCTGTACCATTTGCACCAGTAACAATTTTTCCATTAGCAATAATACCACCGCCAACACCAGTTCCTAATGTTACAGCAAGCATATTATCTACTTGTCTACCTGACCCTTTCCAATTTTCTCCTAAAGCCGCAATATTTGCATCATTATCCACATAAACTGGTAAACCTGATAATTGTTCCAAACTTTCTTTTAGATGAAAATCTTTCCAACCGATATTAACCGCAATAGCAATCATCCCTGTTTCTGGATCAATAAAACCAGGTGCACCAACACCAATCCCTAAACAACGTTCTGTTTTTATTTGTAATTCATTTAGTTTATCTTCAACAGATAACCAGATGTCTTTAGGAATACTTTCCCCTTTATTTGCCTTGTTCGTTTGAATTTCCCATTTAGTAATCATTTCACCTGTTCTAGAAATAAGCGCATGCTTTACCGTTGTTCCACCAATATCAATGCCAATTAGTAAATCCTTCTCCATTTCCCTCACCCTTTAACTAATTTTTCTTTTTCTCTTGTAATGATTAACTTTGCTTGAATGAATTGATCTTGTGTGATCAAATTCACTTGATAAAGCTCATTCATTTCCTCTTCCATTAGTTCAAGATCGGCTAGAGGATCACCTATATAGATGATCGTCCCAAATTTTAATAAAAATTTTCTTAATTCATAGAGATTTTTCACGATTTATCACCTAGGATATTATACCAAATAGCGTACTAAAAAGGAATAATTAATATTATTGTCGATCTGGGTCTTGTGGATTTAAAAAAGACGGACGGTTGTCATTCTTGGGAACGGGTTTTCGAACAAGTACATTAACAAAAGCTTTTAAATCAAACGGTATAAAAGGCCAAAAATAGCCAATATAAAATGTTTTTAGATGTGTTAAATATAAAATAAAACATGTTACTCCTATGACAAAACCTTTTAGCCCGAACAATGCCGTCACTAATAATAACATAATTCTCATTACTCGATTCGCAAGACTAAGTTCATAACTCGGTGTTGCGAAAGTTCCCATTACAACTGCAGCTAGATACAACACTACTTCATTTGAAAACCATCCTACTTCCACAGCCACCTGTCCGATAATAATTGCGGAGACTAACCCTAATGCTGTTGCAAGTGCAGAGGGTGTATGGATAGCAGCCATCCGCAAGACATCGATGCCGATTTCTGCTAATAAGAATTGAACAATAAGTGGTATCAGACCTACTTCACGGGGACCGATAAAAGACAATTCTTCAGGTAATAAACCTAACTCTGTTGATAGTAAATAATAAAGGGGTAATAAAAAAAGGGAAGCAAACACTGCTATAAAACGAACAGTCCGTAAATAAACACCAACAAATGGCTTTTGCCGATATTCTTCAGCATGTTGTAGATGGTGCCAAAAGGTTGCTGGTGTTATCATGACACTTGGTGACCCATCAATCATAACGAGAATATGACCCTCGAACAAATGCTCAGAAGCTGTATCAGGACGTTCTGTATATCTAATCGTCGGATACGGGTTCCATGTTTTTCCACTCAGATACTCTTCAATCGTCTTCTCTGCCATCGGTAGACCATCTATATCAATTTCCTCTAAATGCTTTCTTAATATTTCTACCCGTTTCCTATCTACTATATCTTCTAAATAGCAGAGACAAACATCTGTCTTGGATCTCCTGCCAATTGACATATATTCCATTCTTAATGACTTATCTCTAACCTTACGTCTCGTAAGTGCCGTATTGAATACAATGGTTTCAACATAACCATCTCTAGCTCCTCTTACAACTCTTTCTAAATCCGGTTCTTCTGGGCCTCTTACCGGATATGTCCTTGCATCGATCATAATAATATGATCTAATCCTTCTACAACTAATGCCGTTGGACCTGACAATACTTGCTCTGCAGCCTTATGTATATCTTTTTCCACATCAACTTCAACATATGGAATATCATGCTTAATTAATTTTTCTAACGGATTGTTCCCTAAGTCACCTTCTTTCAATTCCGCTAAAAATTGCATAATACGATGCAACATTTCATCTTTTACTAAACCATCAATCAAAAATAATGCCATCTTTTTTCCCGCATACTCTACATCTAAATGAATCAAATCAAAACTTTTATCTACTTCCAAGTAATCATGAATATATTGGACATCTTGTTCATAGTTATGAGACAAATGCTTTTCTTCTTGCATATACACATCCTCTTTTCTTAAACAAATAGTAGCCTTATTTTATGCTAAATAGAGGAAATCATACGAATAAGATGAAACATCAACCTACACAGATGGTTGTGCGCGATAAAGTGAGACTTCAATCAGTGGGAGTTTGTGACTCCTACTGATTGTTAGCGAAACTTATCAGGGAGGAGCGTCCGTTTATCCCTCACTTATCTTCCTCGTTTTACTTGAAACTTGAAGTGGGGATTTGACGGACGTTTGCACCGTGATAAATTAAAATGAGGGATGATATGATTAAATCTAGAAAAATTCAAATTGTTACTTGTTTATTAATGATGGTTGTTTTACTACTTTTAGTTTTAACAAAAAAAACTACAGAAGAAGCAATTACGTATTTCCCACCAGATTCGTCTATTACTTTTGCAGAAGCAAATACAGATATAGAACTTTTCGATATGGATAACAACAAATATTTCGTGAACTGGATAGCCAATAGTAGCCTTGAAGAAGAAATATTTTTAAGACAGGATGTATCTCTCATCTATATGGATGGTTATTTAAAAGGGATAAAAGGTTTATGGAAAGAATCAGCAAAAGAAATTATATTAGACGCTAGCTTTGAAGAAGACGAAAGTCATTTTTATCAAGCTATCAGTTTTCATCATGGTGAAAATCATTACGAAAATGATGACATTAGAAGTATTCAACAAATGTCTACGGACAACTTATATATAATGAATTCTCCTCAAAAAGGGTTCCTATCTTTTGAACAGCCTAGTTCACCAACACAGCTGAAATGGAAGGAAAAACACGATGCATTAATGGAACAACAAAAGCAACTAGTATGGAATGATTGGATCAATGACGCTAATATCGAGGTAGAACGGTATGAAATGTATCCACTTATTGATATCATTCAGTTTCAAGACAAACCACTTAACGACTTAACTCAAGAAGAAACAAATCGGATCATCGGACAACTGTGGGAAGGATTATATAGAAATTACATTATACCAATAGCAGATGGATTAATTACAGACAAGCAATTCATGCCACTAATATTAATAGACAAACAAAACGATCATCTAATTGTATTGTTTAACGAGGACAATAATAAAGTTAAAATACTTAGTCAGCAATTATCTATTGATTAGACTGGTATGATGAAAAAGAGGAGTGGTCATTAAAATGGTACCTGTAGTAGATAAAACACTTATTTTTAGTCGTCTAACTACAGGTACCATTTTAAACGTTCAAATCTTGCTAGTTTTCCTATTTTCTTTGTTCCGTTATCAATCTATTACTTTTGATTTTCTCCACTTAATTTCGCTAAAACCTCTAAACATGGCAATGTTTTATCTACTATAGTTGGTATTTCACTATATTATTGCTCTTGAACAAGGTGTTGTAATCTGTTCAATTGCAATGCTCTGTCATAATATACTTGTTCATTTTATACCCCATACGTTAGTATCCCAACAATGTAAAACAGATAAACTACGATTGCCATTAGCTGTTGCATAAAGACTTTAGTGTTAGGTAACATAACAATTCCTGAAGCGATAAATCCTCCAATTAATCCACCAATATGTGCTCCATTGTCAATTTGCTCTACACTAAAACCAAACACGACATTAATTGCTACCATTACTAGAACATTCATCCCCATTGTTCGGAAGAAGATTCTTGGATTTTTTAAACCAAAAAACAAAAGTGCACCAAAAAGACCAAATATTGCTCCAGATGCACCAGCAGCAATACTTGGATTCCACGCAAAACTTGTTACTCCTCCAGCAATACCAGCTAAAAAATAAATAATAATAAAGCGTGTACTTCCATAGATTCTTTCTACCAATGTGCCAATAAAATAAATAGCTAGCATATTTAGTGCTAAGTGAATAATACCTATATGCAAAAACATCGAAGTAATGATTCGCCACCACTCACCATCTATTATAGCGACATTATATTTTGCGCCAAATTTAACCAAAGTCTCGATGTTGGTTGAACCACCGCTTAACTCCAACAAGAAAAATATAATGATATTGATACCAATTAAAAGATAAGACAGCCGAGGTTTACCATGACTAAATACAGACTGCATTTCCTTCTGTTTATTATGATATATCTGCTGGATTCGCCTCTTAAATAAAGACGTGTTGTACTCTATTTGAAATACATCTGTTATAGGCTCCCAATCTAATGAAAGTTCTAGTTTGACCTTCTGAACAAAACGAGGAAATTCATCATCAGTATGCTCCGTTATCATATAAACATAAGAATGATCAATTTTTTTGACATTAGATTTTCTAGATTGTAGAGCATCCCAATCATCAACAGGTTCATCATTTACAATAAAAACATGATGAAAGGCTATTCTTTGTTGGAAAAATGGTAACTGAATATTATCTGCAACTCTTTTTTCAAGTTGATCTACATCTCTATCCAGATCGCGTTTCCAATCATACGATGTTAAGGATACTCTTACAATATCGGTTACTCTTTTGTTCGTTCTCCATAGTAAATATTCTGTTTGATTTGAAGATGTTGTTAGTAGTTCAAATTTTTCTTTTTCCATTAAATGAAGGACCAGTTTATTCTGGATAAATTGATTTTTAATAAACATCTTGACACCTACCTTATTACTATTCTTATCATATCATGTTTCCTAATAATTAGAATAACAATAAGGAAAGATGTTTATTTAAATAGTGAACCAATCATTTTGCGCCTGACAAACGGAATACTCATCGTCATTCTAACGGCATATTTTCTTAGCAATGGAACAGTAGTAATGATCTTCATTAGATTGTTACGAAATAAGTAAATAATCGTGGTTATTGCTGTTAAAAAGAAAAATACTTTTGATATTTTCATTCATCATTACTCCTCATAAAAAGTTGTTATCAACAGTTTTTTCTTTTCCTCTCATAATTATGTATGTTTGCAGTAAACTTTTCCGAAATTAGTTAATAATATATCAACAGATTGATCATGTTCTTCTATTAGCATGTTTTTCATAAGTTGAAAGTTAGCTACTAATGATACAGTAACTCCTGTATACCCTTTCAAAAAACGATCATAAAAACCTCCACCAAAGCCAATCCGGAATCCTTGCTTGTTAAATACTATCCCTGGCACTATAAGCAGATCGATCCCGTCTTCTGAAATATAAGTACTGCTCGCTTCAATAGGCTCTAAAATATCTTTCCATACCTTTTCTAACTGATCATCTTCACTATACAGATAAAACTTCATCGTATGATCAATTGGATTACTTTTCGGAATCGCTACTTTTTTCCCTTCTTGCCAAGCATGATAAATAATTTGTTCTGTGTTCCATTCCACTCCCTTGGCTATTGTAGTCGCTATAACATTAGCTTCTTTCCATTCAGCTAAATCAAACAATCTTTGTTGCAGTTTTTCTTCCAACTGTTCTCTATTTTCAAGCTCCTGCCAATGAGATATGACTTCATTTCTCTGTGTTGTTTTTTTATTCATTCTAGCCTCTCTCCTTTCATATCGGTGTATACACACGGTAACTTTCCTGTAAGTTTCGCTAATAAACAGTGAAAATCTAAATCGCTCTTTGATTGAAGGCTCACTTATATCACCTACAATATAAAGTAACAGAATGTTTACAAATGAATAACTTAAAAAGAAATATCGTATAGATAGAATCAAATAAGCATAATGAACAACATCTGCCCTATATCAATAAAATGTACAGAAAAGCTCTTACCACTATAAACATGGTAAGAGCTTTTCTTTGTTTCATTATTTTGTTTCACGGTGTAACGTGTGTCGTTTCAAGCGTGGGCAATATTTTTTAAGTTCCAAACGCTCAGGATTTGTACGTTTATTTTTAGTCGTAATATAATTACGGTCACCTGTTTCAGTACAAGCTAATGTAATGTTAACGCGCATATTTATCCCTCCAAACTAAAATCAATACATCATTCGTTCAATATCGAATCATTACCTAAAATATATTAGCAAAAAACGCAGATAATTTCAAGTAAATGTTTTATTGTAAAGCAAAATATGATATAACTGTATATGTAAATATTGGTTAAATGGAGGAGGAAAGTCATGCTATACATAATAAGTACTATAATCATTATTGCTATTGTACTTTTAATACTATCATTTTTTATGCAAGATAAATTTAAACAACTAGAGGATCAATTCGAACAATTCTCTATTTCTTCCTTACAAGAAACGTATCAATTAAAAAAGAAAATTCAAGTATTAGAAGAAGAATTGCTAATGGATGATTTATCTGTAGAACAGTCAATAAGACCTACAACAAACTCATCTACACAAATGATAGAGCGTGTAAAGGAATTATATCAACAAGGACATGATACCGCATATATCGCAGCACAAGTTAATGTAAATGAATATGATGTTGTGTCCATCATTAACAATGTAAAATAATGAGAAGTAAGGATGATACCTTTGAAAGTAATTATTAGAGCATTTTCTCTAGGCTTGTTAACAGCTTCCGTTATAATAGGAGCTACCTATTACTTAGATAAGCCTGAACAAGAAACACCTACAACATCACCTTCTATAGATGAATCTATTCAAACCCTTCAAGACAACGGTTATTTCGTATATGATAACGATCTAGAAGTAAAAGTAGATGAGTTAGAGCAAGAGATAGAAAGTTTACAAGAAGTAGAAGATAATCGTGAAGTTACTGATGAGAATGCTGCTCACGAGGAAGTTACTATTGCTATAGAAGAAGGTATGACAATGCCAGATATTACCGACTTTTTAGTTGATCATCAATTAATTTCAGATACAGAACAGTTTGTTACATACTTAGAATCAAATGATTTAACGAGATACATTCAAATCGGCGAATTTACACTTAATTCAAGTATGACTATAGAAGAAATTGCAAGTGCTATAACTCGACAACAAACAGAGGAGTAGACGTTAACGTCTACTCCTTTGTTTGTAGTTTAACCGTTTAAATCTAATGATTCGCCTTTCACTAAATACATTACATCTTCACCAATATTTGTCGCATGATCTCCAATTCTTTCCACGAACCTTCCACTAAAAGCCATTTGCATTAAATACTGAACCTTTTGAGGATTATTAGCTGTTTCTTCTAAAATTTCTCGTAACATCGTTGAATACATGTTATCAACCATATCATCTAGCTCAGATAATTTACGGGCTAAGGTAATATCTTCATTTTTATATGACGTAATAGCCAAATCTATCATTTCCATTGCTATTTTCGACATTTCCTTAATAGATGGATGAATAGGTAAACCATGGTCATCACCTAAGCGAATCGCTGCACGAGCTACATTTTTTGCATTGTCAGCCATTCTTTCTAGGTCATTTGATATACGAAGCGCAACAACTAATCGTCTCAAATCTCTAGCTACTGGTTGCTGTCTTGCAATTAAAACAATTGCTTCATCGTTAATTTTCATATCCATTTTATCTAGTTCAACATCATTTTGAACAACTTGTTCAGCTTGAGCAACATCTGCAAGATACAAGCTATCAACTGCTAATAACAATTGTTCTTTTGTTTTTTTTGCAAGCTCAACGATCAATTCTTCAAGATGTCGTAGTTCATCTTGAAAGGCCTCTCTTCCTACCATAAGAACATCTCCCTTCAATTATATCGTGTAAAAACTACTTCATTATTTTTTTGTTATTGTTAAAATATCCCTTGTCATCTATACAAGAAACAAGGGATACCTATAAAGTAAGACTTATCAAGAGGAGCCCGTTTATCACCTACACACTTATTCTAACTGGAGACTTCAAGTTGGGAAATTACGAACTCCTGCACCATGACAAATCTCGTTCAAAATTGAGACACATATTCCGTCACACTATTTAATGTAGAGATTTCTTTAACCAAATCGACCTGTAATATAGTCTTCTGTCCGTTTATCAGTTGGATTGGAGAAGAGCTGATCGGTTTCAGTAAACTCTACTACTTCACCATTTAGCATAAACACCGTTTTATCGGAAATACGTGCTGCTTGTTGCATATTATGCGTTACAATAATAATGGTATAATTTTTCTTTAGCTCTTTAATTAATTCTTCCACTTTTAATGTTGATATTGGATCTAAAGCAGAAGTTGGCTCATCCATTAAAATAACATCAGGTTCAACAGCCAAACAACGAGCAATACAAATTCTTTGCTGTTGGCCACCTGAAAGTCCATATGCATTTTCGTTCAAACGATCTTTTACTTCATCCCAAATTGCTGCACCACGTAAACTTTTTTCAACAATTTCGTCTAGTATTGCCTTCTTTTTAATACCATGAATTTTAGGACCATATGCGACATTTTCGTAAATTGATTTTGGGAATGGATTAGGCTTTTGAAATACCATCCCAACTTGTGTACGTAAGTCCTCTACCCTCATCGCATTGTCATCTAAAATATTTTTACCATTATACGTAATCGTACCAGTCGTATTTACTCCAGGTACAAGCTCTACCATACGATTCAACGTCTTAATATAAGTTGACTTACCACATCCAGACGGGCCAATAATAGCCGTAACTTCATTCTCTAACATTTGTAAATTCATATCTTTCAATGCATGTGTTTGTGAATACCATAAATTTAAATTTTTCGTATCGTAAACAACACGTTTCGGTTTGTTATCCTTCACTTTTTCTTCATCATTATATGCAATTTCTATTTGTACTTTTTTACTGTCTTTTTCAGCAGCCATACTCATTTTTTTCACTCCTTAGCAATCAATGATCCTGATAAAAAAATAAACACTAGATATCAATATCTATGCTGAAACTTATTTCGAATAATTACCGCAATAGAATTTAATACGAACAATATTACAAGCAAGACAATAATGGTTGCAGCAGCTAGATTCGCATATTCAGCAACTAAAGAAGCATCGATTGTCCAATAGTATATCTGCATAGGTAGCGCAGTGAACGTATCAAATAATCCGTTCGGGAATGGTAATAATAATGCTGGAATTCCAAGCACTGTTAACGGGGCTGTCTCTCCGATCGCACGTGATAAAGATAAAATTGCACCTGTTAAAATACTCGGTATTGCTGCAGGTAATATAATCCGTTTTATCGTCTGCCATTTCGTTGCACCCATACCGTAAGACGCTTCTGCTAAATGACCTGGAATAGCTCTTAATGCTTCCTGTGCAGAAACGATCAAGATAGGTAAAACTAATAACGCGAGAGTAAGTCCACCAGCTAGTACTACATTTCCAAATTTCATTAATCGTACAAACACCGTTAAACCTAACAAACCGTATACGATAGATGGTACACCAGCTAGATTAGAAATATTTGTAGTAATAAAGGAATGGAACTTCCCTTTCTTAGCATACAATTCTAAATAAATAGCTGTTCCTACACCTACAATTAATGTTACCGGAATAACAACAATCATTACCCACACTGTCCCAAGTATAGCTCCCATTATCCCTGCCTTATCAGCATTTGTAGAAAGTCTACCTGTTATAAAGTCCATGTTTATCCATGAAGCACCGTCTATGACTACTCTAGCAATCAATACAGCTAGCACGACTAAACCGAAGAGTGTCGAAAGAAAGAAGACGGATTTCCAAATTGTATCTTTGCGTACTCTTGATTCCATTTTGTTATTTTCATGTAACGCTTCTAACTTTTCCATTAATACTCCTCCCTAAATTTACGAGAGATATATTTCGCAAGTAGATTCATTATTAAAGTAAATACAAACAAGGATAACGCAACAGCATATAAACTATAATGTAGAGTAGAGCCAGCTGGTGCTTCTCCACCAGATACTTCTACGATATATGCAGTCATTGTCTGCATTGATTCTGTTAAATCAAATGTAAAGTTTTTGGAGCTCCCACTCGCAATTGTAACGATCATTGTTTCACCAATCGCTCGAGATATCGCTAATACAAATGAAGCAATAATCCCTGAAAAAGCAGCAGGAATAACTACTTTAATAGTTGTTTCTAATTTTGTGGTTCCCATGGCTAGCGATCCTTCACGCATTGCATTAGGAACAGAATTCATCGCATCTTCTGAAAGTGATGCGATCATTGGTATAATCATTACACCCATTACAAGACCAGGGCTCAAAATGTTAGTAGCACCTAGCTCAGGCCAAAAACTCCGAATTAATGGTGTTACAAAAGTAAACGCAAAAAAACCATAAACAATTGTCGGAATACCAGCTAATACTTCTAATAACGGCTTGAGTACTCTCCTTACTTTATCTGATGCATATTCACTCAAATAAATTGCTGACATTAAACCAATTGGCCCTGCCACAAGTATTGCAATGATGGATGAAATAATTGTCCCATTAATCAATGGTAGTATACCAAATTGAGGGTCTTGGCCTAACGGCTTTAATTCAGTCCCTGTAAAGAAGTCCCATATCGAAACTTCCATAAAGAAATGTACTGCTTGACTTATTAAGGTATATAAAATTCCAATAGTAGTCAGAACCGTAATTGATGCTAGCAAGAAAAGAATGGTAGGTATTAACTTTTCCGTATAATTGTTTATACTTTTCTTTTTCTTGTTTTCTGCTATCAATTTACTGACATTCACAGCCTTGGATTCAGTTGATTCGCTGTTCATTGCCATTTGTTGGTGCACTCCTTCTCAAACTTACAATAAGATGAGAGCATAATCGCCCCCATCTTATTGAAGCAAATAATATTAATATTAGGATATTGTATTACTTATCTTTATTATTGGATAGCTTGAACTTCTTCTAATTGTGCTTGTAACTCTTCATCTGGAAGTGGTGCAAATCCAGTTTCCCCTGCAAAATCATTGATATGACTTGCAACATACACTGCATAATCATACACTTCTGGTTTTTCTTCCGCATTACCTACATTTAAGTATGTGAATACTGGACGAGTGTAATCTGCATATGGACCATCTTCACCGATTGTATCGAGTGATGGACTTACTCCACCATCTCCAAAGTCAATAGCTACAGCATTAAGTTGATCTTGATTGCTATCATAGTAACCAAATCCGAAGAATCCAATTCCATTTTCATCTTCAGATACTAATGTTACTAGTGTAGAATATTCTTGTTGTAAATCGATTCCATCAACAAGATCTTGCTCATCTAAGATTTCATCATGGAAAAATTCATAAGTACCATGGTTTTCATTTGGACCGTATGGTTGAATTTCTTCATCTGGCCAACTAGAATCAATTTCAGACCATTTTGTTACATTGCCTAAGAAAATATCATTTACTTGTTCAGCTGTAAGTTCTGTTGCCCAATCATTGTCAGGGCTTGTAACGATTGTTAAACCATCTAATGCAACTTTCAATTCCATTACGTCAATTCCAAGCTCATCAGCTTTTTCTTGCTCTTCATCTTTAATTTCACGAGAAGCATCATTGAAATCTGTTCCATCTTCAGCTAAAAATTTTTCAAAGCCTGCACTAGTACCAGCACGAGCTACTTGAACAGATACCTCAGGCTGTTCGTCTACCATATAATTTTCTGCTAACACTGACATCAATGGATAAACTGTTCCAGATCCATCTACTTCAACTGATCCAGATAAATCACCTGATGCTTCTTCACTTTCTTCCGCACTATCATCTGTATCAGCAGCGTCATCTGTTGCGTCTGTTTCTTCTGTTTCGTTTGCATCTGCATCATCACTGTTGTCATCTGAATCATTTCCACATGCAGCCAAAACGCCGATTGTAAGAACAGCGATTAAGGCTAATAACAAGATTTTAAACTTGCTCATTTTTCTATTTCCCCCTATACAAACTATGTGATTGGAAGCTCCCTTGGAAGCTTCTTTTACATATTAACCTAGAACTATTAAACTACTATTAAGTGATTGTAAAGAGATTGTAAATTCTGACTTTTTGTAATATAAAAATAGATTCTGTCGAGCTTATCTACTAAATGTAGTTAACGAAGAAATTCATACTCCATCATCTATCACCCGATTCCGATTTGCTTCCTATACGCCAACGTTTCAACATAATAAAGAAATTAAACTACACACTTCATTTCTTATGTATATATTATGAAAAAAAGAAGGAACTAGAAATCTAGTTCCTTCTTTAGTCTTCCTCTTTTTGACTATCAAGGTTGTTTTTCATTTTATAATATGCTTCTACAATGCGTTTCCCTATCGCATGGTGAACTTGATGTCGACCAATTCCTGTACCATTTTCCGGAACAATAATAGCAAAAGCTATCTCTGGATCCTTAAGGGGACTATAACCAACTAACGATAAGTTTTCCGTTTCAGCTACTTTTACAGGCTCTCCATCTTCGTCCGTCTTATATTTAGTTCGCTGTGCTGTTCCTGTTTTCCCAGCGACTTCATATGGAAACCCTCTCCATTGGTTAGCTGCAGTTCCGTTTGTAAACACTCTTCTGAAACCTTCTTGTACCTGGTCAATATACTTTTCATCCATATCCACACGATTTAATACCTCAGGACTAAAGGCTTCTAATATGTTTCCAGGCTGTCCTTCACCATTACCCGGCTCTCTTATTTCTTTTACTAATCTTGGCTTCATACGATAACCACCATTGGCGATGGTTGATACATATTGCGCTAATTGCAACGTAGTATAAGTATCATACTGACCAATCGCTAGGTGCATTAAGTTACCTTGCGCTGGATTAGCCCCAGTAACACCGGTTGCTTCAAACGGCAAATCAATACCAGTTTTTATGCCCAAACCAAACTGGCTATAATAGTTACGCATTGTATTAAATGCACTATAATCAAAATTATACAACGGTTTATTTTCTTGATACGTCGCACCTGCTATAGCAATCGCAATTCTCGCCATATATACGTTAGAAGACTCTTCTAGTGCATATAAATCCGAGATGCTATTCCCTAAGTATTTATGCGAACTAAACTTAGGTGTTGATTGTATTTTTATCGCTCTATCACTTAGCCGTGAACCAATATCCACGACACCTTCTTGATAGCCTGCTAACAATGTTGCCCCCTTTACAGCAGAACCTGGCTCATGTGCATCATAAATCGTTTTGTACGCTTGATTTAAGTATTCTTTTTTCTCCTTATCATAATGAATACCAGATAACGCTAAAACATCACCAGTTTGTGGGTTCATCACAACTGCTAACGCATCTTCTAAGTAACCAGAATTACTTGCTGGGTTGTTAATGGCTGTTTTCAGTTCTTCTTCTACTATTTTGTCAACTTCTGTTTGAAAATCCATATCAACGCTAAGGACTAAATCTTTCCCTCTCTCTCCAGGAACTATGATATCAGAACTAATGACATTACCATTCGAATCAGTGGAATATTTAACTTTCTCTTTTCGTCCGCGAAGTATATGTTCATATTCTTGTTCAAGTCCACTAGTTCCAACGCGGTCGTTCCATGTATAACCGTGGCTCAAATAGTACTGACTATTTTCACTTGGGATTCCTTGTTCCGAAGTTGTAAGTTTTCCAAAGAATGAGCTTAACGTCTCTCCGAATATTTCTTTCCGATCCCAATCAATGACTGCATCAATTCCAGGAAGATCATTCAGATGCTCAGCTACAAGTGCATATTCTTCCTCTGTTAAACCATCATTGACGACAATATGAGGAGATAACTCCTTAGCACTATCCAATTCCTTCTTAATAGCTATCACATTTTTCAAGTCAGGTGTCCAATCAATTTCAGCCAGATTATCTACTGTAATTGCATCAAGTTCTGCTTGATACTCCTCACTTTTACTTAATTCTTCTCGTTCTTCAGCCGTAAGTAAATCATGCACCCTATCTTGTTTTTGTAAATACCAGTATTCTTTTTTATCACGCTCGCGAATGGTTTTATCTAATTTCTTTTCATCTTTTATAATCGTAATATAATCTGCTAATTGCTCAGCAATCTCTAGCCTTTTTTGTGCTGTATCACCATTTTTGGGTGGTGTATACGTAATTGACTTAACCGCTTGATTATCTAAAATAAGCTGATGGTTACTGTCATACATTTTACCGCGTGGTACCGCCTTTTCTGTCGGTGTATTTTCTGCCTGATTAATTTGATGTTGTGCTTCTTGTCCATTTAGAATTTGTACGACACCAAGTTGCACAATTAACAGTGAAAAAATTAGAAACACACTAATAAACAATATATTTAATCGAATAGGAACTTGTCCTTTTTTCTTTTTTGCTTTGTTTTTCTCTGTAAAACCTCTATACTGGTTCAATTGCTATTCCCCCTTAACGAAAAACACCCATATATTATAGCATGCTGACTACTGCTTTACTATCTATTTAATAGTAAAACGATGTCTCTGTTTTTCGAACGAAGTAGTAAGCAATAAAATTACCACCACCAATCGTTAAGAAAAGGAGCGGGATCATTACTTCTGGATTTGCTAACTTAACACTCATAATAAAAAGGAGAATCGCCGCAATTCTTCCGATATTTACAAATAACTCCCTAATAATGATATATTCAATTCTTAACTTTCTTGCCCCTCTTGCTTTGCCAATGATATCATAAGTTAATGAAATAAACGGTACATTGTAGATAGGGAAAGCAAAACCAACTATTATTCCATATACAAGAAGCATCCAATAATTCGTATGGAATACTAAGAGTAAAACAGCCGCATAGAGTAAGATGCCTCCAACTAAAATTGCTTGTTTTCTATACTGATTCTTTAATACTTTGGTAATAACAAAATATGCAATAAACGAACATAATGAAACAGTCAAATTATAGCTACCTAAAGCGAATTCACTGCCTGTCGCAATAAATACCCATATAGCAACAATAAAGATAAATAACCCTTCGCGCCAGCCTTGAAACACGTGTGCATACAAAATATGACGCCAATTTTTATTCTCTTTTCGTTCAAGAACCACTTTTTTAAATAAAAACTTGCCTGTTGCTTTTCTCTTAGTTAAGAAAAAGGAGCAAACTACAGCTACTAAAAATAAAAAAAAGGAGAGAAAGAAAATAAAACGATATCCTTGAAATTGATCAAACTTCGTTATAATGTAGCCAGCTGAAAAAGGTCCGATCATCCCACCTAATGACTGTAACGTTCCTAAAATCCCATTAAAGAAATCTCTTGACTCTGGTTCAGTTACTTCAAATGTTAGAACATTAAAAGCTAACCAATAAAATCCATAACCAATTCCTAAAATTGCTCCGAGCAGATATGGAAATCGGGTGGCATCTTCCCCTGTCAATAGAACCGTTATGTAGAAAAGAGAAAGAAAAACCACTCCTATCCTAATAACAATCGTTCTATCTACCTTTTTAGCAAACCTGCCAGCAATTACAAAAGAAATCGATTGAAAGATATAAATAAACAAATTATAAACCGCAATATCGGTATATTCTCCAGAATGCTTCCATAAAAAAATATTGACAAATGTATTAGATAAAAAAGTGGCTAAAGAATATAAACCTCCAATTGCTAATAATAATTTAAGATCTTTTCCGTTCGGTAATTTTATTTTTGTATCATTGGTTATTTCACCCATTATTAACACCTCACTAGAATCTAACCTTTATTTTGGTCTAGAAAATGCGAGATATACATAACAACAGGGTTATATAATAGAGGAAATTTCTACTGTCTACATTAAAAAGGCTATAGCAATTGCTATAGCCTTCTATTCTACATATTTAATTATTTTGCTTCTTCATATAAACTTGCTACTTTATCCCAATCCACTACATTCCAAAATGCTGCAATGTAATCAGGACGTTTATTTTGATATTTAAGATAATACGCATGTTCCCAAACATCTAATCCTAAAATAGGTGTTTTACCTTCTGAAATAGGAGTATCTTGATTTGGAGTACTAGTAATTTCAAGCTTACCATTATTTACTACAAGCCATGCCCATCCTGAACCAAATCGGCCAGCACCAGCTGCAGCAAATTCATCTTTAAACTTGTCAAAGCTTCCAAAAGCAGATTCGATAGCGTCTTTTAGCTCACCAGTTGGTTCTCCACCACCATCTGCGGATAACAATGTCCAAAATAAACTATGGTTGGCATGTCCACCACCATTGTTTCGGACTGCTGTACGAATATTTTCAGGTACTGCATCTAGATTTGCTAAAATCTCTTCAATAGATTTACTAGCAAGCTCATCATGCCCATCTAACGCAGCATTTAATTTTGTTACATACGTATTATGATGCTTCGTATGGTGAATGTTCATTGTTTCCTTATCAATGTGGGGCTCCAATGCATCATATGCATAAGGTAATTCTGGTAATGTAAAGTTTGCCATTTCCATTCCTCCTATTTTTTAATGAGAAAGTATAAAAACCTCTCTACAAAAAATAGTAACAAAAAACAAAATTTAATTGCAACCATTATGTATAAAAAATAGTAAATAAAATGACATACAAAAAAAACAAGCCTTCTGCTAGCTTGTTCAAAAATGGTGGCTCGGGACGGAATCGAACCGCCGACACACGGATTTTCAGTCCGTTGCTCTACCGACTGAGCTACCGAGCCAAGTTTATTTACTTATTATGTATGGCGGAGGAGGAGGGATTCGAACCCCCGCGAGCCGTGAAGCCCCTGTCGGTTTTCAAGACCGGTCCCTTCAGCCAGACTTGGGTACTCCTCCGTTACATATATGGTGGACCCTGCAGGATTCGAACCTGCGACCGATCGGTTATGAGCCGATAGCTCTAACCAACTGAGCTAAGGGTCCTAAAATATTGATGGGGCGATTGATGGGGATCGAACCCACGCATGTCGGAACCACAATCCGATGTGTTAACCACTTCACCACAATCGCCATCATTATTTTATAATAGCGGCGGAGGGAATCGAACCCACGACCTCACGGGTATGAACCGTACGCTCTAGCCAGCTGAGCTACACCGCCTAATAATGGCTCCACAGGTAGGACTCGAACCTACGACCGATCGGTTAACAGCCGATTGCTCTACCGCTGAGCTACTGTGGAATGTTTTATGTAATCACCGAAGCGACATATAATAATTTATCATGGATATAGAGATTCGTCAACAGTTTTTCAAAACTTTTTTTGTTTTTTTATATTTTTTGAAAAAAAATGTGGTGGAAACAGCTATTTTCCGCTGTTTCCACATACATAAAATTTAATGTTTTTGTCTTTCCCCTAAGACTTCATCTGCAATGTTGACAGCATGATCTCCGATTCTTTCAAGGTTGCTTAAAATGTCAGCAAAAACAATACCTGCTGCACCTGTACATGCACCTTCATTTAAACGAATAATATGTTTCTTACGATAATTTCTTTCCATTCTGTCTATTTCATTTTCTTTTTGAACAACATTTAACGCAGCTTCTCTATCTGTATGTTCTAATGCATGAACAGTCTCTTTTACTGTACTAATAGTTAATTCAAACATTTCATTTAAATCAATCATACCTTGTTCTGTAATATCCACTTTGTTTGAGATTTTGTAATTAATCAATTCAATAATATTCTCAAAATGATCACCCATTCTTTCAATATCTCGAACAGAATTAATGAGTGATGAATGATTATTACGTTCCAATTCTGAAAAATTAGTTCCTGATAACTTAACTAGATAAGACGTTATCTCTCGATCTAAATTATTAATTGCACCTTCAATTTGCACGCCTATTTCTGCATGCTTAGAAACATGATTATTTAAGTACGAACTCGTTTCTTCCATACCTTTTATCGCATATTTACCCATATGAATTACTTCCATTTTTGCTTGTTCTAACGCAACAGATGGAGATTGTTCAATAAATATTGGGTCTAAATGCTGAGGTTTATATTGAACCATTGCATCTTCACCCGGAATGATTTTCGTTACTAAATACGCCAAAAATGCAATAAACGGGAATTGAATAATGGTATTAGAAACATTAAAAATACCATGTGCAAAGGCAATCGTCATAGGTGGTTTCAAATCAAGCCACCCTTGTAAATGTTCAATGAAATTTGTATAAGGTACCAATAAAATTAAAATAACTATTGTTCCTATTAGGTTGAATATAACATGAGTTAAAGCTGCTCGTCTTGCCGCTATAGTTGCACCTGCAGCTGCGATAACAGCCGTAATCGTTGTCCCTAAGTTATCACCAAAGAGTACTGGTAATGCAGCTTGTAATTCAATTGCTCCTTCCCCCATTAGGCTCTGTAAAATTCCGATTGTAGCACTGGAACTTTGTACAGCCATTGTGAACACTGTTCCTATTACAACACCAAGAATAGGTGTATTAGACATACTCACAGTTAAATCATGAAATACATCGAAGTCTCGTAACGGACTAAGCCCTTCTCCCATTAGATCCAATCCAAAGAATAATGAACCGAAACCGAAAATAGTTAAACCAATATTAGCTAACCGCTCATTTTTCAAGAAAAATAACATAAGTGCACCAATAGCAAGGATTGGTAGTGCATACTCCTTAATCTCAATTCCGATAATAAAGGCAGTCATCGTTGTTCCAATATTTGCCCCCATAATTACTCCGATTGACTGTCTTAACGTCATGAATCCTGCATTAACTAGCCCAACCGTTAGTACCGTTGTTCCAGTACTCGTTTGTAACAGAACCGTTACAAAAATACCTGCAAGCACACCCATAAATGGATTACTTGTAGTCTTATCCAAAATCTCCTGCAAACGATCACCAGCAGTTCTTTGAAGTCCTTCTCCCATCGATTTAATCCCTAGAAGAAATATCCCCAACCCACCGATAAACTGAAAAATCATAGCTTGTACGTTTACATCCAACAGTGTTCATCCCTTCTCACAAAACTTAGTCTTTCTTTTAGTATTACCATTGTGTCGAAACTATTGCCTAGTACTCATCATTTTATTATTCGCCCACTCAAGCTTACGACAATAATAGACAATCTTTCTATGCACCCATTCATTATTAATGATTTGTTTCACATTTGTAAAGTATTTTCTACAAATTTTACAAACCCTTTACAAACATTCGCCCTATACCTGCCTTTTGGTAAAATATAATTAGTTCTATAGGTCTGATCACTCACAATACTAACTTTCTACAAAAAACTGACATGACATAAAACACGTTTTTTTCATAAAAAAAGCCCGCTATTTATTAGCAGACTACTCATTTTTATTTTTTTGTTCTTTTACTAATATTCTTGTTCCATCCACTTCAATAATATTTACTGGTGTTCCTTTCTCCAGCCATTTTCCTTCTGTAATAGCACTATATTCCTTATCATCCACCATTATGGAACCAATTGGTCGCATATCTGTTGTCGTTTGACCAGATTTCCCCAATAACTCTTTATAGGATTGATTAATACTAGAATAACCTTCTTCATCGGTTAATTGATCAAACAACGTAATTTTCGTCCACATTTTACGTTTTTTAAATACTTTTAGAAAAGCGAAAGAACTCATTCCACCAATAAATACGCCAATTACTGCGTAAAGACCCGCCGCCCAATTAGGAGCAGTAAATCCTACTGAGACAAACATACAAACTAAACCAATTACGGCTAATGTCCCATCATTTAATATTTTTCCATCAATAATCATTAACAACAAACCAAAGAAATAAATAACCATCATCATCCAAAACATATTTGGTTCTAAAAATGATGCAAAATATACCGTTATAAATCCTAAACCTAAAATACTAAAAATCCCTCTTGCATTAACAAGTAACTCTCCTATTAAAAATAATGTTGCTAATGCAACTATAACAAAGCTCATCCAATCAGCTGTTGTCACTATTGAAAACATATGCTCACCTCAACCTCATTCAGCTTTTTTCTCTATATCATAACATACGTATTCCGTTATCGATTAGTTTCAATTTATTATTTTTTCTTTAAGAATAAGATTTGATACTTCTCTTTTCTTATATAAACCCTTATAATGAACAATGGTATGAAATTTACCACCAATAACTATGAATGAAAAATAATAATAGTAAGAAAGCATTACTATTTATAATTTTATTGGAAAAAGAAATGAAGGAGCGATTTTATTTATGGCTTTAATACATCGAAAGGATACGCGACCTGTTAAAGTTGGAAATGTGATGGTTGGAGGAAAAAATGAAGTAGTTATCCAATCGATGACAACTACTAAAACGCACGATGTCGAAGCAACAGTTAATGAAATTCAGCGTCTTGAAGATGCAGGTTGCCAAATTGTTCGTGTTGCTTGTCCTGATGAACGTGCAGCAAACGCAATTCCTGAAATCAAAAAAAGAATCAATATTCCGCTCGTTGTTGATATTCACTTTAATTATAAACTTGCGCTAAAAGCAATTGAAGGTGGCGCAGATAAAATCCGAATCAATCCAGGTAATATTGGTAAGAGAGACAAAGTAGAAGCAGTAGTGAATGCTGCAAAAGAAAAAGGTATTCCCATTCGAATCGGTGTAAATGCTGGTTCATTAGAGCGTCATATTTTAGAGAAATATGGTTATCCGACTGCTGATGGTATGGTAGAAAGTGCACTTCATCATATCAAAATATTAGAAGACCTTGACTTCCATGATATCGTTGTTTCTTTGAAAGCTTCTGATGTTGGTTTAGCAACAGAAGCATACGAAAAAGCAGCGGAGGTTATCCCATATCCATTACACTTAGGTATTACAGAATCAGGAACACTTTTTGCAGGTAGTATTAAAAGTGCTGCTGGTATGGGAGCGATCTTGAGTAAGGGAATCGGTAATACAATGCGTATATCGTTAAGTGCCGATCCTGTACAAGAGGTAAAAGTAGCTAGAGAGTTACTTAAATCATTTGGATTGGCTTCTAATGCTGCTACATTAATTTCTTGCCCAACTTGTGGACGTATTGAAATTGACCTTATCAAAATTGCAAATGAAGTAGAAGAATATATCTCAACCATTAAAGCACCAATTAAAGTAGCCGTCCTTGGCTGTGCAGTAAACGGACCAGGAGAAGCAAGAGAAGCAGATATTGGAATTGCTGGTGCTCGTGGTGAAGGATTATTATTCCGCCATGGTGAAATCATTCGAAAAGTACCAGAAGAAACAATGGTAGAAGAATTGAAAAAAGAAGTAGATAAAATAGCTGAAGAATATCATCAAAAACAAAAAGAAGAACAAGAAGCATAAAATAGTAAAAGCAAGCCTCATGATAAGAGGCTTGCTTTTTTATTAAACCTATGACAAAGGTATAAAAATGAGCGATACTAAAATTGAAATAACAGACACTGCAATTGCGGCATTACCAAGAGTGTTAGCCCCTTGTTGCCTTGAAATAAATCCTAAGACGATACCACCGATTGCTAAAATTAGCGGCCAAACAAAGAAAGATGCTAACGCTAATACCAAACCTGCCCAGCCCCAAGCTGTATTGACACTTGATTTCATTTCTGTTTCTTGCTCATCAGCTTCTATAGGACGATTAAATTCATTGGCAGACAATTCTGCAGACGTTTCTGCTTCTCTTTTATATGCTTCATCTGCAGCATATAACTCATCTATCGAAGCAAATTGTTTCGTTTGTGGTGTTTCATCGATTTGACCATTATCGATTTTCGGTGCATCCTCAATATTTTTATTATTTTGGTGCTCTGTCATACTATACCCTCCTTTTCTTTTAGAGGTACATATATAGTATGTCTTGTTTATCAATCGGTTTGCATGGTAATTTCTACTTCCCTTTTAATTAGCTAATGCAACGTGCTTTTCGTATTTCCTTGCATTTCGTTGAATCCTCATGGCATATTCACTACTAGCATGACCATTCTCCATTTTAAATTGTTCTAATCCAGACATTCCTCTATTATAAGCCGTTAACGTCTCATCCCAATTATCATATTGGTCGTATAAATAATCTAGATAGACTAGAGATAATTTGATCGAGTAGTATGGATCAAATAACAATTCATCTTTGTACGGTAATTCTGCCATATCAGCTATCCAAGGTGCAGTGTTTTTCATAAACTGCGCCATTCCATATGCATGGCCATATTTCGTCTCAGGACCAACTAGTTCAGTATCAAAAGTTTTTCCTGTTTCTATTTTTAGTAGCTCATAAACGATAAATGGATCAATACCATAATTTTCTGCTTCTTTCACTAAATAAATGGCCCATGGTCGCAAAAACTGTCCATCGCTCTCTTCCACCATCACTTCAGCTATTTCAAAATATTTTGGCCATGTTTCATGATTAATTTCGGTATTGTTTTTATTCCACTTACTTATTATATATTGAGTTTGCGTTTCTATACTTTGTAACGCTTGTTCTAACTCCGCATTGTCTTTTTCTAGTGCTTGCACTTCTGATTTATATGAATTTATTTGATAATAGCTCCAACATACAAGCACAGTAACTAAAACAATATTTAGCCATTGTATTCGTTTTGACATGTAATCTACACTCCTTTTTTGCTGCCAAAAGCATTGATCAACATCGTGATTTGACTCACAGCGGTCTATAATAGCGAAAAATGTCGATTATTGCAAATAATAAACACTTTATTTGTATTACCCAAATGCACAAATGTTAAACATTTGTGCATAAGATATAATGAATGCAGTATAAAGTGAGGGTGCAATCAATAGAGATTTTGAATTTTTATTGTTTGTTAGCGAAACGTATCAGGAAGTTATCGTCCGTGTTTTAACTTGAACATTAAAATGGGAAGAAGCACTATGTTCAAACAACAACATCGTTACCTTTTTCTAACTTTCATTAGTTTACTATTTAAATACTTCTTCTATGCCAACTTTTATTCGTTTGAATATACTTAGAAAGGAGTTTTTTGATGAACGGTATAGCAAAACATTTTATTAAAGGAAAATTGAGGAGTTTAAATGCTTCTGATATCGTAGAATATGCTCACCAATATAATATTTCCATATCAGATAACCAAGCAAACCAGATAGCTGATCATTTAAAAAAAAGCAAGTATGATCCAACAAATGCAGACGATCGTATGCAAATGTTACGAAAACTTGCTCAGATTACAGATGCAAAAACAGCAAAATCTTGTCAACAGCTTTTTAATAAGCTGATTAAAGAATACGGCGTAGAACATTATTTTCGTTAATACCTTAAGAGAAAGAGCCGAACAATCACGATTGTTCGGCTCTTATATTCTTGAGTTATTATTGATTCATAATTTGTTCCTTCAAATTTGGAACGAATAAACCGTCTTTTAACATTTCGATTTCAAATTTATATGGCGGCTTTTTATTTTTCTTATCTTCTCCAACATATGGTGTTTCTAATATCTTGGGAAGTTCTTTTAATTGTTCATGATGAACAATTTTATGAAGTGCATCAAAACCGATATGACCAAATCCAATATTTTCATGACGGTCTTTCCCAGCGCCTTGGACATTTTTACTATCATTTACATGGACCACTTTTATACGATCCATTCCAACGATTTTATCAAATTCATTTAACACTCCATCAAAATCATTTACAACAGAATACCCTGCATCATGTACATGACAAGTATCAAAGCAAACAGATAGCTTTTCATTATGCGTAACCCCGTCGATAATTTTTGCTAATTCATCGAAGCTACGTCCTATCTCTGACCCTTTACCCGCCATTGTTTCTAATGCAATTTGCACGTCTTGTTTTGGATCAAGGACCTCGTTTAAGCCTTCAATAATTTTAGCTATACCAATTTCAGCACCTTCACCAACATGGGCACCAGGGTGTAACACAATTTGTTTAGCTCCTATCGCTTCTGTACGATCGATTTCACTCTTTAGAAAGTTTACACCAAGTTCAAATGTTTCCTTCTTCTTCGCATTACCAATATTAATGATATAGGGAGCATGGACAACTACATCAAGGATACCATTTTCCTTCATATGTTCTGTTCCTGCTTCTATATTTAATTCCTCAATCGGTTTTCTTCTGGTGTTTTGTGGTGCTCCTGTATAAATCATTAATGCTGTAGATCCATAAGATGCTGCTTCTTCACTTGAACCTAGTAACATTTTTTTACCACTCATTGATACATGTGATCCTATTTTTAACATATTTCCTCTCACCTTTTTGTCTATTTTTTATTCATCTGGTTTCTTTTTAGCTTTCTTTTCGCTTTTTGTTGTTGATTTTTCATTTTACGTTTATAACCTGGCTTAACTTTTTTCGGCTTTCTCACTTGTCTCCAGGCTTGTTTTTCTATTTCATTTTCACCTTTTTCACGCTTCTGTCTAATGTCCCAAGCTTTTGCCTCACGCCACTCACCTTTTATCACATCGTAATAAGTAAATGTTAAACCTTGTTTTTCTAGCTTCTTAATAAGCGCAATATCAGCTTCTTTATAAAGACTTATTGCTGTACCTTCCATCCCTGCTCTTGCTGTTCTCCCTACTCGGTGTAAATAGAACGGCTCTTCTTTCGGTAGCTCCGCATTAATGACATGGCTAACACCTTTAATATCAATACCACGCGCAGCTAAATCAGTTGCAACAATATACTGATATTTTAGTTGTTGAATTTCTTTTAATACTCTTTTACGCTCACGTTGATTTAATCCACCATGAATTAACCCTACATTTAATCCTTTTTGCTGCAAATCACCGGCCAATTTATTCGCATTTTCCTTACCATTTGTAAAAATAATCGCTAAATACGGATGAATCACCTTAGAAATATCGGCAATTACAGCTGCTTGATCACGATGTTTTAAATCAATTAAACGATGCTCTAATTTTTCCGGAGCTAAGCGATCATCAATTTTCACATATAATGGATCATGTAAGTACTTTTTCAAAAATGGCTGTAACTTTTCAGGAATCGTTGCAGAAAAAACCATCAATTGTATATCTGGATTCGCATTTGTTAGAATACGGTCAATTTCTTCAATTAAGCCTAATTCTAACATCAAGTCCGTTTCATCCATAACAAAAGATTTTGCCGAATAAATGTCTAATGCGCCTTCCTGAACAAGATCTAAAATACGTCCTGGTGTTCCAACCACAATATGTGGGGCTTGTTTCATTTTACCAATCATTCGCTTTTTATCTGTTCCACCAATAATCAGCTTTGCGCGCCAATTATCTTCATTATTAGAAAACTGCATAATCTTTTTTACTTCATCATATATTTGAATAGCAAGTTCTCTAGTCGGCGCTGTTAAAACTACTTGTGTTTCTGACTGAGTGCTATCAATCTTATTCAATAATGGAATCAAGAAAGCATGTGTTTTACCTGATCCTGTTTCCGATTGGCCGATTATATCTTTCCCTTTCAATGCCTCTGGGACAACCTTCGCTTGAATCGCTGTTGGTTCATAAAATCCTAGCTGACCTATCACGTCATTCATCCAATCATTTAATGCATATTGTTTAAATAAATGCTTCTTCATGTTATTCTCCTTCTGAACGAACTATAATATCTTTGTCAATTGTAGCAAATACCTTTATAATGTAAGTATTGGACAAAAGAATGTCCGTTATTAAATATTTTACTTTATCTCTAGTAGAAAGTACAGAGGGGGACCATAAATGGAAGTAATTAAGATTGCTCCGAGAGGATATTGCTACGGAGTTGTCGATGCAATGGTTATTGCTCAAAATGCAGTGAAAGACCCTAATCTACCTCGACCTATCTATATACTTGGTATGATTGTTCATAATTCGCATGTTAACAATGCCTTTAAAGAACAAGGTGTTTATACATTAGATGGAAAGAATCGTTTAGAACTATTAGAAGAAATTAACGAAGGTACCGTTATTTTTACCGCTCATGGTGTATCACCTGAAGTAAAAGAACGTGCTGAGGCAAAAGGTTTAACAGTACTTGATGCCACTTGCCCTGATGTTACACGAACACATGATTTAATTCGTGAGAAAGTGAAAAACAATTATGAGATCGTTTATATCGGCAAAAAAGGACACCCAGAACCCGAGGGAGCTGTTGGGGTAGCTCCAGATCATGTTCACTTAATCCAACATGAAGAAGACGTCGAAAACCTTGATTTAGATGCAGAACATATATTAGTAACGAATCAAACGACAATGAGTCAATGGGATGTTCATGATGTTATGTTAAAAGTCCAGGAAAAATATCCGCAAACAGAAATGGAACAAGAAATATGTATGGCTACGCAAGTACGTCAAGAAGCAGTAGCAGAGCAAGCGAAAGATGCGGACTTAACATTAGTAGTCGGAGACCCTCGTAGTAATAACTCTAACCGCTTAGCACAAGTTTCAATTGAAAAAGCAGGTACGCAGGCATACCGTATTGCTGACGTATCAGAAATTCAATATGAATGGTTAGAAGGTGCACAAACAGTTGCTGTGACTGCCGGAGCTTCTACTCCAACACCAATTGCAAAAGAAGTAATTAAATTTATCGAGCAATATGATTCAAACAATCCTGAAACATGGGATCGCACATCTAAAGTACAACAAGATAAAATTTTACCAAAAGTAAAAGCTAAAAAATAAGAAGCAAGCACCCTAAAATGGTGCTTGCTTCTTATTTTTTAGCTATTGGTAACGGAACGGATCTGTCGATAACTCAGATATTACTATGTCTACCTTATTTGGTAATGCATCTATGTTTTTAATAAAGTAAGCTTGTACGCCTTCTTTCATTATTTTTTCTACATGATGTCCTGGATCGATCAAGTTAAGCCCCGCTTCTTCTGCGTCTTGTGCTTCATGAAATGTTAAATCACCGGTAATATAGAGATCTGCTCCAGCATTTTGTGCAGCTTTTATGTAACCTTTACCACTTCCACCTAGCACCGCTACTTTTCGAATCAGCTGGTCACCATTACCAACATAACGGACAGCTGGAACATGTAACTGTTGCTTAACGACTTCTACATATTCTGACAGTTTGAGTTGCTCAGACAGTTTACCGATTCGTCCGAGACCTATTTTTTCTCCTTTATTATGAAGTGGAATGATGTCATAGGCCATCTCTTCATATGGATGTACTTTTTGTGCTGCTGCTAGCACTTGTGATAATTGCTTTTTCTTCATTACAGTTTCTACTTTGTATTCCTCTACCTCTTCTATCTCACCTTGTCTACCTAGATATGGATTCGTTCCTTCTAAAGGCTTGAACGCTCCTGTTCCTGGTGAACGAAATGTCGAATGACTATAGTTGCCAATATGACCTGCCCCAGCATTACCAATTGCTTCAATTAATTTGTCTGTATGAGTTTTGGGAACATAAACAATAAATTTCATTAATTGTTCTGTTTCTGTCGTCACTAATACTTTCGTATCTTTTAATTGTAATTTTTCGGCTAACATATCATTCACACCACCGCTTACAACATCCAAGTTTGTGTGTGCTGTATAGACAGAAATATTATGTTGTATTAATTTTTTTACTACATGACCTTTAGGATCTTGGAAATCAATTTGTTTGAGTCCGTTAAACAACAAAGGATGATGTGCAATGATTAAATCTACATTCTTTTCAATCGCTTCATCAACTACTTTATCGATCACATCTAGTGTAATCATTATTTTTTTTACTTGTTGTTGTTTATCGCCAAGTTGTAAACCAACATTATCCCATGACTCTGCTAAATTTGTTGGTACCCATTGCTCCAATAAACGAATAACGTCTTTAACGGTTGTCATGTTGAATGACCTCCTCAATCCATGTAATTTCCTCTTTCAATCTATCTATTTTTTCTTCTGGTATACTTGTTGCCTTTTTCATTTGGTCAATTAACTTTATTCGCTTTTCTTTTTCGCTTGTCCATTTATCCATAAATACCGTACTTTGTTCTTGTAATAAAAACGGGCCGAATAATAACTCTTTTTCTGAAAGGTTGGTTGTGTTTGCTTGATGATCGCCAACAATAATTTCATACGTATAGCCATCTTCTGAAATAATCTCCTCAGCTACGACTTCATATTGATGATCGTTCAACCATTTTCGTACTAATTGTGCATCTATATTAGGCTGCAGAATCAGTCTTTTAACGCTAGATAATTTTTCTTTTCCTTCATCTAAAATAGTACAAATCAATTTACCACCCATACCTGCAATGGTTATCTGATTTACCTCATCTTTAGTCAATACATCCAATCCGTTCCCTTTTCTCACTTCAATTCGATCTGTTAATTCATGCTCTACAACCGTTTGCTTTGCTCGCTCAAACGGTCCTTGATTAACCTCCCCTGCAATGGCAGTTGCAGTTGGATTCTCCAAACACACATAACAAGGTAAAAAGGCATGATCTGAGCCGATATCCGCAAACTGAATCGGCTGTTTTAAGTATTTAGCTAGTTGCTCTAACCTTTTTGATAGCATTCTTTCCATCCTTTCTTCATCTACATACTATAACGGAAAAAAGCCTTCTGTTTATACAGAAAGCTTTTCAACCTCTCTCTTATTCTTGACCTTCTGATAGCCATTCTGCCAATACTTCAGCTTCTTCATTATTCACTAAGCCTCCTGGCATACCGCCATCCGTACCATTAATGATGATGTTTTCAATTTCTGTCATATCTAATCGCTCATCTACATCATTTAATGATGGACCACTAGCACCTTCCAAATCACCACCATGACAACCAATACAACTTTGAATCAATGCTTCTGGATCTGCTTCCGTCGTTTCTCCTTCATCGCCAGTCGCCATTCTGTCTTGTTTTTCATTCATTCCTACTACAGATAAAATAATTACTGCTAGGATTCCAAGAATAGCAATAAGTGCAAAAGGAATAAGTGGATTTTTTTTCATCGCTTTTCCTCCTTCGATTAAACACATCATATTAGGTTGCTGACAACTTCTTACTCTTATGTATAAATAGAAATTCAATTCTATTTTACTTCAAAATGGTGAATATTAAAAGCATAACTAACAAAAATTCAAGGATATGCCTAAAAATAGTTAAATCCAACCATTATGATTAGAGCGATCAATACAAACACTCCTCCAGCTTGCAAGAAAAATTGTTTCTTTAATTTTCCAAATGCAATCCACGAAACACTATTGATTAATACCCATAAAAAAGTAATCCATGTCATACCAATAGAATGATTAAACCAAAATGTTGTAGCAAACAAAAAGATACTAAAAAAGATCATAACCGCATAAGATGCCCGTAATACAGGATGTCCAGAGAAAAATTTAATCATACTAAAAGCTATAACTAACGTGATAACGATACCAGTTATTTGCATAAAAACATTTTCTGTTAACAGAAATAGTACAATAGGTAATAAAAGAAGTAAAGTATCTAGAAAATAAAAAAATAAATAATATGGTGTCTTTTGTTTTTTATTCTCCTCTTCTTCCTGCCCTTCCGTATAGAGAGCTAGTAGAAAATCACAATATTGTTGTGGTAGTAATTGGTGTGCTCTCCAATGTTTTATTTCATTAATGATGATTTTTTTTCGTTCATCTTCCATGTTGATACCATCTCCAAGTCTGACTCACCTTTATTCATTATATTATATCGGATGAATCTGTTAGAAATTAAATATCAATCATTATTCAAAATGAACTATCTTCCCTTTCTTAAAGAAGATAGCCCATTTTGACGCATATTATTTTACTCTAAGAAATCTTTCAAACGTTTGCTACGACTAGGATGGCGCAGTTTACGTAAGGCTTTAGCTTCGATTTGACGAATTCTTTCACGGGTTACCCCAAATACTTTTCCAACTTCTTCAAGTGTTCTTGTTCTACCGTCGTCTAAACCAAAACGTAACCTTAGTACATTTTCTTCACGATCCGTTAATGTGTCTAACACATCTTCTAATTGCTCTTTTAATAACTCATAGGCTGCATGATCAGATGGTGATGTTGCTTCTTGGTCCTCAATGAAATCACCTAAGTGTGAATCATCTTCTTCACCAATTGGTGTTTCTAATGAGACTGGCTCTTGAGCAATCTTCAAGATTTCTCGCACTTTGTCAGGAGTTAAGTCCATATCTTTAGCAATTTCTTCCGGAGTTGGTTCTCTACCTAAATCCTGCAATAGTTGACGTTGTACACGAATTAATTTATTAATTGTCTCTACCATGTGAACGGGAATTCTGATTGTTCTAGCTTGGTCAGCGATTGCTCTTGTAATAGCCTGACGGATCCACCATGTTGCATACGTACTAAATTTAAACCCTTTACGGAAGTCGAATTTTTCAACCGCCTTAATCAGTCCCATATTTCCTTCTTGAATAAGGTCTAAGAATAACATTCCACGCCCAACATAACGCTTCGCAATACTTACAACTAAACGTAGGTTAGCTTCTGCTAAACGTTTTTTGGCGTATTCATCGCCTTCTTCAATTTTTTTAGCTAAATCAATTTCTTCCGAAGCGGATAATAAGTCTACTCGCCCTATTTCTTTTAAATACATTCGAACCGGGTCATTTATTTTAATCCCCAATGGTACACTTAAATCATTAAGATCAAATTCCTCTTCTTTAGAAAGCTGTTGTACTGTTGGATCTTCATCAGAATCTCCTACTACCTCAACACCTTGTTCACCTAGGTACTCATAGAATTCATCCATTTGTTCGGATTCTAATTCAAAATTTCCTAACCTTTCTGCTACTTCCTCATATGCTATTACACCACGTTTTTTTCCTAATTCTAACAATTGTTCTTTCACTTGATCCACTGTTAAATCTGCTTCTTTTGAACGTGACGGCTTGTTTTCTGCCATGAGTGCCCCTCCTTCCAAAACTAACTTCCATTTTTCGATTGTTGTTTTATCTGTATTATCTCCATCGCTATTTTAGCTGCTTCTTTAGGATCTGTTTTCTCTAACTGCTTCATTTTCCTTTGCAATTGATTAATTCTTTCTTTATCTGTCTGTTCTGATTGAATAAGATGAATATAATCTTGCAGCTCCTTTTCAGACATCTCCCATGAATAATCCATCATGGACAGCTCTACAACAGTTTGTTGGAGACTTGCATCATTTAGATAGGATATAAAATGACTCGGATCAGGGGGATTCCCTTCTTCATAATATCCGTATAAATGGGTTACAATAATTTGGTGTTGCTCGAGGTTAAACCTAGATCCTATCGTTTCTTTTACTTTTTCTGCAATTTGCCCATTTTGCAACATAAAAGCAAGTAACCGTCGCTCAGCATTTTGGTATGCGGGAGATAGAACATTGGCAGATTTAGGTATATATTGTGGTTGATTTCCACCATTAGTATTACCAAACATAGCTCGGTTATCATCATTTTTTTTGCCATTTAATAAACGCGCATTTAATTCTTGCGACAAAGCATCATAAGTAAGATTGAATTCTTCTGACAATGCTCTTAAATAATGATCTCTTTCAATCGAACTTTCTAAACTGGCAATCTCCTCAATCACTCTTTCTACATATTGCAGACGATCTCCTTCAAGCTTTAAATTAAAATTCTTTTTGAGGTATTTCATTAAGAAAACCATCTCGGTATCTGCCGCATCAATAACCTGTTCTTGAAATTTATTTTTTCCATATTCTTGAATGTATTGATCTGGATCGTACTTATACGGCAATGCTGCTACTTTTACTGTACAACCAGTTTTCTTTAACAACTGAATAGCTTTATATGTTGCGTTTAAGCCTGCATTATCACCATCATAGCAAATAAGTACTGTATCAACATATCGTCTTAATAGACTGGCATGTGATTCCGTTAAAGATGTTCCTAATGACGCTACTCCATTTGTCACACCTGCTTGATGGGCAGATATCACATCAGCCGATCCTTCAAAAAGTACGACTTCACCTTTTTTTCTAATTTCACTTCTTGCTAGATCGAAATTGTAGAGTAACTTACTTTTCTTAAACAAAGATGATTCTGGACTGTTTAAATATTTTGGCTCCTGATCAGAAACCGTTCTTCCTACAAATCCTACTGCTTTTCCTAGATGATTTCGAATCGGGAAAATAACCCTACCCTGAAATCGATCATAATAGTTTCCATCATTAGTTGCATTTAATAGTCCTGCATTCGCCATTATTTGTTTGTGAAAACCTTTGTTTGATAAAAACTGCACGATAAAATCTTTAGATGTTGGCGAATACCCAATTTGAAATAAATCGATGGCTTCATCTGAGAAACCTCTATCATATAGGTACTGTAATGCTTGTTTACCATCTTTTGAATGACGTAATAAGTGGTGATAAAGCTTTACTAGCCACTGATAAGCATCTAGAACGGTCTGTTCTTCCGTATTCACCTTTTCATTAAATGATTCTTTGATCTCTGGAATCGATTGACCAGACTTTTCAGCTAAGTGCTGAATAGCTTGCTGGAATGAATAACCCTCCATCTCCATAATAAAGGTGATAACATTACCACCTTTTCCACAGCCAAAACAATGATAAATCTGTTTGTCTTGATTAACAGAAAACGAAGGTGTATTCTCTGAATGAAAAGGGCAAAGTCCGAAATAATTGCGACCTTGCTTTTTAAGTTGTACATATTCACCTACAACATCGACAACATCATTCGCTTGACGAAGTGATTCAATCGTTTCATCTGACACCTGATTGGCCATTATATATCACCATTTCTACCCATACTCAAATTAAAGCTTCGACAATTTTCTCGTTATTGATATAAAAAGTATATGTTGCAATTAGCAGCCTATACTATCTTTATACCTCTAATTTGTCGTTTATAAACAAGTTTCAGTCATGATAAAATAACTGTACAAATACATAATTCTACACAAAACCACAAATTCCTGCTTATTGAAATTATTTTTTTGATAAAACAAGCTTTTTTTCTATAACAAATGGAATTTTATTTCGAAGTTTCGTATAGTAATCAGTAATATACACTTTACTTATGATATAAACATTAAGACAAAAATTAATTATAATATATATTCTACTTAATTGCCAACATCTTTACTTTTTATTCATTCACTTGATTTCCGTGTAAATCCCAATATGGTTGATTGATCATACTTAAGACAATATTAGCTGTTTCTTCTACCGCTTTATTAGATACATCAATAACAGGACAACCAAGCTGGTGAATAATGCTGTCAAAGTAATCTAATTCCGCTTCTATTCTGCTCATATTAGCATATATAGCTTGATCATCAAGACCAAGACTTTTCAGACGTTCTTTTCTTATATCATTCAACTTCTCTGGACTAATCCTCAATCCTATACATTTGTGTGATGGAATTTCAAATAAAGAACTTGGCGGCTCTACTTCTGGGACAATTGGAATATTTGCAACCTTTAATTGTTTATGAGCTAAATATTGAGAAAGTGGTGTTTTTGATGTTCTAGAAACACCGATAAGTACAATATCTGCTTGGTCCACTCCTCGAGGATCTCTCCCGTCATCAAAGCGAACGGCAAATTCAATTGCTTCCACTTTCCTAAAATAATCTTCATCAAGTTTATGAATTAAGCCAGGTTTTTGTATTGGTTTTTTATGATATTTTCGTTCCATCGCTTGTAGCATTGGCCCCATAATGTCTACACATTCCACTTTTTTATTAGCTGCTTCTTCTAGCAGGAAGTTTCTAAATAATGGATTCACTAATGTAAAACCAATCATTGCACCGAGTTGTTTTGCGTGGTAAACAGCACCACGCAAAACTTCTGTGTTCTCTACATATGGTATACGATATATTTCATAGTCATTCTCATTCATAAATTGGCTCAGAGCTGCTTTTGTAACAAACTCAGCTGTTTCTCCTACTGAATCTGATATAACATATATGATTGCTTTTTCCATAGATGTTTTGTCCTCCTCAGCTCGGCTTAGCTTTTCGTTTGCTTCCATTGGACTTTAGTTAAGTCTGCAAATTGTAATACTTGATCTGCAATAAGTTTTAATAATGCTAATCGATTATTACGAATACTATCATCTTTATCCATTACCATTGTGTTGTCGAAGAACTGGTGGATTGGCTCTACTAATGGTGATAGCTCTTCAAGCGCTTTTTGAGCATTTTTATCTCTTAAAGCTTCCTGGTACGGCTCTTTCATAGTTACGTATGCTTGATACAGATTATTTTCTTGTTCTTTTTCAAATAAACGTTCCTCTACCGCATGTATTTCCTTTGCTTTCAATGCTAGATTCATTACTCGTACAAGTGATTCTTGTTTATCTTTAAAATTAGCATCTGCACGTTTTTCTTTTAATAGCAATGCTTTTTCCATTAAGAATGAAATGTCTGTTATAGCATTTACTAACACTGCATCGACGATGTCTCCCTCAATGTCAGCCTCTTTCATAATATATGCAGCACGTTGTTTGAAAAATGATTCTATTTGTTCGAATACGTCCGTTTTTTCTCCAGTAGCAATGTTTCGTTGAACAAACAAATCAAGCACTTTATCTGTTAGATCTGCTAAACTTAAATCCCAATTATTATGTTGGTTAATTTGTAAAATACCTAGTACCTGCCTTCTTAATGCATACGGATCTTGTGAACCACTAGGAATTAAGCCAACTGCAAAGCAACCAACAATTGTATCTAATTTATCTGCAATACTTACGACAGAACCTACTGCACTAGATGGCAATTCTCCATTAGCATTTCTTGGCATGTAATGTTCCTCGATTGCTTGTGCTACAACCGGATCTTCTCCGAAAATTGTTGCATATTTTCGTCCCATAACACCTTGCAATTCTGTAAATTCATTTACCATATTCGTAACCAAATCAAACTTACTAATCGTTGCAGCTCGTTCAATTTGCTGTACTTGTCCGTCAGTAAGTTGTAGTTCTGTTGCTATTAGCTTACTAATTTCTACAACTCGCTTCACTTTATCACCAATCGTACCTAATTGCTCTTGGAATACCATTCGATCTAACTGTTTCACATTATCTGCAATCGATAATTTTTGGTCTTCATCATAGAAGAATTGTGCATCTTGTAGTCTTGCACGTAAAACTTTTTCGTTTCCTCTTGCTACCGTATCAATATGTTCTGTTGTACCATTACGAACACCGATAAAGAATGGCATCAATTCATGTTTCTCGTTTTCAACAGGGAAATAACGTTGATGCTCCTTCATTGATGTGATCAGTACTTCTTTTGGAATATGCAAGAAGTCTTCGCTAAATTGACCAGAAAAGACTGATGGATACTCTACAAGATTTGTTACTTCTGTAAGTAATTCTTCATCTACTGGAATTGTCCAGTTATGTTCTTGCTCCAACTGTTGGATACCAGCAAGAATCAGTTCTCGACGTTTCTGTGTTTCTGCTACTACATATTGATCATTTAGAATCTGTACATATGCTGTAGGATCCGTAATCACCACTTTTTCTCCTAAGAAACGGTGACCGTAGCTTACATTGCTAGTATGAACACCTGTTATTTCAAATGGAATAACCTGTTCATCTAGCAATGCCACTAGCCACTTAATCGGACGAATATAACGCAATGTTTGATCAGCCCAACGCATATTTTTCGGGAAGTTAAGGCTTAAAATAATGTCTTTAAAACTTGGTAATAGTTCATCTCGTGTTTTCCCTTCGATAAACTTATTCACAAAAACATATTCAATCCCTTTAACTTCTTTTACATATAAATCTTCAACAGATTTTCCTTGTCCTTTTGAAAAACCTATTGCTGCTTTTGTCCAATTACCATCATCATCTTTCGCAATTTTTACAGCTGGACCTTTTGCTTCTTCTTCTTGATCAGCTTGCTTTTCATCCAGCCCTTCAATTAGAACTGCAAATCTTCTTGGTGTAATGTATGTTGTCAGATTGCTATAAGCTAATCTGATATCTTTTAACCATTTCACTGTGTTTTCGCGCAATTGTTTTTCTGTGTCATCCATAAAACGCGCAGGCATCTCTTCTAATCCTACTTCAAACAAAACATTACTTGTTTTCATGATGATCCTCTTCTCCTTTCAACATCGGAAATCCTAATCTTTCTCTTTCTTCTACATACAATTTTGCAATTTTTCTGGCAAGATTACGAACACGCCCAATGTAACCAGTTCGTTCTGTAACAGAAATAACTCCTTTTGCATCTAGCAAATTAAATGTATGTGAACATTTCAATACGTAATCATACGCTGGGAAGACAAGTCCTTTATCCATGGCACTTTTTGCTTCCTCTTCATAAGTTGAAAATAAGTTAAATAGCATCTCTGTATTAGACTCTTCAAAAGTGTATTTAGAATGCTCATACTCTGGTTGATAGAAGATGTCTCCTACTGTAACTCCTGTTGTCCATTCTAAATCAAATACATTTTCCTTATCTTGAATATATGAAGCTAAACGCTCAATACCATATGTGATTTCTACTGCTACTGGTTTTGCCTCTAAACCACCAATTTGTTGGAAGTAAGTAAATTGGGTAATTTCCATTCCGTCCAGCCATACTTCCCAACCTAGACCTGCTGCTCCTAAGGTAGGATTCTCCCAGTTATCTTCAACAAATCGTATATCATGATATGCAGGATCAATTCCTAGCTTTTTCAATGACTCTAAATATAGCTCTTGAATATTATCTGGTGATGGTTTCATAATAACTTGGAATTGGTGGTGCTGGTATAGTCTATTTGGATTCTGACCATAACGCCCATCTGCCGGTCGACGAGATGGTTCTACATAAGCAACATTCCAAGGCTCTGGACCTAAGCTACGTAAAAGGGTCATCGGTGACATCGTACCTGCCCCTTTTTCCACATCATATGCTTGCATTAAAATACAGTTTTGATCTGACCAATGCTTTTGTAAAGTTAAGATCATTTCTTGAATATTCATCAGTACTTCATCCTCCTATGTAAAGAACTTTTTATTTTTTTACCAAGCGCAATTGCAATTAGTGGCTACTACTTACTTTTGGGATTATCTACTTCCATTAAGTCGTCAAAATAAGAAAAAACCCGTCCCTATGCTTTATCAACTGATAAGGCATAGGGACGGGTTTGCCCGCGGTTCCACCCTATTTGTCATCGGAAATATGATGACCACTTTCACACAATTTGCTCAGGAGCGCCTTCTTAACTTTGATCTTGTTCAGCTTCCACCATCCTGAACTCGCTTGAAAGTCAGCTAGCTAATACTACTCTCCGTCCTTGCAATCCGCTATTCATCTATTTTTACATCATACGCAACATTACGTCACTTGTCAATTATAATTTCTCATTTAGCTTATTCATTTGTTGTAAGAATCGCTTCGATTTCAAATAAAAGCCACCGTGTTCTTCATAGTATTGCTCCATAATTCTTGAGAGTAATAGCTTATTTTCACTTTTTACTGATATATTTCCGATTTGCTCCAATTCTACCCACGCAAATATTGCCATAAGCTTGGCGACTTTTTCAGGAACGGAAATAGCATGCTCATCAATATAAAGGCAATTTCTACATAGTAGACCACCATTTGACACAGAAAAAGCTTTTAAATCATGTGGATTTCCACACGAAACACATTTAGTAACTACAGGAGCAAAACCAGCTTCTTTATACATTTTCCACTCGTAGATCATGGATAAAATTTCTGGATCCATCCCTTCATCGATACGCTCAACAGTATGTAGAAGTTGTTTATAAATAAATGGATTATATTTTTTCGGATCAATTAACTTATCAGTAAGTTCAGCTAAGTAACTTGTATAAGCCGTTTTAACTATATCTTCTCTAATTTTACGAAATGATGTAATTACTTCCCCTTGCTGAATCGTAGCAAGGCTAGATCCCGGTTGAATTAAGTAAGAACCATGAATAAAAGGCTGCGTAATAGCAGCCATTCTACTCTTTGTTTTTTTTGCACCCCTCGCAATCGCACCGACTTTTCCAAAAGTCGGTGTCAGGAGTGTCACAATTTTATGTGTTTCTCCATAGTCCTGTGTTTTCAAAATGAAACCTTCAACTTTTTCAAACACAAGCTTCACCTATCCTTTGTTATCTTAAAAGTGTGTATCTTCAATTAATGAAATATCTGGCTCATCATCCAATTCCTGAAATTCATCTAATTCCACTTGCTTCATCCACAAGTATGCCTCAATATTGCCTGTTTGACTAAATATTTTCCAAGGTACATCGATCACAATAAACCTCACCTTTCCTTTATGGTAATCTTTCATTGTGTTCAATATTAGACTTTCCGGAAATGTTATAAAAATTAGTAAAAATATTTACCAAGTATTAAATGACCATCACTGCCTTAATACTCATCTTGCTTAAAGCCGAATTCATGTAATTGTTGCTCTTTATTTCTCCAATTTTCTTGCACTTTCACCCATAATTCCAAATATACTTTTGAACCTAATAAGCGCTCGATATCTTGTCTTGCTCGCTTGCCAATTTGTTTGAGCATTTGGCCTTGTTTACCAATAATAATTCCTTTTTGTGATTTTCTTTCGATCACAATGGTTGCCTGTACAAGAACTTTTTCCTCATCACCACGATTATCAATTTGATCAATCACAACAGCAACCGAATGTGGTACTTCTTCTCTTGTTAATTGTAATGCTTTTTCTCGGATTAATTCACTAATAATAAACCGCTCAGGATGATCTGTTATTTGATCTTCCGGATAAAATTGTGGTCCTTCCGGTAAATACTCGGCGAAAACATCCATTAAACGACTGACATTATTACCTTCAAGTGCGGAAATCGGTACAATCTCTTTAAATGGATACTTGTCCTTGTATTGCTCTATAATTGGTAGAAGTTCATCAGGATGCACTAGATCGATTTTATTGATAACTAAAAATACAGGCTTCTTAATTGACTGTAATCGATCAATAATAAATTGATCTCCCTTACCATAATCTTCATCAGCGTTAATCATAAACATGATTGCATCTACTTCATTTAACGTATTTTCCGCAATCTTCACCATAAAATCTCCGAGTTTATGCTTAGGCTTATGAATTCCAGGTGTGTCAATAAAGATAATCTGCTTCGCTTCATCTGTATATACACCTTGTATTTTATTTCTCGTTGTTTGTGCTTTATCACTCATTATAGCAATTTTTTGACCAATAACATGATTCATAAATGTTGATTTTCCTACATTCGGTCTCCCAATAATAGCTACAAATCCTGATTTAAAATGGTTGTTATTCATAATTTTTCCTCCGCTTTACATCCTGTTGCTTTTCTATAACCTAATAATACTATAACTTTTAAAAAATTTCATACATTCGACAAAACTAGTGACGAACTTGCACCATACATCCCAACCCCCACGCTGTCTAAAAACGTTAGTTTCCGTTTAGTTAGCTTTCTCCCATTCTAATGATGATGAGTACTGGCAATTCGCTGCGGAAAAACACTACGCTTTCCGTGGGTACGGCTTCAGCTAATTTTCTTGAAGAAGATCACTTCAAGAAAATGGATCTTCAGCTCGTACTGTTTCCACAGGAGTCTCCGTGTTTTTCCTTCGCTACATAATGTGTTCTACTGTTTATGAGTGGGAATACGAAGACTTATTACCGAAAGAAAAGGCTAAATCATCGGACATATAACCAGCATACTCCTCTCTCATTCAATAAAGAAAATAATAAAAGCGAAGGCAGAATGCGTAGACTCCTGCAGGAAAAGCGCAGTCTGAAAATCCACTTTTCAACCGAGGTTGTTGAAAAGTTAGTTGAAGACAAGCCTGCGGAAAGCAAGCGTTCTGCCGTAGCGAGTGCTTACCATTCACTAAAAAGAGAATGAGTGAGCGCATTTCGTTGAGTAACGAACATGAATCAGCAACACTATCGCTTTTAGACTACGAAAGCCACGTTATGATTTTTGGAACAAAAATAATTGTTGCGATAAAAAGTGCAATAATAGCTGTAATTAGAACAGCTCCTGCAGCCATATCCTTTGCAATTCCTATTTTGGGTTGATGGTTTGGTTCTACATAGTCTAACGCTTTTTCTAAAGCTGTATTCATCATTTCCATACTAATAACAGCTCCAATTGTTAACGCTAAAACGGCCCATTCAATTGGTGAAACCGAAAGAACCACGCCAAGGATAACAACTAATAAGGCTGCGATAAAATGAATTTTAATATTTCGTTCAGACATAACCGCTAGCTTGATACCGTTTAGTGCATATCTCAAGCCAAAATGGAGTTTATTTTTCCCGCGATAGTCCGAAGCCATTTAAAATCTCCTCTTGTCTCCCAAACATCTTCTTCTCATCGGCTTCTTCCATATGATCATACCCTAATAAATGAAGCAAGCCATGTAATGCTAAAAAGCCAAGTTCCCGGGAAAATGAATGATTATATTCTTCAGCTTGTTCCACTGCTTTATCAACAGATATAATAATATCTCCTAATGCAACTGGTAATTCCACTCCAGAAATCGTTACTTCATCTTCTGCTGTTTCTTCTAAAGCAAAGGACAGTACATCAGTAGGTTTGTCTAATCCGCGATATTGGCTATTTAATTGTTGAATGTCATCATTATCAACAAAAGATATTGATAATTCTGCCCCTTCAGCAATGTTTTCCTGTTCTGCAGCATACGTTAATAAATTCGTAATTAATGCAATATGCTCTTCAGATACCTTTTCTGTTTCATCATGAAAATCTATTTCCATCATTATTTCGCCTCTTTCATGTTAGTTTCTTTTGGATATTGTATTCGTGAATGATAAATACCTTTTAATGTCTCACATATAGCTAATTTCATTTGCTCTAACTCGTTAAATGTCAACGAGCTATCATTTAACTGACCGTCAAGTAACCGTGTTTCAAAAATAGATGAAACAATTTTTTCAATTTCTTCTTGTGTAGGATTAGCTAGTGAACGAGAAGCAGCTTCAATAGAATCACAAATAGACACTACTGCTGCTTCCTTCGTTTTAGGTTTAGGTCCAGTATAACGGAATTTCTCTTCTGTTACCTTATCGTTCCGCTCTTTCGCCTTATAATAAAAATATTTCAACAAGGTAGTACCATGGTGTTGTAGCGCAATATCAATAATTTCTTTCGGTAGTTTTTCTTTTTTTAATAACTTTGCACTGTCTATTGGATGTTGTAAAATAATTTCTGCACTTTGGTACGGATCAAGATGGTCATGAGGGTTTTTCATGCCCATTTGATTTTCGATAAAATAATGTGGCCTAACCGTTTTACCAAGATCGTGATAATAAGCTGCAACTCTTGCTAGTAACCCATTGGCACCAATAACTTCACAGGCAACTTCACTTAAATTAGCTACCATAATACTATGATGATATGTGCCTGGTGCTTCTATTAATAATTTTCGTAATAATGGATGATTAGGACTCGATAACGATAAAAGCTTCGTATCTGATAAAATGCCTAGACCTGATTCAAAAAACGGTAACATGCCTAGTGTCAATACATTTGCGATAATTGCAGATAAAAATCCATAACCACTAAAAACCAAATAATCGATCCATGAATATTTTTCAAACGATAAGAATAAAAATAAACAGATAGTAAGTATATTAACAATAGATGTTGCTAAACCGCTTTTGATAATAGCGCCCCTATCTTTTATAACAGATAAAAAGAAAATACTAGCGAGCTGAGAAAACAGTATAAAGATACCCGCTTCCATGTTCAACATTCCAGCAATATTTGCATTAAAAATAACACTTCCTATTACAGCATAAAACAAGGACATCACAATAGCGATTCGTTCATTCACTAAAACTTTCAATAACATAGATACAGTTGCTACTGGCGCACAAAAATATAATGGATTTGTCGCTGTTGTATAAAAACTAACAACTTTTAACATTAAGACAAGGCAGATGCTTAGTAAACAAATCGCGATTATTTTACTTAAATCTAGACGCGCTCTACTTAGATGATGATGCATTTCAAAAAATAAAAATAAGCCGATTAAGAATATTAATAAAAATAAGCCGATGGTTGGATATAGATTACGCTCATCATTTAATAATCCAGCAACCTCTAATTCATCATAAATTTCATTTGTGATAAGTTGCCCTTCTTCTACAATTACTTCCCCTGCCCTAATCATAACAGGTTCTACACTATCCCTTGCCTGTTCTTGTGCCTCATTCGTCTGCTCTGCAGAGAAGAATGCATTAGGCTGAATACTTGCTTCCACTATGGGCAGTAGGGCCTCAACAAACGTATCATCCAACGTAGAATAGGTTAACCTTTGCTGTGCATCTTTGATTGCTTGTTCCACTTCTTCTACCTTAATTCCATCATGGTATGCATCATAAATAGTTGTTGTAATTAGTTCTTTTGCCAACCTTACTTGACTGTCTGTTGCTTCAAATAATGAACGAAATGTCTCTTTATCCATTTCTGATAAAGAATTACTTGGTATTAGATTTCTAAGATAGGCGATTTTATCGGAAATAGTAGATAGCTCTTCTTCCTCGTCATCTAACTCAGCTTGTTCCTTATCAATCTTATTGATTGCCTCAAATAATTCATTAATATATGTAATTTGTTCATCAACCACTTCTTCAGCTATCTCGAAATGGTCATCAACTGACTGGACAATCTCTCGTATATTTTTTTCTGTTTCCTTCACATTTTCAATCGTTATAGGGGAACGAATCGTTTCTTTTGCTGCAGAGAATTTTTCAATTTCATATGTTTCAGTATGCACGTTTTGATAGCTAACAGCAAAGAAAACACCAACAATGACTAAACAAGCTGTTACTAATTGAATCATATGAAGTTTAAAAAGCAAAACTATTTTCTCTTTTATCCAAGATAGCTTATTCATTTCATCCCCCCATTTCTTTATTACTATTTATACCAATTACTTTTCGTATGCCTGAATAACCTTTTGCACAATCGGGTGACGTACTACATCAGATTCCGATAACCGAACCATACCGATACCTTTCAAATTTTTCAACTTTTCTTGTGCCTCACTCAAACCAGATTGTACACCATTAGGTAAATCAATCTGTGTTACATCACCTGTTATGATCATCTTCGAGCCAAAGCCTAAACGAGTCAAAAACATTTTCATCTGTGCGTTTGTCGTATTTTGTGCCTCATCTAGAATAACATATGCATCATCTAGTGTTCTTCCTCGCATATATGCAAGTGGTGCTATTTCAATTGTCCCTCTTTCAATCAAACGCATCGTATGCTCTGTGCCTAGCACATCATGTAACGCATCATATAAAGGACGTAAATAGGGATCAACTTTTTCCTTCAAGTCACCTGGTAAAAAACCTAAACTTTCTCCCGCTTCTACGGCAGGCCTTGTTAAAATAATTCGCTTTACTTTTCCATTTTTTAAAGCACGAATAGCCATTACAACAGCAAGATAAGTTTTACCTGTACCCGCAGGACCAATTCCAAACACCAGATCATTCTGCTTCATCGCTTGTAGATAATGACGCTGACCTAAAGTTTTCACACGAATCGATTTCCCTTTAGCATTTTTAGTGATTTCATCTTCAAATAAAGCTTCTAATTGATCGATTTTATTTTTTTTCGCAAGGTCTACAGCATAAATGACATCTCTCTCTGTTATGATTATTCCTTTTCGTATAACCGTTAACAATCCATTTAATACATCTTGAATGATGCGAATATCCGAAGAATCACCAGATACACTTATTTGCTCACCTCTTGATGTAATCGATACTTGTAGTTTTTCTTCCAATTGCTTTAAATGTCGGTCTTCTGTACCGAATAACGTTAAAGCTTCATTTGGATTTTCTAATTGTAAATCTACCATTTTTAGATCTTCTGACATAATCAATCTCCTTGGCTAATAGGTTGTTTCTTTGCAATATTTTCTAACACAGTATAATATAAGGTTAATTTTACTTTACCATTGTCTTCCCTTTCGTGCAAAACTTTTTCTTCAATAATTTCTGCATCATGTTCAATTTCTCTCATTAACTGTCTTTTACCATGTTCTATCGCCATATTCTTCGCTTCTTCTTCTGTTCTTTCTTCTATTTTTCGTTCTGCTTCATAAATAGTTTGACGAACGTAACTAAATGGAAGCTTCCATTTCAAAAAATAAAACTCTGTTTCTTCTACATCTAACTGATAATGCTGATAATCAGGGTTTTTAAAATTCCAAATAGGAAGTAAAAATGCTCCCGCATTTAGATAATGTTTTTGCTCACTTACACCATTTAACACTTGATATTCATTTGTAAGAGGAACCACTAGTTCACTTTTGTACCATACCTTTGCTATTACTTCTCCAACAGCAGCTACAGGCTTTTTACTATCTTGTTCTTCTTCTTCTTCCTCCTCATCCATCTGTTCTAGATATCCCGATACCAAGACATCTCCCTCATAAACTACATCATTAGGTTTAACAAGAGGTTGTCCTTTTTCAACAAATAAATCAGTAATAACTCCTTCTTTCTTAGCAATTAAATGGCCTGGCTTCTCTTCTTCTGCTTTCTCGACAATCGTTTTTTCTACCCCTTCTAAATGAAAGGCAGATCCGTTCTTTTTAACTCCTATCCAGAGTAATTCTGGTACATCTGCTAATAAATTTTTTTGAATAGTTGCCGGTGAATCAACATTCCATTGAAAAGCACCTTCTTCCAAGCCATACTCTTCTAATTGCACTGTTACTTTTCTTTTCATTTCTTCATCTAAGCCAGAAACATCAATTCTCCATACTATGTTTGACAATACAAAAATCATAACAATGGATAGAAGAAAACCAATGATTAATGGCTTTTGTAGAAGTAGTTCTCGAAGGAGAAAAGGGAAACCTTCTCTCCTTTGAAAATATATCTTATATATGGTCTTTCTCTTTACCACTCTTAGTTTAGACAAATCGGATAATTTTATTTTACCTGTTGCTTCTGTTTCACTCTTTTTTTTCATATCCCAAACAGAAATATCATAACGGGCACATAAATCAAAAAAGCGTTCTGGTGATTGGCCTCTTACTGCAATCGTTATATGGCCTGACAACCAATTTTTCCGCTGAACATACATAAAACTCCCTCCAAATCCGATGCTACGATTTTTCATAAGTTATAGCGGTTATACTGCCTTCTAATAAAATATCTTTTTCTATCATTGTTTTTAGTACAAAGTCTTCCCCTTTTATCCGAACGTGACCTTGATGTACCTTTAATAGTAGTTCGTTTGAAGAAAAGACGACAAGACCTTGATGATTTTCTATGTAGGCATGAATCGAACCAATTGTTGTAATTCGTGGCAATTGCATCGTTACTTCAGAAGGCAAATCAAAAGTTCGGGTCATAGCTGATAGGATTTTTTCTTTTAATTTTTTCATTGAACATATGCCTCCCCTCAAATTCATTCTATGAAAAAAGAAAGATTTAAGAACAGCTTTCAAGAAAGTTCTAGGTTCGTTGTGGTACTCGAATCTTGAAGTGGACGTATTACGACTCATACACCGTGATAAAATGGAGATATATTATTCTAGACCAGTAAAAAACCGAGTGGAATTCCACTCGGTTTTTGTTCTTCCCATTATCTTAGCGATAACGATGACTATATTTTCTTTTTTGGTATGCACGGGGTGGCCCTAATACTTCAGCCATAATAATACCTTGTGCAATTCCTTTAGAATTCAAATTACTTTCAACTGATAAGGTAATATCTTTATCAGTTACAGTAGATTGGCGTCTTTTAGGTACTCCATCCTTAATTCCATCAAATTGTCCTATTCCTGGGGATTTAGTACCACTACGAATATCTTCTGCAAGTTTAATTTTATCTTTCAGTTTTTTCATTTGCTTTTCTTTTTGTTGTGTAAAGGTTTGTTCCATTGATGGAGCAGTTGTTGTACTACTCTGGTAATTAGGAACAGGATCCTCTGCTACCTCAGTAGTTTGGTTCTCTGTCTGAGTATGTGTTTGCTGAGGTGCTTGTTTCGGCCTTGGAGGGGTTTGTTGTTTATCCTGTTCCTCTTTAGACTTAGTTAACCCTAAAAACCAAACAACGATAGCTATAATCGGAACAATAAAACTAAACAAATTATCCATTACCATCTTCCTTTCAGGCACTCTTTAGGTAGCTTTGATAAACTACCTAAAGGTCCCTCTGAGGATTATTATTTATTCATGTCGTCCTCATCATTATCTGTTTCTGTTAATTTACCAATTGAATCACGCATATCAGTGTCAGCATCAATGTTTTTATAATTCATATAATCCATTACACCCATGTTACCTGAACGCAATGCTTCTGCAAGTGCTTGTGGTACTTCTGCTTCTGCTTCCACAACTTTCGCGCGCATTTCTTGAACTTTCGCAACCATTTCTTGCTCTTGTGCAACGGCCATTGCACGACGTTCTTCTGCTTTTGCTTGTGCGATATTTTTATCTGCTTCCGCTTGGTCTGTTTGCAAGATCGCACCAATATTTTTCCCGATATCTACATCTGCAATATCAATCGATAGAATTTCAAAGGCAGTCCCTGCATCTAAACCACGATTTAATACGTTATGAGAAATGGAATCTGGATTCTCTAGTACTTCTTTGTGTGCTTCAGCACTACCGATTGTACTTACGACTCCTTCACCAACACGAGCAATAACAGTGTCTTCTCCAGCACCACCGACAAGGCGGTCAATATTTGCTCTTACCGTAATACGTGCTTTCGCTTTTACTTCAATACCATCCATTGAAATACCCGCAATGAAAGGTGTCTCAATTACTTTTGGATTTACACTCATCTGTACCGCTTCTAATACGTCACGACCAGCTAAGTCAATAGCAGCACAACGCTCGAAGCTAAGTTCAATATTTGCCCTTTGTGCAGCAATTAAAGCATTTACTACACGGTCTACATTACCACCTGCTAAAAAGTGACTCTCTAACTGATTGGTACTTACATCAATTCCTGCTTTATGTGCTTTAATTAACGGATTGATTACCCGCGATGGTACAACCCTTCTTAAACGCATTCCAATTAATGTGAAAATACTTACTCTTACACCTGCTGCAAGTGCACTAATCCATAGCATTACTGGAATAAATGTGAATAAAATAGCAACAGCGATAACAATTAATCCAATAATAATAATTGGTATAATAGTTTCATATTCAGACATTTTATATCCTCCTAATAATTTATCTTTATCATGTTGTTAACAATCCTGTTCAATTAATTGTGCTGATTGCTAACATCTTGATAAGTTTCCTTAATACTGTGTGACACTGACACAAGTACATGTTGAAGCACTCATTTTATATTTTCCTCACAACATGTCGCGCGCCCTCTACTTTAACAATTTTGACCGTTGAATTCACATCGATAAATCCACTTTCTGACACTACATCAACTCGCTCATTATCGAACTCTGCAGCACCCGATGGTCTTAGCGGTGTCAATGTTACACCTTCTTTTCCTAGCAATTCCAAACGGTTGACAGTTGATACATATCCTTGTTCGGTTGTCGTTCTGTCTCGCAAAATAATGTGACGAAAGGCACCTTTTTCAAGCCCAATAGTCTTAAACAGAATAACCGCTACAATAATACTTGCAATAATAGCGATAGCAATACTCATAGCCATATGTCCTGGGTCATTGGACGATGTAAACAGTGACCCAACAATCGCACCAATACCGATAAATCCAAGTATTCCACCAGGCGCGAATATTTCGATAATAATGAGTACAATACCTAGTACTAGAAGGACAATTGATTCATACCCAGCTAATCCCGCTACAATATGCCCATAAAAATATAACACTAGAGAGCTTAAACCAATTGAACCAGGGATACCGAATCCAGGTGAATATAATTCGACAATCAGACCGACACTTGCAAGTGATAGTAAGATTGGTACGACGATCGGATTTGTTAAGAAGCGGGCTATTCCTTCTGCAACAGTCGTTTCATTTTCCACAACTTCTGCTTGTGTTAGAGACAACTGACTTAATAGTTCTGTCCGATGATTAACAATTCCGTTAGCATAACCTACTTCCATTGCATTAGTCGCATCTAATGTTAAAAATTCACCTTCTGGTGCTCCATATTCAGGTACATCTAATGAAGCATTTGCCATCGCTTCAGCATACAACGGATCTCTTTCTTTTGAAATGGCTGCCCCCCTCATACTGGCAACCCATGCTGACTGAGCTTTTTTATCTGCAGCATTGCCATCAGAAGTAATTACTCCACTCGCTCCCATACTGGTCTGGGGCTTCATATAAATATTATCTGTGTTCAAAGCAATATAAGAACCAGCTGAAAGGGCTTTAACTGTAATAAAGGACGTAGTTTCTATTTCTAAGTCTTGTAATATTTCACCAATATTCTCCGCCGCATCAACTCGACCACCCGGCGTATTAATTTCAAAAATAATATGGTCTGCATTGGCTTCAGCCGCTTCTGATGTTGTTCGTTTAATGAAAGCTTCTAAACCACGCTCTACCTCATTTTCAATAGGTATAACGTATACTAGCTTACCAGTACCATCTTCTTCAGCATAAACTTGAGAATGGAAATCAGCGGTGATAGAAACAACTGTGGCTACAATCGATAAGAAGAGCACCAATAATATTGCGTGCTTTTTCAAATCCCGACCTCCTTTCACCTTTTCTATGACATATAAAATTTATACGATTGTTATGTATAAAAGGTTTCACTTATGTAACATTTTTTATGTCAACGGATACAGTGTACCATATTTATAATCGCTGGAAAAGCAATTCCCCATATAGCTTTAGGTTTTAAAAAAGACTCTTGACTTTTCACTAAGTCAAGAGTCTTTTCTTGTGAATGAATACATTATGTTCGTTTATGATAAGTTCTTTTGAACCAATTGATTCACTCGTGAGCCTTCTGCTTTTCCTTTAACTTTCGGCATAAGCGCGCTCATTACTTTCCCCATATCTTTTTTGGATCCAGCTTGAACTTCCTCGATCGTCTGAACAACTATTTCCTCTAATTCTTCATCAGAAAGCTGTTCAGGCATATAAGCTTGTATTATATTTATCTCATCATCTAACTTGCTTACAAGATCTTCGCGTCCAGCTTCTTTAAATTCGTGGAGGGAATCTTTTCGTTGTTTTAGCTCTCTGGCTAAAACCGTTAACTCTTCTTCTTCAGACAATGCATCTTTTTGCAATTTAATGGCTTCATTTTGTATCGATGCTTTAACCATTCTAATTACACTTAATTTGACTTTATCTTTGTTCTTCATCGCCTGTTTCATATCCTGGTTCAAAAGTTCAACGATTGCCATTATTTCATTACACCCTCTTTAAAATTTACGCTTTCTAGCTGCCTCCGATTTTTTCTTACGGCGAACACTAGGTTTCTCATAAAATTCACGCTTACGATATTCAGATAATGTACCAGATTTTGATACACTACGTTTAAAGCGACGAAGAGCATCTTCAAGTGACTCGTTTTTACGAACGCGAGTTGTGTTAGACATGCTAATTTCCCTCCCTCCGAAGCATACAACAAAATTAATCAAACATATGTAAGCATACATATGTCTCTTTGCAATTATAATATACCATTCATAATAGGTCAACTGTTTTAAATAGAAAAAACTAGTTACAATCCCTAGATTTCTATCACATCTCTTCCAAACAATAAGATAGACCTGTTAACACATATAAAGGAGCTGTTTCTGTTCGTAATATACGTGGCCCGAGGCGAATGGCTTGGAAGTCCGCCTCACGTAATTGACGTGCTTCTTCTTCACTAAATCCACCCTCTGGGCCAATACAAATTAGGACAGAATCACCTTCTTTTATTTTGGAGAAATAATGGTGTAACTTAACTGATTGGTGTTCTTTCGCCTCTTCTTCATAAGCGAAAAACTTCCAATCATATAAATAACTATTATCCAGTAATGTTTTAACGGATATGACTGACTCAACTGTCGGAATTTTCGTACGATGAGACTGTTCACTAGCTTCTTTTACGATTTTTTGCCATCTAGGTAGCTTTTTCTTTAATTTTTTGCTATCCCACTTTGTTACAGATCTTGTTGCTTGAAAAGGGACAAAATGGGATGCTCCTAGTTCTGTTCCTTTTTGTAAAATATATTCCCATTTATCGCCTTTAGGCAAACCTTGAACAATCGTAATATCGACTGGTGATTCAGACTCTTCATCAAGCCAACTATCTACTTTAGCTGTTACTAAGTCATCATCTAGCGAATCAATAATGGCTAGCGCAGATTTTCCATCATATCGATTTGCGATAAATGCATCACCTTGTTCCATCCGCATCACACGTACAATATGATGAACATCGTCACCGACAATTTTTATGTCTATATCAGACCAGTTGTCTTTTTCAATAAAATATCGCTGCATCCCATTACCTACTTTCTTCAGGCTTTTGGGCTATGATAGAAATCCAATCTTCCATTTGATTTATTTCTACTATGTTGAATCCAGCTTCTTCGAGGCCATCTTTAACATCTTGTTTTTTCTTTTGAATAATACCTGAAGTAATAAAGTATCCACCAGGCTTCATTTTGTCAAAGGCAGCTTTTTCAAAGCGTAGAATAATCTCTGCTAGAATATTAGCAACAATGATATCTGCTTCATGCTCCACATTTTCTAGTAAATTATTTTGCTTCACTTCTACCTTACTATCAACCTTGTTCACTTTCACATTTAATTTTGTGCTTTGAGTGGCTACTTCATCTAAATCATAGGCAAAAACACGATCCGCACCTAATAATACAGAAGCAATACTTAAAACACCTGAACCACAGCCTACATCTAACACTGTATCACCGTCTTGAATAAAACGCTCTAGTGCTTGAATACTTAAAACGGTTGTAGGGTGTGTCCCTGTTCCAAAAGCCATACCAGGATCAAGTTCAATGATAAGTTCATCTGTGGAGACTGGCTGGTAATCTTCCCATGTAGGTGTAATGGTTACACGTTCCGAAATTTTAGCAGGTTTATAATACTTTTTCCAAGCAGTAGCCCACTCTTCTTCATTCACTTCACTTAATGTAATTTTATTTAGCCCGATATCAATGTCATATAAAAGCAAATTGTTAATGGCTTGTTTGATTTCTGAAACTGTTTCTCCTAAAAAACTATTTACAGGAAGATAGGCCTTTAAACGAACCCCTTCTTCAGGATAGTCATCAGGATTCAAGTCGAAAATCTCCCCATATAAGCCTTGCCAATCTCTTTCTAAATCCTCACGATCTTCAATAACAACACCACTAGCACCCGCTTCATGAATAATGTTTGAGATAGGTTCAATCGCCTCATTAGTCGTATAGATACTCAGCTCTGTCCACTTCACACAGATCAACTCACTTTGCAAGATATTTTTTATAAAAAGCGAAAAGTGCTTAGGGCTAGATCGCTATCTAACCCTAATGCACTTACTATCCTCATGAGAAAAACTCCACTCCACCTTTACTACTTTAAGGTAAGTGTCGTCGTTTCGCTTATCACGGTGCAAACGTCCGTAAAACCCCCACTTCAAGGTTCGAGTGAAAACGAGGAAGCGAAGATGGGGGATAAACGGACGCTAACTCCCTGATAAGTTTCGCTAACAATCAGTGGAAGTTAAAAACTCCCACCGATTGAAGTCTCACTTTATACTTTGTACATAACTTTTTGCTTTTTTGCATATAAAGTTTATTACTCACCTTTGAATGCACGTTTTACACGTTGGAAGAACGAGTCCTCATGTTCATCAGTAGGCTGGTTACCACTAATTTCATTAAATTCTCGTAACAATTCTTTTTGACGGTCTGAAAGATTAGTTGGTGTTATCACACGAATCTTAATATGTTGATCACCTTGTCCATAGCCTCTTACATTTGGTGCGCCTTTTCCTTTCAGACGGAATGTTTTACCTGTTTGCGTACCAGCAGGAACCTTCAATTTCACTTTTCCATGTAATGTAGGGACTTCTATCTCATCCCCAAGTGCTGCTTGAGCAAACGTAACTGGCATTTCACAATAAATATGATCCCCTTCACGCTCATAGAATTCGTGCTCTTTCACTTGGATAATAACATATAAATCTCCAGCAGGACCACCATTTACACCTGGCTCACCGTGACCAGCTACACGGATTTGTTGACCATTATCAATACCAGCAGGGATACTAACATGGATTTTCTTGTTTGTTTTTACTTTTCCTTGACCATGACAAGTTGTACATTTTTCTTTTACATGTTTCCCTGTACCTTGACAATGGTTACATACGCGGCGATTCACCACTCGACCAAATGGCGTATTTTGCTCTACATTAATTTGACCTGATCCATTACAATGACTACATGTTTCTGGTTTTGTTCCAGGCTTAGCCCCAGAACCATTACATGTTGAACAATCTTCTTCTTTTGGAATCGTAATATCTGTTTCTTTACCGAAAATAGCTTCCTCAAAGTCTAAAGTCATTGTATATTGCAAGTCATTTCCTTGACGTGGGGCATTTGGATCTCTTCTACGACCGCCACCACCAAAGAACATATCAAATATATCACCAAAGCCACCGAAGTCTTCAGCTCCTCCAAATCCACCTTGGCTTTGTGGACCTGCATGACCAAACTGATCATATTGAGCACGTTTTTGTTCATTTCCTAACACTTCGTACGCTTCTTTTACTTCTTTAAACTTTTGGTCGGTTCCCTCTTCTTGATTAACGTCTGGGTGATATTTTCTCGCAAGCTTACGGTATGCTTTCTTTATTTCTTCTTTTGAAGCACTTTTCGATACACCTAATACCTCATAATAATCTCGTTTACTCACTGACTGATCACACTCCCGCTCAATTATTGCATAAACATTATCATAACATTGATTGTTAACGATAAGCAACTAATATTACTACTATTCATTTCAACGACAGAACGTTCATTTCTGTCTTATTCATGGAAAAAGTCAAAGTCATGTAATACTGACTTTGACTTTTTCTAGACATTATTTTATATGCAGTTTATTTTTTATCTTCGTCGTCTACTTCTTCGTAGTCTGCATCTACAACATCATCGTTTGTCTGTTGTGCATCTTCACCTTCTGCACCATTAGCTTGTGCTTGTTGTTGCGCTTGTTCATACAGTTTCATTGTAAGTGTTTGAACTTCTTGCTCTAGCGCTTCTTTCTTCGCTTTAATGTCGTCTAGATCTTCACCTTCAAGCGCTTTTTTCAATTCTTCTTTTGCCGCTTCAGCTTTTTGTTTTTCCTCTTCAGAAACATTGTCAGCAAGGTCTTTCAATGTTTTATCTGTTTGGAATACTAATTGGTCAGCTTCATTACGAAGTTCTACTGCTTCACGACGTTTCTTATCAGCATCCGCATTTTCTTCTGCTTCGTGAACCATTTTTTCTACTTCTTCATCAGAAAGACCTGAAGAAGATTTAATAGTAATAGACTGTTCTTTATTTGTACCTAAATCTTTGGCACGAACATTTACAATACCATTCGCATCAATGTCAAATGATACTTCAATTTGTGGTACTCCACGTGGTGCTGCTGGAATATCCGCTAACTGGAAACGACCAAGTGTTTTATTATCTTGAGCCATTTCACGCTCACCTTGAAGTACATGAATGTCTACAGCAGTTTGGTTATCTGCAGCAGTAGAGAACACTTGCTGTGCACTTGTTGGAATAGTTGTATTACGCTCAATTAATTTTGTAGAAACGCCACCCATTGTTTCAATACCTAATGATAATGGTGTAACGTCAAGTAATACGACATCCTTCACATCACCTTGAAGAACCCCACCTTGAATTGCAGCACCAAGCGCTACTACTTCATCAGGGTTAACTCCTTTAGATGGTTCACTACCGATTTCTTTCTTAATCGCTTCTTGTACGGCAGGAATACGAGTAGATCCACCAACTAGAATTACTTTATCAATTTCACTTGCAGATAAATCTGCATCTTTTAAAGCTTGACGAGTAGGTCCCATTGTTCTTTCTACTAAACCAGCAGATAATTCATCAAACTTCGCTCTAGTAATATTCATTTCTAAGTGTAACGGACCAGCATCACCAGCAGTAATAAATGGTAGTGACACTTGTGTTTGAGCTACACCTGAAAGATCTTTTTTCGCTTTTTCAGCAGCATCTTTCAAACGTTGAAGTGCCATTTTATCTTGACCAAGGTCAATACCGTTTTCTTTCTTGAACTCTTCTACCATATAGTCGATTAATACTTGGTCAAAGTCATCTCCACCAAGGCGATTATCACCTGCTGTAGATACTACTTCGAATGTACCTTCCCCAATATCAAGGATAGAAACGTCGAATGTACCACCACCAAGGTCATAAACAAGTACTGTTTGATCTTGATCCGCTTTATCGATACCATATGCAAGTGCTGCTGCAGTAGGCTCATTAATAATACGTTCTACTTCTAGGCCAGCAATTTTACCAGCATCTTTTGTCGCTTGACGCTCTGCATCATTGAAATATGCAGGTACTGTAATAACAGCTTGATCAACTGTATCACCTAAGTATTCTTCTGCATAAGATTTTAAATGTTGTAAAATAATCGCAGAAATTTCTTGTGGTGTATATTCTTTTCCTTCAATTTCTACTTTGTAATCCGTACCCATATGACGTTTAATGGATTGGATTGTATTAGGGTTTGTGATAGCTTGACGTTTTGCTACCTCCCCAATTTGACGTTCTCCACTTTTGAATGCAACAACAGATGGTGTTGTACGGTTACCTTCTGGGTTTGGAATAACCTTAGATTCTCCACCTTCCATTACTGCTACACATGAGTTAGTTGTACCTAAATCAATACCAATAATTTTTCCCATTTTCATAGTCCTCCTTCACAACGTATGTAGTTACTGATTTACTTTTACCATAGCCGGGCGAACAACTCGATCTTTTAATTGATAACCTTTTTGTAAGGTTTCCACAATTTGATTAGAGTCATACCCTTCTTCCTCTACTTGCATCACAGCTTGGTGTAAGTTTGGATCAAACATTTGATTTTCAGTTTCAATTTCTGTTACACCTTCATTATTTAATACAGTCTTCAATTGGCGATAAACCATCTCAAGACCTTCTACAACACCTTTAGCCGCTTTATCTTCAATTTCTACTTGAAGGGCGCGTTCAAAGTTATCTAAAACCGGTAAAAGTTCTGTTACTATCGATTGTGATTTATATTTTAGGTTTGCTTCCTTTTCTTTCTGTGTTCGTTTTCTGAAGTTATCATACTCAGCTTGCACACGAAGAAGTCGATCTTGTAAATCATTTTTTTCTTTCTGAAGCTGTTCTACCTCTTCATTAGCCACTGTCCCTTCTTCTGTTTCAGTTGAGGGCTCTTCAGTAACTAATTCTTGTTCAGCATCTTCTACTACTTCTTCTTGATCTTGTTGTGTATTTTTCTCTTCCATTCCAGTCACCTCCTAAACCAATGTATAGCTAAACATAATTTAATAAAATAATCAAATTTTATAATAACACGAGAAAAGAGGATGAGATATCTCTCCCCCTCATCTCCCGTACTAGTACCATGAGTGAAACTTTTTCGACAACCCATTAGATAATACGTTTAGAATAGAAACAACTCTTGAATATTCCATTCTCGTTGGTCCGAGCAAAGCAATAGTACCAATTTGTTCATCTCCTAATGAATAGGTCGCTGTAATGAGACTACAATCTTGCATCTCATCTAGTTCATTTTCCTGTCCAATAGAAACCTTAATTCCTTTACCCGAAGCTCTGAGTAAATGGGCTAATTCCTCTTCTTGTTCCATGACAGAATATAATGATTGTATCTTATGAATGTCATTAAATTCTGGTTGTAACATGATATTTGTTTTGCCATCCATATAAAGTTTTGCCGGTTGTTTCTCTAATAGTGCTTCTTTCAAATAAGTATATGTTGTTTCAAAATCTGCACTATATCGTTGCAGAAGTTGTGAAACCTCACCATAAATTTTTTGTTGTAATTGAATGATTGGTACACCGATTAGACGGTCATTCAAAATATTCACCAATTTTTCCAAGTCTGCCGCTTGCATTGTCCTCGGTATCGTGAAGTAGCGATGCTCAACATGACCAGTGTTGGTCACAAGTATAGCTACAGCTGCTTGATCAGATAAACTGATTAATTGGATTTGTTTTAAGGTTGTTTCGAACACTTCTGGCCCTAAAATAATAGACGTATAGTTCGTCAACTCTGACAATACTCGAGCTGATTGTTGCACTACTTTTTCAAATTCAATCATTTCTCGTTTGAATGTTTTTTGAATAATCGTCATATCATGTTTGGACAGTCGAAGTGGCGACATTAAATTGTCTACATAAAAACGATACCCCTTTTCTGAAGGTATACGCCCAGATGAAGTGTGCGTCTTTTCGATATAACCCAATTCCTCCAAATCGGCCATTTCATTCCGAATTGTCGCAGGGCTATAGCTTATTTTTTCTTTTTTTGCAATAGCTCGTGAGCCAATCGGTTGTGCCGTATGGATGAACTCATCAATAATAACTTGTAATACTTGAATTTGTCTCTCTGTAAGCATCGATGATCACCTCTGTTAGCACTCTAAAACATCGAGTGCTAAATCTAATAATAAATTATCAAATACGCTTGCAATTGTCAACGAAGAAACACCGATTTTCTCACTAAAATGCAAATTTAAATATCCTTATCCAATAAGAAATATTGAAATACTTCATTACCAAATGGTTTACCTTCTTCGGTCAATTTCACAAAATGTTGGTCACGTTCAATCCAACCGCGTTGTTCAAGTGCTGTTAACTCCTCTCCGTATACATCATTTAACTTCATTTGATATTTTGCTTCGAAAGTTGGAATCGATACGCCTTCACTTTTTCTTAAGCCTAGAAACATTTCCTCTTCAACGCGTTCCTTACGTCCAATTTTCTCGACATAGAGAATTGGTTTACCCGTTTCATTTGCTGCTTCTACATATTTAGGAAAAGGACGAATGTTGACGATCCGCTCTCCGGGCAAATAGCCGTGAGACCCTGCTCCAAAACCATAATAATAATCATTATTCCAATAGGTTAAATTATGTTGACTTTCAAATCCCGATTTTGCAAAATTACTTATTTCGTATTGTTGGATTCCTCTACTTCTCATTTCTCGACGCAATAATTCATACATATCCGCTTCTATCTCTTCAGGTGGCTTTGATAGCTTTCCTTTTTTATAACGTTGATAGAAGATAGTTTTCGGCTCTATTTGTAATGAATAAGCAGAATAATGCGGTAAATCAAATTGCAACGCTTCATCTAATGTTTTTTCAAAATGCTCGATTGTTTGGTTTGGCAAACTATACATCAAATCAATACTAATATTGTTAATCCCTATTCGAATTAAGTCATTTATATTCTGATGAACATCCTTCACGCGATGCAGCCTACCCAACTTTTCTAACATCTCATCATTAAAGTCTTGAACACCCATAGAAATACGATTGACTCCATACTCGTATAAAATACGGATTTTCTCTTCTGTTAAATCACCAGGGTTTGCTTCAAATGTATATTCCTCAGCGCTTTCCACATCAAAATAATAATCGACCATCTCTACTAATTTTGTTAATTGTTTATTCGTTAAAGCTGTCGGTGTACCACCACCAACAAAAATGGTCTTCATTTTCGTTTTGGGTACTTGTATATTTGTTTTAATCTCGTTTTCTAAGGCAACTAGATAATCATCTGCCATTTTTTCTTCATAAAAGAATTTAGTGAAATCACAGTAATGGCAAATCTTTTCACAAAAAGGTATGTGTATATAAACAGACGAAACCATGTCTCTTCCTCCTTCGATGTTTGGTGGTCTTTATTCAGCTACCAATTGATAACTAAAGAGAAATCCGAACATAAAAGAATGGATAAGTCACTTTTCATCACCAAAACACTTCTCTCACTATGTGCATTCATTCCGCCCATGCTCATTTAATTTAGAAGTAATATTGTTGACAATGCCAAGTCTCCATTCATTGTTCGGATTTCACACTTTATCACGGTGCAAACGTCCGTAACCCCCCCACTTCAAGGTTCGAGTGAAAACGAAGAAGCTAAGTAGGGGATAAACGGACGCTAACTCCCTGATAAGTTTCGCTAACAATCGTGGAAGTCAAAAACTTCCACTGATTGAAGTCTCACTTTATATGTAAACATTCGTTCTACCCTTTAATTAAACGTGTTTCTTAGATAATAATAACCATACGTATTTTATTATATTTATCTCTATTTATCAATGATTGGGATTATCGGTATTTATTGAGTCCTTTACATGGATGTATCACGGACTCATGTACCGTGATACAAAATTAAGTCGTATGTCATTCATTGTTCGAACGACATACGACTTAGGATAAGCTTATCAATATATTTGAGCATGGTGGCTAATAGGTGGCAATAAAAGCGTTTTTACACTCCACTCTTCACAAACATTGATTTATTCATCATCCATCTTCAGAACTGCCATAAATGCTTCTTGTGGCACTTCCACTGAACCCACCATCTTCATACGTTTTTTACCTTCTTTTTGTTTCTCTAACAATTTACGTTTACGGGAAATATCTCCCCCATAACATTTACTTAATACGTTTTTACGCATTGCTTTAATATTAGTTCTTGCGACAATTTTGTTACCAATCGCCGCTTGAATTGGCACTTCAAATTGTTGTCTTGGAATTAATGCTTTTAATTTATCCGCAATTTGCTTACCACGTTCAAAAGCAAAATCTCGGTGTACAATAAATGATAACGCATCAATCGTATCACCATTAAGTAAAATATCCATTTTCACAAGATTAGATGGTTTATACCCAACCATTTCATAATCAAATGACGCATAACCTTTTGTTTGAGATTTCAATTGATCAAAGAAATCATAAACAATCTCAGATAAAGGAATTTCATAAATGACGTTTACACGATTATCATCTAAATATTGCATATCTTGAAATTCGCCACGTTTCTTCTGACAAATTTCCATAACAGGCCCAACGAAATCATTCGGCACCATGATTGTAGCGCGGACAAACGGTTCTTGTACCTCTTGAACTGATTGATTTTCAGGCATGAATGATGGATTATCAATATCTAGCTCTTCTCCATCTGTTTTCACTACTTTATAAATAACACTTGGCGCTGTTGTAATTAGATCGATACCAAACTCACGTTCAATACGCTCTTGAATAATTTCCATATGCAACAATCCTAAAAAGCCACATCGGAAACCGAAGCCTAATGCTTGAGATGTTTCTGCCTCATATTGTAAAGAAGAATCATTTAACTCTAAACGCTCTAATGCTTCACGCAAATCATTGTATTTATCTGCATCAACTGGATATAGTCCACAGAATACCATTGGATTCATTTTACGATAACCCGGCAATGGTTCAGGAGCGGGATTATCTACTAACGTGATAGTATCCCCAACACGACTATCTCCTACATTTTTAATGGAAGCAGTTAAGTAACCTACATCACCAACAGTTAATGAATCCTGTGCTACAGGTTTCGGATTAAACACTCCTACCTCATTCACTTCAAATTCTTTTCCTGTCGCCATCATTTTAATCTTATCGCCGACTTTAACAGAACCTTCTTTAACACAAATATATGCGATAACTCCACGATACGGATCATATAAGGAGTCAAAAATTAATGCCTTTAATGGATCATTAGGGTTTCCTGCTGGTTCTGGAATTCTTTCGACAATTTGTTCTAATATTTCTTCAATTCCAATACCAGATTTCGCACTTGCTAAAATTGCTTCGTCACCGTCTATACCGATGACATCTGTGATTTCTTGTTTAACACGTTCTGGGTCTGCACTCGGTAAATCGACTTTGTTGATAACCGGAATAATTTCCAGATCATTATCTAATGCTAAATACACATTCGCTAACGTCTGTGCTTCAATCCCTTGTGCTGCATCGACAACTAATATCGCTCCTTCACAGGCTGCAAGGCTTCGCGATACTTCGTATGTAAAATCGACATGTCCTGGTGTATCAATTAAATGGAATAAGTATTCATCTCCATCACCACGATCATATTTTAATTGAACCGCATTTAATTTAATCGTAATACCTCGCTCACGCTCTAAATCCATCGCATCCAAGAATTGCTCTTTCATTTCACGTGATGTTAATGCTTTTGTTTTTTCTAAAATTCGATCAGCTAACGTAGATTTTCCATGATCAATATGAGCAATGATCGAAAAATTACGTACTTTACTCTGATTTTTAATATTCGTCAATGTCCTTCAACTCCTATATTCGACCACAATACTAGCATTGATTATAGCAGTGAAAACGCGGATGTTCAACATAAATATACGTCCAGCAACTTCTAACCATCAAAAAACACCATCAACTATCGCATACGTAACATCGACAATTTGATCAAACAAGACCTTTACAACTTCTTCTCCTTTACTTGCAGCTATGTGTAAAAAAGATGATTCCACTTCATTAACTACGATACCATCCTGCTCCACTTCTTCTATAACGGCTTCTTGGTTCACTATATCTATCTCATCAACTTGTTCTGCGGTTTGAGTAGGAGTCATCACTTGTTGATGCTCGGTTCGGTCAACACCAATATACATCCCTAGTGAAAACACTAGACTTAAGAGCAACAGATAAAAAAAGTATTTCACCTCATTTTTCCTCCTCATCATTCGCAGATACAGCCTCTGCATCCCAATAGTATTCACTAAATATTTCTGCAAAAACTTCTGAGGTGTTATATAACTCTTCCATCGTGTTATCAACGCCACCCATTTCAATTGTTAACGCATTTTCTGATACATCTTGATTGTAAACACCATTTCTGCCAGCACCTTCATACATAATCACTCCACGACTTAAGCCATGGTACTTTTCTTCCAATAGGTTGTGCAATTCATTCGCTAAAGCATAATTTTTTTCATGTTCTGGATTATCACCACCGATAACAAACATAATCCTAGCATATTTTTCTCCATCGATTTCGGTTGTTGTTACGTCTTCACGTACACTATCACGATGAAGATCAAACACGTAACGTACATCATTATTATTCGTAAGTGCTGCTTCGACTACTTCTTTAGAAGCTGTATAGGAATCAGATGAATAATTCCAGCCACGCTCATTCAATATTTCACCGATATCTGTATCATCTACTTCCGAACCAATTCCATAATGCGCTAAATCCTTCGCTAGTTGATTGCTTATATTCATAATATTTACTTCATGATGAAACGCATCATTAGGATCATCTGTGTCAGGTAAATGAGGTAAAAATGATTCTCTGTTATGCGTGTTATAAATATAAACAACATTTTTATCTTCTGTAGTTTTTTCTTGTTCTTCTGTGTCCTCTTCCTCAGGCTTTTCTTTTTGTTCATCATCAACTGGTGTTGCTTCTCTTTCTTCTAAAACAATATCAAGTGGCGGGGTAGATTCGACCGTTAAATTAGTATAATCTGTTCCTTCACCAGCAATTAATATTTGTTGGTCATACATTTCGAATCCAGGAATTTCTCTTCCCAATAAACTTCTTACATCATGCATTCTCACGTTCGTTCCTAGCTCAAATGCCACCTTCCACATATCTATTGGGGGAGTATCGTCTGGCAAAGCCTCTTCAAATAGTCGATTTTCCATAATCATTAAAGATAAAAAATGCTCCTGTGTAACATTAGTAGTCCACTGTTTCACCGTATTAGATGCTACACGATAATTCGGGTCAATACTTGTTAGCATCCCCACTATAATAAACATTAAAAAAAATGCTGTTATAAAACCTGAAGCTATCATTAATAATTTATGTTTAGAAAATAAAAACACTCGTTTACGAAACCGATTAGGTTGACGCATAATGATCTCCTTTCTATCTCCTCTATCATGTCTAGTAAATGTCTATGATGAGGTAATAGAAAGTAGAACCATTTTTATCGTGTATATTGTGCAAAATTATCTATATTTATATTTTCATGCATAGCAGCGTTGATTGATTGAGCAAGTAAATGTGCCATATCACTAATGTAACCATCCACTTCTTTAGGTGTTACCATCAAATTATGCCCTAGTGGCGTCAACACCTCTTGCATCAGTGCACGTTTTTCTTGTTCATCTAAAGCACCAATCATCCCAAATATTTTTTGTCTTTTTTCTAAAGATGGCAAATCTTCTTCAGATAAAGACTGATCGCCTAATTGGAGCCCAGCAGGCGCTAATGCTTTGGATGGTTTATCCTTTTCTCGCCATTCTTTGCCAATATGTTTAAACACGTAATCGATGGCATCACTCGTAATGGTAACAGCATCGACTACAGTTGGAACTCCAATCGCAAAAACAGGAACTCCTAATGTTTCTTTACTTAACTCTTTTCGTTTATTTCCAACACCTGACCCTGGATGAATACCAGAATCAGATAATTGAATAGTCGCATTGACCCTTTCAATCGATCGCGATGCAAGTGCATCAATAGCTATGACAAATCCTGGCTGGTACTTATCCATTACACCTTGAATAATGTCACTTGTTTCAATACCTGTTACGCCCATGACTCCAGGTGTAAATGTCGCTACCTTACGATAACCTTCCTGTACATACTGTGGCTCATGAATAAATAAGTGATTCGTTACTAGTACTTTATCTACCACTAGCGGACCTAAAGCATCAGGTGTCACATTGCGATTACCTAAACCGACAATCAATCCCGAAGCATCTTGTGCTACATTGTTTTTACTCATTAAATCTAGCAACTGACTAGTTACTACTTTAGCTGTTTCTTCCTGAAAGCTTGTATCTTGCTTCTTAATCGCATCAGAATAGACCGTATGATATGAACCAGCATTTTTACCAATATGCTTTGCCCCTACCTCATCGACCTCCACATTAGTTACTTTAACTCTACCTATTTCCTTTTCGCTAACCACTACACCTTCAATCTGTTCTTCCTTACTTTCATCTTTTTCTACATACATATCCTTTGCTTCAACCGCCAAATCGGTTCTCACTTCAAACTGATTCTCTTCCACAATAATCATCCTCCAGTACATATAAGTTTCCAAATTCACTTTCACTGTCTAAAAGTGAGAGGTAAACGTTACTCCATGTTTGATACTCCGCGAAATGCGCTCACCCATTCTGTTGTTTGTAAGTGCTAGAATTATCGCTACGTCAGAATACTCTGCTTTCACCCTCGGGGCACAAGTGCAACATCTATTCAAGCACAGATCGCTTTCATAGTGTTTTCTATGCCACAGGCATGGCTTCAACTAACTTTTTCAACAAAAGCGGTTGAAAAAGTGGATTTTCAGCTCATGCTATTCCTGTAGGAGTCTCCGTATTCTGCCTTCGCTTTGGTTATATTCTCTATTGAAAGAGAGAGGAATACTTACATTTCATGTCCTTTGACTAAGCGCATTCCTTTTGGAAATGAATCATCATATTTCCACTTACAAACAGTAGAATGCATCATATAGCGGAGACAAAACACGAAGACTCCTAGGGAACAGTACGAGCTGAAGATCCACTTTGTGAAGTGCTCTTCTTCACAAAGTTAGCAGACCGCCGTACCCTAGGAAAGCAAAGTGTTTTGTCGGAGTGGTTTGCCAACACTCGTCATCATCTAGAATGGAAGAAAGCCTAGCCAACACAACAGGATACTCTCGCTTTTAGACAGCGATTGCTTAATAGGTCCTTTTTTGTAGCTTTTCCGATAAGTAAAAAAAGATACATCGGCATTATTTTGCTTTTAAACAATAATTTTTATTGAAAACTCTGCTAAGCTTTGGTACAATGTCATTTGACCTAACTTAAGGTTGGCATGAAGTAAGATGGAGGTGAAAACATTGGCAAATATTAAATCAGCTATCAAACGTGTACGTGTGAATGAAGATCACCGTCTACAAAACCAATCAGTAAAAGCAGATATGCGTTCACATATTAAGAAAGTGGAAGCATTAGTTGAAAGCAAAGATATTGAAAATGCAAAAACTGCATTCGCTACTGCAGTGAAGAAAATTGACAAAGCTGTACAAAAAGGGCTTGTTCACAAAAACAAAGGTAACCGCCAAAAATCTCGCTTAGCACAAAAGATTAACGGACTAAGCGCATAATAAAAAACCACAACAGACATGAACTGTTGTGGTTTTTTATTATGATATGTTTTTTCTATTCGTAATGAGTTGATATAATAACAATTCAAAAGCTAATGATTTGTCCATTCTCCCCGACTTTATTTGAGCATCTGTATTCGCTAATAGATCAATCGCTTCTTTCAGTTCTTTCATTTGAAAATTAGCTTGACGCTTAAGCGATAGTTTTGCTACATATGGATGAATCTTTAACTGACTAGCTAACTGCTTTTCCGTATATCCTTTTTGCTTTAAAATCTTAGCATGAAGTAATGTTCTAAATTGTGATGAAACTAAAGCTATTAGCGCGATCGGATCCTCCCCCACCTTTTCTAGATCCTTCGTGATATCAATCGCTTTAGCTAAATCATTCGTCACAATAGCATCAACAAGTTTTAATGCAGAGCTATTTTCTGGATTGGATAACAATAATTCGGCATCTTCCATTCTTATTTCATTACCTTCTCCTACATATAAAGCGAGCTTTTCCATTTCTGAGTGAATAATCATCAAATTAGTACCGATCTCATTGATGAAGTACGTCACTACTTGGTCAGGTAATGTTACTCTATGTTCCTGTGCAATGGATTGAATAACCTCTTGAATATTCCATTCCTTCAACGGCTCACAAGCAACCGTTTTTGCTCCTTTTTTTAATTGCTTTACTATTTTCTTACGTTCATCAACTTTTTCGTACGGTGCAATAATGACTAAAATGGAGTATGGTGCAGGATTTTGCAAATAATCAATAAGCACTTCTGGTTGATGTTCTATGTCATTTTTGGATGGCTTTGCTTTTAAGAAATCTGCATTATTCGCAATAATGATTTTTCTTTCTCCTAAAAAGGGAAAAGTCTCTGCATCCGTAACAACCTCTTGAATCGACGTTTCCTCTAAATCATATATCGACAGATTGGTGTCATGTTCATCTTGACCAATTCCATTAGTAACAAGGGCTTGTTTTAACGCTTCTATCATATATGTCTCTGTTCCTTGAAAATAATAAATAGGATCAAACTTACCCTTCTTCATTTCTTTAATACTAGCTAAATAACTCATTTACTCATCCCCAAATATGTAACTGATTTAATCTTGCATGATAAACAGTTGAAATAAAATTGAATATGTTTTATTGTATAATAAGATTAAACTAAATTAAAGTACACAAAATGAATAAAAGAGGGAAGCAACACAACCTTCCCTCTGCAATCTATATGAACGTAAGCTCATTTAGCCCTAGGAATCTAATCGAGCTTACGGGTATTTCCTTATATATAGATTGACCTGATACCTAAAATATATAGGTGTTAACTCTTGCTAAGTAAGGGAATCTGATGTTTTGGATTAGTCATTAAAGCGCTTCACCTGTTAATAGAAGTAATTCATATTACTTTGATTTCATATGTTAAGGAGGAACTAGCAATGAATGAATTTGAAAAAGAAGTTCAGTCAAGACGACACGATATTTTTGACGCTGGTTTTGGTTTTGTTTTTTCGTTTTTATTTTTTATGATCATCTTCTTTATCGGTGTTTTCTTTGATGCCATTGTTTCATAACGAAGAGGGCGAGGCTAGTCTTTAGTCTCGCTTTTTCTTTTACGTTAGGATAAGAAAAAATCAATAATGAAATTACTCGCGTATATAAAAGATGACTTCAACCAGTAAGTGTTTACGGACATTTGCACCGTGATAAAGCTACAGCAGTCGCTCAAAGATGAGCCGAAGATGTTTTTCCTATTGTTTATCTACAGTATTGTATGGAATAAAAGGATAAAAAGTTCCACTTTCTTTACTATATTTATAAATTATAGCACCTTGCTCATCTGTACGCATAACACTCATATGATGATCGCTCAAATGATTTAAAACTTCATGATGCGGATGATTATAGCGATTATGCTGGCCAACAGAAATTAAGCCGATCTTTGCACCTAATGTTGACAAAAAGGAAGTAGAACTAGATGATTTACTGCCATGATGCCCTACTTTTAATATATCCGCTTGTAGATTTGAATACTGATTAATAATTTCTTTTTCGCCAGTTTTGCCCAAATCTCCTGTAAATAACCATCTGTTAGGTCCAAACTTGCTACTTAGCACAAGTGAATTTTCATTTTTATCTGTATTATTTTGGACAGGGTAAAATACTTCAAATGCTTGCTTTTTCACTTGAAATGAATCTCCACCTTTTACCGCATAATACTCAACAGCATCATCTATTTGTTGATACTGTTGCTTTATCTCTTCATCGAAAAACGGACTAGTAATTACCGCTTCTACCTCATAATGATTTAAAAGATCAGGTACACTACCAACATGATCATGATCGGCGTGGGATAGTATGATTGCATCAAGCTTACTGATCCCTTTCGACTTTAAAAATGGATCGATTATTTGGTCAAAAATTTCTGAAGAAGCTTGTGAAAAATCAGCTTCTAATTTGCCACCTGCATCCATTAGTATTACTGCTTGCCTATATGGTAATTCAATCACCATCGCATCTCCTTGTCCGATATCGAGCATCGTAATATAGCCGTTAGAATCTAAATATGGTTTCACAGAACAAAATACTAATAACAAAACCAGCAATACACTATATTGCATAGCTTCTACCCACTTTTTCCGTTCAAAATTAATAAGAAACATCCATAATAATAAATAATAAGGGAAATAAAGCACAAATGGAAATTCACCTATCACCCATGTGGCTGAAATATGGCTATCTAACTGATTTAACAACGTAAGTACAGATGAATGAATTTTACTAAATATATGATCAAAAATTGGTAATATATTGGAGATAGGTGATAGCAATAACATTATAAATAACAGTGGTAATACAATAATGGTAAAGTATGGTATAATCAATATATTAAGAAGAACAGATAACGGTTGAATGTGATAAAAATTATGTAATTGAATGGGCAGAATAACGAGCATACTAATAAGAGAAACTCTGAGAGCAATCCACATATAAGATACTGGTTCATTTAATAACCTAGCTGATAAAATAATGGAGAATGTAACAATAAAACTAAACTGAAATGCTAAAGAGTATATAATAAATGGATTGAACATAACCATTAATAAAAATACTATACTAAGCAAATCAGTTGTACTAAGACGCAATGGAAGTTTAGAAAAAACAATAACAACAATTGCTAATAAGCTTGCTCGCCAAACAGAAGGTGCTCCCCCAGCCATAAGTGGGTACAAAAACAGTAAACAAGCAATTAATATTTGTGCTTTTTCTACGGTTATCCGAAACATAAATAAGAAAAGCATGTAAACAATGGCCAAAATCAAGCCAACATGCAAACCGGAAATAGCTAGCAAATGAGTTAAATTCCAATTTTGGAATAAATCAATCGTTTCGTCCTCTACATAATCGCGTTGACCGAACAAGAGTGCCGCAAACCAACTATAGGTAAATGAACTGACATGATTTTCGATATGTGTAAGAATTTGATTGCGTAGATCAACAATTTTTTGCCAAGCTGAACTCCCTTGACAATCATTGGAGAGAGTCGGATCTATAACAAATTGTTGTTCTATTCCCTGTGTTGCTAAATAATGCTGATAATCAAATTGTCCCGGATTACGTTTTGAAGGGATGGATTGAAATGTACCAGTTAATGCACAGGTGGCACCTGTCTTGAAAACAGAGTGGTTAAGTGATATATCTTCCTTATTAACAAAATAATAGACTTGTACTCGTTTGTCATTTAGAGTGCGAAAAACAAAACGAATATAGTTTTCGTTATGTTCAACTTGTGAAGTAATCGTTCCTTGAAGGGAATCAGACGCATTGGTTTCATCTGCATGAGAATAGGTAGGTAATGAAGGGAGCTGATAATAGGATACTACCATAAAAAGAATGAGTGAGGCGATTAACCATTTTGGAAAACGATGCGAAGCAATGAAATACATACTAATAACGACACCTAAGACGATAAAGGCTTTTACGTCAATGTCCTTCATCAAAAAACAGAGAACATATATGATAACAAACCAGTGCAATCGTTGATACAAACGGTCATCACCTCCCTCACCCCATATTTTATTATGGTTTTAGTGATATATAATGTTGATCTAACGCTACTTTCTCCACATGGACACCAGACTGTTCAAACAATTCGATAGCATATGGATGGTTTTTATAATCTTCTGCATAATAAACGGTTTTAATCCCACTTTGAATAATTGCTTTACAACAATTTAAACAAGGAAAATGTGTAACATAAATTTCTGCATTTTCGGTAGAAGCACCGAATTTTGCACATTGTAAAATAGCGTTCATCTCAGCATGTATTGTACGCACACAATGACCATCAATTACATAACAACCTTCATCAATACAATGCACACTACCTGATACACTACCATTATACCCACCTGCAATAATACGTTTGTCCCTTACGATGGTTGCACCAACCATTAATCTTTCACATGTGCTTCGTAAAGCAAGCAAATGGCTTTGTGCCATGAAATATTGATGCCACGAAATTCTTTCCATTTTATTACTTCCTTTCTCGATTCTATACAAAATCTAAAGTTACTCCATTTTAATACAAGACACGACTCCGTAACACTTCCACTTCAAGCTCTGAGTTCTAATAACGAAATGAAGCGGAGGATAAACGAACGTTCACTTCCTGATAAGTTTTGCTCAACTTCTATAAAAGAGTTTACTCTTCCTAATAGATAGCGTCAATAACATTATGGTATTTGTATATATTCTTCCATCTTCTCTACTGTTTTCTCGCCTATTCCTGATACTTGCGTCAAATCTTCCATTTGTTTAAATCGTCCATTTGTCTCTCGATATTCAATAATCGCATTTGCTTTCACCTCACCAATCCCGGGAATTGTTTGAATTTCTTCAACTGTTGCTGTATTAACTTTCACTTTTTGATTATCTTGATTTTCAAATAAATTAGCTTCTACTTCTTCACCTATTCCAGGTATAAAAATAACCATTTCATCATATACGCGCTCTGCCAAATTGATTTGCTCGACATCTGCGTCTTCATTAAAACCACCAGCTAAATCAATCACATCTTCCACTCTATCATTCTCTGATACTTGATAAACACCTGGCTGTTTTACCTCACCCTTCACATCAATTTTATAAGTTGCATCGATTACTATTTCCTCCTCTGTCTCTTGTTCCACTTCTTCCATCCTATCTAACTCTACACTTGTTTGATCAGATTTCTCTACAGATGGATCCACAACTAACCAAATAATGATTGCTCCTACAATTACAACTACATACCAATTTTTTATTAACCAGGTCATGTTCATCATTCCTTTATCATAGAATAGTAAAGTAGTTCATAGGATAGTGTAAGAAACTATCCAGGAGGCGAGCGAAAATGAAATGGGGTATTATCGGGACTGGTAACATGGGAGCTGTATTAGTAACTGCCTTTCTTGAATCACGTGTTGTAGACGAAGAGAGTCTTTATATTACGAATCGAACAATTGAAAAAGCCTATACGCTTCAAAAAAAATATCCAAAAATACATGTTGTAGAAAATAGTTCTACGTTAATTAACCACGTAGATACGATTTTTTTATGTGTAAAGCCTATAGATATGGTAGACATACTAAGAGAAATGAAGCCGCTGTTATCTGATAAGCAATTGTTAGTATCTATAACGAGCGTCATGTCCATTGAAGAAATAGAATCATTAATTGATTGTCAGGTAGCACGAATGGTTCCTAGTATTACGAACTATTCATTAAGCGGTGTCACATTATTAACATGTGGAAATAGAGTAGAACCAGCTAGAAAGGAGATCTTGCTCAAAAAGTGCAGTCAATTTTCCGAACCAGTAGAAATCGAAGAGAACGTTATGAGAATAACTTCAGATATGGTATCTTGTGGTCCAGCCTTTTTTGCATTTTTAGCAGAGAGGTACATTAAGGATGCAGTTGCACAAACAAATATTTCAACAAACGATGCAACCGTGTTGCTGGAAAAAATGTTTATTGGTTTTGGTAAGTTGTTAGAAGATAAACATTTCACTTTAGATGAATTAATAGAAAAAGTGTGCGTAACAGGTGGCGTAACAGGTGTCGGCATCGCATCATTAGAGAAGAATTTGAATGGACTTTTTGAAGATCTGATTACACAAACACATCATAAATTTCATGAAGATAAACAAATGATCGCAAAAAGACTAGAGGAATAAAACGATTAGTTGAGTGGAAATAATCTTGTTAATTCACATTAGTATTGCCCGGGAAACCGCAAAATACGACTTATTTTCATACTTTCTTAATTAAAAAAGAACCTCAATATATATTATTCGATATAAATCATTTAATTCCTGCATTTTTTTAATTTATTTAAGACATTATTTTCATTCCCATAAGAAGAGATATTTCCTACTTCTTATGGGAATATCTTTATTCACCTTTAATGTTCCTGAAGTTGATCAACCGTAACCATCATTTTCTCACCTGGGTTATCTAGTGGGTGGACAGTAACATTTCCTGTTCCTTGATCAACATGTTCAATGTATACTTGCTCACCATTATACATCACATTTTTCATTTCATTAGCTTCTAAAATCTCTTGAGCTCGTTGTGCATCCATTAATCTATCTCCTTTACCTTGTGGTTACAGATAGTATTTCTTGATGCCCACTAAATTATACATTCTCACGTTTACGGTTCTCTCTTTTTATAATCAGGCTCATTATAATAATCATGATTGCTCCTATCGTTATACCACCAAGAACACCTATTAGAACATTTTTCATGATAATAGAAATAACGATAGCTATTATTACCGCGTAGATACTTTCCATGATGATCATTCTTTTCATATTCTTTTCATATTCATTGCATATTTCTCCCTTTTTTGTTTCCAACTAATATGTATTGTAACCTTAATTATTAGCAACGAAAAAGCAAATGGCACCTAAATAATCTCAAACAGCATCACACCAATCATATTAATCGCAACATTGGCGCTCAAATGTACTAACCACGACGGTAATATACTCCCTACTTTTTCATCTAATTTATTAAAAAATAAACCCGCAATAAACAAGCAGAACAATATTAACATAAATAAGGGGATTGAGAACCAATTTGTCATCATTGCTATATGGTAAAGCGAAAACATACTAGCACTAAATAACGATGCAATTTGCTTCGTTGTATATTCCATTAATGCTAAAAAAGCAAAACCTCTAAAGAAAAATTCCTCTAATAACGAATTAATAATTGCAATATATATTGCTACAAAAAGAAAATTACTCTTTTCAATAGCCATATTCTCCTCAAGCATAATAGTTACATTCGAAAAATCTAAATATCTCCCGACAATCCAATACGACAACAAAATAATGCTTGATACTCCGACAGCAAATATTATTGGTACCTTCATATTCCTCCACTTGACAGTAAATAACGTTTTAACTGATAGATGCCCAACAAAACGCATATAGAAAAAAGGTATGACTAAAAAGATCACCCCCTTACAAATTGACTTTACCAGATAATTCGGCGCAAGATACAATTCTACTATCGCCATTACTATACACGCTATTACAACAGAAGCGATAAATCGTTTCATTTATTCTCCCCCACCACTGTAATCAATGTCATCTGACTTTGATTAAATAGCCGAATAGGTACATTACTTGTTCCTAGACCACTATCTATATATATCTGCTTATTTTCATATAATGAGACTAAACCTCCCGGATGTTTAGGGAATAATCCCTGCTCAGGAGCGACAATTGCTCCAATAAATGGTACCCTTATTTGTCCGCCATGTGTATGTCCACTTAACACAATATCAATCATATCACTATACTCGTCGTAAGAATTAATTGGCGGTGTATGTGACAATAACACAGTAAAATCTTGTATATGTATTCCTTTCATAGCTTTCACAATATTATCATGGTTTGTTGATAGGTCAGCTACACCAGTTAAATTGACTGTTATACCATCTATTTCTAGGGTTTGATTTTGGTTATCTAAAATCTGAATACCTCTTTCAGTTAGACCAGCAAAAAACGCCGCTTTTTCTTCATTTTCCCATTCGTGATTCCCAGATACGAAATAAATAGGTGAAGTAATCTCTTTTAAACGCTCAATTAATGTGAATACTGGCTGCAGATCGCTTGTTTTTCGATCAATAAGATCACCTGTTATAACGATAGCATCTGCATCTATGTCTTTCACCTTATGAATCAGCTTTTCATTATTAGTGCCAAATTGCTTATTATGTAAATCTGTTATTTGTAATATTTGAAAAGATTGCCCATTGTCTAATTTAGTTGTTGTTAATTGAAGTTCTGCTACTTTAAAATAATTAGTATCGTAATACGCCCTCACTAGTATTGATAGAATAAGTAAGAAACCGAGTAATATACACATACGTCTCCTCTTCATTGTTCAACCTCTATTTATTGTTTTTATTCCATCATTTTACCACAGATATTAATTTATGTAATAGGAGATTAAGAAACTCGCTCACCGCTAAACAAATACTCTAATTTTATCCTTTCTTACAAAAAAGTAATGGAACAGGGAAAATCCAAACATCAAAGCATGACTATTACTTTGATGTTCGGATTTTCCTTCCCGCTATTTAATGATGTCCTACTTTACTAAAACACACCTTATCTTTTGATTTCATTATTCTTCTTTATTAATTTTTTTATCTATTTTAGCAAGTTGATTTTTCGCAAATTCACGACCACCTATACCAAAGGAAAGTGCAAATCCACCATCAATCCACCGATTAAAATAAGCAAACCACTTACTAGGAATGGTAAATAAGAAATAATTGCTGCTCCAATTGTATTGAGAACATTTAAATGCAATAAGTGCAGAGCTTCTACTGTGAAAAATAACAGCACCAATACTTTTACAGCAGTTCCAAAAATTTTAGCGAGATCAAAAGGTACTGCTTGACCTTCTTGTTTCAAGTTTAACAATCCGTATATATTATTAATCCCTGTTCCTTTTAATAAATTTATTAACAGATTGCCTAATAATTTGGCTAAATAGTATCCGACTAACACTAAAATGATTGCTACAAAAATATTTGGAACTATTGCTAGAACTTGATTTAACACAAATTTAATCGGATTTGCAATCACTTGCATTCCTAGTGCATCAAGTGCAATCGTGATAATCGGTATTAAAATAAGAACAAATACAACATTTGCTAAAACAGTGGATAACTTAACGATTTCTTCATCCGTTTTGGTTCCGGCTGGCTTCACTTTCTCAAACAATTTATCGACACTTACACTAACTAATTACTTTACCAACGGATGTCAATAAATCCTTGCCATGATCCTCATCTTTCGCAATTTTAGTTTTTGTTAGCCCCTTGTGAACTCCCATTTTCACAAAAACTTTTTCATCGATTCCTTTAGCTACTGCTGCGATGCTCCAAGCTAAAATAAGAAGTAAAAGTGCAGCAACAACATTTGGGATTGCACTTACCATTTGATTTAAAATATCTAATATTTTGCCACTTCCTCTTCACGATGTTTTTCTTTCACAATTCTTATAACCTATTAAGGAATCGTTAAACTATTTTTGTAATCTTTTTTTATTTATTTGAATAGTATAGAGAAGTATACGCAAAATTAGAGGAAATAGAGAAAGAAAAGCACCCTCCATTTCAAAATGAAGGGTGCTTGACAAATTATTTACTTCCAAATATCTTTTGTAAGCTCTACGATAAAACGCAACTTATTCCATTGGTCTTCTTCCGTTAGTTTGTTTCCATGATGTGTTGAAGCAAAACCGCATTGTGGACTTAAGCATAGTTGTTCCAATGGGACATATTTCGTTACTTCTTCTATTCTTGCTTTTATTTGTTCTTTGTCTTCTAGCTTACCAGTTTTTGAAGTAACAAGCCCAAGTACTACTCGTGCACCGCCCTCCGGAATATGGCTAAGTGGTTTAAAGCCTCCTGATCTATCATCATCATATTCCAAGAAAAAGCCATCTACTTTTTCTTTTGCGAATAAAGTAGGAGCAATTAAATCATAACTCCCCTCAAATGCCCAATTTGAACGATAATTTCCTCTACACAAATGCGTTGTAACTACTAAATCACTCGGTTTATCTTCCAATACGCCATTTACTACACGTAATGCAAGGTCAATCAGATACTCTCGAGTAAATTCTCCATCATTAAACGGAATATCAGGTGATGACAAACCAGCAATATACACATCATCAAATTGTACATAGCGTGCACCTGCATCATAAAAAGCTTTTAAAGCGTCTCGATACACTTGGATAACATCATTTGCAAAGTCTTCAATGTCTGGATAAATACTAGTATCACGAATACCTATATTAAATAATTGGTTAGGGCTTGGAATCGTTTGTTTTGCAACCGCACGTCCATCGACTAATGCATTAAATTCTTTGAAGTCTTGAATAAATGGATGCTCCGGATTAAAAGATATCTTACCGATATTACGAATATTGTATCTTTCTGTCTCTTCCTCTCCATTAAAAATATATCCAACCTCAGGAATGTATCCCTCCATACCATTTAAATGCTCTAAAAAGTCTGTGTGCCAAAAGCGACGACGAAACTCCCCATCAGAGACTAATTCCAATCCTACTTCAATTTGCTTATCAATAATCCGAGCAATTTCCGTATTCTCGATTTCACGTAATTGCTTCTGGGTGATCGTTCCTTCTTGAAAATCCTTTCTCGCCTCAAGTAAATTGTTCGGGCGTAATAAACTTCCTACATGATCTGCTCTAAATGGTGCTGTTACTGTTTTCGTAGTCATAAGACCTCTCCTTATAAAAAGATATTTGGTTAGCATATCTTATCCAGTAAAAAAAAGACCTTCTACAAGAAGAAGGCCTTTATCACAAACGAAAGTCAATCCTCTTATCTATTGGAATTAGCACCATGTCATCGTATGACTGGTTGCTGAGACATCATTAGGCCAAATCCCTCCGCCTCTCTGGATAAGAAAGTATGCAGTTATCACCATAACGTAATCATACACTATCTGTTTTTAAAAAACAAGATAGAATTCAGAATTTTTTGTTTTTTATAAAAATCAAACGAAAAATTGCTGCTGTTGTGCTATCTTAAGTTTTTTATAAAAAGAAAACAAATGAGTAATTAATATATTCAAGCACCAAGTATTTAAAGAAAAAATGTATTATAGATAAGTACTATGTTTCTTTTGCCATTTTTTTATATTTTTTAACATAGCCTGATGACGTTTCTCTTCTCTAGTCTTTCCTTTCCATTGCGTAATTTTTGGGGATATTTTTTTATTGATGAGATTGGTGCTTCTATTATTCGTGTTAGCCATGTATTACCATCTCTCCCTCATCCACTTCCACTCTTATCAGATTGTATTTTTTCCATAATAAACAACAATACAATCCTTCTCCCTTATCACACTAAATAGAAAGTAAAGGAACACCAACTGCTTATAACATTTTTAGTGCTTTTTGTCTTAGCTTCTCCAAATCTTTTGTATAGCGTGTTTTAGATACTTCTGCTAATTGTGTAATCGGTGATTTTTTCCGCCGCAGAATATCACTTAAGGGAGTCATTTCTTGATTTAGTATATTCGCATTTTCATCATTAAGTTCCTCCCTTTTGTTTATATTTGACTTAAAAGCTAATACTGTCTTCACACAATTCCTCCTCACCCATTCATGCCCTTCTTTTTCGTCCGTTGATTTTTCACACTCTACACCATTTTACGGGGATGACACTTCATTTATTACTTATTCATTAATCTTTCACAAAGTTTTCCTCTTCAAGAAAACAGAAAAGACAAGCAAGATTAGAGAGAAACAATGCATCCATTTCATATACGCGTTGATTTGTCTCTTCAATAAACAAAATAAACAAGTGATTTTCCGCTGCAAAAATCGGGCATAAATGTGCCATACCTTTACCATGTTTCTCTTCACGATCTAACGCAACGATATCTCCATTCCACAACGTTTCGACGATTTTCTCTTCCGCATTAGGTGAATCATCCATCGTTAAATTATCCGGCATACTTTCCCAATCTAATGTATGTGTTTGCTTTATCACCTGGATAGTTTTAAAAAATTCATCCATAGGTTCAGCATTCAATTCATTCTCTTTTTGTTTTGCTTCGTAAAGATGAACACGTAAACCAAACGTATTTGCGTAATAACTAAGAAATAAATCGAGTGCATATGGAAAAGAAAGTTGTTTTTGATCAATATCTGCCTTAATTAAAGGAGTAATTTGTAATAGTTGAGAGAAATAATTTAATTTATTTTGTTGTCTTTCTTCCATATAAGTATTTTCTCGTATATAAGTTTTTAACGGATCGTAGGATTGAAACTCCGTTTTCCAGATGCTTTTAATTGTTGGTGTCGAAAATACAAAAATATCGATAAATATTATAATAACAGCTAATACAGCTAAACGTTGCCAATCATCAATAGTAACTACTTCCATTGCCCATAAAATAAATAAACTCGTTATAAATAAAACGTATAATGTTTTACGATATTGATACAAGTTTTCACGGAAATGATTACCCTCTTTATTGTAAAAACCTCGCCAGCTTTGAATATAAACAAATAAGATAAATGATAATAGAATTCCAGCTAATACAAAGATAACAAACGTCGTTTTCCCCACCCTTTCTCACACTCCTCTCCATATCTATTTGTTTTGAAAAAGTTAGTGAGTCATAACAAATTATTCGCTCTCTTTATGTCTAGCGTATTGTTCTTCCCATTATCCCTACAAATTCATAGTTATAAAGTGAGACTTCAATCAGTGGGAGTTAGCGTCCGTTTATCCCCCATCTTCGCTTCCTCGTTTTCAATCGAATCTTGAAGTGGGGGTTTTACGGACTCATGCACCGTGATGAAAAATACCATTCAAAAGAGTAAGTGCTTTCATTTGCACAAACAAAAATACCTGTGATGATTTTCCAAAATTAACTTATTATAGCCTATGCTTTATTTCTTTCATTCATACTATAACTATACTGGGAATTTTAATAGACTATAATCAATCATATTATCAATATTCCCTCTTTTAGTTGCAACTTCATTTAAATACGGATGTTTACACCTTGTTAAATCAACTCATCAGTCCACCACATCCTCTTTCGCATAAAATTCAATTAATAAGGTAACTTAGAGGTATGTATATTAATGAGAGGACTTAATTAGATGATGTTAGCCGAAGAACTAAAACGAATAAAAAAAGCACTACAACACGAAGAAAATTCCACTTCTTCTCTAGCTACTCTAACCGATAAAGAAGTGAAATTGGTCCATGAAATAAAGCGACAAACAAGTAAGAATAATCGTAACAACTTAACTAGAACGGCTTCTTATTTAGACTTTTTCAATCGTAACAGAGCTATAGAATGGTCCTTTCTTGCACATATGGTATCACGTAATGCCGGTTGGAATATGACTGATTTACAAGGATCTCTACTTGGAAACTTACTCACAGAAGAACAAAAACAATACTTCTTTTCCGTTTTAGAACGAGCAAACTGGCTAATCTTTCAAGATGCTTATCCACAATTACTTTTATTCGAAAAATCTATTCAGTCAGGGACAAATTTATTTCATTTGTTTCCTCATTTTGGCGTTTCTCGTTTTATGAAGGTTATCTGGGAACAGTACGTCAACTATAAGAATCCCCGTCTTCTTACGATTGCACTTATTATTAATGAACAAAGTTATATTGAGAAAAGAATAATTCAAAATAAAAATAACAAAGCAACCATCTTAGAAACTGTAGAAGAAAAAACCCAAGATTTATTAGAGTTAAGTCATATTCTGTTCCCGTATAAACCAGGATATTTCATCGGTCAAACCGTGCATCACTTTAGCTCTCTAGAGGAACGCATATTACTCGGTAAACGATTATACCACTTGTTATTTGATGAAGAATATTTTCTATCCATTTATCAACTAGCACTTGAGGTTCCACATACAGGCTCACGCCATGACTTTATGCCAGACATGTTCTACTATGATTATCAACAAAAAAAGCATCCCAGTCAGTATTATAGCCCGCTATTAGAGAATGCATGGAGTACGCTCGAACAAAAGCCTGCGGAAATGAATGATTGGTATAACGATTGGAAAATTATCCACTATTTAAAAGAGGCAGAACATCCAATTAAAGCAGATATTACGGATGAATATTATCACACATTAAAGAAAATGGAGCTCGCTATAGATGTCAAAAATGCACTAATCAAATAATAAACCTCTCCTTGTTAGTTAGGCCAAGAGAGGTTTATCTATTACTGTAAAAATTCTTTTAACTGTTCTCCAACTTTTTTCACATCTTGATACCCTTTTTGATAAAGGTCTGTTAATTTAGCTTGATTTTTTTCAATTCTACCGACCGTTAATTTTTCTGCTGGCGCAATAATAAACACATTTCCTTTCTTTTCTTCCTCAAACAAGTACGTTAATGTGTCATTATAATCAGTATGTCTTTTTTCCATTGCCCGTAACAAGCCAGGGTATTCTCGATATTTCCTCTTTATATACCAATTAACCGATTGAGGCTTCTTATAGTAACCTCTATTTCTTGTTAATACAACAACATTTTTCTTGTTACCATCTTTAATTGATTGTTGAATCGGAATAGGAGCTGCAATACCACCGTCCATTAAGGATAAATGATCAAATTCTACTACAGGCGCAACCATTGGTAATGAGCTTGATGCACGAAGTAGTGTAAGCATGTCATCTGCGTGGGTTGATTTAGGATAAAACAATGGTTCACCTGTCACACAATCGGTTACACCGACGACAAATTCTTGCGTTGTGTCTTTAAATGTTTCAAAGTCAAATGGCACTAATTCATTGGGTAATGTATCAAATATAAAATCCATCCCAAATAATTCGCGTTTTTTTACCCAATTACGAAATGATAAATAATTCGGGTGACTAACATAATCGATGGTTACTTTCTTATTCCGCTCTATTTGCCTTGCTACGTATGAAGAACCGTTACACGCTCCCGCTGAAACTCCTATTACATATGGTAAATAAAGTTCTTGCTCCATTAAATATTGCAAGACACCACCAGTATATACACCTCTACTTCCTCCACCTTCTAATACTAATCCTATATTATCCATTATATCGCCTCTTATTTTTAATTAATTATTCAGAAAAGAATCTAACAGTATGTAAAATACAATATAGTTATGATACAACAGCTTTTCACACAAATCTAGTTGATCAACTTATCCATTAACTCGAACGAATCCAAAATAAAATGAGAGTTCCATCAGTAGAAGTTTTACGGACGTTTACACCGTGATGAATATTTCCGTACACAACCAATTTTTTATTAGAAAAAGGAAAGTAGATAGTTTATTTCATTATGGAAAATGTATATAATAGCAAATGTTGGAGACTATCTTCCGCAACAAATAATCAATCTGCTATCAATTGTTAGGATTGCTTTTGTTGTGAGAGGAACAATTTTGTACATAGGAAGTGAAGGGATTACATGGAGAAAAATCGATTTAGGTTTTGGATTTTAGTCTGTATTGTTGCTGTTTCTGGTTTTAGCCAAGGGATGCTATTACCATTAATTGCAGTCATCTTTGAAAGTAGTGGTGTTTCTTCCTTTCTAAATGGATTAAATGCTACAGGTTTATATATTGGTGTTCTATTAGTTTCTCCTTTTATGGAGCAGCCACTAAGAAGGTTTGGCTATAAACCATTATTAATATTCGGTGGATTACTTGTACTTGTTTCATTAGCATTGTTTCCATTATGGCAATCATTCTGGTTTTGGTTTATTTTACGTTTATTCATAGGGATTGGTGACCATGCACTTAATTTTGGTGCACAAACATGGATTTCCTCCTTTTCACCGAAGAAAAAAAGAGGAAGAAATATTGCTATTTACGGACTGTTTTTCGGAATAGGATTTGCTGTAGGCCCATTAATGGTTTCACTGGTAAACATTAGTGAAAGCTTACCATTCATTCTTGCTTCTTGCTTAAGTCTTATTGGTTGGTTATTTTTATTTGCATTGAAAAATGAACTACCAGAACAAGATGTACAAGTTAGTTCATTTAGAAATACGTTTAAACGCTTTAAGCAAGCGGCAAAATATGCTTGGGTAGCATTTCTACCACCATTTACATATGGTTTTTTAGAAACATCACTAAACGGGAATTTTCCTGTTTATGCACTACGAATTGGAATACCCGTTGAAAATGTATCTGCATTCTTGTTCGCCTTTGCAATTGGCGCTATTATCTTTCAACTGCCCCTTGGTATGCTAAGTGATAGGTTTGGTAGAAAACAAATATTAAGTATTGTACTTCTGCTAGGCTTTATCTGTTTTTCAGTAGCAGGCATCGTGGAACATTCTTTTTATGGTTTATTTATCTGCTTACTGTTAGTAGGTATGTTTGTTGGTTCCATGTTCTCTTTAGGCATTACATATATGACAGACTTAACCCCTCAAGAGCTATTACCAACAGGAAATTTATTATGTGGTGTGTTTTTCAGCTTTGGAAGTTTGATTGGCCCATCCTTCGGTGGCTTATTTATTGAATTTATGTCATCAATTAGCTTTTTCTATTTTATAAGTGCTATATTCTTAATTATTTTTATTATCTTGGTTGGAAACGGGAAAAAAGTCGAGGCGTAATTTTCCTTTCCTCCTCTTTTACAATCCTCAAATTGTGTTAGTTTCCCGCTGAATAAACCCAATCATTTTTTAGGAACTTGTATACAATAAAGTGAGACTTCAATCAGCGGGAGTTTTACACTCCCACTTATTGTTAGCGAAACTTATCAGGAAACTTACAGTGAAGGTATTACAGACGTTTACACCCTGATAAAACGTAAGCAATACTTTTTCTCAGTTTCATGAGAGGAGGATGAAAATGTCCAGCTACGGTTATGGCGGTGGTTTTGCATTAATCGTCGTTTTGTTTATTCTTTTAATTATTGTAGGAACTAGCTTCACTAACTATTAAGTCACTTTACACGAAAAAGCCTCTAATTGAACTGCACCCCAATTGTAGACACAATCTAACAATTGGAGGTGCAGTTTTTTTATAATAGTTAAACTTAAAGAATCTGAAAAGAAGTTGAAAACAATGCCATTTTCTCAATCTCTTTGATAATGAGTGCGTAAATGTCACTATGGAAAATATCACAAAATGGCCAATGCTTGAGTAGATGGTACACTTGTTATATCCAGCGGCTGACTTTCAATTATAGTTATCCACTTATCAGAAATACTATTAGTTATTCCCCTTCATTAAGCAACTTCCATAAAGCAGGATCTACTACTTCTGTTCGTCAAGATCAGTATTTTCTCTTATCATCACGAAATCTGTCACTGTTTTATATACTTATTTCACTATGGACGTTGTTAATAGAAGTAATAATAAGGGAAAAACAGACTACGAATAAAACTGAATGGTAGTCGGTATCGTCTAAAGCGTCTAAACCTTCTAGGGTAACCATAACCATAGCCATAGCCATAACCATATTGGCGATCTTCTTGGTCAAACCTCTCCATTTCACCAACTGGTATAAGCAAGATTACCGCATTTTCTTCTATATCTGTTATTATTCCTTCTAATGTCGCTCCGTCCATCGTTTGAATCTCCATAAAATATAGTTGATATTCCTTACACATATTCTTTATATGATTATGGTGATGATGTTCATTAATATGTGAAGATTGTTGATAATACATACAAATCACTCCCTGGGTGTTTATACATAGTCAGTTTATTCAGCTCATTAACTAATGTTACAGCTTTTTAATTTAGAACGACCTAAATTAAATTACTGCATTTCAACATATAGATACAGTAGCGTGCACAAAGTCTGGCACTAAATTTTCGAAATATTTTTACTAACTTTACACACTAATTTCATTTCGATTAAAAAGTGATTAAATAGGTTTAATTTTTACTTCAAGAGTTATAATATGGGTATCCGAGCTACTAATTATTTCGACATCCAAACGAACATCTAGAGTTTTACATATTTTAGACTTTAGGAGGTCCCAAAACATGTTTCCAATTAATTCGCTATTTAATTTCAAAAAAGATAAACCAAAACAATATGTAGGTTGTGTCAGGAACCCTAAAAAACCAAATGAATTTCATAAATTATTAGCGAAGGCTTGTGCCCATTACGGTTTAACCATGATCTATTACACACCGAAACAAGTAGATATGGAGAATCATCTAGTAACAGGAAAAATACTGATTAATGATAAATGGCATTCAAAAGTCGTCAATATCCCAGTTTTTAATGATGTAGCAACACTTTGTTTTAGGCATAAAGAAGTTACGAACTATTTACGACAAATGAGTACACTCTCTAATGATTTGATTGGTACGAAAACAAAACAATACAGATTAATTAAATCCAGTGATATGTTTAAAGATATTGTGATACCATACATTACGACGAATCAACCTGAAAATATTATGAACTTCTTAGCAAAACACTCAACCATCATTTTAAAGCCTAGTCGTGGAATGAAAGGCGAAAACATTTATAAAGTAACTAAATTAGAAAATGGAGAATTTCTTTGCGTTTATCAAACAGAGGAAAAGAGAATCACATATGATGAATTCTATCAATTCCTTTATAGCCTCATTTCTAAGAAGAAATATATTTGTCAAAAGTATATTGAAACAATTGATGAAAACGGGAAACCATTTGATGTGCGTATTCGTTTAGAGAAAAATGTTGATGGAGAGTGGGAAACAGTTGTTAATTTGGTTCGTATTGCTGGCAAACAAAAAGTCGTATCAAATGTAGCTCAAGGCGGTTATGTAGCGGAGTTATCTTCATTCCTTCAAGTGAATTATCCTGACAACTTGGAGAAAATAAATAAGAAAATCATACAAATTGGTGAAAACCTCCCGCTTCATATAGAAGAAACTACAGGCAAAAATTTAAGTTCCTTAGGGATAGATGTCGGTATTGATCCACATGGAAGTATCTATTTATTCGAGATTAATACGTCTCCTGGTACAGAGTTTGCTATTGGTGAGATCGCTCTAATTAAATCTGGGTATTTTCACCATAAAATGAAGGAACTTTCTAATCAAAGGCTCAAAACAGCCGGATTATCACGTATATCAAAATAAGAAAAAAATGAGGGACATGCTAAAAAAGCGTGTCCCTCTCTTTTCTTAGTTATGCTTCTAATGCTTCGACAACCTTTTCAGCTGTACTACGACTAGATTGTGGATTCTGTCCAGTTATCAAATTACCATCTCTAATAGAGAAATCGGTCCAGTTTTCAACCTTTTGGAAGTCAGCACCTTTTTCACGAATTTTAGTTTCTAATAAGAAAGGCATATGTTGATCTAATTGCATTTCTAGTTCTTCACTATCCGTAAATGCTGTAACCTTTCTCCCTTTCACTAATGGTGATCCATCTTTATATGTTACATTAACAATTCCTGCAGGGCCATGACAAACAGATCCAATTACACGTTCATCCTCAGCAAATTGCTGTAATACGTATTGTAATGTTTCGTTATCAGGAAAGTCGAACATCGTTCCGTGACCACCTGGTAAGAAGATTGCATCATAACCATTAGCATGTTCTTTCGTTAATTTTACGGTTGATGTCAATTCTTCTTCTGCTGCTTTCCATTCTGCATGATCTTCTATACTATTAGGATCTAACGCTACTTCTCCACCTTCAATACTTGTTACGGTAACCTTATAGCCTTTTTCCTTGAATACTAAATACGGAACCGCAAACTCCTCTAACCATAATCCTGTTTTATGATCATCCGTAATTGTTGTGTGATTTGTGACAACCATTAGTACACGTTTTGACATTTTGCTTTCCTCCTTTAATTATCATCGACATGAAGAATTATTATGTACAGTGTTAAAATAAAGGATAGCAGAATCAAGGTCAAATAATTAAACCTTCACCATACTAAAAAAGGATAAACCAAATATGGTCTATCCCTACTTACATACAAAAAATATACGCTGATTATCTTCCAGGTCCATTGATTCATCTACTGAAAAATCTCCATAAACTCGAACAGAATTAAATCCAGCCTGTTTAAGCAGCTTCTCATACGTCTTTACAGCAAAGGTTCGTTGACTATGCTGTTCATCAAATCGTTCATATTGGCCTGTCTCTTCATTTAATAAAAAGAAAGTAAGATCATGCTCAACACTACCCGCTTCTTCTCCTTGTTCGCAAAACCAAACATAAGAAATATCATCATAAATTTCAGCGAATGTTTGTCCGACCATATCTTTTTCAAAATGCTTCAGACTGTGAACATCAAAGATGAATAATCCATCATCAACTAAAGCTTCTCTAACACCTGTAAATACCTTCATTAAGTCTTCTGGTGTCGTAATATAATTAATCACATCACAAAGGCTAACAACTATATCAAAATCACTCATGCCTTCTAGATAGCGTACGTCTTGCTTAATATATTGTACGTTGGTCGTATTGGATTCTGCATAAGCTAGCATGTCTTCAGAGTAGTCCACGCCAGTCACCGAAAAACCTGCTTCAGCAAACTGATGACTTAGTCTGCCTGTACCACATCCAAGGTCAAGCATCTTCGTTCGCTGCTCACTAAAATGTTCGACAAAGCCTTGCCATTCATTATATGGAGCGTCATCCATCAATATATCATATACATAGGCTAATTTAGAGTATGCCATTTTTTATAAGTTCACTTCTAGCTGAGGAGCATCTCCCCACAGTTTTTCTAAATTATAATAGCTGCGTTCATCACGATGGAAAATATGGCAAACAACATCGCCAAGATCAACTAATACCCATCTTGCTTGGTCAAAGCCTTCCATTCGTTTTACATGAAGATCTGCTTCTTCTGCAACATCTTTCACTTCACGTGCGATTGCTTGGACTTGTCGCTCATTCGAACCTTCGCAGATTAAGAAATAATCAGAAATTACTGATACATTCTGCATATCTAATAGAACAATATCCTCTGCTCTCTTATCATCACACGCTTTTGTTACTAAATCTAATAATTGTTTATCTTCCATTCATGTTCCTCCCTAATTTTTCATTATATAACTGAAATGTGTCAGGATAAATCGGCTGGTTTTTACTCATTAAAAATTGAATCGTATTTCGTGCTGCCGTCCAGCATGCCTGATCAATGTCCTTGTAAACAACCTCTCTTACTTCATCTACTCCTGGAAAGTCACGACCAGGCTCAATGTAATCCGCAATAAAAATAACTTGTTCAAAAAGGCTCATATTCCTTTTACCTGTAGTATGCCAATAGATAGCACTTTGTATTTCAGGATCACCAATACCGATTTCTCTTTCGATCATTTTCGAACCAACTGGCCCATGCCATAATTCAGGATGATAATCCAATAAATCTTGTGGTAATTTCTCCTCGATAATCCAACGCTTCATTTCCTCTGGATTGCGATATTTCGCATAATCATGGAAAATGGCAGCAAGCTCCACTTTTTTTGTATCAAGTTCGTAGTGTGCTGCCAAGTCTAATGCTGTTTCCATTACACGTACAGTATGATCGTATCTTTTTTTCGTAAGTTGTTTCTCTACTATCTTTAATGCTTTTTTTTGCTCCACTCATTCCACGCTCCCTAAATGAGAAAAGAAGGACTATTACATCTTATGAATATAACGAATTTTTATTAATAATGGTAATTACTTCTTTTGGTGTTAAATACTTAATGGATTGTCCTGCACTAATTCGTTCGCGAATCATCGTGGAGGAGATGTCTAAAGATGGCATTTCTATCATTTCCACCGGATATACGACATGCTTCGTCGATGATCCAGGACGATCCACACCAATAAAAGTGATTAATTGAATAAGCTGATCAATTTGATGCCATTTCGGCAAATATTCCACCATATCTCCACCAATAATAAAGTAAAATTGATAGTCTGGATATTGTGCCTTTAACGCTTGAATCGTCTTTAATGTATAAGATTTTCCTTCTCGTTCCACTTCAATCGTGTTCACTTTAAAAGCAGGATTATCTTCAATCGCAGCTTTAGTCATCTCTACCCTATCTTCTGCCGTTGTTTTTGCTTCACTCTTATGTGGAGGCAGATAAGATGGTATAAACCATACTTCATCCAAGTTTAGTTGTTGATGAGCTTGTTCAGCCATCAATAAATGACCATAATGTGGTGGATCAAACGTTCCTCCGAACAAACCAACTCGCTTCACACTTTCCACCACCATTTCTATGGTAACGTTATGGTTTTGTTTTCTTCTGATTCTTTATATAATACAATTGTATTTCCGATAACTTGTACAATATGTGCCTCCGCACCGTCTGCGATAGCCGCTGCTACATCATCTTTATCTTCCATGCAATTTTGTAGGACAGAAACTTTCAATAATTCTCTTTTCTCTAATGCTTCTGCAATTTGTTTAATCATATTGTCATTCACACCATCTTTTCCAACTTGGAAGATGGGATTCAAATGATGTGCTTGTGCGCGTAAAAAACGCTTTTGTTTTCCAGTTAAAGTCAATTCATTCACCTCTTAATTTATTTTCTAATTTTTGTACTAAATGCGTAACATCAAGTTTTTTATTTGTCCATTTTTCAAATGCTAATTCTCCTTGATATAACAACATTGCATGACCATGATGAATGTTAGCACCACGCATACTTGCGTCACGCAAAAATTGCGTCATTATCGGTTGATAGACAATATCACTTACTACCGCATCCTGACGAATATTATCCAACTGAATCACTTGTTCTTCTACATTTGGTTTCATCCCAACCGAAGTTGTTTGAATAATCAAGTCATATTCAGCAAGCTGTTCCTCTGCTTGTTGGTAACTTATTACATTAGAATCGACTTCATCTATACGTAAAGATAAAAGTTGTTCAGCTTTGTCTTTTGAACGGTTAGCAATATCAACTTTTGCAACCCCTTGTCCGTTCAATGCCCGATAAATGCCACGTGCAGCACCACCAGCACCTAATAATAACACAGATGTTTGATTAGTTAAAAGATTAGGGAATGTTTCTATCAATGAACGGACATACCCTTCACCATCTGTACTATACCCTTTCCACTTGCCATTTGAATAAACGACTGTGTTAACAGCGCCTAAAAGTTCTGCATCTGGATCAATCTCATCTAAATAATCTACAATTACTTGCTTGTATGGAACAGTAACATTAAAGCCGTTAATCTTTTTCGCTTTTAATTCCTCTAACAATTGAGGTAATCTATCAGGAGATCCCTCATATAATTTATATTCCCCATCAAGCTCAGCTAAATCCAAAAATTGTTGATGAATCCAAGGTGATAGCGAATGACTAATTGGATGTCCGATTAATCCTAATTGGTATCCCATTTTTATCCCCTTCCCTGTACTACTTTCACATCTTTATTTAAATTAAAGCAGGTCGTAATGAAATTTGCACACCTTTTGGCACATGAATAGAAACGGTTATTCCACCTTCTGCTACAGTAATCCAGCCTAGACCAGGTATAACGATATCCGTCTTTTCATTCGGTATTTTTACAGTCTGCTTAACTAAAGCTGGCATTTGCTCAAGTGTTGCAGGACTTGGAGGCTGTAAAAGATCACCTACATGTTTTTCATAAAACTCATCGGCATTCTCTAGTTTCGTACGATGAATCAATAATAAATTAGAGAAATAGCATACAAATGATTGTTTGAGTCCTTTTTCGAAATCTAAACGAGCAAAACCGCCGAAAAAGAGTGTTTGTTTATTTTGTAATTGATAAATTTTCGGTTTAATTTCTTTCTTTGGTGTGATTACTTTCAAATCTTTATCCGTAACATAATGAACAAGCTGCCTGCGATTCACCACTCCAGGTGTGTCATACATAGCTGTTGTTTCATCTAACGGAATTTGAATAAACCCTAATGTAGTACCAGGGAAATAAGATGTTGTAATTGCATCCTTCACACCGCTTGATCGGTTGATCAATTGATTAATAAAGGTTGATTTTCCAACGTTTGTACATCCGACAACATAGACATCTTTACCATTTCTTCTTACTTCTATTTCAGCCTCTACCTTATCAAAGCCTTGTCCTTTTGCTGCTGACACTAAAAATACTTCTTGTACTTTTAATCCATATTCACTAGCTGTCTTCTTCATCCATTGAATAAGCTTATTTTGATTAGTAGATTTTGGTAAGAGGTCCACTTTGTTTCCTATTAAAATAATAGAGTTATTCCCCGTTAATCGTTGTAAACCATTGATAAAGCTACCGTTGAAGTCAAAAATATCGACTACTTTTACGACCAAACTATTAGTATCGCTTATTTGATGAATCATTCGTAAATAATCGTCATCTGTATATTCAACATCTTGCACTTCATTATAATGCTTTAACCTAAAACAACGCTGACATATAATAGGATCATTTTTTAATGCACTTGCTGGTACATATCCTGCCTTTGTCTTATCTTCGGTTTGGATTTCTACTCCACAACCTTCACAATAAATCTTATCCATTACTTTTCCTCCCAAGTGATCATGCCTTTTTTCCGCATCTGATTTAATATACGTCTTTCAATCATTCGATTCATCCTCGTAATTTTACCGTCCGTCTCAACAATAGGTACGACTAAAATGGTATGAAATCCTGCAAAATTTCCACCAAGAACATCAGTAAGCAATTGATCGCCAACTACTACGATTTCTTCTTTCTTTAATCCCATTTGTTTAGCTGCTCGTTTAAATGCATGCCCAAGTGGCTTTCTAGCACTAGACACAAACGGCACTTCTAACGGTTCAGAAAACGTACTTACTCGTTTCTCTTCATTATTTGAAATAATCGTCACTTTTATATCATGTTCTTGCATTTTTTTAAACCATTCCATTATTTCTGGAGTAGCATCTTTTACGTCCCAAGCGACTAACGTATTATCAAGATCTGTAATGACACCTTTAATTCCCATCTCACGTAATTTTTGAGGATTTATATCCAAAACACGTTTCACATGTTCATTTGGCATAAATTTTTTCAGCAATTAAGTCCACCTCTACCATTTTTTAATATAGATATTCTTTCCTTATCATAAACAATTTTCTTATTTTGTTCAAAGACTATTAAGTAGAAAAAAGAAATTATACCATAGATTGCGACAAAAAGTCTTAATTTAACATGATTTTCCCTTAGTATACGTAAAATCGTTCGACAAATTGCTACACCCTAACGCATTGTGGATAACTTTATTCACACCATCCACACTCATTTTAACAAGCTTTGCTCTGTCATCAACCTAATTATGCACAACTTATCTACAAGTTAATGTAGATAAGTGGGTAGTTGTCCGTTTTATATTTTCATGCTACATTATCTATAGCGTGTAGGAGAGCATATCTATTGGAGGGACAAGTCTTGGAAAACTTATCTGATGAATTATTAATTGAATCCTACAAAAAAGCCACAGAACTAAGACTTAGTTATGAATTTATACAATTAATGGAAGAAGAGATAAAGCGTCGTTCATTGATGGATTATCTCGAATTTTCAACACAACTTAAATAAACAATGGATTCACACTTAGACTGATCAGTAGTCTAAGTGTTTTTATTTTGACTAACATAGCTAGCTTAGCTATACATCGATTCCATTTCTGGTAAGCTTGCACCATGTTACCCTCCACTTAGCTTCTTCATTTTAACTCGAACTTATAGTGGAGGTATTACGTAATCATGCACCATGAAAAACATTTACTATATAATAAGACTCCCCCTTTTCCTCGCTCATTTATATATCGATAACTTTTCAAAAAATTAGGAAGAAATCCATCCCTAGTTTAAGAAATGTATGATTCATAAGAAAAAAATTTTTCCGCATAATATAAATAGGAAAGTTCTCGTTTAAATATTGTTAAACTCACGGAACAAAGAACTCTACTCTTGTAATTTTTATTATTTTTAGATTAAAATAAAAGAGTATGCCGTTAGGTGAAACTCTGCTAATTAAAAAGAACAAATTTTATCAAGTTGTTCATGTCCATATCCTATATTTCTAGTTAATGCGTTAGTTATATGGACTACTTGCAGCATGGTTAACAAAACACAATTATAAAAGTTACATAAGGGGGATCATCATTAGATGTTATTTGCTGTGTTTTTGCCGGTCTTACTGGCAATATTCATCCCATTCTTAAGCAAATGGAAGGAAAAAATTCATACTGGCTATTTTGTACTTTTAGCTCCACTCGCCATATTTATTTATTTTATTCCAAGCGTTGGGAATGATTTTTCACCTATTAATCAATCGTACAACTGGATTCCATCATTAAATATCGGCTTCGACTTTTATTTAGATGGATTAAGCTTATTATTCGTATTATTGATTAGTGGGATAGGTACACTTGTTACACTTTATTCCATCTTTTATTTACACACCTCGGAAAGATTAGATCAATTTTACGTCTATCTACTAATTTTCATGACAGCTATGTTTGGTGTTGTCCTTTCTGATAACGTATTTGTTCTCTATGCATTTTGGGAACTTACCTCGATTTCATCATTCCTGTTAATTGGTTATTGGAACTACAAAGAGCGTTCTAGATATGGAGCTTTAAAATCTATGCTCATTACTGTATTCGGTGGCCTTAGTATGCTTGGTGGATTTATTTTATTATCCATCATTACCGAAACAACTAGTATCCAAGCAATGATTAGTCAGGCAGATGTCATTCTATCGAGTGATTATTTTGGATTAATTTTAGCCTTTATTTTATTAGGTGCATTTACAAAATCTGCTCAATTCCCTTTTCATATCTGGTTACCAGATGCAATGGAAGCACCAACTCCAGTAAGTGCTTATTTACACTCTGCGACAATGGTTAAAGCAGGGATTTTCCTAGTTGCTAGGTTCTTACCTATCTTCTCAGGAAACGACTGGTTTTTCGTCTTTGTCAGCGGAATTGGTATCCTAACACTTATCTGGGGATCATATATGGCAGTGAGACAAACAGATTTAAAAGGAATATTAGCATTCTCTACTATTAGTCAACTAGGAATGATTATGGCGATGCTTGGCTTCGGTACAAGTGCTGCTATCTTTGCTGCTGTATTCCATATTTTGAATCACGCTACATTTAAAGGTAGTTTGTTTATGATTGCTGGTATCGTTGATCATGAGACTGGTACACGTGATATTCGTCGTTTAGGTGGCCTATTTACGTTAATGCCTATTTCTGCAACATTAGCATTCTTTGGTACATTTTCAATGGCAGGCTTGCCGTTACCGTTCTTAAACGGATTCTATAGTAAAGAAATGTTCTTTGAATCAACACTTCATTTAAATGAATCTTCGATTGGATTCGCTAATGTATTGGCGCAAGCTATACCATACTTAGCTGTATTTGGAAGTATCTTTACCTTTGTATACTCTATGTACCTTGTCTTCGGTACATTTACTGGTGAAAAACACTTAGATAAACTTGAAAAGAAACCACACGAAGCACCAATTGGTATGCTCGTATCACCGATCATCTTAGTATTAGGTGTTATCGTTATCGGGTTGTTCCCGAATATTGTAAATAGTACTTTCTTACAACATACTGCTGAAGCTATCTATGGCCAACCTATGGAAGAAGTTCATATCCATTTCTGGCACGGTTGGGTTCCAGCACTTTATATGTCTCTAATCGTTGTAGGTGTCGGTATAGTATTAGCCATTACCAGAAAAGGTTGGAGTAGTATTTACAACTTATTCCCTGGTAAATTAAGCTTTAATAAGGCGTATGACTTCTTATTAGATCAATCAGAAAAAGCTTCAGCTAAATTAACGAACTTCTATATGACGGGTTCTCTTCGTTTGTATATGGCACTCATTCTCGTTGCCATATTAGTATGTAGTTTTGGCGCGTTATGGTTAACAGATGGATTTGCATTAGATACCACTAATCTTGCCGAAATCACTGTACCTGAAGTGTTAATTGCCATTACAATGGCTATTGCAGCAATTTGTACAATTTTCACAAGAAACAAGATTGCTTCTATTTTAATTCTTGGTGTAGTTGGATATGGATTAGCTTTACTATTTGTTATCTACCGTGCACCAGACTTAGCATTGACACAATTAGTAGTAGAAACCATTACAGTAGCGTTATTCTTATTATGTTTCTACCACTTACCTAACTTACGTGAACGTACGGAGAACGTATCGCAGAAGCTTATTAACATCATTATTTCTGTTGCCTTTGGTGCATTAATGACTACTGTTGCCATTTCTGCTCATAGTACAAAATTATTTGATAAGATATCTGATTATTTCCTAGAAACAGCATATAAGATTGGTGGCGGACATAATGTCGTGAACGTTATTTTAGTCGATATGCGTGGTATTGATACGTTATTTGAAATTGTTGTACTTGGTATCGCCGCGTTTGCCATCTATGGATTGATTAAATTACGCAACAAGAAGGAGGCAGAATAAATGGAAATAATAATGTCGATTCTTGCGGGCGTATTGTTTACAACAGGAGTTTATAACTTGTTGCAGAAACAAATGCTACGAATAATTATTGGTACGGCACTGATATCACATGGTGCACACTTATTTATCTTAACAATGGGGGAATTAAAGGCAGGAGCTCCCCCTATCCTCGAAGATGCAATTGAAAATTATGCAGACCCATTACCTCAAGCGCTAATTCTGACTTCCATCGTAATCAGTTTTGGTGTAACAAGTCTTTTATTAGTTCTTGCTTACCGAGCGTCTAAGGAAAATGGTACAGATAATATGGAAAAATTAAGGGGTAGCGAAAATGATTAGTAACTTAGCAGCATTACCGATAATCATACCACTTATCGCTGGTGTACTTGCCGCACTGTTTCATAAGAAATTAAAAGTAGTGCGTGTTTTTGCCCAAGTGCTTACAGTGATTAATACTGGTGTAGTCGCGTATATTTTATTCTATGTACACCAAAATGGTACAGTCATTCTAGAATCAGGTGATTGGGCAGCGCCTTTTGGAATTGTGTTAGTTGCAGATATGCTGTCGTTGTCGCTAGCACTAACGACGAATATCGTGGCAATTGCCTGTGTTTTTTACGCACCAAAATCACTTAGTCAAAAACAGGAAGAATTCTATTTCTATACATTCTACTTTTTACTAATTGCTGGTGTATCTGGCGCGTTTATAACAGGCGACTTATTTAACTTATTTGTATTCTTCGAAGTATTATTAATGGCTTCCTATGGTTTAATTGTATTAGGTGGCGAAAAAGTACAACTACGAGAATCATTAAAATATGTGTTAATTAATTTATTCTCATCTATGCTTTTCGTCACGACGATCGCGTTCTTGTATTCTGTTGTAGGAACAGTAAATATGGCACAAATTGCAGAGCGTGTAGGTGAAGTAGAGCAAACCGGTGTACTGACAACGATTGGGATTCTCCTATTCTTTGTATTCGGTACAAAAGCAGCTCTATTCCCACTTTATTATTGGTTACCAAAACCTTATATCGCGCCTAATCCTGTTATATCAGCATTATTCGGTGCTTTATTAACGAAAGTAGGGATCTATTCCTTATTACGAGTCTTTTCATTGATCTTTATTCATGAGCGTAATCTTACGCATGAATTCTTTATTTGGATTGCTGCGCTAACTTTAGTTTTTGGAGCAATCGGTGCATTGTCAACGAATAACATTAAACTAGTTGTTGCTTATAACATTATTCCTGCAGTTGGTTTTATGTTACTAGGAATCGGTGTTTATAATAGTACAGGATTTGCTGGTTCAGTTTATTATTTAATTAATGACATGATTATTAAAGCGGCTCTATTTTTACTAGTTGGAGCTATTGCTTATCTTGCTGGTACTAGTGATTTACGTAAAATGCGTGGATTGATTCATCACTATCCTCTTCTAGGTTGGATGTTCTTTATTGCCGCTTTCGTATTAGCTGGTATTCCACCGTTTAGTGGGTTTATAGGTAAACTTTTATTGCTACAAGGTGCGATGGAAGCTGATCAAATCGTTGTAGCGATTATCGCTCTAGCTTCAAGTTTACTTATCTTATTATCCGTTATGAGAATCTTTATTCGTGGCTTCTGGGGCGAAAAAGATGAATCATTTACGCCTAATAAAAAAGCAGCTAGAGGATTCGTCTTCCCGATCGCTTTCTTACTCTTCTTCTCTGTGTTACTTGGAGTAGGAGCTGAATGGTTCTATCCGACAATCGAAGGAATCGGAGACTATTTAATGAATCCGCAAAATTATATTGAATCTATATTAAAGGAGTAAATCATTATGCCTCTGCAAATAATCTTAAATTTAGTTATCGCGATCATGTGGATGTTTTTAAGCGAGACATATACATTTGTATCCTTCCTGAGCGGGTATATAATTGGGGCATTGTTACTGTTTATGTTAAGAAGATTTATTCCAGATGCGTTCTACCTTGGACGTGTCTGGAAAATCATCAAGCTTGTGTTCCTTTTTATAAAGGAGCTACTCATTTCAAATTTGGATATCGTAAGATGGGTATATAAGCCACGAAAAGACTATAAGCCAGGTATATTTGCTTTACCTACTGAACTCAAAAGCAACTGGGAAATTACAATGTTAACCTCTTTAATCTCGCTTACGCCAGGAACACTTTCTGTAGCTGTTTCAGATGATAACAACACGATTTATATACATGCTATGGACTTAGATGATAATGACACAGCGATTGAAGCAATTAAAACAACTTTTGAAAAAGCAATTATGGAGGTGACACGATGAAAGAAATCATCGGAATAGTTACTATCGTATGTATGATAGTCATCACCATATCTATTGCATTACTTTTATATCGAGTTATTAAAGGCCCTACTAACCCTGACAGAGCAGTTGCACTTGATGCAATGGGTATTAATTTAATGGGGATGGCAGGACTAGTAGCAGTATTACTTGCTACCACACGTTTAAATGATGTAATACTATTAATCGGTATTCTGTTATTTATCGGTACGATTGCATTAGCAAAATATTTAGAAAAGGGTGTTATCATTGACAGGGACGACGACTGAGCTCATTATTGATATCATTGTCATATTGTTTCTTATTGTAGGAACATTCTTTGTATTATCTGCTTCTATTGGTGTCATTCGCTTCCCGGATGTATACACTCGTTTGCATGCTTCTACTAAAGCAGCAACGCTTGGAATTGCAGGGATTATGATCGGTGCGTTTATCTTCTTATATGTGGAGCACGGCTTAATAAGTGGTAAGTTAATTCTTGGAATTATCTTTATCCTTATAACCGCCCCTGTTTCTGCACATATGATCGGCCGTGCCGCACACGCAACAGGTGTAAAACCATGGTCACATGACGGTCAAACAAGAGACGAATACGCAGACTCATTAGAAAAAAGAAGATAAAATAACCAAAAGCTTTGTGATCAAGAATCGGTCACAAAGCTTTTCTTATAAATAAAGACTTTCGATGTCTAAGAGCGGTAGCAAACGTTAACTCCATGTTTAATACTTCATGAAATGCGTTCACCCTCGGAGCACAAGTGCAACATCTATTCAAGCACAGACCGCTTTCATAGTGTTTTCTATGCCACGGGCTTGTCTTCAACTAACTTTGGAAAGTGGTCTTCTTCCCAAAGTTAGCTGAAGCCGTACCCGCGGAAAGCGTAGTGATTTGTCGGAGCTTTATGCCAGCACCCATTATTAATATAGAATGGAAGAACGCCTATCTCCGTGTGAGGCTACCGCTCTTAGACATCGAAATTTGTATAGTGTTATGAATATGCTTGACGTTTGACACAATGGACAAACGTTCGGCATATGATGAAATATAGGCGAATACCTACTGTCTAGGAGGTGTTATGTTGTCAATATTGTTCAGTATTTTTGCGATTATTAAAGAAGCGTTATTTTTTGTAGCTTATGTAAAGAACAATACCTTCCCTCAACCCCTTCCACAAAAAGAAGAAGCAGAAATGATTAAAAAGATGCAAGAAGGAGATGATAATGCACGGAATAAGTTGATTGAACACAATTTAAGATTAGTAGCTCACATTGTCAAAAAGTTCGAAAACACTGGTGAAGATGCGGAAGACTTAATCTCAATCGGAACTATAGGGCTAATTAAAGGCATAGAGAGCTATGCTAGTGGCAAAGGCACCAAACTAGCCACATATGCTGCTAGATGTATCGAAAACGAAATTCTGATGCATCTACGGGCTACAAAAAAAACAAAAAAAGATATTTCTTTACAAGATCCTATCGGGCAAGATAAAGAAGGTAACGAAATCAGTCTTATTGATATATTAGAAGCAGAAAATGAAGATATTACAGAAGCTATTCAGTTGCATATGGAATTGGAAAAGATTCAAAAATACTTACGTGTACTTGATAAACGAGAAAAAGAAGTGATTATTGATCGCTTTGGTTTAGGCAATAACGATGAATTAACCCAACGTGAGATTGCAAAAAAGTTAAAGATTTCTCGTAGTTATGTTTCAAGAATAGAAAAAAGAGCACTAATGAAAGTTTTTCATGAATATTATCGTAATGAATTAAAATAGCTGTCGGCATTCCGACAGCTATTTTTTCATCAGTTAGTAGAATTCTTAACAACTTCCATAATAAGCGTTGCTGCATTTGTTGCTGCTTTTTCTAAGAATGTATCAAATGATACAGATGATTCTTTGCCCGCTATATCCGAAAGCGCACGGATGATCACAAATGGCTTGCTGTACTGATGACATACTTGAGCAATCGCAGCAGCCTCCATTTCAGCAGCGATCATCTCTGGGAATTTCCCACGTACAAAGGCCACTTTGTCTTTATCCTGCATGAAGGAATCACTTGTACTAATTAAGCCTTTCATAGCAGTCGTACCTTCTAATTGTTTTACAGCTTCTACTGCTTGTTCAATTAATACAGCATCAGCTACATATCTTGGTGGTAATTGAGGTACTTGACCATACTCATAATCAAAAGCTGTTACATCTACATCATGATGTACTACTTCTGTTGAAATCACAATGTCACCTACTTCTAAGTCTTGATGAAATCCACCAGCAGATCCTGTGTTAATGACAAAGTCTGGTTGATATTGTTCAAATAGTATCGTTGTAGCCATTGCAGCATTTACTTTGCCAATCCCGGATTTTAATACAACGACTTCCTTCCCTTCTAACGTTCCTGCAAAGAAATGACTATTGGCAATTGTTTTTGTTTCACTAATTTCCATTTTTTCTTTTAATAATTCAACTTCTTCATCCATTGCACCGATTATACCTATCATTTTTAAGCCTCCAGTTGCCACAATTATCTATAAGTATTTTCTATTAATTCTTCTAAAAGTACAGGTTGCCACCCTTGATTTTCCATCCAATTAAGTGTCACTCTATACGTGTCATCTTGATTCTCTTTATGTGAAACAACAACATGCACACTTTGCTCACCTGCACGTTCCGCTCTCCATGTTACTTGTTGTTCTACAGGAATTTCCGTAACTAGTTCAACCGCTCGTGCCATCTCTTGTCTGTCCACAGAATCATTGTCATACACAGTTGTATGTGGCTCAGATTGCTCCGTTCCAATCGGCTGCCAATTTCCTTCATATGCAGAACGAACATTGGAATCTGTTGGATCAACTTCACTTAATTGCACACCTGATTGGTTCGCATCATCGCTATCTGGTTCGACCTCTCGAACCTCTAATTCGTCATTTTCTTCTTCACCAGGAGAGGAAGAATCATTTTGTTGTTCACCTAATGCATATTCATCTGCATCCTCTGCTAGCTTTGGCTCATCATTACCCTTCCCACCAAAAACGATAAGTGAGATAATTAGTATGACTAAAATTCCTCCAGCAATGCTTAACCATGTTATTGCCTTTGTGTTCGTTCTTTTTTTCTCAAATCTGTCTCTTCTTGTTTTTTGCACATTATCATCTGCCATTATTCCACCCTCCCAAACAATATTATACTAAAAAGATAAATAATTCACCACGACAAGCTGATTTTTAGGAAATTCGAACGATTTCTCGCTTTTTTTGTCATACTTGCAGGAGTTTATCCATATATATGGAATATAACAATATTGAAAGAAAATGTAAGGAGCGTGTGTAATGTTGAGAACGACTACGTTTGATCGCAATTTATGGGAACTTAGTAGCTTTGAATCTATTAGCTATGACAAGGAAAACCAGATCTTATTTATTCATTTTCTCGATGATACGACATTGCAAATTCGTTCAGTTCCAGAAAAACTGGTCTTTCAATTAATACTCGAAAAAAACAAAGAGTATTTCTTAGAGCATGAACTTAAGCCACTCACTAACACATAAAAATGGATGTCTTCCTGTAAGACATCCATTTTTATCTTATTGTACACTAACAATTTTTACGTTCATATCACCAGCTGGAGTTGGTACTACCACCTCTTCACCGATCGAACGACCTAATAAACTTTTTGCGATTGGTGAATCGTTAGAAATTTTTCCTTCAAAAGGATCTGCTTCTGCACTACCTACAATTGTATAACTTTCCTCTTCACCATCTGGTAATTCAAGAAATGTAATAGTTCTTCCTAATGATACGACATCAGGATTCTCATCCTCATCTTTTATAATAACTGCATTTCGAATCATATTTTCTACTGTTGCAATTCTTGATTCAACAAAGGCTTGTTCATCTTTAGCTGCATCATACTCTGAGTTTTCAGATAAATCACCAAAGTCTCTAGCTATTTTGATACGCTCAACAACTTCTTGTCTTCTTTCCGTTTTTAGGTATTCCAGTTCTTCCTCTAGTTTTTTCAAGCCATCTTCCGTCATGTAAAACTCTTTTTCTTCTGGCATAATCCTACACTCCTTCTATCCTCTACTGTTAATCGCAACATACAAATCATTGTATGCCATCAGATTAAAAATAACACTTACTATAGAACATCAACTATGTAAATGCTTTATTTACTAACCACTACTATCTCAAATTTTTACGTTTTTTTCAATAGTTTTATCTGGGGTATTTTTTGAATGGACAGATCCTCTGTTAATCTGTCCATTCACTTTATGATAACTCCAATATTTTTTCGATTTTTGTTGCTAATAGATCAATCGCCACTACATTTTGTCCACCTTCTGGAATGATTACATCTGCATATCTTTTAGTTGGTTCAATAAATTGTAGATGTGCTGGACGAACTGTTTGAATATATTGATTAATGACAGAATCAATCGAACGTCCTCGTTCATTAATATCTCGCAATAAACGACGAATAATGCGCAAATCCGGATCCGTATCAACAAAAACTTTAATATCCATTAGTTCCATTAATCGCGCATCATCTAGAATTAAAATTCCTTCTATAATAATAACATCTTTTGGTTCCATCGGAATACTGTCCGTTGATCTGGTATGCAACGCATAATCATAAACAGGTTTATTGACTGATTCTTGATTGGTTAGTTGTTTAATATGCTCGATCAACAGATCATTATCGAATGCTAACGGGTGATCATAATTCGTTTGCAGTCGCTCTTCCATTGGAACATCTGATTGATCTTTATAATAATAATCTTGTTCGATAACAAGTACAGATTGGTCTTGAAAGCGATTTTGAATAGCTTTTGTTACAGATGTTTTACCTGAACCTGATCCACCTGCTACTCCGATAATTACTGGTTTTTTCTTACTCATGTTGTGCACCTCTACTTTTACTTTTTCACGCTAATCGCTACTCCATCACCAACAGGTAAAATGGTTGTATCATACAATGGGTTTTCCATTAGCCACTGATTATATAATTTAATTTTCTCTACTAATTTTTGTAATCTTTTTGGTGCTTCTTCTGCATTTGTGACTAATCCTCTGAATAGAACATTATCTGTTATGATTAAACCTTTATCCGTTAGTAATGGCGCATATTTATCAAAGAAATGGCGATACTGACCTTTTGCTGCATCAATGAAGATCATATCATACGGTCCTTGTTGTTGAATATCTCCCTCAACCTCTAAGGCATCACCAAAAATAATGTTAATGTTATCCTGCTGATTGTTTAATTCTATATTGGCAGTCGCTCGCTCATACATAGATTGATCTCTTTCAACCGTAACAACCGAACTATCAGGATAAGCTTCTAACATCCTTAATGCAGAATACCCGATTGCTGTTCCGATTTCAAGTATTTTAGTTGGTTTATGAAGTCGAATCAATTGTTGAAGTAAAGCTATACCTTGTTTATCCATTATTGGTACATGGTGTTCTTCAGCTTCTTGTTGTAATTGCTTTATCCAATCTGCCTCTTCTTGTCCTAATTTATTCAAATAATCGATTATATCTTGATTATGCACACCTATCATTCCCTTCTTTATACAGGGGAAAAGCAGGGTTAGCTCATTCCCCCTGCTTCTAGTCTTGATTATGAATATATTTTTCTTCTAATTGTTGATGCTCCGCATATGAAGTTGAATAGTGAACATTACCATCACTATCGGCCAAGAAGAATAAATAATCATTATCACTCGGATCAAGCACAGCTGTTAAAGAGCTCTCACCAAAGTTAGCAATCGGTCCAATCGGTAATCCATCTACTTGATACGTATTATACGGTGAGTCTGTCTCATAATCGTCATAAGTTAATCTTGATTTATGTTCACCCAATGCATAGATAACCGTTGGATCTGTTTGAAGCCTCATTCCTTGAGTTAATCGATTATAGAACACTCCAGCAATGGATTTTCGATCATCTTCTGATGGTGCTTCTTCCTCTACCAAGGAAGCAAAGGTAATTAACTCATGAACGGAAAAGTCGTCATCATTAATCTCATTTTGGTGAGCCGAGATAACAGTACTTGTTTTGGTTAACATTTGCGATACGATTTCTTCGATAGTCGGACTATCAGTGTGAAATTCATATGTTGCCGGGAATAAGTATCCTTCTAATGGGTATTTGATACCGTCTGCAACAATATCATCTGTTAATATATCCGGATATTCCTTCACTAAATCCTCTATATAATCTTCATCTGTCATTTGTTCTAGAAAATCATCACTATCAATATTTGCTTTGTCTTCAAGAATAGATGCTATTTGTTGTATATTTCTACCCTCTGGAATCGTAACACGAAGTTCCGCCTCTTCTTCGAGTGAACCTGTTTCCAATTCTTTTGTAATCTCAGCTAATGACATAGAAGGTGATAGTGTATAATCACCAGCTTGAAAGTCAGCTGCATTATTAAATTTAACGTAAAAACGATAAATTAAACCATTGTTGATAACACCTTGTTCTTCTAAAATGTTTGCTATATCTGAACTAGACGATCCTAACGGTATATTAATTTCAACCTCTTCTGTACTGTCTGGATCAACAGGTGAAGTTCCTTTATCAACATATTTATAGGCACTATATCCCCCAATAATAATAATTGCTACTAAGACAAGCAATATTACTAAAAAGATTTTACGCGCAATGCTCGCTTCTTTCCCACGTTCTTCTGCTATTTCTTTATATGTAAGTTTCTTTTTTGTCTCGTTTTTCCCATCGTTCTCTTTACTCATATTTAGGACTCTCCTTTCACCCATTGTATTATACTACAAAATTCGCAAGAAAGAAACTTCACCTAAACATGTTATAAATATCATTAAAATATCCACTATCTCATGCTAAGTAGTCCCCTACAATTATAACAACTTTCGCAGTCTATAAAATAGAGTGGACATTACTCCATGTTTGCTACTCCGTGAAATGCGCTCACCCATTCTGTTGTTTGTAAGTGTTTGAATTATCGCTACGTCAGAATACTCCGCTTTCCACAGGCATGGCTTCAACTAACTTTTTCAACAAAAAGTGGTTGAAAAAGTGGATTTTCAGCTCATGCTATTCCTGTAGGAGTCTCCGTATTCTGCCTTCGCTGGATTTATACGTTCTGACGTTTGAGAGAAAACAACGAAGGTTCTATGTCCATAGAGCACGTATGCTGTATAGACAGTAGTAAGAAATCCGTTCTATGGACAATAGTAACATCCTACTTGAGAATAGTTTTAACATATTTCCGATCACAAGCAATAAACCACTACATATAACGGAGGCAAAACACGGAGACTCCTGAGGGAACAGTACGAGCTGAAGATCCATTTCCATGAAGTGATCTTCTTCATGGAAATTAGCTGAAGCCGTACCCTAGGAACGCGGAGTGTTTTGCTGGAGTGGTCTGTTACTACTCATCAACATTAGAATGGATGAGAGCTTATCTCATACAGATTATCGTTTTTAGACAACGTAAGGTTGATGGCGTAAAAAAACTGACTGGCGTTAATACCAGTCAGTTTTTTTACTTATTCAGATAATTCTTCGCTATCTGCTACAGTGTTTAGTACTTCTTCGACCATATCCCATTCTTCATCTGACTCGATGTGGTATAAGGAAAGGTCGTCATCATTTTCCTTTTCTTCATAGCGGAAAGCAAATACTTCTACTTCCTCATCTTCTTTTTGCTCTGCGGGTACAACTGCTACGTAAGAGTGTCCAGTTTGATCTACATCAAACGTAAACAACACTTCAAATAAATGTTCTTCTCCATTATCGTCTGGAATAATAATACGTTCTTTTTCTTCTAATGCCATTAGTAAATCCTCCTTTATGATTGGCTATCTAAATAGCCTTGTAAAATCATGACGGCAGCCATTTTATCTATTACCTTTTTCCGCTTCGACCGACTTACATCTGCTTCTAACAAAACTCTTTCTGCAGCCATTGTCGTAAGTCTCTCATCCCATAGAATAACATCTTTTGCAAAGGTATCCTCGATAAATTTGGCAAAATCCTGTGATGCTTCACCTCGAAAACCGATGGAACCATCCATATTCTTTGGTAAACCAATCACGATTTTTTCTATAGTATGTTCATCAATCAATTGTTTAAACGTATCTTCTACTGATTGATAGTCTGGTTCTTCCCAGTGAATCGTTGTTAAACCTTGCGCAGTCCATCCAAGTGCATCGCTAATCGCTACACCGATTGTTTTTGATCCTACATCTAATCCTAATACTTTTGTCATTTCTTATTATTGGCGCTGATGTAATATTTCACTAATTCCTCAATTATTTCATCGCGCTCAATTCTCCTTATTAAGTTTCGTGCATCCTTATGTCTTGGAATATAAGCCGGGTCACCAGATAACAAATATCCAACGATTTGATTAATCGGATGATATCCTTTTTCCTCAAGCGCATTATACACGATAAGCAATACTTCGCCAACATCTTGCTCTATGGGCTCTTCAGAAAAATCAAATTTCATTGTCTTGTCCATTCCATCCATGGAAGCACCCCCAAATATAATTACAACGGATTGTATCTGTTTATTATACCGTTAATTCTCGATAATTACCAAAGTTATCATATAGCTTGTACATATTTTTCTACATATGCAAGTGCTTCAGGTAACTTCGTGGCATCTTTTCCACCAGCTTGAGCCATATCGGGACGTCCGCCACCACCGCCTCCGCAGATTTTAGCAGTCTCTTTAATCAGATTACCAGCATGGTAGCCTTGCTCAATTAAATCTTTTGTAACTCCTGAAGCTAGCTGTACTTTGTCATTATTGACCGCTGCAAGCAAAATAATACCTGATTCTAATTTTTGTTTCATTTCATCGACCATTTGACGTAATTGATTCATATCAGATACGTCGACTTGTTTTGCTAACATTTTAACACCATCGACTTCTTGCACATCATCTAAAATAGAAGAAGCTTCAAGCTGAGAAAGTTTCGCTCGTAATGATTCCACTTGGCGATTCTGTTCTTTCATTTCACTAAATAGTTGTTCAATACGTTCTGGGACTTGTTCTTCTTTTGTTTTCAATTGGCTTGCAGCCGTTTGTAACAATTGATGCTTACCATTTACAAATTGATAAGCTCCTTTAGCTGTTACTGCCTCAATTCGTCGAGTTCCTGCACCAATTCCAGATTCGGAAGCAATTTTAAATAAACCAATTTCAGCTGAGTTATTTACGTGACATCCCCCACATAGTTCAATACTGTAATCACCAATTTGTACTACTCGAACAATATCACCATATTTTTCACCGAATAATGCCATTGCTCCCATTTCTTTTGCTTCATTGATTGCTTTATTACTAATTGTAACAGAAAGTGAAGCCCAAATCTTCTCATTTACTTTCTGCTCAATTTCTGTTAATTCTTCTTCCGTTATTGCACTAAAATGTGAGAAGTCAAATCGTAGGCGGTCCGCAGTAACTAATGAACCCGCTTGATTAACATGGTCTCCTAACACATCTTTCAATGCCTGGTGCAGTAGGTGTGTCGCTGTGTGGTTCTTAATAATATATTGGCGAGATGACTTGTCTACTTGCGCTAGTACTGTTTGCCCAGTTGTTAATGTACCCTCTTGTACAATAATATGATGCAAGTTTTGACCGTTTGGTGCTTTTTGTACGTCCTGCACTTCAGCAAGTACACCGTCAATAGAAATCGTTCCTTTATCAGCTATTTGTCCACCACTTTCCGCATAGAACGGTGTTTCAGCTAAAATAATATATGCTTCACTACCAGCAGAGACTGTTTCTACTCGTTCTTTGTTAACAACTATATCAAGTACTTTTGTTTCTGTTTGTAAAGAATCATAACCAACGAAAGCACTCCCTGTTGTAATTTGATTTAATACACCGTCTTGAATTTGCATAGAATCAACTTTTTGACGTGCGTTACGTGCTCTATCACGTTGTTTCTCCATTTCTGCTTCAAAGCCTGCTTCATCCAAAGTAAAGCCAGCCTCAGCAGCATATTCCTCTGTTAATTCTTTCGGGAATCCGTATGTGTCATATAAACGGAATACTTCTTCACCTGGGAATACTTTACTTCCTTTTGCTTTTTCTTCTTCAATAATCGTGTTTAAAATTTGCAAACCTTCCTGCAATGTCTCATGGAAACGTTCTTCTTCCGTTTTAATCACATTTTGAATAAAATCTTGCTTACTTTGTACTGCTGGATAAAATTCTTCCATCACCGTACTAACAACAGGAACAAGCTCATACATAAACGGTTTTTCGATACCAATTTGTTTCGCATAGCGAACTGCTCGACGCAATAGACGCCGCAATACATAACCTCTTCCTTCATTAGAAGGTAATGCACCATCACTAACAGCAAATGCTACTGTACGAATATGGTCGGCAATAACTTTAAATGCCACATCTGTTTCATCTGCTTGATCATACGTAGTATTTGCAAGACGTTCAGTTTCTTTAATAATTGGTAAAAATAAATCTGTCTCGAAGTTTGTTTTCGTGTTTTGAATAACACTAACAAGTCGCTCAAGTCCCATACCAGTATCAATATTTTTCTTTGGTAATGGTGTATACGTATCATCTGGATTATGATTAAACTGAGAAAATACTAAATTCCAAATCTCTAAATATCGTTCGTTCTCCCCGCCAGGATACAGTTCTGGATCATTTAGATCATTCCCATATTCTTCTCCTCTGTCATAGAAGATCTCAGTGTTTGGTCCACTTGGTCCTTCACCAATATCCCAAAAATTTTCTTCAATACGAATAATTCGTTCTTCTGGCAAGCCAATTTTATCACGCCATAACACATATGCCTCTTCATCTTCTGGGTGAACGGTAACAGATAATTTCTCTGGGTCAAAACCAATCCACTTGTCACCAGTTAGAAATTCCCAAGCAAATTCGATTGCCTCATCTTTAAAATAGTCACCGATAGAGAAATTCCCTAGCATTTCAAAAAATGTATGGTGTCTTGCTGTATAACCTACGTTTGTAATGTCGTTTGTACGAATTGATTTTTGTGCGTTAACAATTCGCGGATTATCAGGAACAACACGACCATCAAAATATTTTTTCAATGTCGCTACACCACTGTTGATCCAAAGTAATGTTGGATCATCCTTTGGTACTAATGAAGCACTAGGTTCAATCGCATGTCCTTTTTCTTTAAAAAAGTCTAAAAACATTTGCCGCACTTGTGCAGATGTTAATTGTTTCATTACTGTTCGCCTCCATATATGTAACATTTTGTATATAAAAAAAGCCCGTCACTGCCATAAAAAAGCAGGGACGAGAGTTATATCCGCGGTACCACCCTAATTACAGCCTAAAATGACTGTCACCTTAGCATCTGTAACGGAGATGTCGCCGGCAGGTTTTAACTGCACTTCAAACTAGCTTCCTGAATCAGAGCAATTAGAATTTCTTTCAGCCATGGAAATCCCTCTCTTTTAAAAGGTAATTCAGTACTCAGGTTTTTCAACGTTTTACTATATCACTTCGCTTGCATATTATAGATAAATTTTGGCTATCTGTCAATTGCTTTTACTTGCTTAATAATCATCGGAACAGCAACTCTGGCTATCGCTAGAATAGGTACAGCTAAAATCATTCCAATGATTCCGGTCGTCTTTGCTGCTACGAATAATGTAAGAATTAAATATACTGGGTGAATATGAATGCTTTTTCCCACGATAAGTGGAGATAGTAAATTACCTTCAATAATTTGAACTGCTAGCACAACTAAAAACACAAAGAAGACCATTTTCGTTGAGAGAGTAAAAGCTATTAAAATGGCTGGAACCGCACCAATAATTGGTCCAAAATACGGGATGAAATTAGTAATTCCTATAATACTAGATAGCACAGCAGCATAGTCCATCCCAATAAAACGTAACAAGAAGAAACTAATTAACCCTACGAAGAAACAGACTAAAATTTGTCCTCGAATATATTGCCCTAAACTATCTTCCATATCACCTGCTAGTTTCTTTGTAAATGATTGATACTTGCTCGGTATCAGCTTAAGTATGCCACGCTGTAATACTTGTGCATCTTTTAAAAAATAAAAAGCTAAAATAGGTATTACCGCTATCATCACGAACATATCAAACAACATCGGAATATTCATTAACAAATTCGTCATATAATCTCCAATTGTCGTTTCCATGTGTTCAAATAAGTCATCTAACTTATCATGGAACTCCTCAGGCAAAAAAGAGGTTTGGTCATAAATTCCATAAATAAATGTGCGATACGCTTCAATGTATTGTGGAATATTTTGTTCCATTTCTTGTAATTGTGCTATCCATTTAGGAAATGATAGATAAATCCCCAATCCAATGAGCCCAAAGAAAAGTAAATAAATACATAAAATAGCTATTGGTCTGGGGATATGGTGCAGGTGGAATTTTTCAACAATTGGATGCAATAAATAAGCAATAAAACCAGCAATGATAAATGGTGTTAAGACATGCAAGATAACAATTAATACATGCTGGTAAAATGGAAAGAGTATATACATAAGGTAAAGAAATAATACAGATAGACATAAAATAAGCAATTGGAGCATTATACGTATTCTTCTTTGATTAGACTTCATTACCTCTCTACACGTCTTTCATCATCTGAAAACAGGTCATCCAATGAGCTTAACGAACCATCCATTTCCACTTCATGTAAATGCAACATATTATTTTGGACAGATAATTCAATGAAACAATCCCAGCAATAATATTGAGCTGGACCAATCATTCCGATATTTTTGCTGCGACAATTCGGACAAATCACAAACTTTCCCTCACTTTTCGACTTTTAGTCTCCAGTATGTCCGCTTAATTCGGAATTATACACATTAAATTGTTTCTTCTACTATTCCTTCATGAATTCATTTCCTAATAAAAAAATCGAGCTAACTCCCTAAAAAAAGAAAGTTGCTCGATATAATAGTAAATCTAGAATCTATTATGACATCTTAATGAAGTAGTGCCCTTCCACTATGGTGACTAGCTCTTTTTCAACCCCAAATTCTTCCGTTTATAACATCTAATGAACAAACATTTAATCCATAAAATCATAAGGAGAAAATGACTCTTGTTTTATTTCTACAGCTAACAAACGCTCATCAGCTGTTAATACTTGTTCTACATCTACGTCTTCTTCATCAGACTCACTCAGAGACTCATCTTCTGTACCAAATAACTCCTGTAAATAAGGCACAAGTGATGTGTATCGTTTATTAGTATCTTCTGCTCGTATCCCGCGTAAAAATGCTGATTTATCACCACATATCACTAACGACTGTTTCGCACGAGTAATAGCTGTATAGATAAGATTTTTTCGAAGCATGCGATTATATCCAGAGATGATCGGTAATATAACAATCTGAAACTCACTACCTTGTGACTTATGAATCGACGTACAATAGGCATGCATCAAATTCATTAAATCTGGCTTCGCGTAAGCTACTTCTCTATCATCAAAACTAACTACTACTTGCTCTTCTTGTTCCAGGTTTTCATCCTTTTCAAATATAGCGACAACTTCACCAATATCTCCATTAAACACATCGTCTTCTGGCTGATTAACAAGCTGAATTACTTTATCCCCTTTACGAAATACCGTATCACCAAAACGCATTTCCCTCCGACCTTGTTCTGGTGGGTTAATCACTTTCTGTAATTCTTCGTTTAAACGGTTAATCCCTGCTTGTGAACGATACATTGGTGCTAATACTTGAATTTGCTTGAGATCGACACCTTTATCATATGCTTTTTTCACTACTTGTTTGACGATATCTACGACTTGATAATCTGGACACGATAGAAAATTAAAGTCACTAGCTTTCGTTAAACCATTAGCATTCACCGCATTATTTTTTATTTCATGAGCTAGCTGAATTATTTTCGATCCTTCTTTCTGTCGGTACACTTCCTTTAATGAGACAGAAGCAATCACATTACTTTTCAGTAAATCTGCTAACACTTGTCCAGGCCCCACTGATGGCAGTTGATCCTCATCACCTACTATGATTACTTGCATATCATCTGGAACCGCTCGAAACAATTGATAAGCAAGCCAAATATCAACCATCGAAAACTCATCAATAATGAGTAATTTTCCTTCTAGTTTATTATTCTCATCTTTATCAAAGGTTTCTTTTCCGTCCCACCCCAATAGTCGATGAATCGTTACACTATCAATGCCAGTCGATTCCTTCATCCGCTTCGCCGCACGACCAGTTGGAGCCGTTAAGACAAATGGGTATTCCTCATCCTCTTTGTAATCATCTCGATCTAACGAAAGATCATGAATTTCTGCATAAGCATTGAGAATCCCTTTAATAACAGTTGTTTTTCCTGTTCCTGGTCCACCAGTTAAAATAAACATCTTCTCTGACAAAGCAGTCTCCAACGCTTCATATTGTTCTTTTCCATAGCTGAGTACTTCCTCTTCTTCAATAGAACCTACTATTTTTAATAACTCTGCATCTGAGAAGACCTTTTCTATCTTTTTATCAGCAATTCGCTCTATTTGCGCACAAAAGCCTGTTTCCGAATAATATAAGGAAGGTAAATAAACTTTTTTTTCACTTACGATGATTCGCTTTTCCGTATTTAACTCGACAATTTGAGCAGTCATTTTATCAACATCAATTTGGTGTGTTTCTCCATCTAACAATTGATCCATCTCATACATTAATTGTTCTATTGGTAAAAACACATGACCGTCCTGCATACTGTTGGTAAGCGTATAAATCGCTGCTGCTTGTAATCTGGTAGGATGATCTAGTGAAATATTGTTTTCTCGTGCCATTTGGTCAGCACGAACAAAGCCAAATCCCTCCACCTCAAAAACAAACGCATATGGATTCGTTTTTAACGTATCTAATGTTTCTTCTTTAAATGCCGTATACATTTTTTGTGCCATTTTCAAACCAAATCCATACCTGGATAATTCAACGACAATGTGTTCGAACCCCTGATTTTCTTGAAGTATTTGATACACTTTTTCTTGTTTTTCCTTAGCCAAACTGGGAACATTACTTAATACTGCTTTGTCATTTAAAATTTGTGATAATGCGGATTCACCAAGTGTATCGACAATTCGTTCTGCTGTTTTTTTACCGATACCAGGGAACAAATCACTTGATAAATAGGCGATGACTCCTTCTTTAGACTCCGGCAAGAAACGTTGATAGCTTTCCACTTGGAATTGGCGCCCAAAACGTTGGTGATCCACAACACGTCCATAAAATTCATAGGTTTCACCAGGGTCTAAACGTCTGAAGTACCCTTTTACAACTACTTCCGTTTCATCAAATTTTTGATTCGTTTCAAGAATTTTGATCTTTGCAATGGAAAAATGCTCTTCTTTATTCTCAAAAATAGTATGAATCATTTCACCTTTAATAAAATTCTTCTGTTCTACTACATGGCTATCTTCCATTACAAAGACCTCCTTTCTTTATTCGTTCTGTTCCAACATATTTTCAATTTGCTGTTTTCCATTCCCTGCTAGTAAATGATCGGGCTGTATTTGCAGCGCTTGATCAAAATGTTGTAATGCAAGATCGATATTTTCATCAAATAAGGCAATGACACCTAAATTGTAATGTGCATCACTATGCTCTTTATCTAGCTCTAATACGTTCTCAAAGATAGATTTTGCCGTCGTTAACTGTTCTGTCTGCGCTAATGCCAAACCATATTGAAACTGTACATCAACATCATCTGGACTTAATTCACTTGCTCTTTGTAAATAAGGGAGAGAGAGTTTGAATTTTTCATCATATAAAAATGTCATCCCTAACATAAAATATGGGTCTGCTTCTTCTAGACCAAGATTTATTGCTTGTTGAAAATGTTGTCTCGCCGTATCAAATTTTTCTTGTTCAAAGTGGATATTACCTAATCCATAATAAGCTGTTGCTGCTTTTTCGTCTAACTCTATTGCTTTTTGATAAAAACGTTCCGCACGCTCATCATCTTTCATATGTAAAAGCAGATTACCAAAATTAATATAGTGAACAGGATCTTGAGGGTGTTTCTCGATAGCTTCTGTAAAATACTTCGCCGCTTCCTCAAGCTTCCCTTCTTTCATATACTGAATTCCTTGATCTATTTCTGTCATCATAAAACCTCCAATATGGTTATTTTAGCGTAAATGAGAATTACTCTGCAAGCCCTAGTGTCACTGTCTAAAAGCGAGAGTCTCCTGTGGGCTAAACTTTCTCCCATTCTATTGATGATGAGTGCTGGCATAAGCTCCGACAAAACACTTCGCTTTCCTAGGGTACGGCTTCAGCTAATTTTCATGAAGAAGACCGCTTCATGAAAATGGATCTTCAGCTCGTACTGTTCCCTAAGGAGTCTTCGTGTTTTGTCTCCGCTATATGATGTGTTCTGCAGTTTG